>DAOUJL010000084.1:0-14551 GCA_034422735.1 Dehalococcoidia bacterium | reverse complement strand
GTACAAATCGGGCTGGCTACGAAGAAACTCCAGCACCTTTGGCCACTGTTCGGGAGATAGTGTGACTGTTGACATATACCTAGTATAATGCAAATGTCAACACTGCCTAGCCTGAGTCCGTAAAGGCTGATCTAAAGCGAAGTGTGAGTGAAGGCCTGTAGAAGTGATCCCGGACAAAGCGATTGCTGAGATCGCCTACATGGATCGAGGGCGCTGCAATCGAGACAGCCAAGTTCCTCGACGCGAGTCGACCAGTGAAGGTGAAGGAATTGCTGACCTGCCCCCGAAAACTGATCCAGTAGGAACGTTAGTCTTGGGGAGTACAAGAGGGGCTGCAATGGGTAGGAGGAAGCACACACCGGAGCAGATCATCAACAAGTTGACGGAGGCTGAGGTCGCTATTGCCGAGGGAAACACGGTGGCGGAGGCATCCCGCCGAATAGGAGTGACCCAGCATACCTTCTACCGATGAAGAACCGAGTACGGCGGCCTCAGGATCGATCAGGCCAGACGGCTGAAGAGTCTGGAGTCTGGGAATAACCGGTTGAGAAGAGCGGTCGCGGGTCTGACGCTGGGCAACCAGATACTGAAGGAGGCGGCAGAGGGAAACTTCTGAGACCTATCCGTCGTCGCCAGTGCGTAGATCATGTGAGGGAAGCGCTGGGTGTCTCCGAGCGTCGTGCCTGCAGAGTGCTGGGCCATTCTCGGTCGACGCAGCGTTACGAGACGCAACCTGCAGAAAGACGAGCAGGCGCTGATCGAGGAGATCGTGGAATTGGCCAGCCAGTACGGCAGGTACGGCTACCGAAGTATCACCGCTGTGCTGAAGCATCGCGCGGCTGGGATGTGAACCACAAGCGCGCGGAGCGAATCTGGCGACGGGAGGGATTGAAGGTACTCAGCAAGCAGTCCAAGAGGGGGAGTCTGTAGCTCAACGACGGCTCCTGCGTGCGGTTGAGGCCTGAGTCGAAGGACCACCTGTGGACATACGACTTCGTACACTTAGAGCTTCACGCGGCAGCGGAGTCCGGCTTCTGACCGTGAAGGACGAGTACGCTCGGGAATGCCTTGCGATCCGGACAGCGCGCCACATCCGTTCAGCCAATGTGATTGAGACATTCGGGGACTGATGGTGATGCGTGGTATTCCCGGCCACATTCGCTTGAACAACGGACCGGAGTTAACCGCGAAGGCTGCACGTTAGTGGCTCGAGAGACTTGGAGCGAGGACGCTTTACATCGAGCGCCTGGGTCGCCGTGGAAAAACGGCCATATAGAGAGTTTCAATGGGAAACTGAGGGACGAGTTGTTGAACAGAGAGGTCTGCTACACATGCTGTAGGTGAAAGTGCTGACCGAGCAGTTCAGGCAGATCCAAAATCGCATCGGACCTCACAGCCCATGGGCTACAGACCGCCGGCACCCAAGACTATGCTACCGGCCGACTAGGCCCCAATGCCTGTCGGTATAACATTACAGGGGGTACAGCTACAGGGGGCAGGTCACGGCAACTTGATGCTTCGCACCTCGCGAGAAAATCTCGAAGACAGGGAGAGCAGCGTCGGCAAAGCTCCAGCTCCCACGAATACCCACTCCAGGTTCAGCCCCATCAGGCCCCCGAGACCGCAATTGACAGCGGAGACAAGCCAATGGAGGCAATCGTTAGAAGGCTCATCACGCGCCCGATAATCCGCGGCGGCGTTCGGGCCTTTAGCCATTACGTGAACATGTTGTCGGTGTAATCGCTAGCTACGCCGACAGTGAGCGCCACGCCTGCTGCCTTCCACATCGTCCTCAGAAAACCGAATTGTATCAACAACAGACCTGACAATGTAAAGAGAGAAACGAGGAGCAGTCCGAGGCCGCGTTTGGGTGCGGGCAGTGTCCCGGCTAGTGTCGAGCCGAGTAGCGCCCGACCAGCGTACGAAGGCGCGATTACTCCCATCGCCAGCGCCTTCCGCCATCTTGGTACCGGCGAGGATGGGTATCCCCACGATTACGGAACATTCTACCAGCAGTTCCACTCCCGAATTCAATAGGAACATCGTGAACATCGCAGAATCCGCACGGACGAATCTTATGCCCTCGCCGATGGTCCGCAGTATCCCGGCATCTTCGTCTGCCCGGTCTGTAGAGTCCCCTTTCTGACGTTTCAAGCGTATCCACACGAGCAGAAGCGATGAAAATATGAAAGGGAGACCCATACACGCAAACGCCAGTACGATGCGCGTCACGTTGCTCGCCTTCATGATCGGGAGCGGGAAAAATCTGTCCACCAAAGAACCGCCGAGCAGCATGAAGAAGACGGTTGGGATGCCGCTCACTGCGATGACCGCTCTTACCGCCAAGGGGTCTACCGTGACCATTAGCACCAGACGCCTGCAAACCCTTACCCAAACGGAAACTCGCTGCGTCTCGCATTGACTCTGAACTCCCGGCGGCATATTCTCGAATGGCCATCAAGAGTGATCGGCTAGGGGGTCCTGACAGGCAGCTGAGGAGTGCAACCCTATGACGACGGCACGACGAAGACGCTCCAAATCGCAGGCGCAGACGACCGGCGACACAGACTACCGCTCCGAGCTGTGGCGCATGGCCGACGCGCTGCGGGGCAGCATGGACGCCGCCGAGTACAAGCACGTCGTCCTCGGACTAATCTTCCTCAAGTACATCTCTGACGCCTTCGAGGAGCGCCGCGCCCAGGTGCTCGCCGAGTGGGGCGAGGAGGCCGCCGAGGACCGGGACGAGTACGTCGCCGAGAACATCTTCTGGGTGCCGCCCGAGGCCCGCTGGCAGCGGCTGCAGGCGCAGGCGCGCCAGCCCGAAATCGGCAGCGCCGTGGACGACGCCATGTCCGCCATCGAGCGCGACAACCCGGCGCTCAAGGACGTGCTGCCCAAGGACTACGCCCGTCCCGCGCTGGACAAGAACCGTCTCGGCCAGGTGGTCGACGTGGTGAGTAACATCAAGGTTGGAGGCGCGGAAGCACGCGCCACGGACGTGCTGGGCAACGTCTACGAGTATTTCCTGGAGCAGTTCGCGCTAGCCGAGGGGCGCAAGGGCGGCGAGTTCTACACCCCGCGCAGCGTGGTGCGGCTGCTCGTCGCCATGCTCCGGCCCTACCGGGGCCGCGTCTACGACCCCTGCTGCGGTTCGTCCGGCATGTTCGTGCAGTCCGTGGAGTTCATCCGCGCCCACGCCAGCGGCAACGGCAACGCAGGCAGAGCGAGGGGCGACATTTCGATATACGGCCAGGAGTCCAATTACACCACCTGGCGGATGGCCAAGATGAACCTCGCCATACGCGGCATCGAGGGCCAGATCGAGCACGGCGACAGCTTCCACAACGACCGCCACCCCGACCTGCGCGCCGACTACATCCTCGCCAATCCGCCCTTCAACGTCTCCGACTGGGGCGGCGACCGGCTGCGGGACGACAGGCGGTGGGCGCACGGCGCGCCGCCGGTGGGCAATGCCAACTTCGCCTGGGTGCAGCACTTCCTGCACCACCTCGCGCCACGCGGCGTCGCAGGCTTCGTGCTCGCCAACGGCTCCATGTCGTCGGGCCAGTCCGGCGAGGGCGACGTCCGCAAGAGCATCGTCGAGGCCGGCCTGGTGGACTGCATCATCGCCCTGCCCGGCCAGCTATTCCGCTCGACCCAGATACCGGCCTGCCTCTGGTTCCTGCGCCGGGGCCGCACCGACCGCCGCGGCGAGACGCTCTTCATCGACGCCCGCAATCTGGGCCACATGATAGACCGCACCCGCCGCGACCTGTCTGCGGATGACATCGCCCGCGTCGCGGATACCTACCACGCCTGGCGCGGCACGGACGCCGACGGCGAGTACGCCGACGACCCGGGCTTCTGCAAGAGCGCCACGCTGGAGGAAATCCGCAAGCATGGCCACGTGCTCACGCCGGGGCGCTACGTCGGGGCCGCCCCGCGCGAGGACGACGGCGAGCCGTTCGCCGAGAAGATGGCCCGCCTGTCCGCCCAGTGGCGCGAGCAGCAGGCCGAGGCGCGCCGCCTGGACGCCGAGATCGAGGCGAACCTGAAGCGTCTGGGGTTTGGGGGTGGATGACTCCTCGACCTAAGAGGTAAAAGTGGAGGAGGTATAGATATGGTTAGCGTAAGCCCGATCCGTACCGAGGAAGACTACGACGCCGCGCTGACTAGACTCAGCGAGATATTTCAGGCCGAAGTTGGCACACCGGAAGGCGATGAGCGCGAAATCCTGGTGGACTTGATCGAATGTTACGAGGACAGGCACTATCCTATCGCGCCGCCCACTGACCCCATAGCGTCCATCGAGTTCGAGATGGACCAGCGGGGGCTGACTCTCCATGACCTGATCCCCTACATCGGCGGATTGGCCAAAGTCACAGCAGTCATGTCACGACAAGAGGACATCACAATGTCTATGGCCCGGGCGCTACACAGGCACCTGGGTATAGACTCCGAGACGCTGCTTCAAGAACCATTCGCGGGCCGAGCTCGACAGGACTGATATGGGGAAGTCAGATTACCTTCCGAGGGCGAGTGGCGCGAGCAGCAGGCGGAGGCGCGCCGCCTGGACGCCGAGATCGAGGCGAACCTGAAGCGGCTGGGGTTTGGAGATTGACCTCACATCTGGCTAGCACAATAATCTAGTTGGCATTACCAGCCAGGAGGTGGCGATTTGGCCGAATGGACACTTGAAGACGCCAAGAGCCGCTTCGATGACTTGGTCGACGCCGCCTTGGAAGGCTCGCCCCAGACGGTAACTCACCGAGGCAGGCCGGTCGTCGTTGTAACGGCGGTGGAAGATTGCGATCGGACCTGCGGCACGGAGAAGGCCGACACGCCGAACTTCATCGATCACCTGCTGGCAATCCCAAACGGCGGGCCGGACGATCTGTTTGATCGTCATCCGCTGAGGCTACGCGAGGTCGAGTGACAGCGTATCTGCTGGACACCGACATGGATAACACGCGGGTGGAGAAGAATCATGCCGCTTGAACTGGAGCACTTGAGAAATTCCATCGAAGCGCTTTCAGACCTCGCGGCTGCCAGCGAAAACACTGAACGGATGGAGCGGTTGAACGAAGTGGAGCGGAACGGCATTCGTTCAGGCGTCATCCAGAACTTCGAGGTCACCTACGAACTGTCGTGGAAGTTGATGCAGCGCTGGTTGAACATCAACCTGGGTTCGGCGGCCACGGACGGATTGACGAGACGACAGCTCTTTCGCATTGCGGCGGAGAACCGGCTCATCCCCGACGCGGAGCTGTGGATGAACCACCACCTGGCGAGGAACGCCACCTCTCACACGTACGGTAGGGAAAGCGCCGAGCGTGTGTACCGGGCGGCCTTGGAATTTGCGCATGACGCGCGGCGGCTGCTCGCGGCCCTGGAAGCGCGCAATGATTGATCTAAACCCAGGCTACCTTGCGATTGTTAAGCGTATACTCGTGGAGCACGTGCCGGAGTGCGAGGTACGTGCGTTCGGCTCCCGCGCCACGTGGACCGCAAAAGACTACTCCGACCTCGACCTCGCTGTCGTCGGCAAGGGGCTGTTGGGCTGGAAGACGCTCGGCCGCCTCAAGGAGGCCTTCGAGGAATCCGACCTGCCCATGCGCGTGGACGTGCTTGACTGGCACGACATATCGGAGGACTTCCGAAGAGTGATTGAGCAGGGCTACGTGGTCGTGCAAGAGGCAGCCAAGCAAGCCAGCGCGGGCGAATGGCGCAGAGCTTCTTTGGGTGACGTGATAGACCTCCAGCTAAGCAGCGTAGACAAGAAGACGAAGGCAAATGAGCAAGCTGTTCAGCTATGCAATTACATGGACGTGTATAGAAACAGCTTTATTCACGCGGGCATGGACTTCATGACTGCGACTGCGACTGAGCGGGAAATTGCAAGGTGTTCGCTCGCCGCTGGCGACGTTGTTATCACTAAGGATTCCGAAAAGTACGACGACATAGGCGTTCCTGCGCTGGTGCGGGAAGACGTTCCAAATTTGGTCTGCGGCTACCATTTGGCGATCCTTCGTCCACGTCCGTCAGAAGTCGACGGCACATTCCTCTTCTATGCGTTGAGTAGTGTTGGTGCCCAGCAGCAGTTCCATTCATTCGCAAACGGAGTAACCAGATTCGGTTTGCGAAAGGCGGACATAGGACTTGTGGAAGTCCCCCTCCCGCCCCTCCCCGAACAGCGCGCTATCGCCCACGTCCTCGGCACCCTCGACGACAAGATCGAGCTGAACCGCCGCATGAACGAGACGCTGGAGGCGATGGCGCGGGCGCTCTTCAAGTCGTGGTTCGTCGACTTCGAGCCGGTACGCGCCAAGATGGAGGGCCGCTGGCGGCGCGGCGAGTCGCTGGCCGGCCTGCCCGCCGAGCACTACGACCTGTTCCCGGATCGGCTGGTGCCATCCGAGTTGGGCGAGGTGCCGGAGGGGTGGGGGGTGAAGGCGCTGGGTGAGATTTCGCAGAAGCCTCAGTATGGCTACACGGCGTCGGCGAAGGACGAACCCATCGGTCCGAAGTTCCTCCGCATTACCGACATCAACAAGAAGGCATGGATTGAGTGGGACTCAGTCCCGTATTGCGAAGTCTCGGATGAGGACTTCGAGAAGTACCGCTTGAGAAGGGGTGATGTTCTTATTGCTCGGATGGCAGACCCTGGACATGGATGCATGATCGAGGAATCGTTGAATGCTGTCTTTGCGTCCTACTTAATCCGATTTCGCCCCAAGAGCGAAGAATATGCGTACTTGTTACAATACTGGTTGCGGTCGGATGCCTACTGGCAGTTGGTTCAAGAAAGGGGCGCGGGGACTACGCGACTGAGCCTGAACGCTAAAGTTCTAAGTGGTTTTCCCCTAGTCGTTGCTACTGAGCCAGTGTTGGAGGCCTTCGGGGAGCAGATCAGCAACCTCAGGTCCCGGGTCACGGCAAACACAGCAGAATCACACGCCCTTGCCACGCAGCGGGATGCGCTGCTGCCGGGGCTGCTGATGGGAAGATTAATGGTGTAAGGATCGAAATGGTTGAAGCTACCACAGGTTCGCCCGCCCGTACTAGTACACTAACTAGCCTAGCTGTACTCAAGGTGAACATTGATCAGCGCCGAGACTACCTAGACTACTTGCGTCCGTTTGTCTTGCAGGTGCTCACTGAGTCCCACTTCCCTTCCATAACGGACTACTCTGTTGCTCAAGAGATTGAGAAGGAGTTCGGCTTGACCGTGCCTCAACGAACAGTTCAGCTTGTGCTAAGGCGGCTGGCCCGTGCCCACTCGATATCTAGGAAGTCGGGAGAGTATCACATAACTGGCGTACTCCCGAGTCCAAAGCTGTCGGAACGACGTGCCGAAGCCCAAGGCCATATTGATGCCATTCTGCTCGCCCTTCAGGAGTTCTCTGAATCTTCGCTTCACCCGATTGAGCATGCTCAAGGAGCGGTTGATGCCGTGACGGCCTTCTTGTCAAGGTTCGATGTATCCTGCCTACGCGCATACTTGAGAGGCACTGCCATTCCTGCTCTGAGCGGTAGCCACCCCCAGTCAATAGTGTTGGTAAGTGACTTCGTTAGAACCATTCAGGAAAGAGATCATCGGCTCTTCCAAAGCTTCGTGATTTTAGTACAAGGACACATGCTGGCAAACGCGCTCCTTTGTCCAGACCTTGAACACGTAACGCAGGACTACAGAAACGTAACGTTTTACTTCGATACGCCTCTTTTGGTTCAGAGGCTTGGTCTTGAAGGTAGAGCGAAGGAAGAGGCCGCACGGGACTTGCTAGAATTGCTCAGTCGGCTGAAGGCAAAGCTAGCAGTATTCGAACACTCTCGTGATGAACTCCGCGCCGTGATATCGGCAGCTGGAGAGTATATTGATCCTACAGATGGTCGTGGGGCAATCGTAGTAGAAGCAAGGAAAAACGGCACGACTCGCTCTGATCTTGTCCTCTTGGCCGAGTCAATCGAGAGTAAGCTGAGTGAGGTCGGAATTGAAACCCATAGAACTCCGATTTACCGACCTGAGTTTCAAATTGACGAAACCCAGTTTGAAAATGTCCTGGACGACTACGTCGAATACAGAAACCCCCGCGCTAAACTGTACGACATCAACTCTGTTAGAAGTATCTACGCACTTAGAGCGAAAGGAAGAGCGCCAACGCTTGAACGTGCGAAGGCTGCATTGGTTACAAGTAATGGTTCCCTGGCTACGGCGGCATGGGAGTATGGACAGCAGTATGAGTCGTCCCAGGATGTGTCAAGCGCAATCACAGATTTTACCTTGGCTAATGCGGCATGGTTAAAGGCTCCCTTTGGGGCTCCCAACATCCCCACAACACGACTACTTTCCTTCGCATATGCAGCGCTTGAGCCGTCAGATGAAGTGCTCGATAAGTACATGGCCGAGATTGACAGATTGGAGGCGGATGGAACCTTAGCAACGCGCGAGTTGGAGTTGCTACGCAGCAGCCCAAGCGTGTATCCAGAGCTGATGGGCTACACCTTGGGAGATCCATTGGGGGTGAATCCACAAACCATTACTCGTACTCTGAGGAGTGTGTCCAGCGACATCAAGGCTGAAGAGACAGTCAAGCTTCACAAAGAACAGGAGTCGCATAGAGCTACTCAACTGGAACTGGCTGATCAATCTCGCCAGCATGCTGAACTCTTGAAGAGCCTACACTGGCGATGTCAACGGAACGCTACAAAATGGTCGTGGGTAATCTCAGTAGGGATGGCGGTAGCTGTTTCTGTCCTGCTTGTAGTTGGTCTTCTTGGCGAAGTGCGAGTTGTTCCGTTCCTTGAGAGTGCTGGGTGGATTCTCTCGATAGTGTCAGCAGTCTTGATGGCACTGGCCTTCCTCAACATCGTCCTTGGCTTTAGCGTAAAAGGTCTGCATGGTGAGATTCAGCGTCGAATCTTCACTTTTCTCCTAAGAAAGGAGTCGAAGTTTCTAGGTGTTGATCTTGAAGGCTCGGCGGGGTAGTGACCACAACCACCCTCACCGAAGCCGACGTCGAGCAGGCCGCGCTGGACTGGCAGGCCGCCCAGGGCTGGCGCGTCACCCACGGCCCGGACATCGCGCCCGGCTCGCCCGACGCCGAGCGCCGTAAGGAGGTTGCCAATTGAGCATTTCATGTCCAACTCTTGAAGTTCTGCTGGAGCTTGGTTTTGAGGACCGGCCACCGCAAACGCAAGTTTCGCCTGAAGTAAGTTGGATTGTGCCTGAAGCGCTTCGGTCTCCTTCAGTAGGCGTCTGCTACAGATTCGAGCATGTCGATGTGGTCGCTCGCCCAGTGATGAAGTCGATTGGCCGGTTCGTAGTCGAGCTAAGCGGAGTTCGCAGCACAAGCCGCCAGCTCTCATTTGTAGAAGGCGAAATCCCACACGACTTGGGCAGTGCGTTGGAAGCCGCAGCCTGGATCAGTTTCGTTCTGAAGTCTGACAGATCTGACCTGGCACCTCTACCGGATTGGTTTATCGAAGGCGAGCGCAACTGGAACCTTATCCCGTTCATGCGGGAGGCCGAGGAAAGAAAGCGAGCCTACGAGGCGAGCCCGAAGTGCTCTATCGACAGGGACTACGCGCGACCGCTCCGGCGCAATCTGATCATGGAGATGTCCTCGCTCAACGATGAGGCCGAGATGACTTTCGCTTTTGACGGTCGTGTACTTAACATCCAGTTTTCCGGCCGAGAGTACAGTTATGAGGTACTTGCATCGGGGGAGAGATGGCCTTCATCTTACAGCGTGGCGGTGACCCGTGAGTCAAAGTTGCCAGCAAGGTTCATGTACGGGCAAGTGGAAGTGATCGTGATGGAAGGGTATCTGCGAATCGACGGGCTCAAGTTGGGACCGTGTGAGGAGGTCGAGTGACCCTCACCGAAGCCGACGTCGAGCAGGCCGCGCTGGGCTGGCTTGCCGTCAGTCGTCTGGTCAAACGTCAGTGAGATTCTGATTGCCAAGCTACCACCTGACCCAAACGGAAGCCGACGCGCTTATCGCGCTGGCGAAGCGCCGCGTCGACGACAAACGGTGGCGTTACCCGGGCATGGGCGGCGGCGTGTCTATCCCGCTGATGTCCACCGACGGTCGCGAGCAGTTCGTGCTAGACTTGCGAAGAGGACGTATCAACCTTGCCAAAGGGTCCTACCAGACCAGAGGCCGGCGCGTTGTGCCCCTGATGAGGCTCTGTTTTGGCGGCGCTCCGCACAGAAACCCTGACGACGCGGAGGTAGGAACTCCTCATGTCCACCTGTTCCGTGAAGGGTACGCAGACAAGTGGGCGTTTCCGGCGCCGGTGGACCGCTTCGCCAACCTCGCCGACCATTGGCAGACCTACCAAGACTTCCTGAAGTACTGCAACATTGTTGAGCCACCGAACGTCGAGCGGGGGTTGGCGGCATGACCGATGAGATACAGGCGCTGCTGGACCAGTATTGGAAGTGGCTTCGCGACAAGACCACGCTCCGCCGTATGAACGGCTGGGTGGAGATAACCACGCCCTACCTGGACCGCCACAACGACCAACTCCAGATTTACGCCGTAAGAGAGGGCAATGGGTACGTTCTTACCGACGACGGGTACGTGTTGGATGACCTGGAGCAGGCGGGCTGCAAGATAGATGGAGGCCGGCGTGAGGCCCTGCTTATGACCACTCTCAACGGCTTTGGCGTGCACAGGGTGGACGGTCAACTCCAGGTCAAGGCGTCAAAAGGAAACTTCGCGCTCCGCAAGCACAATCTGTTCCAGGCGATGCTTGCCGTGAACGACCTGTTCTACCTTGCGCAGCCTATGGCCGTTAGCCTGTTCTTCGAAGACGTGGAGAGTTGGCTCGACGAGTCTAAAGTCCGCTACACTCCGAACGTGAAGTTCACCGGCGCGAGTGGCTATGACCATCTGTTTCAGTTCGTCATCCCCAAGTCAACAGATCAGCCGGAGCGGATTTTGCGCCCCATCAATCGCCCGAACCGGGAACGCGCCCAATCGATGGCATTTTCGTGGATAGACACCAAAGACGTTCGCCCCTCTGAGTCACGCGCCTACGCCGTGCTCAACGACTCCGACTCCACGGTTTCCGTGGCGGTCCTGGACGCGATGAGGAACTACGAAGTGCAGCCCATACTCTGGTCGGAGCGGGAGCGAGCGTTGCCGGAGCTCGCCGCGTAACGCGCGAGCGCATTCTCAGAGTAGCATGACCACCCTGACCGAAGCTGACGTAGAGCAGGCAGCCCTCGACTGGCTGGCCGCCCAGGGCTGGGGCGTCGCTCGCGGCGCGGACATCGCGCCCGGCACGCCCGCCGCCGAGCGCGACGACTACGGCGAGGTGGTGCTGGAGCGCCGGCTGCGGGACGCGCTGGCCGATCTCAATCCTACCCTGCCCGCCTCGGCCCTGGACGACGCCCTCCGGCAGCTTACTCGTCCCGAGGGCGCCACGCTGGAGGCCCGCAACCGCGCATTCCACCGTATGCTGGTGTATGGCGTGGAGGTCGAGTACCGGCAGGCCGACGGCACGGTGCGCGGCGGCCACATCGTGGTGCTTGACTTCGATAATCCCTCCAACAACGACTGGCTGGCCGTCAACCAGTTCACCATCACCGAGAACCGCAACACGCGCAGGCCGGACATCGTACTGTTCGTGAACGGCCTGCCCCTCGGCGTCATCGAGTTGAAGAACCCGACCGACGAGGACGCCACCATCTGGACGGCCTGGCAGCAGCTCCAGACCTACAAGTCGGAGCTGCCCGCGCTGTTCTCCATGAACGAGGCGCTGATGGTGTCGGACGGCAACGAGGCCCGCGTCGGCACGCTCACCGCCGGCAGGGAGTGGTTCAAGCCCTGGCGCACCATCACCGGCGAGGACCTGGCCGACCCGTTCACGACGGAGCTCCAGGTGATGTTGGAGGGCGTGTTCGAGCCGGGCCGCTTCCTGGCGCTGCTGCGCGACTTCATCGTGTTCGACGCCGACGGCAGCGGCGCGCTCGTCAAGAAGATGGCCGGCTACCATCAGTACCACGCCGTCCGTGTCGCCGTGGGCGAGACGCTGCGCGCGGCCAGGCTGCAACGCTCCGACGGCACGCTCGCCGACCCAAGCGGCAGGTACGAGTCCGGCCGCGTCCCCGTCGGCGAGCCGGGCGACCGTCGCATCGGGGTCGTCTGGCACACCCAGGGTTCCGGCAAGAGCCTGACGATGGCCTTCTACGCCGGGGCCATAGTGCGGGAGCCTGCGATGGAGAATCCCACCATCGTGGTGCTCACCGACCGTAACGACCTCGACGACCAACTCTTCGGCACCTTCTCGCGCTGCCAGGACCTGCTGCGCCAGCCGCCGACCCAGGCGGAGAGTCGCGCCGACCTGCGGAGCAAGCTATCGGTGAACGCCGGCGGCGTGGTGTTCACCACCATCCAGAAGTTCTTTCCCGAGGAGAGGGGCGACACCCACCCCGCGCTGTCGGAGAGGCGCAACATCGTCGTCATCGCCGATGAGGCCCACCGCAGCCAGTACGACTTCGTCGACGGCTTCGCGCGCCACATGCGGGACGCGCTGCCGAACGCATCGTTCGTCGGCTTCACCGGCACGCCCATCGAGCTGCGGGACGCCAACACGCGCGCCGTGTTCGGCGACTACATCAGCATCTACGACGTCCAACGCTCCGTTCTGGACCGGGCGACGGTGCCCATCTACTACGAGAGCCGCCTTGCCAAGCTGGCCCTGGACGAGACCGAGAAGCCGAGGATAGACCCCGACTTCGAGGAGGCCACCGAGGGCGAGGAGGTGGAGCGCAGGGAGCGGCTCAAGACCAGGTGGGCGCAGCTCGAGGCGGTCGTCGGCGCTGAGAACCGCGTGCGGCAGATCGCCGAGAACGTAGTGGACCACTTCGAGCGGCGGCTCGAGGCGCTGGAGGGCAAGGCGATGGTGGTGTGCATGAGCCGGCGCATCTGCGTGGAGCTGTACCGGGAGCTTACGCGCCTCCGCCCCGGCTGGCACGACGACGATGACGCCTGCGGGTCTGTCAAGGTAGTGATGACCGGCTCCGCGTCCGATCCGCTGGACTGGCAGCCGCACGTCCGCAACAAGGCTGGGCGCGAGGCGCTGGCGCAGCGGTTCCGCGACCCCGCCGACCCGTTCAAGGTGGTGCTGGTGCGGGACATGTGGCTGACCGGATTCGACGCGCCCAGTCTGCACACGATGTACGTGGACAAGCCGATGCGGGGCCACGGCCTTATGCAGGCTATCGCCCGCGTGAATCGCGTGTTCGGCGACAAGCCCGGTGGCCTTGTGGTGGACTACCTGGGGCTGGCCCAGGAGTTGAAGCAGGCCGTGGCGACGTACACCGAGAGTGGAGGCACCGGCCGCGCCACCCTGGACCAGGAGGAGGCGGTCGCGGTGATGCTGGAGAAGCACGAGGTGTGCTGCGCGCTGTTCCACGGATTCGACTGGACGAAGTGGACCACCGGCAACGCGCAGGAACGCCTCGGCCTGCTGCCCGCCGCGCAGGAGCACGTGCTGGCCCAGGAGGACGGCAAGGAGCGCTGCCTCGCCGCCGTTCGCGAGCTGTCGCAGGCGTTCGCGCTGGCCGTGCCGCACCCGGAGACTACGCGCATCCGCGACGACGTGGGCTTCTTCCAGGCGGTGCGGGCGGCGCTGTCCAAGAGCGCCAGTGAGACACGCTCGGACGAGGACCTCGACCTCGCCGTGCGGCAGATCATCTCGCGGGCGGTGGCGTCCGAGGGGGTGATGGACATATTCGCCGCCGCGGGCCTGGACAAGCCCGACATCTCGGTGCTCTCGGACGAGTTCCTGGCAGAGGTACAGGGGATGCCCCACCGGAACCTCGCGGTGGAACTGCTCCAGAAGCTGCTCAGGGGTGAGCTGTCGGTGCGCAGGCGTAAGAACGTGGTGCAGGCGCGTTCCTTCGCCGAGCTGCTGGAGCAGACGCTGCGCCGTTACCAGAACCGGGCGATAGAGGCGGCGCAAGTCATTGAGGAGCTGATCGCGCTCGCGAAGGACATGCGCGAGGCCGACGCACGTGGCGAGAGCCTGGGGCTGTCCGAGGACGAGCTGGCCTTCTACGACGCGCTGGAGACGAACGACAGCGCCGTCCAGGTTCTCGGCGACGACACCCTGCGCGACATCGCCCGCGAGCTGGTCGACACGGTGCGCAACAACGTCACCATCGACTGGACGGTGCGCGAGAACGTCCGAGCCAACCTGCGCCGGCTGGTGCGGCGCATCCTGCGCAAGCACGGCTATCCGCCCGACAAGCAGGAGAAGGCGACGCGCACGGTGCTGGAACAGGCTGAGGCGCTCTCGGAGGGATGGGCGGTTGGCTGAGCCGGTTGACCAGCAGTTAACTCCAAGGCACGGGTGTCAGCCGAGCAACAATACAAAACACAGCCGATGACCTGAGGACGGACCTAGTCAAGAGGCCTGATTCGTCCCAGATCCACCGCCTAGTTGCAGAAGAAGGCCTCGTTGGAGCCGGCTGTAAAGCCGGCTATGATGGTAGTGAACAACAACAAGCCATCACCAACGAGGTGCGACTATTATG
>DAOUJL010000083.1:0-68861 GCA_034422735.1 Dehalococcoidia bacterium | reverse complement strand
AGGATGATAGGCTCGATGATTTCCCAAAGCTCGTCCGGCACTTCCCAAATGGTCCCTAACGTATCTTGTTGCGTCATGCGGTTCCTCCCGGTCCTGTTGGAGAAACCTTACATTCGTCCCTGAATCCACTCTATGCATCTGTGGGTTAGGATTTTGAGATAGTTACTAAATCCTCGGATTTCATGGCCAGAGGGCGACGACGGGCGGGATTCGAGGGCTACGCTACCCCGCACGGCGGCCGGCGACGCCCGATCGAGAGCCGCCACATTTGCACAAGACCTCCAATGTTCAGGCCGATAACATTGTATATAAACAATTATTCCAAGCTCTCGGATTTTATATACACACTTTTCTATGGCCTCATTCTCGGCTTCTATCATCGATTCAACCGGTTGGCTGGCTTTCTGGCTCACCAAATCTGAACAGTCGATTACTGGGGCTGGTTGCAGCGAGTCGGTACGTCGACCGGGTTCAGATTGCCCTCTTTCTGGCGGGCCCCGGTCGTGGCACTCTGGTTAGTTCGGGCAGGCCAGGCCCCGCCGCGATGCGAGTACAGGCCGTAGACCGCACGAGCATCCGCGACGTCGACGGCCACTGGAGTGGAAGTAAACCAGCTGGATCGTATTCGACGGTTCGGTGCCCATAGGTCCTTTCTCAGTTCATATGCCGAAGCTCAGCGAAAGTCCTCTGGACCCGATCCACCGAGAGGGCCGATCTGCATTTATATGGCAACCAGGTGCAACGCTGCCCGGGGTCTTGCAGTCCGCGACGCTACACCATCTGCACCCAGGCCCTGTCCAGCTTCTCTTGCACCGGCATGAGTGCGAGTGTAGACACGGCAGCCCGCCTCGGCATCCCCTATACCGTGGGTGATCACTGCGAACGCTCCGGCCGCTCCGTCTTGGTGGTTCGCATCGTCAGAAGGACTGCTCTCGCGCCGGTAGGGAGTACGCTCCATCGAGCGGATAGCTCAACTCAGGGAACATCTCCCAGCCGCCTGATACAAGTGCCTCCCGAGGTCTGTGATCTGTTGTTGCGTCGGTTCGAGACCTGGCCTGACGAGTGGTACAGGTGGGACAGGACTAAAACATCTCGGCGCCGCCGTTGCGTCGACTCCCGATGCCTGCGGGCGAAACGGCCTGAATACGACACCTACTGATGGGACTGCGCGGCAGGCGAGTCTGATACCATTGGTGAGAGCGACAGGTCGACTCGGAAGCGCAACGGGGTTAACCGCGGCCGTACAGCCCCCACATCGCAGCCGGGTTCAGGGAGCGTACAATCGCCATCTGAAGTGTCGAGCTATCCTCGGCGTGCTCGTCAAGGGCAGAGACTCGGCGATTCCAGTGCCGTTTTACAAAGCCTCTGGGCAACCTGTTCGGGAGACCCGACATCGATTGGGCCCTGGCGATCCAGAGCATCGGCCGCGAGAAGCGGGCGGCGTGACGACGAAGGGATGGTTCAGATAGTGAAACTCACTATGCAAAGTACACCTGAAATGGACCGCAGCGTCCGCTTTATCGTTGATGCCGAACTCTACGCCATTCAAGAGTTCGCTCTGGGTACCGATCCCGAAGGTACGTTCAGGTCCACGCTGGATGAGGAGTGGGAGCGCATATTCGAAGAGCTAGATGACGGCGACGTGAGGGATGAGTGTGACGCCATTCTGGAAAGGGCCAGGGCCCGGACGAGTGAATGGTGGCAGGACTTCCCGGAACGCTCGTTACTCAGCGAGCTCTACCGGCGGGCCGCCCGAAGGAGGCTGAAAGGAAGGAAGCCGAAAGTCGGCTCTTCGGACAGCTGGCGCAAGCCCACTCACCCCGAGGGTCTGCAGGTAGCCGGCGCGATGTTGGCTCGGCTGCCCAGAACAGTCCTGCTTGACAGGGATCAGGAGCGTAGGTTCGTCACCGAGTTAATCGGACTCCAGCTGCTCGAGCAGAGTCGAGAGTTGTCCCGGCCTGACTGGCTGAGCATCATCAGGGATTCCGAGACCCGGCCGGCGTACTTCGATGCACTCTGGCGAACCTGCGTGACACTCAGCGACCCGAGACAGGGCTTTCCCGTCACCCTCCGCCCTTGGCTTGAGGAGGTCGTTTTCGGAGTTCGGCAGCGTCCACCGGAACTGCCCGTGGCGCCCCATCGCCCGGTCACCCTGGGCCGCGTCTTTCGGGATTTTCGGGCACAATCCGTCATCGAGGTCCTCCGCAGGGTCGGGGTTCCGGCACAGGGCGGTCCACGGTCAGTTTCCGGATGCCGAATTGTGGGGGAGGCGCTGGAGATTCCGGAAGAGACTGTGATACGCATCTGGAAGAACCGTCCCTGGCAAGCGTCTTTCGAGAAGACGTTACGCAGCGCTCTGGACGACCTGTCCGAGCGCGAGGGGCTGGAATACGACATCAGAGACTGAGCCACCGTGAGATTTGACGCCATTCTCTTCGACTCCTGTCCGCACTCCGTGGCTAAGACACGCCCGAACCTCCACTTCAGCCAAAATGTCGGTCTGCTGGTCCCAGCTCCCCTTGCTGGTCGTTCCGGATGCAGAGGACCACTTCAAATATACTGTCCTGCAAAACTCCGTACTTAATGACCCATTTCTGGGCTCCTAGCCCGTGTACGCTTCCTCCATCGGGGTCGGATACGCCCCCAATTTTCAGACGAGGAGGCGGTAACAATGACGGAAAAGCTGCTCAGACGTCGCGAAGTGGAGGATATGACGGGATTTTCCCGTTCGGCAATTTATCGGAAAATCGCCGAACGCCTATTCCCGAGACCCGTCAAAATAGGCAGCACCGCTGTTCGTTGGCGGCAAAGCGACATCGAGGCCTGGATGGCGTCGCTGCCGGATTCCGGTGGTGAATATACTACCGGAGGCACCCAGACGCTGCCGCCAATAACTGAATCTGCAGAGACATCCTGACGCTCCGGGATCGACCTGTGTCAGACGGTCAGGTAGTCTGCCCACTGCTGCATCAGCGAGCGGCGGCGCTGGAACAGATCCGTCCTCGCATAGGCCTGCTCGGTGGAGTTGCCCAGCGTGTGGGCCAACGCCGACTCCGAGATCGCCCACGGCGAGTCGGTCATCTCGAGAGTCCAGTTCTTGAAGCTGCTGCGAAACCCGTGCACCGTAGCGCGCTCGGAGAGACCGACGGACCTCAGCACCTTGGTGAGCGTCATGTCCGACATCTGCGCCTTTCGCTTCATCGGAGATGGGAACACCAGGCCGGAGTCGTCGCGAAGGGTCTTCGCCTGAGAGAGCACCCCCAGCGCCTGTTCGCTCAGGGGAACGCGGTGTTCGACGCCGGCCTTCATCCGGCTGGCCGGTATCCGCCACTCGCGACGCTCCATGTCGATCTCGTCCCACCTGCAGCCCCTGGCCTCGCCGGACCGCGCCGCGGTCAGCACCAGGAACCGGAAGCACAGCCTGGCGGGCAGGGAGGCCTGGGAGGCGTCGACTGTCGTGAGTGCATCGCCGACCTCCTGGTAGGGTAGGGACCTGAGGTGCTCTTTCACCTTCGGCATGGGCGGGAGCGCGCCGTCAATCGCCTCCCCGGCGGGGTTGGACTCCATGAAACCGTGCGCGAGCGCCCACCTGAAGATGGTGCGCATTCTCTGGCGCACCCGCCGCGCCGTCTCCGGCCGGGTCGTCCAGATCGGTGTGAGGACCCTCAGCACCGCGGCGCGGTCTATGCGGTCCAGGGGAACGTCGCCGAGCACAGGTATGGCGTGGCGTTCCAGGGTCTGAATCCAGGCCTCAACGTGCCTGGAGTTGCGCCAGCGGGGTCTGTTGGCCTCGTGGACGGTGTGGGCGGCCTCCCTGAACGTGGGCATTGCCGGGGCGCGCTTTTCGGCAAGTGGGTCCCTGCCCTCGGCGACGGCGGATCGGTTGTCGGCCGCCTTGTCGCGGGCCTGCGCAAGGCTAACGGAAGGATAACCGCCCAGGCCGATATCGCGTCTTTTCCCATCTATGGTGATGCGTTGGACCCAGGACTTGCGTCCAGACTTGGTGATGAAGAGGTGAAGGCCGCCGCCGTCGGAGTGTCGACCCGGAGTGTTGAGAGCTCTGGCCCGTGTGGCCGAAAGTGCCATGGTGGTGTCCTCCCGTCCCAATCTGTTACCACGAATGTTACCACACTTGTGGCGGGATAGGGAGGGACGACGAAGGCGGTAGTGGGTATCAGAATCTCGCCATTTAGCTACGGATTCGAGGATACTTGGGCCGACCGAGGCGTTAGTGAGAGGGCCCATTGGTGGAGATAGGGGGAATCGAACCCCCAACCTCGGCATTGCGAACGCCGCGCTCTCCCTGTTGAGCTATATCCCCACCGCGCAGGTGGCGGCACTGGCGCGCCGCACCGTGCGCCGATTATAGCAACCCGCCCGAATGGGCGTCAATCGACCTGCGCGCGCTTGACGTACCGAAAGTGGAAGTCGGCGGCGACGTAGCGTCCGCTGCCGATCCGCCGCTCCCCGACGTTGCCGACCGACTCGAGACGGCCGTGGTCGACGCTGCCGCCCCAGGTGGGGTCTGCCGCGACCGCGGCCTCGATGCCGGAGGACGCCGAGGCGGACGCCAGCCCGTACAGGGTGTGGTACGCCTGGCCGTGGTCGGCGGAGGCGACCAGCAGTGTGACCCGGAACCGCCCCGCCGACACGCTCGCGCCGAGCGTCTCCACCGTGTCGCGTCCCTCGTAGGCGACCAGCGCCGCCGGAACCCGCGGGGCCACGTCCGCCGGGTGGTCGACAACGGAGAGACCCGGCACCGCGGCCAGCAGCGTGGCGAGGCCGTCGCGCGCGGCCAGGACGTCGCCGTCCATCAGACGCCGACCCCGACCGCGCGCTTGCGGAACGGCGCCAGCATCAGCGCCGCGAGCGGGTCCATGCCCGCCGGCGAGCCGCCTCTCGCCGGGTCCAGCGCATCGTACGCGCTGCTGCCCCGGCGCCACAGGATCGCCGCGAGGGTCAGCGCCGCCTCGGACACCGGCAGCGGGTACTCGAACACGGACACCTGCGCCCCGGCATCGTGGCCCATCCTGACCGTGCCGTTCACGCCGCGCCGGACCGTCAGCGCGTTCGACCGTCGCGCCTCCACGTACATCTGCTCGGAGCCGACCAGGACCGTCCGGCCCGCCGCCGCGTCCGAGCCTTCGGACAGCTCGAGCGTGGTCTCGCCGGGCCCGGTGACGGCCGACTCCAGCCGGCCCGCGGGGCGCAGATGCCGCCACCATCCCCACTTGCCGCTGACGCGCACGCTGCCGCGCCCCGCCGGAAAGCGCGTCCGGTTTCCCGCGGCCTCGATGGCGGTGTAGGGGCGTGACGCCGGATTGCCGTCGTTGTCCGGGTCGGCGTTGCCGGGCAGCAACCGGAAGTCCCCCGTTCCCCAGGCCGTGTCGGGCTGGCCGTCTCCGTCCTCGTCCGTACGCAGTCCGTCGCGGTTCACGCAGATGAGGTCGGGCACCAGCAGGCGCGGCCCGCCGGCGCCGTCGAAGCTCCTGGCGGCGCTCAGCACGTAGAATGAGCGGTTGCAGTAGCGGTCCACGGCGCGGCTGGCCGTCTCCGCGACCGCGAGAAGCCGCTCGTCGTGCTCGTCGCCGGTAATGTTCAGCACGCCCGCGCCCTTCAGGGCGTCGAGCGAGACGTAAGCGTTTGGCATTTTCTTCACCCCCATCCTAACCTTCCCCCATCAAGGGGGAAGGGACTCTGTGTGCCTGACCTTCCCCCATCGAGGGGGAAGGGACTTTGTGTGGCTGACCTTCCCCCCTGCGAGGGGGGAAGGGATTGTGTGTGGCTAGGCGACGCCGGTGATGTTGTACTGGAGCGCGGTGTGCGTGGCGCCGGAGCGGGAGCCGCTGCGCTCGGTGAGCGCGTGTCGGAAGCTCACCGTGACCACGGTCTGCCGCTTCTGCAGGTCCCTGTCCACGTCGATGTTGAGCTGCCTGCGGAAGCCCTGCGCCCACTGCGTCCGGTTGAACAGCAGCACGCGGCCCGTGTCCGCGCCGTTGCCGGCGTCGGTGACCTTGCCGTCCGCGTCCGCCAGGCGCATTTGCTCGGACACGATCACGGGTATGCCCTCGATGGCGCCCAGCATGCCGGTGAGCAGCGTGGCGTTGGGCCCCAGCTTGTCCATGGTCCTGAACTGAGAGATGCCCTGGGCGCGTATGTACGTGTTCACGTCCATCACCCAGGCGAGCTGCGAGGGCCGCACGCCGTACTTGCCCAGCTTGGCGCGCAGCTCGTTGAACATGTCGTCGGACACGGCGGCGTTGTGGTTGTTGGCCTGGTCCGAGTTGTCCACCAGCGGCAGGTGCAGGATGCCGTCGTAGCCGATGAGCCACTGCGCCTTGCCCGCGCTGGCCGCCGTGATGGTCGCCCCGTCGGCGTTGATGCTGTTCTGCGCGGTGGTGTCGGCGTTGAGGATGATGTCGTCCAGCGTCTCCGCGACGTTGCGCACCAGCGCCGCCCTGATCTCCGGCAGCATGGCGATCACGCCGTCCTCCTCCAGCGTGAAGCTGTATGGCACCTGGCCCACGAGCTCGTGCGCCGTGAGCGTGGTCTTGCCGGTGCTCAGCCTGGTGTCCGCCGCGGCGACGTTCTCTGTGCCCGGGTAGAAGCTCACGTCGCCGAGTTGCGTGGGCACGTCGAACGGGTTGGAGGGCATGGGGAAGGTCGGCACCAGCGGCGCGACCAGCGTCTGCAGGTTCACGTCCAGCCACAGCTCCCGCGCCTCGAGCGTGGCCACCAGCTCGTCGCCGTAGCCCGCCGTGGTGCTGTCCATCGCCGCCCGCGTCATCGACTGTAGCAGCCCGCGCCCGAAGCCTTCGTACTGGCCCGTCGGCTTGGAGTCCACCGTGAACCACGACGCCAGCCTGCGCGCGGCCTCCTGGTGGGACGCCTGCACGTCGGCGGTGGTGATGCCGCGCACCAGCGCGCGCCTGGCCTCCTCGGCGCGCTCGACCCACGCCGGGCCGAAGCTCTCGCGCCGCTGGGAGCGGGCGAAGCGGCTCACCAGCGCCAGGTCCAGAATGTCCATGCCGGCGTAGGGGCCTTCCTCGACGTGGTGGCCGGGCGTCTGCTCGACCAGCCTCGCGAGCGCGTCGCGCCGCCGGCTCCGGTCGCGCTGCTGGACTTCGGCGACCTCGCGGCCCAGCCGGTCCACCTCCTCCCGCAGCAGCCCCACTTCCGAGGACACCGGGTCGATGCGCTCCCGGACGAATCCGTTGATCTCCGCCAAGTCCTTCCTGATTGCTTCCATGTCTGTGGTTGCCATTCTTGCTCTCCTTTCCTTGAGCGTGTTTTGCTTGCTTTGGAGCGGGAGGTGTGCGTCGCCCAAGAACTCCTCCAGCAGCCTCGCGTGGCTCTCTCGCAGCGCGTCCGGGTCCGACGGGACGGGCACGATGGACCACTCCAGCAGGTCGGAGCGGGTGTCGCGGTAGCCGCCGTCCCGCGCCGGCGCGGTCTCGATGGGCAGCCAGCTTATGGAGGCCGCGCGCAGAAAGCCCTTGTCCCATGCGTTCTTCACGCGCCGCGCGAACGGGTCGTCGCTCAGAAACTCGAACTCCGCCACCAGCCGGCCCGCGCCCGTCTTGGCCAGTTCCAGCGTCCTGCCGATGGGCAGCCCACCGGAGGGCGAGCGACCCGATACGTCGTGCGCCCACATCACGACGGGGTTGAGCATGTAGTTGTCCAGCGAAAGCCCGTCGAAGTCGAGGGTCGGAGGCTGTCGCGCCTCCTCGTTGGCCGCGATGGTCACCCGGTAGCGGTTTGCGTCCACAGCGGCGCTTCCGATGATGGCCGCGGCCGCCGTGCGCGTCTGTTCGTTCATGCCGTCTCCTTTCCTATCGTGCTAATCTGCTGTTCGAGGGCGTCACGGGGGGTCTGAATCGATAGTAGTACGCACGTTCTAACAGAGTCAATACCCCTTCGCCGCGTTTAATCACCCGCCGCTTGGAACCTTTTGGCCGCCGCGCGCGTATCATCTGGTAAGAGGTGCCCGCGGTAGCGGCAGTGGCCGTAGGGCAGGGTGATATAATGCGAAGACAGGCTGCCCGCTACACCCCGACGCGGCTTGCGGCGATTTGGAAGGAGACCCGCCAATGTTCGGCTATAGACTGGTGTTTCTGCTGTTGGCGATGGCCGCCCTTGCCGCCGTGTTAGCCGCCTGCGCCGCGAGTGACGACGAGAGCGAGTTCTTCGACGAAAGTACCGCTTCATTCGGCTTGGATGCTCCCGGTTTTCCTGGCGCGCCCGGCGCGCCCGCTCTGGCGGCCATAGACTCCTACCCAGAGAGCGCCCCGGCCCAGGCCGCCGCCCCCATGCCCGTGCCTACCGCCGCCCCCGCGGCTATGCCGGCGCTCGCCGCCCCCGCTGCGCCGGCCGCCTCCAAGACCCAGGCCGCCACCGCCGGCGAGTCGAGCGAGCGGCCTGTCGCGTCGCTGGTGGCCCAGCAGCGCATCATCGTCCGCACCGTGGACATGGGCATCGTGGTGGACGACGTGACCGCCGCAATCGAGGCCGCGACGAACATCGCGCGGGACATGGGCGGCTGGATGGTAAGCTCCGACCACAGCCTCAAGCACCAGGGCAGCGTTTCCGTCAGGGTGCCCGCCGGTTCGCTGGACGACGCGATCGACAGCCTTCGCCAGTTGGCCCTGGAGGTCGACCACGAAGTAACGAACAGCGTCGACGTGACCGACGAGTACGTCGACCTGCAGTCCCGCATGCGCAACCTCGAGGCCACGGAGAACGCGCTGCTGGCGCTGTTCGACAAGGCTCAGCAGGTAGAGGACGCCCTCGACGTGCAGCGGGAGCTCGGGTGGGTTCAGGAGGAGATGGAGGTGATCCAAGGGCGCATTGCCTACCTGGAGCAGACCTCCGCCTTCTCGCTACTTAACGTGCGCCTCAGGCTCGCGCCTTTCGAGATGGACGTCGACGGCGGCGCCGACCAGACCGCAAGCGTGGGAGAGATCGCCAGATTCAGGGCCACGTTCACTCCGCCCGACGGCATCGAGGACTTCACCTTCACGTGGGACTTCGGCGACGGCACGGGGGTGGTTACCGGCCACAGGGTCGCGCCCACCGTGGACGGCGACGCGAAGGTGACAGCCACCGTCACGCACGTGTACGAGAGCGAGCGCGACTCGCCCTTCATCGCCACGGTCGAGCTGACGGGCACCGGCGACGCGGGCGTGGCCGAAGGCTCCGACACGCTGATCGTCTCCGTGACCAGAGTTCCCAACATAGAGGTGTTCGCCGGCGAGGCGTTCAGCGTCACCGAGGGCGAAGAGTTCGAGGTCAGCGGCTCGTTCACGCGGCCCGCCGGGTTGACGGACGTGGCCTATAGCTGGGACTTCGGCGACGGCTCCGAACCCGTAACGGGCGAGCTGAGCGAGGGCCAGACCACCGCGTCCGCCACGCACACCTACGCGAACCACAGGCCGAGGCCCTACGACGTGACGCTGACCGTAACCGCTACCAGCGAGGCCGGAGACATCGACGCCAGCTCCCGGACGAGCATCTACGTCGAGCAGGCGCTCGGCTGGACGGTGGGCGGATGGAGCCCCGGCGAGGACGGCAAGGAGGCGGTGCGCGCGCTATCGTCGCTGCTGCAGTCCCTGTCCACGCTGCTCATCTGGCTGGTCATCTTCAGCCCCGTCTGGCTGATAGCCGCCGCGGTCGTCTGGTACCTGGTGCGCCGCGCCAGGCGTTACCAGTCCAAGCGCCAGCCGCCGGACAGCCCGCCGACGCCCGTCCAGGACTGACCTTGCCGGAGCTGACCCGCCACTTCACCGCCACAGGATTCGTGGTGCACGCCGGCCATGTGCTGCTGCACTGGCACCCCAAGGTGGGCGCGTGGCTGCCGCCCGGAGGCCACGTGGAGCCTAACGAGGACCCCGTGCAGGCGGTGCTCCGCGAGGTGCGCGAGGAGACGGGTATAGAAGCCGAGGTCGTCAAACTCGCTCAGCCGTTGGCCCTGGACTACCCGCACCAGGTCGAGCCGCCATTCACCATCATGGTGGAGGACATCCACGACCCGGTCGACGGCTTTCACCACCACATCGACATGATCTACTTCTGCCGGCTGGCGGGGCCTGCCGGTCCGCTCAACCCCGGCTGGGTCTGGGTGTCCCGCGAGCGGCTAGCGGACGGCGGCCCGCTCCAGCTCGGCGACTCGCCGTCCGCGCCGCCGCCCGACGACGTGCGGATGCTGGCGGAGCGCGCGTTCGCCGCTGTGGAGGGCTGACGTACCGCTTCCGTCGTCAACGTGGCCCTTTGCGCTATAATGCTCTCCAGGGAGGCCTGACATGGGAATCTTCTACGTCGACGCCGAAATCGGAGACCCTCTGGGCACTCGATACGAGACCGTTCGTGTCCTGGTGGACTGCGGCGCCACCCACACCACACTGCCGGAATCTCTGCTGAATCGGCTGGGTGTCGTTCCCGAAACCAGCAGGCCCTTCACGATAGCGGACGGAAGCGAACTGGAAAGGCCTGTTGGCTACACCAGGATGCGTCTCGGCGGTGAGTCCATCGTAACGCCGGTAGCGTTCTCTAACGATGGCGAACCGGCCCTGCTGGGAGCGGTAAGCCTTGAAATCTTCGGGCTGGGAATCGACCCGGTCAACAGCCGACTGATTTCCGTAATGAACATGGCTTAGCTCACCGATCGGGTTCGCTATGACGTTGCCCGCCCACCTCCGCCGCGTCGTCGTCATCGGCACCACCGGCTCCGGCAAAACCACCCTCGCGCGCGACCTCGCCCATGCCCGCGGCGTGCCCCACGTCGAAATGGACGCCTACCGCCACGGCCCCAACTGGACCGAGACCCCCGACGATGAGTTCCGCCTCCTGCTCGACCACGCCCTGCGCGGCCACCGCTGGGTGGCCGACGGCAACTACAGCGTGGCCCAGTCCGTCGTCTGGACCAGGGCCACTGCGATAGTGTGGCTCGACTACACATTCGGCCTCGTGTTCTGGCGCCTCCTCCTCCGCACCCTGAGACGCGGCATCCTGCGCGAGACGCTATGGAACGGCAACAAGGAAAACCTATTCAGCCACTTCTTCACCCGCAACTCCCTCTTCTGGTGGGCGGTCAAGTCCCACTGGCGCCGCAGGCGCACTCTGCCTCAGGCACTCGCCCAGCCTCAGTACACCCACCTACAGCTCGTTCGGCTACGCTCGGCCCGCGAGGCGGCGCGGTGGCTGGCCGGCATACAGCGAGCGTCAACAGTCCCTTCCCCCTCGCAGGGGGAAGGTTAGGATGGGGGTGACGCGACAGGCATCCCCCCGTCTCAGGTGGCATTCGTCGCCTCATAACGCTACACTTGCCCCATCCAACCGGGAGGGCAAATGTGGCCACCTACAACATCGCCGTGATACGCGGAGACGGCGTCGGCGTCGAGGTCATCGAAGAGGGCCTCAGAGTTCTGCAAGCGGCGGGAAGACTGTTCGAGATAGACTGGCATTTCGCCGAATACCCCTGGGGCTCCGACTACTACTTCGAGCACGGCGAGATGATGCCCCCGGACGCGCTGGACAGGCTCGCCGAATCGGACGCCATCTATCTCGGAGCCGTCGGCCACCCCGACATCCAGGACCACGTCACCCTCAACGGCCTGCTCCTCCCCATACGCCGCACCTTCGACCAGTACGTCTGTGAGCGCCCCAGCGTGCTCTACCCCGGCGTGCGGTCCCCGCTGCGTGACAAGTCCCCCGGTGACATCGACATGGTCGTCATCCGGGAAAACACCGAAGGCGAGTACGCCGACGTCGGCGGATTCCAGTACGCCGGATTCCCTGAAGAGGTCGGCATCCAGGCCGGCGTCTTCACCCGCCGCGGCTGCGAGCGCGTCATTACCTACGCCTTCGAGCTCGCCCGCCGCCGCGACCGCGAGCGCCACGTCACCTCCATCACCAAATCCAACGCCCAGGGCTACGGCATGATCGTCTGGGACCGCGCCTTCGACGCCGTCGCAGAGCGCTACCCCGACATCCAGACCCAGTCGCTGCTCATAGACGCCGCCTGCATGGACTTCGTGCGCCGCCCCGAGTCCTTCGACGTCGTCGTCGCCAGCAACCTGTTCGGCGACATACTCACCGACATCGGCGCCATCATCACCGGCAGCATGGGCCTCGCCTCAAGCGGCAACATCGACCCCGAGCGCCGCTTTCCGTCCATGTTCGAGCCGGTGCACGGCAGCGCACCCGACATAGTCGGGCAGGGCATCGCCAACCCCATGGCCGCCATCCTGTCCGGCGGCATGATGCTCGGCCACCTGGGACACCCCGACGCCCAGCAAGCCATCGAGCGCGCCGTGCTCGACACCATCGAGGCCGGCGAAACGCTCACCCCCGACCTCGGCGGCAGATCCACCACCCAGGCCGTCGGCGAAGCGGTGGTCGAGCGCCTGGAGCGAGGCTGACGCGATGGGTGAACACGAGACCGGCGCGGTCTTCTCAGCCGACAGGCGCTATCGCTACCGCCTGACGCGCAGGGTCGGCGGCGGCGAAGGCGCGGTCATGTTCCTGATGCTGAACCCGTCCAAAGCCGACGAGTCCCAGGACGACCCCACCATCAGAAAGTGCAGGGGATTCGCCAAACGCTGGGGCTTCGGCTGGATGCACGCCGTCAACCTGTCACCCTACCGGGCCACACATCCGGCCAACCTCTGGGAGGCCCTGCCCGAGCCCAGGCGAGTACGCCGCCAAAACACGAGCATCGTCCTGGAAACGGCGTCGGAGTCGGAGCTTATCGTACTGGCCTATGGCAACCCAGCCGAGAGACTCGTAAAGACGAAAGGCACGCGAGGCAGGGTGCGCAGAATGACGCGCCTGCTCACCGAATCGGGCAACGGGCTTCACTGTCTCGGCATTACCAACTCAGGCTATCCACGCCATCCGGTGCGGATAGCCTACGCCACGCCCTTGGAAGTGTACGAACCGCGGCACTCATTCGGAAACTGACCAAAAAGAGGAGGTTCGCAATGGTGGACGTGATCATAACCGGCGGCACAGTGGTGACTCCGAGCGGGGTCGGCGAGTGGGACGTGGCAGTCGAGGGCGAGCGCATCGCGGCGGTGACCGAACGCGGCGTTCTGAGCACCGAGGGCGCGCGCGTCATCGACGCTTCGGGCAAGATCGTCGTCCCCGGCGGCATCGAGCCACACGCTCACATCGGAGGCCCCCGCCAGCCCGAACGCTCCGGCGCGGAGCCTGTCTCCAAGGCCGCCATCTACGGCGGCACCACCACCGTGCTCGACTTCGCCAACCAGGTGCCCGGCCACGACCTGCACCACGCGCTCGGCGAGGCCGCCGAACGCTGGCAGGGCAACGCCTACACCGACTACTCCTACCACCCCATCTTCACCAACGGCGCGGGCACCGACGCCATCGGCCAGATACCCGAGCTTATCCAGGCCGGCTATGCCAGCTTCAAGATATTCACCACCAGCATCCGGCCGCCGGGACCCGGTATGCAGGACAACAAGACCGACTTCGGAAGGCTCGCTGCCATCATGGACCAGATTGCGCCACACGGCGGCATGCTGCTGATTCACTCCGAAGACGACGACATGGTCCACTACAACTACTCCCTCGCGCCGGAAAGAGACCAATGGGACTGGTGGAACATGCACATCATCCACTCCAACCTGTCCGAGGACGTCTCCTTCCGCCGCGCCATCCGGCTCGCCGAGCTGAAAGGCTCGCCCGTCTACTTCGTCCACGTCAGCGCCCGCGAGGGCGTCAACGCGATTCGGGAGGCTCGCGCCAAGGGCCTGGCCGTATACGGCGAGACCCTGCACAACTACGCCAGCTTCAACGCCGACAACTACCGCGAAGACCACGGCATGAAGTACCACACCTACCCGTCGCTTAAGTCCGAAAACGACCGCCGCGCCCTCTGGGGCGGCCTGCTCGACGGCACGCTCTCAACCGTCGCCACCGATCTCGTGTCCACCACCTGGGAGGTCAAGACCAAGTACAAGACCGTCGCCGACTGCACCGGGGGGCACAACGGCATCGAGACGCGCGTGGGCGTGGCGTACACCGACGGCGTTGTCAAGCAGGGCATGTCGCTCCAGCGGTTCGTCGACATAACGTCCGCCAACGCGGCCAAGATATTCGGACTCTACCCCCGAAAGGGAGCGATCGCCTCCGGCAGCGACGCCGACATCACCATCATCGACCCGTCCATCGACAAGCGCCTGGAGTTGAGCGACCTCCACCTCGAGGACTACAGCATCTGGGAAGGCTGGCACGTCGAGGGCTGGCCGGTGACTACGCTGCTGCGCGGCAAGGTCATGGTCGAGGACGGCCGCCTGCTCGGCTCCGCCAGCGACGGCCGCTGGGTCCCCCGCAAGATCGCGGAGGAGTACACACAAGGCCCCGCCTGCTAACCCGCGGGTGGCGAACCACTGCTCAGGAGAAGCAGAATTGGGCGCATTCACAGTGCCAATCCGGATTAGCGCGCTCGACGGTCAAAACTCGAGAGAGATTGAAGCGTTGGCAAATGCCGGCGCGAACTTCACGTCCGTGCCGGCTTCCGTTCTGGAAGAACTGGGCGTAACTCGCGGGCAAAAGCGGAGGTTCGTTTCCGACAACGGAGAGAGCCGCGATCTGTCCATGGGAGAGGCAAGAGTCTGGCTTGGCGACGAGTCTGCCCAGACTAGGGTGATCTTCGCGGAAGAAGACTCGCCGGTGGTTCTGGGCAGACTGACTCTGACTGAACTGTTCCTGGAGGTGGACTCGAGCGGTGAGAAGCTCACCCGACTGACCGTCCCCATGCCAGCGGGATTCGCGGTGGCCGAGTTAAAGGTGTCCGTGAAGGACGGCCGGCGCGTAGAATCGTGGGAGCCACTGGACCCCCCGATGAAGATTGGAACAGTGAAGGCGAAGGTCACAAAAACTACGAAACCATATTCGATACCGTGACCACAACAAAGGAGGCATCAAAATGGCAAGACTCTCACTCGCCGACGCGGAAAGCATAATCGCCGGCTGCAAGGCCAAACTCGACGAGCTCGGCGTGAAGATGTGCGTCGCCGTCGTCGACCCCCGCGGCGACCTGATCGCCATGATCCGGCAGGACGGCGCGCCCTGGCGCAGCGTCATGATCTGCCAGGGCAAGGCCGTCGCCTCCGTCGCCTGGCTGCGTCCCAGCGGCGAGCTCACCGACATCGCGCAGAGTCCCGTCCAGCGCGGCCTTATGGCCATGCTCGACGGCCGCATGATCCCCGGCCAGGGCGCGCTGCCCGTCTACCGCGACGGCGAAATCGTCGGCGCCGTAGGATGCAGTGGCGGCGCCCCTGACGAGGACGAGGCGGTCGCCCTGGCCGGCATAACCTCTATCGGCCTCACCAGCGCGCCGTAGGGTGCGACCCTTACGGTCGCCCTGGAGTGCTCCCTTCCACCGCCCCCAGATCCACCGCCTGACTTTAGCGGACCAACTCATCCCCGGCCAACTCCGGATACGCCGGCAGGCCCGCAACGACGTCACGCCCGTCGATTCGTTCTCCTCCGTGTAGTGGAATGGCGGTGTTCCCTGCCGCATAACAGTCGCGCCTCGATGGTGATGGCTTGTTGTTCAGAGCGAGCATCCGTTAATGCAAAGAACTGCATAAGCGGTATCATGCGATTGCGACTATATGGGATTGAAGTTATTTCGCTGTAGTAGTACACTTGGCGGCGCAAAGATATGCGAGCATCTGATTGAGCTGCGAAGACCAGCTTAAGGTGGCGGGGGCGATGCTGACGGCGATGGAGACCCCGGAGACCATCGACCACATGAGGACCCTGAAAGGGACCATCCGGGCCACCGCTATCGCCTACAGTGCCGTACCGTAGTCCCAGGGAGTTGAGCAATGTACTTTGACCGGAGGCTCTTCGCGCTTACCCAGGGCGTAAGGCTTCGGATCCTGTTCGCCGCGGCCCTGGGCCTGATTGCGGTGGGGGCCGGCGTTGCCCGTCTGGCCGTCTCCGGCGTCGTCATCTACCGGGTCATCACCGGGCAGGCGAGCTTCTCCGCGCTCACGGTACCGCTGATAATAATCGCGGCGCTCATCGTGGCTCGCAGCCTGTTCTTGTACTGGCAAAACGCGGTGAGCCACCACACCGCGAACATCGTCAAGATCCGGCTGCGCGAGCAGGTCTACGAGCATGCACTGATGCTCGGGCCGGGATACGCCGACCGCAACCGGACCGGCGACGTCGTCCTCACGATCGTGGAAGGCATCGAGCGGCTGGAGACGTTCTTCGGGCAGTACCTGTCCCAGATCATCGTCTCCGCCGTCGCCCCTGTCGCCATCTTCGCCTACATGGTCACGCTTGACCCCTACATTGCAATCATCTTCCTGCTATTCGCCTTCCTCGCGCTGGTCGTCCCCGCAACGTTCTATCGGTGGAACCGGGACAGCAGCTACAGGCGGCGAAAGTCCTACGGCGACCTTGGGTCGGACTTCCTGGACAGCGTCCAGGGACTCGCCACCCTGAAGGCGTTTGGGCAGAGCAAGAGCAGAGGCAGGGCGCTGGCGCAACGCGCGCATAACCTCTACAAGAGCACCATGGGGGTGGTCGCAGCCAACGGCGCGACGAGCGGCGCGTCCATCCTCTTCATGGCCATGGGCGCAGCGACAGCCCTGGCCGTGGGCGCGGTCCGGGTCAGCAATGGCGACATGGAGCTACGCCCCCTGTTGATCGTGCTGATGCTCGGAGTCGAGGTGTTCCGGCCCATGCGAGAGCTGACCAACCTCTACCACCAGGGCATGACCGTGCTCTCATCGGCGCAGAGCGTGTTTGGGATCATGGACGAGCCCGTCACGATCGTCGAATCGGAAGCCGCCACCAAGCAGCCCCCGACCGAGATCACGCCGGAGGTCTCATTCGAAGAGGTCACGTTCGGGTACGACAGCGGGTACAGACCCGCGCTGCATGAAGTGTCGTTCGACCTGAGTAAGGGCGAGACCTTGGGTGTCGTGGGCGCGAGCGGAGCGGGCAAGTCGACGCTGGTGTGGCTGTTGTACAGGTTCTACGACCCCCAGCGAGGAGCGATCAAGGTCGGCGGCCACGATCTTCGCGATCTTCCGCTCAACGTCCTCAGGGACAACATATCGGTAGTCACCCAGGACACGTACCTCTTCCACGGCACCGTCGCCGACAACCTGCGCTTCGGTAAGCCGGACGCGACGCGGCAGGAGTTGGAGGAGGCCGCACGCGTAGCCAATGCCCACGAGTTCATCTCGCACCTGCCCCACGGTTACGATACCGTGGTCGGCGAGCGGGCGGTCCGGCTGTCGGGCGGGCAGCGCCAGCGCCTGGCGATTGCACGTGCGCTGCTGAAGGATGCTCCCATATTGCTGTTGGACGAGGCCCTCTCCAGCGTGGACGCGGAGAATGAGTCCGTCATCCAGGCGGCGATGGAACGCCTGATGGAGAACCGGACGACGCTCATCATCGCTCACCGCCTATCCAGCGTCATCAAAGCCGACCGCATTTTGGTCCTGGACGAAGGCCGGGCCGTGGAGATCGGGAGCCACGCCGAGCTTATGGCCGCCGACGGCACATACGCCGGCCTCATGCGCCAGCAGGCCCAAATGGGCATGATCGACCTGGACGCCTTCGCCGCTCCGGAACCGGCGCGTGCCCGCGTCTCCGTCGAACAAGTCTCCGATCTTCACCCTTCCGGCGGAGGGGGGAACGGCCGCCATAATCGTGAGCCCGATCACTCGAATGACCGTCGCGAGGACGTCAACATTCGCTCGCTGAACGTCTGGGTCAGGCTGTTCGGTCTGGTCGGGCCGGTCAAGTTCCAGTTCCTGGGCACCCTCGCCCTGGGGCTTCTCCATCACAGCTCCGTCATCCTCCTCGGCGCGTTCAGCGCGCTCCTGGTCGGGGCGGTGTTCCGAGGCGACCCCCTGACGACGCTCCTCGTCCTCGTGTGCGTCTTCGCTCCCCTGTCGGCCCTACTGTTCTACCTGGAGTCGTGGCAGGCGCACGACATGGCGTTCCGGCTGCTGGCCCGAATGCGGATCGACCTGTACGAGAAGCTGGAGCCGCTGGCGCCGGCGTACATGGTCCGTCGACGATCGGGCGACTTCGTGAGCGTGGTCGGGGGCGACGTGGAGACGGTCGAGTACTTCTTCGCGCACGCAGTTTCGCCCATGATCGTTGCCGTCCTGATACCGGCCGGGCTGCTCGTGGCGCTGGCCGTCATATCGTGGCCCATCGCCGCGGTCCTGGCCCCGTTCCTGGTGGCGGTGGCCGTGAGCCCGTTCTTCGCCAACGCCCGCATCGAGCGGCTGGGCATGGAAATCCGAGGCCGCATAGGGGACATTCACGCCTACATGGTCGACAGCATCCAAGGCATGCGAGAGATCGTCGCATTCGGTCGTGGGCCGGACCGGAAACGGGAGCTGACCGACAGGGGCTGGGACTATGCCAGCCACCTGGTCAGGTTCCAGAAATCGCAGGCCTTCCAGATAGGATTCATAGAGGCCATGATGGGACTTGGCGGCTTGGCTGTCCTGGCGATGGGTGTTTGGCTGGTGCTCGAGGGACAGATCGCCCGAAGTGAGCTGCCCCTCGTCAGCGTCCTCGCGCTGGCGTCGTTCAGCCCGGTGACCGAGCTGGCCCGTACCATGAAGCAGATGATGGAGACGCTGGCCGCCTCCCGACGCATCCTCGCCGTGCACGACGAGGCGGTACCGGTGCAGGACGGCCCAGGCGTGGCGCAGCTCACCGACGGCGCGGCCCCGGGCACGCCTTCTATTGACTTCGAGGACGTCGCCTTTGCCTACGCGGACGGCGACCCCCAGGCCCTTGCCGACGCGTCCTTCGGGATCGAATCCGGGCAGACCGTGGCCATCGTGGGCCGTTCGGGGGCGGGCAAGACGACGGTGGCCTACCTGATGATGCGCTTCTGGGACCCTGACCGGGGCGACATCGCCCTGGAGGGCCACAGACTGGACGAGCTCCTGCTCGACGACCTTCGCGGCCACATGGCCCTGGTCGCACAGGACACCTACCTGTTCAACGATACGATCCGCGAGAACATCCGGCTCGGACGCAACGACGCCGCCGACTCCGAGGTGGACGAGGCAGCGAGGCAGGCCAACGCCGAGGAGTTCATCGGGTCATTGCCGGACGGTTATCTCACACGGGTCGGCGAGCGGGGCATGCAGCTTTCGGGCGGGCAGCGGCAGCGGATCGCCATCGCTCGCGCCATCCTCAAGAATGCCCCGGTGTTGATCCTGGACGAGGCCACGTCGCACCTGGACGCCATCAGCGAGGCTGCTGTCCGAAGTGCGCTCGACCGGCTCATGGTGGGCAGGACCACCGTCGTAATGGCGCACAGGCTCTCGACCGTTCGCGATGCGGACAACATCCTGGTGCTCGATGAGGGCGTGGTTGTCGAGCAGGGGAAGCACGAGGAGCTCCTGGCGCGCGGCGGGCTTTACGCGCAGCTCGTGGCGACGCAACTGCAGGGCCAGAGGGCCGTTACAGGTTAGGTAGGCGAGTGGACCGGCCGTCGCAGCGTAGTCCAGTAGGGTAGGGATAGAGCTTATTGCCCTTGCGACTCGTGCGCGCGGTTGCCGCCGCGAACTTGACGCCCCACGCCCCCTGTGATAGCGTTTTCAGCTACAGTACACATACTCTACACATGCTTAGATGGGGAGTAGTAGCGGCCCCGCGCGCCATAGCGAGCCGGTGACGGTGGAAGCCCGGCAAAGCCCGCGTCCGCGAACTCGCCCCGGAGCATCCCGCCTCAAGCATCCGCGCCCAGGGTGGGACGGTGGCCCCGTTATAGCCCCTCGAGGTGGTCCGCCGCGCGGCGGACAACTAGGGTGGTACCGCGGGATTTTCTACTGAAACTATGCTCCCGTCCCTTGTGGACGGGAGCTTTTTCTTTGTTCGAAGGCCAAGCCCAATACCCGAACGGAGCGCGAAGACATGACGACGGCAAGCCAGGCAGAAGTACGCTACGCACACGCCCAGGTTGAGGCCAAGTGGCAGGCGCGCTGGGCCGCAGACGGCATCTACGACGTGCGCGACGACGACCCGCGCCCCAAGTGGTACGAACTCACCATGTATCCGTACCCCTCCGGCGACCTCCACGTCGGCCACTGGTACGCAATGTCGCCCTCCGACGCCCACGCCCGCTACCGCGCCATGCAGGGCTATAACGTCCTCCACCCGATGGGCTTCGACGCATTCGGCCTGCCCGCGGAAAACGCCGCCATCAGCCGCGGCGTCCACCCCTACACCTGGACGATGGGCAACATCGAGAACATGCGCCGCCAGCTCCGCACCATGGGGCCGGTCTACGACTGGAGCCGCGAAGTCGTCACCTGCGATCCGGACTACTACAAGTGGAACCAGTGGTTCTTCCTCCAGTTCCTCAAGTCCGGGCTGGCCTACCGCGCCTTTGCTCCCGCCAACTGGTGCCCGTCGTGCAACACCGTGCTCGCCAACGAGCAGGTGGTCGACCAGGGCAACTGCGAGCGCTGCGGCTCGGCGGTGTCGCGACGCGACCTGAACCAGTGGTTCTTCCGCATCACCAAGTACGCCGACGAGCTGCTCGACCACTCCAAGATCGACTGGCCCGAGAAGGTCGTCACGATGCAGAAGAACTGGATCGGGCGCAGCGAGGGCGTCGAGATCGAGTTCGACATCTCCGAGTACGGCCTGGACGATAGCGTCCTCAAGACGTTCACCACCCGCATCGACACCATCTTCGGAGTCACGTTCGTCGTGCTCGCTCCCGAACATCCCCTGGTCGAAAGCCTGACCACGCCCGAACACAAGGCCGAGGTGGAGGCCTACGTCGAACAAGCGCGGCGGCAGAGCGAGGTGGAGCGTCTGTCCACCGAGAAGGAGAAGACCGGCGTCTTTACCGGCTCCTACTGCGTCAACCGGCTCAACGGCGAGCGAGTCCCCATCCTGGTGGCCGACTACGTGCTGCTCACTTACGGCACCGGTGTCGTTATGGGCGTGCCCGCCCACGACCAGCGCGACTTCGAGTTCGCCACCAAGTACGGCCTTCCAATCAAGGTCGTCATCGCCCCGGACGGCTGGTCCGGCGAAGCGCTGGAAGAGGCCTACCTGGACGAGGGAACCCAGGTCAATTCCGGCGATTTCGACGGCCTGCCTAGCCCGGAAGGCTGGCAGCGCATAGCCGACCACGTAGAGGCGCAGACTTGGGGGCAGCGAACCGTCGCCTACCGCATGAGGGACTGGCTCATCTCCCGCCAGCGCTACTGGGGCACGCCCATACCCATCATCCACTGCGACGACTGCGGCGCCGTCCCCGTGCCCGAGGACGATCTGCCCGTGCTGCTGCCCGAGGACGCCCAGTTCCGGCCCACCGGCGAGTCCCCGCTCAGGTACCACGAGGGATTCATCGAGGCCGACTGCCCCCGGTGCGACAAGGCCGCCAGGCGCGAGAGCGACACTATGGACACCTTTGTCGACTCGTCCTGGTACTTCCTGCGGTTCGCCAGCCCCAACCACGACACGGACGCCTTCGATCCGGAGGCCGTTCGCGCCTGGAATCCGGTCGACCAGTACACCGGAGGCGCCGAGCACGCCGTCATGCACCTGCTGTACGCGCGCTTCTTCGTCAAGGCGCTGCGGGATATCGGCCTGCTGGACTTCGACGAGCCATTCATGCGGCTCTTCAACCAGGGCCACATCATCGCCGGCAGCCAGAAGATGAGCAAGTCGCGCGGCAACGTCATCGCGCCTGACGAGTACGTGGAGAGCGTGGGCGCCGACGCCGTGCGCTGCTACCTGATGTTCCTGGGACCGTGGGACAGGGGCGGGGAGTGGAGCGACTCCGGCATAAACGGCATGTCTCGGTGGATCAACCGCGTCTGGGAGATCAGCCGCCGCGACCCCGACGAGCTGCCGCATGTCCCTTCCCCCTCGCAGGGGGAAGGCCAGGATGGGGGTGACGCCGAGCGCGAACTCGCCAGGCTGACACACCAGACCGTCCGCAGAGTCGGCGAAGACCTGGAGCGTTTCAAGTTCAACACCGCCATAGCGGCCCTGATGGAGTTCACCAACGCCCTCAACCGGAGTTGGGAGCAGGCCGCGGTCTCGTCCGACAGGTGGCGTGACGCAATCGAGAAGCTGCTGCTGCTGCTCGCGCCTATGGCCCCGCACGTAGCCGAGGAGCTCTGGGAACAGACGGGCAGGGCGTACAGCGTCCACCGGCAGTCGTGGCCCGAGTGGGATCCCGATCTCGCCGCCGACGAGGTCGTCACCCTCGTGGTCCAGGTCAACGGCCGCGTGCGCGACAAGATCGAGGTGTCCGCCGACGTGACAGAGGACAGGGCAAAGCACATCGCGCTCTCAAGCCCGCGCGTGCAGGCGCACGTCGAAGGCAAAGACATCGCCCGGCTCGTCTACGTCCCCGGCCGCCTCGTCAACGTGGTCGTCCGCTAGCAGCCCCGCAGGGCGTCCGCTGTCCCCCACCCTCGATGGGAGAGGGCTAGGAGCCTGCCCTGAACTTGCCGAATGGGTGAGGGTGAAAGCCCCCGGGAAGGGAAAAGTCAGGGGGAAGCGGTGGCGCGCGTCGGTCTGCTACACGCTCCAGTTCTCGACTTGAAGTCCTCGGAAGTTCGCGAAGCCGGACGTGTCGCCGGTTACCAGTATCAGGCCGTTTGTGAATGCCACAGCTGCTATCTGCCCATCCACGAACGGCGGAGTCAGCCCAATCAGGCTCAGACGGGCGCGCTCTGCGGCGTGCCACTCTGCGGCGCGCCGGTCGTAGTCCAGTATCTGTAGCGTCGGACCAAGCGTCTCGAAGATATAACGTGCCGTCTCGCTCCGACGTGCTGAGACTGGCAATCGGTATAATCCGTAGAGCAGTTCGCTCCAGACGGGTGCCGCCGTTGCAATTTCCGGCATGTTCGCTCCCAAGCGCTCCTCAATTGCAGGATTGGGCACACGCTCTGTCGGCTCCGAAAGGACGTTCGTGTCCACCAGGTAGCGGAGCGTCATAGCTCAACTTCCCGCCCGGGCGACCTGTCCCGCACGTTGTCGAACACGTCGTCAAAGTTGACCTTGTCGAAGTCTTGCTCAGACCGCCACTCCTGTATGGCCTCCCAGAGGTCGCCATTCGCCTTTGGCCGATTCGGCGTGTGGCTCTTGTACCGCTTGAAGTCTTCACAGGACACCAAGACGGCCACCGCCTCGCCCTTTTCGGTCAACTCCACCGCCTCGCCCTCCTCCATACGCCGGACGATGTCGGAGAGGTTGTCTTGTGCGTAAGAGAGTGAGTATTGTCGAGTCATGATGCGCCTCCTTTCGCTCGGTCGCGCGACTACCTGATAGGATGGCGCCGCAAGCCGGTCAACGACGGAATGTCGAAACGTACGGCGCGCCGCAGTTGGGAGATTGCCAACGGTGCGCTGCCGATGACCCATACTCTCACGAACGGATAGAGCGCCGCAGGAAGTTCACAGTGCGCCCATACTACGGACACCCTCCGGCCTGTACATGCGCCGACTGCACCGGCGCCAGGCCAAGCAGTCGTGGCGACCGGAATCCGCGCAGCCGCTCCGGCACCGGCGATGGCGATTGGCAGATAGTCGATTGCCCGACCTGCGAAGGCGCGGGCAAGATCTATGCCGGCTGGTCGAACCCGGATCAGGGCCGCGTCGCCCGCTGCCCCAGGTGCTTGGGCAAGGGTAAGATTCGCCAGAGACGTCCGGTGCCGCGGTCCAGAAGAGAGTCTTCGCCGGAGCGACCTGGTCGGCCTGAAGGCGAAACGGCGCGCGAATCGAAGGAAGGCCCACGTCCAGAGACAAGCAGGCCACCGCCTTCGCGTCCTAATCGACCCCGCCGTCCTGTCTGGGAGGATGCGCTCGAAGACGCCGCAGCGACACCGAATCCGCACGCAACAACACGCCAACCACGTCCTTCCCGTCCGGCGCCTCCCCGCCGGCCGACCGTCGGCACAATGCGCTCGGGGTCAGGCGAGCCACCACCCCGCCCACCTCGTGGAAGTCGGCCTCGTCGGCACCGGGGAGGTGGCGGCCTCTGGATTGTGCTGCTGATCGTAGCCGTAATTGGCGCCGCGGTCTTTGTTGCGATCAACCCTGGCGTCCAATCCGAGATCGCCGAGTTTTTCGAGGGACTGGGAGAGCAAGGAACGACACCGTCCCCTCCGACGCCCCCTCAGGCCGCGGCCGCACCAGAACCGACCGAAACGCCCGCACCGCCCACGCCCACACCTGCGCCCCCGTTCGAATGGGCCACGGTCGTCACGCCCGAGAACCGGGTCCTGATGAGTGGCGACGCCCCGGCCTCAGGCTACAACGCCGGCTGGTTTGGCGCCCTGAGCCAGGACGAGTTCTCCTATGACGGCAGGACGTACAAGGTCCTGGAGATTCTATACCGCGAATCGGAAGGGCAGGTGAGCGTAAGGCTCGATTCCTGCCTGCCGCCTGCCGCGCTCTATGCGCTGAACGTTGGCCCCGCCGAGCTCCGCTGGCCGGTCCCCGAGCACTCGGATGCCGAGTGTAGGACCAACATGAGCAGCCAACAGGCCTTCAGGTTCACCGCGGACGAGCACGTGGTTATAGCCGACGAACCCGTCACCGTCACGCTCATTCTGGTATCCGAAGGTCTCGCAGCGGTAACGGCGCAGCCCTCTCCAACACCCCAGCCCACGTCGACGGCCCCCGCCGCAGATAGCCCCACGCCAAGACCAGCGCCCAGCGCCATCATCGTCCCAACGAACACGCCCGTTCCCACCCGCACATCCACACCAACCGTAGCGCCCACTCGCACACCCACTCCCAAGCCAGCACCCAGACCCGTCATCGTGCCCACCAGCACCCCTGCGCCAACGGTTACGCCGACACCCCACATATCCCCAGCATTGCGCCATCTCGAGCTCAAGCAATACATGCTCGAGCTCATCAACGAAGAGCGCACCTCCGCCGGCCTTAACCCGGTCGTCCTCGGCGACAACATCGCGGCGCAACTCCACGCCGAGTCTTCATTGGAGAACTGTTTCTCTGGACATTGGGGAGCAGATGGGCTGAAACCATACATGCGGTACACCCTAGCGGGAGGACATCAATCGAACGGTGAGAACGGTCTTGGGTCAGACTACTGCATTAAGGCATCAGACGGGTATGCGCCTATCGGGAACGTAAAGTGGGACATTCGTGAGGGAATGGAGGGTTGGATGGATAGCCCGGGACATCGCCGCAACATCCTTGAACCAACCCATAGAAGGGTAAACATCGGTTTGTCATGGGATCGATACAATTTCATCGCCATCCAACACTTTGAAGGCGACTATGTGGAGTACGACTCCCTACCGTCAATCGACGGCAAATTTCTTGCCTTTTCGGGCACACTTAAGAACGGAGCCGGATTCAGCGACGCTGGTGATCTCGGCGTCCAAATCTACTATGATCCTCCGCCCCGTCCGCTCACGAGGGGCCAACTCGCCCGCACTTACTGCTATGACAGCGGACGCATTGTTGCCGCATTGCGTCGCCCTCTGACCGGCAATGCGTACTGGACAGAGAGTGAGTTCTCGCGTACGTACAGACCATGCCCAGACCCCTACGACGTCGACCCCAACGCCCCAGCGCCGCACTCCCACGACGAGGCGCACGAATTTTGGCAGGCCGCTTACGACGCGAGCCAGTTCCGCCAAGGCACCACGATTGTCGTGCCCTGGATAACTGCGGACGAGTGGCGAGTAACCACCAGTGCATTCTCGGTGAAAGCCGACATCGGCGACGTGCCGCCGGGCGTCTACACCATCGTCGTGTGGGCGCCCATCGACGGCGAGCGTGATGTCATCTCCGAGTACTCGATCTTCCACAAAATCACGCCCCCCAACACCTACACGCCGTGAGACCCTTCCTACCCCAATCTCACCGGACTTTCTGATTTCCACAAGAAGACACTGAGAAGTAATTGTCGAGGGACTGAATAGAGATTCTGGTAAGATGTAACGGAGTTGGCTGCCTACGAGTCAGGGCATGGAATGCCTTCACAAACTTGAAGCCGATGAAGTCGCAGGTACTTTAGCAGGGAGGGTACGTCATGCAGCAGACTTATGCTATTGTCGTCGTGTACTCACCAGCAATGTCAACAGAACCCGACAAGTACATGGCCGAAATCCCCGCGCTACCCGGATGTCGTGCCTGGGGAGACAGTGTAGAAGAGGTCTTGGACATCATAGCTGACTTGGCCAAAGACTTTCTTCCAGGTTCATTGGACCAAGACGTTGATTGGCAGCGTTTCGAAAGCGAAATGCAGGCAAATGGGTCGGCGTCGCTCAGGGTTCATGTTTGAAGTACCGAGACCTAGCCCGAAAGCTGAGACAACACGGCTGTGAATTTGTCAGGTACGGCAAGGGTAGTCACACGATCTGGGTCAACCCTGCATCAGGAGTAAAGACCACGATTCCCGATTGGGGACCACGAGACTTGTCCACGGGAACGCTGCATAAGATTCTGAAGGACTTGGAAGTGGACATATCCTGAACTGCCCTCTCCTTGTCCTGCAATCGTCCCGGACCACCGGACCGCCCAGCTAGGGAAGGAGCCGGAATAAGACAAACGAAACGAAATGTGACAGGGTTTTCGGAGTTTCTATCTACGAGCGGTCTGCAGCCCTTCCTCGCCCTCACCGGCCCCTCGCAGTGTTTGCCGACCCCGGAGGTAGCGCTCCTTTCTTCCCGCCGTGTGTGTTGACGCGCCCACAGCCCTGCGGTTAAATTCCTCCTGACACTCGCGGCGTCCACCTCAGACACTCCTCGCCGCGCCAGCGAAAGGAGCACCTGCCGAGTTGACCGCGCTGCCCCTGCGGGGGCTGACCGTCGTGGAAGTCGCCCAGGGCGTCGCCGGTCCGCACTGCGGCCGGATGCTGGCCGCGTTCGGCGCCGACGTCGTCAAGGTCGAGCTTCCGCCCGATGGCGACTGGTCCCGCCGCGAAGGTCCCTTCCTCACCGACGACCGCGGACCCGAATCCAGCGCCCTGTTCCTCTACAACAACACCGGCAAGAAGAGCGTGCTGCTCGACTGGCGCACACCCGAGGGCATGGCCCGCCTGTCGGCGCTGGTCGCCTCCGCCGACGTGCTCATCGAGGACTGGACGCTGCCGCTCCGCGAACGGCTCGACCTCCCAACGGACGCGTTCACGTCAACGAACCCCGGCCTCGTCGAGCTGTGCGTCACCCCATTCGGCCTGTCCGGCCCGTACGCCCGCTGGAGCTCCAGCCCGATGGTCCAGCTGGCCCTCGGCGGCTACATGTACCTCGTCGGCGAGGAGGACCGCGAGCCTCTCACGTTGCCCGGACGCCAGCCCGACTACCTCACCGCGCTCACCGCCTACGCCGCCGTCCATTTCGCGCTTTGGGAGCGCAGGCGCACCGGCACCGGCCGTTTCCTCGAACTCACCATGCTGGAGACAGTCGCCACGCTCCACCAGTTCACCTACGTCATGCACACCTACGAGGGCCTCGTGCGCACCCGCAACGGACACCGCTGGGAGCGCAATGGCCGGTTCGCCGCCTATCCCAACGCGGTGCTGCCCTGCGCCGACGGTCTGCTGTGCTGGGGGCTGACCCCCGACTGGCAGTGGGACCTTCTCTGCGTGATGATAGGCCGTGAAGACCTCCAGGCCGACCCGCGCTTCGACACCCGGGAGAAGCGACGCGCGAACGCCGACGCGATCGACGAGATAATCGTCAAGTGGGCGAAAGACCGCCCGAGGGCTGATCTGTTCGCCGAAACCGCGGGGGACTGGGGTCTCATCACCGCGCCCGTGCTCGACCTCGGCGAGGTGCTCGACGATTCCCAGTTCCGGCACCGCGGCATGTTCCAGCGGCTCGATCACCCGTCCGCTCCGGCGGCCTCCTACCCCTCGTTCCCGTTCCACTCCTCCCTGGGCACGCCCGCGCTGTCCCGCGCGCCGCTGCTGGGCGAGCACACGGACGCGGTGCTGGCGTGAGCGCCCCGATGTTCGACTCCGCTCTGAGCGACGTTCGCGTAATCGACATGACCAGGGTGTGGGCCGGCCCGCTCGGCGCCAGGATATTCGCCGATTTCGGCGCCCACGTCGTCAGGGTGAGCGATCCAAGATCGGCCGAGCAGGGTCTGAGCCTCATAGACCGGGAGATCAATCGCAACAAGCCCAACCTCGCCGTCCGCCTCGACACCGACGAGGGCCATGCCATCTTCCTGGATCTGGTAGCTATAACCGACGTCGTGGTGGAGAACTTCAGGCCACGCGTCATGCCCAACCTCAACCTGGGCTACGAAACGCTGAGCAAGGTGAACCCCGCGATAGTGCTCTGCTCGATGTCCGGCTTCGGCGCCACCGGCCCGTACTCCAACTATCCGTCCCTCGGCACCGCGGCGGAGGCACAGAGCGGCATCGTCTCCATGTTGGGCTACCCCGGCGAGCCGCCGCTGCCCACGGGCCTGGCCTACGCCGACCCGCTCTCCGGGCTGAACATGGTGGCCGCAGTCATGAATGCCCTCACTCACAAGCGGGAGGCCGGACTCGGCCAGTTCATCGACCACTCGCTGTCCGACAGCCCCGTAAGCGTCCTCGGCGAGTATTTCCTGGTGCGCTCCATCGATGGCGGCCAGCCGCGTCCGGCGGGCAACCGCTTCAAGGAAGACGCGCCCAGCCGTGCCTACGCCGCGTCCGGCGACGATAACTGGGTAGCGGTGTCGGTCACGTCCGACGACGACTGGCGTGCGCTCCGCCGCGCATTAGACGACCCCGAATCGCTAGACAAACCCGATTACGCCACTCCCGACGGACGCCGCCTCCACGAAGACGCCATCGACGCCACCATCGCGGCCTGGATGCGCGACAAAGACCCCCGCGAGGCCATGATGCGCCTGCAGGAAGCGGGCGTGCCGGCGGGCCTGGTCGCCAAGAACCACCAGGTGCTATCTGACCCCCACCTCGACGCGCGCGACTTCTTCGTCGAACTGGAGGAGCCGAAGTTCGGCCCAAAACGCTACCAGGGCAACCCGATCCCCGGCAACAGCCTGGACAAACGCCGCTGGAAGCCCACCTCCGAAATCGGCCAGGACTCCGAGTCCGTGCTGACGGAGCTGCTCGGATACGACAGCGACCGCGTCGCGCGGCTGATTAGCGAAAACATCGTGGGCGTCCACGCGCCCTCCGACTAACCGGCAATCTGTAAAGGAGACCCATGAACTACTCGGTAACTGTGCTTCCCGGCGACGGCGTTGGCCCCGAGGTCATCGCCGAGGCCACCAGGGTCCTTAAGGCGATCGAGGGCCGATTCGGCCACTCATTCGACCTCAGCTATGGCAGCGTGGGCGGCAACGCCATCGACTCGCACGGCACGGCCCTCCCCGACGAGACCGCCGAGCTGTGCCAGAACACCGACGCCATCCTGTTCGGCGCCGTCGGCGGCCCCAAGTGGGACGACCCCAGCGCGGCCGTCCGTCCCGAAGACGGCATACTCGCCATCCGCAAGATGCTGGGCCTGTTCGCCAACCTCCGGCCCGTCAGGGTCTACCCCGAGCTGATCAACTCCAGCCCGATCAAGCCCCACCTGCTCGAAGGCGTGGACATGGTCGTAGTCCGAGAGCTGACCGGCGGCCTCTACTTCGCCAGGCCCAAGCGCCGCTGGCAGACCTCCCGCGGCCGCCGCGGCGTGGACACCCTGCGCTACACCGAGGCGGAGATAGTCCGCATCGTGCGCGCCGGGTTCGAGCTGGCGCGCGGGCGGCGCAAGCTGCTCACCTCCGTGGACAAGGCCAACGTGCTCGAGTCGTCCCGGCTCTGGCGCGAGATCGCCGACGAGGTCTCGGCGGACTACCCCGACGTGGAGTTGGAGCACGTCCTCGTCGATAACGCCGCCATGCAGCTCATCCGCAACCCGGCCCACTTCGACGTAATCGTCGCCGAAAACACCTTCGGCGACATTCTCACCGACGAGGCCTCCGTGCTGTCCGGCTCGATGGGCATGCTCCCCTCGGCCAGCCTCGCCGGTCTGCCGGGCGCATCCGGCCGCCGCAGGCGCAGCGCCGTCAGCCTGTACGAGCCTATACACGGCACCGCGCCCGACATAGCCGGGCAGGGCGTAGCCAACCCCGTCGGCACAATTCTCAGCATGGCCCTCATGCTGCGCTACTCCTTCGGCCTGGAGGACGAGGCGCGCGCCGTGGAGCACGCCGTATCCGGCGTGCTCGCGGAGGGCTACCGCACCCCCGACATCGCGGGTGACGGCGGCGACGTCGTTTCCACCACCGAGCTTGGCGGCGTCATAGCTGGCCGCATCTGAGGAGGACCACCGTGGCGTTCGACATCCTGATTCTGAACGGCGTCATCATGGACGGCGCCGGCTCGCCCCGATATCGCGCCGACGTTGGCATATCCAACGGCCGGATCGAGGCCATAGGCTCCCTCGGCCACGCGGAGGCGGCCCGCCGCATCGACATGCACACCCACTCCGACGTCACCCTCTTCGATGATCCCGGCGGCGACAGCAAGGCCCACCAGGGAGTCACCACCGAGGTCACCGGAAACTGCAGTTACTCTCCGTTCCCCGCAGGTAGGGGCGGCCCGAAGGCCCTGCAAGACGAGCTGGGCAAGGCCCTCATCGGCGACACCACCTGGGAATGGAATACGCTCGACGATTGGGCGGGAGCGCTCGAATCCAACGGTATCAGCATCAACCTGGCTCCCCAGGTCGGCAACGCCGCGCTGCAGATAGCCGCCGGCGCCATCGAGGACCGGCCCGCTACGCCCGACGAACTGCGGGAGATGAAGCGTCTCGCCGCCGAGGCCGTCGAGATGGGCGCCTTCTCCCTCTCCACCGGCCTGTCGGTCACCCCCTCCGCCTACGCCACCACGGACGAGATTGTGGCCATCTGCGAGTCTATCAGGCACTACGAGGGCGCGTTCTACGCCACCCACGCCCGCGTCGGCAACGGACTGCACATGTCGGCCATCGAAGAGGCCATCGAGATTGGCCAGCGGGCCAGCATCCCGGTCCAGTTCTCCCACCTTGCAATCACCGACCCCCGTGCGTACGGCGAAGGCCCCTCCATGGTCGATCTCCTGGTGAAGGCCCGCGAGGGCGGGTTGGATATCACCTACGACATGTACCCGTACACCGCGGCGGGAGCGGGCTTCAACCAGCTCATGCCTCTCTGGGTGCAGGCGGGAACTATCGAGGACTTCATGGCGCGCCTGGCTGACCCTGCCATCAGGCCGCGCGTCCGGCAGGAAATCGCCGCCGGCCTTGGTGGACTGGAGCCTCAGTGGGACGCCTGGTACGTGGCCTACATCCACACCGAGGGCAACCAACACCTCGTCGGCAAGAACATCATAGAGATTTCAGAAGAGCGGGAGATCGAACCCGCCGAGGTCGTCATCGAGTTGATGGAGGAGGAGAACGGCTCCGTCCCTACGCTCGTCCACAATCGCATAGAGAGCGACGTCCGCTACTTCATGGGCCACGAACTGGCGATGATAGGCTCCGACGGCAACGCCGTCTCGCCGAATGGCCCCTACAAGGACGCGCTGCCCCACCCGAGGTTCTACGGCACTCACCCGCGCATCCTGGGCCGCTACGTCCGCGAGCAGCCCGCCGTCCTGACCCTGGAGCAGGCCATCCACAAGATGACCGGCTTCCCGGCCCAGCGCATGGGCATGAAAGACCGCGGCCTCGTCAAGGAGGGACTGACCGCCGACCTGGTGGTCTTCGACCCCGAGACGGTCATCGACAACGCCACCTGGGAGGACCCGCACCAGCACCCCGACGGCATACCCTACGTGCTGGTGAGTGGCGTGCCGGTAATCGACCAGGGCAGGCACACCGCCGCCCGTCCGGGCAAAGTCCTCCGCCGCGGCCAGTCATGATCCCCGATCACCCGCGAAGTCCCTGAAGCGAACCGTCGAATGACAAACGACCGCCAAGCTGCCATAATTGGCCCTACTACGGCGCATCCGCTGCGCCGCACTCCGGGAGGTTACGCATGGCTACACAGACCGTCATCGACACGCTGGTAGATTCGCTCAACGAGCGCTCCGAGAAGGAGCCTTTTCACATCGGCTGGTACTTCAAGGACCTGTCGAGCGGCCGCACCGCCGACCGCAACGGCGACGTGGTGGTGCCGTCCGCCAGCACCCGCAAGATAGCCATAATGATGGCCGCCCTCAAGGCCGTGAACGAAGGCAGGCTCTCGCTCGATCAGCCCATACCCATCCAGGCCAAGTACCAGGACAACAACTCCGGCTGCTTCCAGCACCTCCAGCCCGGATTCGTGCTGCCGCTGCGCGACCACCTCGCAATGATGATCATCGTCAGCGACAACACCTGCACCGGCACCGTCGCCGACCTGGTGGGGCTGGACGACGTCAACGCCCTCTGCCAGTCGATAGGCATGGTCGGCACCGCCCACAGACACGGCATCCCGCCCGGAAACCTGGACCGCAACCACCCCGTGGACGCCTCCAACGCCACCACGCCCAACGACGTCGGGCTGCTGCTCGAGCTCATCCTGCGCGGCACGACCGACGAGGATGCCGCCGCCAGCCTGGGCTGCTCCACCGAGCTATGCCAGGTAGGCTTGGACATCCTGCTGTGGCAGAAGCTCAACACCCGGATGCCGTCCATGCTGCCCAGCGAGGCCAGGGTGGCCCACAAGACCGGCACCGGAGCGCGGAACTACAACGACGCGGGCATCATCTTCCAGGGCGACACCCCGCTCTGCGTGCTGACGGCGTACACCGAGAACGTGCCAGTCGATCTCGACGACGGCAGGCCGGGCCACACAGCCGCCGCGCATCTCATCGGCTCGCTGGCGAAACTCTGCTACGACGCCCTGAAGGCGTAGCGAGACAGGTACATCCGTGGCCGCCCCGGACGCCATACAGGACTGGAAGGGCAGGGTGCAAAGCCACCACGCCCAGTCGATCAGGGCGCAGGAGAAGAATCCGCCCGACGCGGACTTCTGGCGCACGCGAGCGTCCGCCTTCCGCGCCGACCCCCGGCGCGAGCCGGACGCCGCGCTGCAGCGAGTGCTCGACATGGCCGGCCCCGACACCACCGTGCTCGACGTCGGCGCGGGCGGAGGACGCCTCGCGCTGCCCCTGGCGCTCAAGTGCCGGCACGTCACCGCGGTGGAGCCGTCGCCCTCCATGGTCGAGCAGCTCCGCGAAGGCGCGGACGAGGCCGGAATCACGAACCTGTCGGTGGTGCAGGCCGACTGGGAAGACGCCGACGTAGAGCCTGCCGACCTCGTCATCTGCTCACACGTCGTATACGGCGTCGTGGAGATCGACCACTTCCTGCGCAAGCTGCACGTCCACGCCCGCCACAAGGTCGCCGTGTTCGCGTTCATGGACTCGCCCCCCAGCCGCTTCGCGTCGTTCTGGCGGGCGGTCTACCTCGAGGAGCGGCTGAACATGCCTGGCCTGCCGGAGCTCATGCAGGTGCTGTGGCAACTGGGCATCTACCCCAACGTGGAGATGATGCCCGCAGAAGCCCGCTCCGCCTTCGAAAGCAAGGAGGCCGCCGTGAACCAGGTCGCCGGCTTCCTCTGGGTCCGCCCCGGCAGCGAGGAGGAGGAGCGGCTCCGCCTCGCCGCGGACGAGCTGCTCGAAGAAGATGAAGACGGCGTCAGAATCAGAGGCGCCAAGTTCAGGCCCAACGGCCTCATCACCTGGAAGAAGTCAGACGAATCGCAAAATCGACGGATCTGAGAACAGCAAACCAAAACCCAAAGACTGGGAGGGAATCATGGCAAAGCCGAAGCAGTTGGGCCACATCGTACTGAGAGTCCGCGATCTGGAAGAGTCGGAGCGCTTCTACTCAAACGTGCTGGGCCTGCATGTGACCAACAAGCGGCCCGGAAGCATGACCTTCATGAGCGCCGGAGACTCGTCATCCCACGAGCTCGCCCTGGTGCCCGTCGAACCGGACGCCCCCGGCCCGGAGGACACCCGCGTCGGCCTGTTCCACTTCGCCTGGGAGATGGAGTCCCTGGAAGCCCTGAGGGAGCTCTACCAGCACATGAAGGACGAGGACGTGAACATCGGCGGAATCGGCGACCACGGCATCTCGATAGGCGTCTACTTCTTCGATCCTGATGGCAACCAGATCGAGGTCTTCTACGAGTTGCCCAAGTCCGAGTGGCCGGAAGACGGCGATCTCTTCTCCGGCGACTTCCCGCTCCCCCTCGAGGAAACCGCGGACGCCACTGCATGACAGCCATGCCATTCGGACCGTTCGACGATGCCACCGCCATGCTCACCGCCCTGCGCGACGGTCAGGTGTCGGCGGTCGAGCTGCTCGACCACCACCTGGAGCGCATCGGGCGGCACAACCCGACGCTGAACGCCATAGTCACGCCCGACTACGACAACGCCCGCGCCCGTGCGCAGGCCGCCGACGAGGCGCGTGCGCGGGGCGAGAGCGCGCCGCTGCTCGGCCTGCCCCTCACCATCAAGGACTGCATCGACGTCGCCGGGCTAATTGGCACGGCGGGCCTGGAGGACTTCTCCGAGCGCGTTCCCCCGGCCGACGCGCGTGTCGCCGCCCGCGTGCGAGAGGCCGGCGCCGTGATCATGGGCAAGACCAACGTCCCGCCCAGCGCCGCCGACTGGCAATCGAACAACCCGATATTCGGGCGCACCAACAACCCCTGGGACCTGGGACGCTCGCCCGGCGGCAGCACCGGCGGCGGCGCGGCGGCAGTCGCGGCGGGCCTCACCCCGCTGGAGTTCGGCAGCGACATCGGCGGTTCCATACGGGTGCCCGCGTCCTTCTGCGGCATCTACGGCCACAAGCCCAGTGAAACCGCCCTGACCAAGAGCGGCCACTTCCCCGGCTCGTCGGTGCCCAATCCCGCCGCCGTGATGGCGGTGCAGGGGCCGCTCGCCCGCAGCGCCCGCGACCTCGAGCTCGCGTTCGAAGTGGCGTCCGGCCCGGACGTTGGCGAGGACGTGGCGTGGTCCCTGGACGTGCCGCCGGCGCGACACGAGGACCTCTCGTCATTCCGCGTGGCGGTGATGCCGCCAATCGAATGGCTGCCCGTGCACGACGAGATCGCTGCCGCCCAGCAGCGCCTGGAGGACAGCCTCCGCGCCGCAGGAGCCACCGTGGGGCAGGCGCAGCCGGAAGCGTTCGGCGACCTGCGGGCGCACCACAGGCTGTACCTGTCGATACTGTCGCTGCTCACCGGCCCGCCCAACGTGGAGCACCGCCGCCGCCTGGCGGAAAACATGCGCTCAACCGGAAACGAGTTCGACATCGCCTCCGCCAACGGCATGGAGGCGAGCGGCATGGACCTGCTCGGCTGGCTCAGCGAGCGCGAGCGCTACCGGCAGGCCTACCGCGACTTCTTCCGCGACTGGGACGTGCTGCTCGCGCCGATAACGATTGTGCCCGCGTTCCCCCACACCACCGCGCCCTGGCCCCTGCGGACGGTCGACGTCAGCGGCCAGGCGGTGCCATACGGTCTGCAGGTTGTCTACCCCGCCGTCGCCACCCTCAGCGGCCAACCCGCCACGGCATTCCCACTGGGTCTTACCGCCGGCGGGCTGCCCATCGGCCTCCAGGCCATCGGCCCCTACCTCGAGGACCGCACGCCGATACGCTTCGCTGCACTCATGCAGACGCACATCCAGCCCTTCCAGCCGCCGCCGGGCTACGCGTAGGCACGGGTCTCTGTGCGGACACCAGTCCCCTGGCGGCGAGTTCGGCGGCGCATACTCAGGAACGGATAGGCCCGCGCCGCCGACGGTCAGTGAGAATCAGGCTGGCGGGTCTACCTCGGCGCCCGCCGGGGAGTACTGCTCGCGGTAGTATTCCATGCCCAGGTGGGTGATCTGGTCCTCTCCCATGAGCCAGCGCAGGGTGTTCTTGAGCTTTGTCTGTTGGATGAACAGGTCGTGCTCGGGATAGACGGAAGGCGCGTGCTGGGGACTCTTGAAGTAGAAGGAAAGCCACTCCTGTATGCCCGCCAAACCGGCGCGCTGGGCCAAGTCCATGAAGAGTACGAGGTCCAGCACCAGTGGCGCGGCGAGTATGGAGTCCGAGCAAAGAAAGTTGATCTTGAGCTGCATGGGATGGCGCAGCCATCCGAACAGGTCGATGTTGTCCCAGCCCTCTTTGGCGTCACCGCGGGGCGGGTAGTAGTTGATGCGCACCTTGTGATAGGCGTCGGAGTAGAGTTCAGGGTACAAGTCCGGCTGCAGGATGTACTCCAGCACGCCGAGTTTCGACTCCTCCTTGGTCCTGAAGTTCTCGGGCTCGTCGAGGACCTCGCCGTCCCGGTTGCCAAGAATGTTGGTGGAGAACCACCCGTCCATGCCGAGCATTCTCGCCTTGAGCATGGGCCCGATTACCGTCTTGACGAGCGTCTGGCCCGTCTTGAAGTCCTTCCCGCAGACCGGAACGCCTTCATCCCTGGCCAGCTTCTCGAGAGCGGGCACGTCCACCGACAGGTTGGGTGAGCCGTTGATGAATGGCACGCCCTCCAGGAGGGCGGCGTAGGCATACAGCATCGAGGGCGCGATTCTGGAGTCGTTCTCGGTGAGTGCGCCGACGAGACTCTCGAGGCCCTGGTGTACCTCGCTTTCCTCAATGAATATTTCGGTAGAAGCGCACCACGCCATTACCAGCCTGTCGCAGTCGTTGTCCTCCTTGAACCGGCGTATGTCCTCCCGAATGGCTTCGACGGCCTCCAGCTTGCTGCCGAACGGTTTGACGTTGTCGCCCTGGATGCGCTTGACGTAATCGTTGTCGAACACCGCCTCCATCGGTTTGACCGACCTGAGAAAGTCCGCGATCGGCTCTATCTCCTCGTGCCGATCCAGGACGCCGCACTTGACCGCGGCATCATACGCGTCGTCCGGTATCGGGTCCCATGCGCCGAATACGAGCTGGTCCAGTCCTGCGAGAGGAACGAAATCCTTTATGAGGGGCGACCTCCTGTCGGGCCGCTTGCCGAGCCGTATTGTCGCCATCTGGCTTATGGAACCTACGGGTTCGCCGGAACCGCGCCGAACGTGTTCGACCCCGGCGATGAGTGTCGACGACACGGCTCCAAGCCCTACCAGGAGGACGCCAAGCCGGCCGTCCGGCGGTTCGACGCCGGGCGTGCCTGCCGAAACGAAGTCCCTGGGCTCGAGGGCGATTCCTTGCTGGCGGGCGAGCTCCAGCAGCCTCTCGTGCCACTGCGAGGGTATCCTCCCGGTGCTCGCCCAGTGTTGCACCGTGCTCTGGCGCTTGCCCAGCAGTGCCGCCAGCGCGGACTGCCCCCCGAATCTGCTGATGATCTGCTTTGCGGTGTTCTGTTCGTTACTCATGGCGACTATCCTAACGATAATATCGTTAGAAGTCAAGTCTGCCGCACATCCGCAGTTCCCATGCGCTTCGCCGCCCTCGTCCAGTCCCGGATACAGCCCTTCCATCCCCCACCCGGCTAAGCATAGAGCATAGCGAATCCGTAGTGGGCCTCTCCCAGGCTATCAGGCAGGTCTAGCGGCGGGCGGGCGTGATGGGGACTTCCCTCAATTCGCCGGGCCGTATCCCGTCGATGGCCGCGCGAATCTCCGCTATTCGCAGTTGCACGTCCGGCCACCTATTGGAGAACAGGACTACAACACCTACTTGTTTTCGGGCGATGTTCTGCTGGTAACTCATACTCTGGTCAGCAGTTACAACGACTTCGTAGCCGTTTCGCTCGGCTTGAGTGAGGAGATTGCCGTTGCTCAGTTCAGCCCAACCTCTCTCCCGAGCCGTATCGACCGAGTGCTCCGGGAGGTGCTGGCGAAGGCGTCTGGGAGTATTGTGATCAAACAGGACTTTCATGCTTCATATTGGCGACCTTGGCGTCGAGGTTTTCGACCACGTGCTCCAGCACCGCTTTAACCTGCCACTCCTCCACTCCTTCGAACCAGTCGAGGAATTCTTCCATTGTGGCTCCGGCGGCGAGGTTCCCGAACAAGGCTGAAACGGGCACCCTGGTCTTAGTGAACACCCAGGCCCCGCCAAGCCTGTCGGGCACGCTTTCCACCGCCGAGCACTTGCTCCAATCCGTCATGCGGGCACCTCTTTCGCGATTGACTGTCCCTCTGCGGCGTTGTAGATTTCCTGGTTCATACCGTTCGCCATCGGCCCCTACCTCGAGGACCGCACGCCCATCCGCTTCGCCTCCCTCGTCCAGACGCAAATCCAGCCCTTCCAACCCCCGCGGGGTACGAGTAGGGAAGGTCGCTAATTCAGTGGTGTGACCTCCTGCTCATCGGTCTCGATCTCCCTGAGAACCCGGTTGACGCAAAAGTCGATATCGTCCTTGACCTGATAGTTCCAGAAGCGTAGGACGCGCCAGCCCAGATTCTCCAACCGTTCGTCTCTCTCAATGTCAGTTAAGGAGTCCGCGTGAGTCGAGACACCGTCGACCTCGATTGCGATGCGTAGGTCTCCCAATACAATTGCAAGGTCTAATCTATACTGATTGACGGGATGCTGTGGCAAGGGGTTTAGCCCGACCTGAACCAACGCCTCGTATAGTGGCCTCTCCTCGGGGCCAATACGCTCGTCTCTGGCTAGTGTGGTCGAGTAAGGGCTTGATGCATCTCTTTCGATTTCGGCGCAGTATGCGGCAAATTCCTCAATGTGTGGGATGCCGGAGTTCGCACAGGCGTCCATATCTCCTACAACGTGCAGCAACGAGCGAGCGCGTGTGACGGCAACGTTGAAGAGGTTCCCCGTGTCCCTTAGGAAGTTGGCCGACCCACTTGGAAGGTTTGTCGATACGCATGGGGAGAACAGGACAATGTCCCGTTCGTCTCCCTGGAAACCATGCGCGGTGTTCACGATTAGCTGCGCCCGGTTAAGTAAGTCAGGACCGACGCTCGCAGCGATTTGCTCCTGGATTACATTCGCTTGTGCCCGGAACGGAGTGACGATTCCAACCGTACCGCCAAACCCTTGCATCACCAGAAGTTCAGATACCTGTTGAACGACAAGCGATGCCTCCTCATTGATGATGAGGCTGCCGCCGCGGGGCCTCGTCGCCGTTCCTCTCACGTTACTCCAGCGAATACCACACTTTCCATCCGGCGGGACTTTGAGGCGACGATAATCGGTCCAAACACGCAAGTTTCCTCCGTACCATCTGCGATTCGAATAGCCGACGATGTCAGAGTGCGAACGATGGTGGTCTCGAAGTTGAACGAGTCCTCCAATTGACTCGAGGCTGGTGCTCAATTCGAAAAGTGAGTTCACGCGGTACGCGAATATCTGGTCGTCAATTCCCAGCCCGTGTTTGGTCTGCAACTGTTGATCTCGACGGCCTCCAATTCTGGTGATGTGACGAAGCTGCTGAGTGTCACCGATGACCACGGCACGCTTGGATCGGTATAGTAATGGTAGGGCAGACGCGATGTCGCACTGGCTCGCCTCATCGATAATCAGCAGATCGAATAGATTGGGCTCCAGTGGCAGGCTGCGTCGCGCCGAGAGGTTGGTGACACACCATGCAGGTATGTGACGGGACACGTCAGGGAACAGTCGTGCCATGTTCCGACGGTTTTCCTGATACGCGCGGCCACTCAGCTGCGGACCGGAGAGTTCCTCAATGAGCGCCCGGAAGTTGCCTATTGCTCGACGATGCGCCGGCTCCAGTCGATCAGAGACAAGCCGCGCGTAGAGGGCTACAAGTTCGGCTCCTATGTCTGTGACCTCAGACCGAACTCTCTGCAGTTGGCGAGCTACCTCGTCGCGGGATCGCATTTCGCGGATCTCGCTAAGTCCGCTTCGATAACGAGCAATTGCATTGAGAGCCTCGCCCATCGACTGCGCCCTCACAAACCAAGTTCGCCAACCATGAAATGACTGAAGGTCTTGTGGGTGAGGAGGGAGCGCGGGACATCTGGCAACCGCTTCTGTGGCAACGTTCTGGATTCGCTCCTGATCCTTTGATGCCGATATCATGCGCGAAACTCGGTCAAGAAGGCCGCGAGAGGAAGAAACGTGCCTGTCCACCACTTGAAGGGCCGTCGCCAGCTCCTCAGTGTCTGGCAGCCCCTCACACTCCAGTAGTCCCTTCCATTGGTGGAGAGAGTACTCCCTCTCGAATCTGTCTCTAGCATCACGCAGGGGCGACAGCCGCTCGTGAGCGAGTCGGATTGTTCGCAGCTCTTCAAAGAGGTCGTCTTCCTGGTCCAATAGCTCGTCATATCGTTCGTCAAGCTGATCGAATCTTTGGCGGTCGTCCTGTGTTGGCTGCGCCGCCAGCATTCCCGCGAGACGTTGGACGAGTTCCTGGCGGAAGTTCCGTGCTCCTGCTCGACTGCCTGTGCGTATCATCAGTGGGTTCGTCGCCAGGGCGTTAACGCGTTCTTCGACAACGTCGACAGCCTTGTTGTTTTTGCTAGTGAATAGGACGCGCTCACCGCTCAGATATGAGTCGGCAATCATTCCTACCACGATCTGGGACTTTCCGGTGCCTGGAGGTCCAGTAACGGCAGTGAGCGGAGCGGAAGCTGCCATCTGGACGGCTTCTCGCTGTTCCTCGTTCAAGGGGACCGCCTCTACGACTGCTCGCTCTTCTTCTTGGGCTGTGTCATCTGATGAATGGACGCCGAACAGGTGCCCCAGGGCTGTTGCTTGCCATCCGGGGGCATGTGATTCAACAATCTCCCCCAAGTCTCGAACCAGACCGTCGGTAAACATCGGGCGTTCCACTGCGAACAGCATGGCGCAATTGAAAGTACCAATCGCTATGTTGGGAGACACTTGGCGAAAGTTCGACAACTTCTGTGGTTCAAGGGAATCGACGGCTTCCCTCACCAGCCCCAACTGCTGCAGCCGATCAACAATGTCAAACACAAGCCGATGTGGGGGATCATCCGAGGTGTCCAACAGACCAAGCGCGTTTAGTACCCTGTGTTGATCCTCCGGAGTAGGAGCGAGTATTCTCAAGTAGATTGGATTCATCTGAGGCCAGTCGTCCACGCCCCTAAGCCACAGTTCCCGTCCATTCTGCTCAAACTCAAGCTGCCAGGTGAATACAGGTATGGCATACCGCGTCTGATTTCTGCTTTCGACGTAGAGCGGGTATCCGTACAGGAGGCTGCCTCTCCCATAAGCTCGTCTAAGCTCCTCGGCAAAAGGGAACTGACTGCTATGCAGCGTAATTCTCCGCTCGTCTTCATCCAGGCAGGAAATGTCGCCCTCAAAAGGCCATGTGATGAACCGCCTGCCGGAATCGCGCAGCGGAATCCGCAACGGTATACCATCATCTTCTTTGGCGCACTCGATGTAATAGCGCAAGAGGTTTCTGATGCGCCGAGGTAGAGGCGTGATCTTGTTGCCGGAAGATCTCCCCAGTCTTTCTCTAGTCATGTCTATCGCTGTTCCGTGGTTGCAGCGTGATCGGGGTCTTCAACCTCACCGCAGTGCTCTCCTACCGAAGGGGAAAGGGGTTGCGTACCTACATCATGTCGTACAGCCGGTTGACGTTGGCGTGCCTCGCGGGATCGAGGTCGCGGCCTCGCAGCGCGGGATGGTCCGGGCCGTAGCGGAGCGCGCGGTACAGCATGTTGTTCACCCCGCCGAAGCGCCTGTCCGGCACGAAGAACGGGTTGATGTACTCCCAGACGAGCTCCTTGCTCGGCGTCACCTCGATCACGCGGCCCGCGGCCCCCTCGCATATCAGTGTGTTGCCGTTGGGTAGCCTCGACGCGCCGCTGATGTGGAAGCTGAACAGGTGCAGTGGCTGCATCCCCTTGTACTCCCACTCGATCTCGCTGGTGACCGGGTTCACCTCAACCGCGCGCGACCCGCTGGGACCACGGCGGTGCGGCCCGTTGTCGAACATCAGCACGTGGCCGTTGTCCAGGAACGTGGCGTTGTGCTGGTGCGATAGCTCGCCCGCTCCCCACTTCCAGCGTATGTCGCCGTTCTCCCTGCCCAGGATGGCCACCCTGTCAATCTGCCTCATGCTGATCAGAAAGTCGCCGTCCGGGGTCAGGTCGATGGAGTTGGTGTGCGTCCACTCCTGGCGGCGTTCGAGCGGGCATATCTCGTCCGCGTCCACGTCCAGCGCGCTCCAGATCGGCCACTCCTGCACCGTGGAGCCGTCCGGGGCAATCTCCCGTATCACGTCGCCGTACATCGGCTTGTCGGCGTCCTCCTCGCGCTCGTAGCCACCGCGCACCTGGGCGGCCAGCTCGTCGGCAAGCGGCACCCACACCAGCGTCAGCGTGTTGCCGTTGTCCAGCCTCAGAAAGTCGTGGTGGACGCTATCGTCCTCGTACAGCCAGACCTCGTTGCCGTCCCAGTCCAGCTCGTACAGTCCGGCGGACGATCCGCCGAATCCGGCCACGCCCTCGCGGTCCTCCGGCGGCTTCATGCGGCACAGCAGGTTGCCGTTGGGCAGCAGGTAGCCCTGCGGCAGTCCGCGCTCGGAGTGCCAACGGTGGCAGACACGCCCCTCCATGTCGATCAGATTCGCGTGATCGCCCCCCACGTTGGCCACCAGCGTGTAGCCGCGCATGGAGTGCTGAGGTGCGTAGTGCAAAAGTCCGACAGGGTGGTGAACAGACCAGCCCATGTTACCTCCGAAATTCTGAGTAGATGTGGTGAATGTGAAGAGAGAGGTGAGGTAAGGAGGGAAGTAGGGGATAGCTAAGAAATGCTGGCGGAGAGGCGTCTGCCCACCTCGATGAATCGCATCGCCTGCTCCGTGGCGGAGGCTATCAGCTCGGCCGCATTGGCGGACGACTCGTCCAGACTCATTGGCGAGTTCGTGATTGCCGCGGCGGCGTCGATGCCATGGTCGTGCACCAGGCCGTAGCGCTCGCCAAGTGAACCGGACACGCACACAACCGGGATGCCGCGCTCCTTTGCCATCTGCGCCACGCCGATGGGCGCCTTCTTGTAGATGGTCTGATAGTCCAGGCAGCCCTCGCCGGTGATTACGAGGTCCGTTCGCTCAAGGTGGCTTTCCATGTCCACCAGGTCGAGGACTATGTTCACCCCCGCCCTGAGCTCGGCGTCCAGAAACGCCACGAAGCCGCCGCCGAGACCTCCCGCGGCGCCCGCGCCCGGCAGATCCTCGATGTCGCGCCCCAGGTCGTCCCTCACCACCTCGGCGAAGCGGTGCAGGGCAGCATCCAGCCGCTGCACAATCTCAGGCGTCGCGCCCTTCTGCGGACCGTATATCGCGGATGCCCCCTCCGGCCCGGTGAGCGGATTGCTAACGTCGCAGGCCACCAGGAACGTAGACTCGCGGGCGCGCTCGTCGAGCGCCGAAACGTCGACGCTCGCCACTCGCTCCAGCGCCTCTCCGCCTTGCGCCAGGTCGCGGCCCTCCGCGTCCAGTAGCCGCACACCCAGCGCCTGGGCCATCCCCGCGCCGCCGTCGTTGGTGGCGCTTCCGCCGATCCCGATAATGAATTTGCGAAACCCGTCCTCCAGGGCCTGTCGGATGGCCTCGCCCAGCCCATAGGTCGTGGTCAGCAGGGGATTGCGCCTGTCGCGCGGCACCAGCGCCAGTCCGGACGTGCGCGCCATCTCGATCACGGCGGTGTTGCCGTCGCCGAGAGCGCCCCACTGCGCCTCAATGCGCTCGCCCAGCGGCCCGGTGACGCTCACGCTGCGCACGCTGCCCCCGGTGAGGCCGACCAGCGTCTGCAGCGTGCCGTCGCCGCCGTCGGCGACCGGCGTGACCTCCACCTCGGCGTCTGCGAACACGCGGAGGATGCCCTCGCGCATGGCCTGTCCGGCGTCCTGTGCGGAGATGCTGCCCTTGAATGCCTGTGGTGCGACTACGATTTTCATGCCGCGGGCCATTATATCATTTACAAACCTGAGCATGTGCCGGCCGGTAGGCGCAGCGTGACTGCCCCGCGCAGTTCGCCGCGCCTCGAAAACGTAATCTATATCGAGATATGCGGATATTCCCAACCGCTGCGCGCCGGTACAGACGCACGCACGCCTCTGCCGCGGTCGGATGCGGCGCTCGGACGAGACCTCGCCGCCCAGAAATCGGCCCGGAGACACCCATTTTCGCCTTGCCGATGTTCCGCTATCCAAATAGAGTGATATTGCTATGCCAAGAAAAAAGAGCGAACAACCCACCAGGCAGCTATACGCCGCCGTGAGGGAGGACCTCTACCTGGCCTCCAAGGCGAAGGCGGCGGAGCGCCGCCTGTCACTCCGCGAGTTCGTCGAGCACGCCCTCGAGCTGGCGCTGAACGACGTCGAGCCGTCGCCTCCCCTTCCCCCGGAACCGTCCGTGTGGGAGGACGAGTACATCCGACTTCAGGTCAGGCAGCCAATCGGCTCTCCCGTGGAGTTGACCAGGGATGAAGCCGTGAGGCTGCTGAGGGCGAACCTCGAAGGCTAAGTCCACCCGCCGTGCCGCGGTCCGGCAGGGTAGGGGAGTTGCGAACGAGGCGCATCCGTGTGGCGGCGTTGCGCCAGTGGAGGAGAGGAGAAAACAATGGCCGATATGCTGCTCGACGCCTCGCTGTTTCGGGCCTACCTTGACGGAGACCGGTCCGCGCGCCGCATAATCGACCTCGTGTTGGACGGCAGAGAGACAGCCGCCGTGTCATCGGTGACGGTGTTCGAGCTGTGGCGGGACCCCGACCTCGACCGCCGGACCGAGATGGCGCTCACCGCGCTGATCGAATTCGTCGAGGTGGCGCCGCTCTCCGCCGACGCCGCAAAGCGCGCCGGTCTCCTGCTCACGGCACGCGATGCCAACGACGGGGCATCGGCCGGCGATCACGCCCTGGTTGCCGCGGCCGCGCTCGAACGAGGAGAGCCGATCTGCACCCTCGACCCCGACCCATACTCGAACTATGGAGTGGAGTTGGTCGTCTACTAACTCGCGCTGCGCGCGCCAACGCTCGTCGGCATTCTCTGTTACGCTAGAGGCGTATTGCAGAACATCGCTCTACGTCTTGGTTAGCTGGCTTCAGGGCCGAAAATGGAACAATTGTTGGCGCGATCGACTTCCAGCCGCAGACACGCGCGCGGCCTGCATACGCGGCCAGCGCCGGATCGCGCGGCCGCGGTGCGCCGCCTCGCCGCACTGGTGCTCGTCGCGCTCGGATTCGGTGGCTTCCTGCTCGGCCAGGCCGTGCCGGCGGATGCGTCCGGCCATCGCGCTACGCTGATCACCATCGACGGAACTATCGACGAACTGGCCGCCGGCCATCTCGCGCGCGGCCTGGACGACGCGAGGGAGAACGGAGCGCGACTGGCCATTGTGCGTCTTGACACGCCGGGCGGTCTGTACTCCTCCACTCGCGAGATAGTAGAGCACCTGCTCACCTCGCCGGTTCCGGTCGCCGTCTACGTTTCGCCCCCTGGGGCGCAGGCCGCCTCGGCGGGCACCTTCGTCACCGCCGCCGCGCACGTCGCCGCCATGGCGCCCGGCACGAACATCGGCGCGGCGTCCCCCGTCGGAGGCGGCGGCGAGGAGTTGCCCGATACCCTCAAGTCCAAGGCCTCACAGGATGCGGCCGCCTTCATGCGCAGCATCGCCGACGAGCGCGGCCGGAACCGGGAGGTCCTGGAGAAGACCGTCCTGAACGCGCTGTCGCTCTCACCGTCCGAGGCGCTCGAAGAAAACGTCATCGACATCGTGGCCGCCGACGTGCCGGAGCTCCTGGAGAAGATGAACGGCATGGAAGTCACCGTTGCCGGTACGGGCGTCACGCTGGACACGACCGGAATAGCGGTGTACGAGTTGCAGCTGAATCCCCTCGAGCGATTCCTGGGCATCCTCGCCAACCCCAACGTCGCGTTCGTTCTGCTCACGATCGGCGGCATTGGCATACTCATCGAGCTCATAAGCCCAGGCCTGATCGTTCCGGGAGTGGTCGGCGTGGTCGCGCTCGCCCTGGCGTTCACCGCCATCGCCAACCTGCCCGTCAACTGGGTCGGATTGGGCCTGATTCTGCTTGCGATGGCGCTGTTCTACGCCGAAGCGTCGGCACCCGGGCTGGGCGTGTTCGGCATCGGCGCGGCAATCAGCTTCATCGTGGGCGCTTTCCTGCTGTTCGGTGGATTCGGCGCGCCGCCCATACCGGAGCCCAGCTTCCGGGTCAACTTGTGGATCATAGGCATCATCGGCGCGTTCATGGTCGTGTCGCTCGGGCTGTTTCTCAGAGAGAATCGCCGGGCGAAGGCGGCGGAGGGCTACCCCAGCCAGGTGAGCCTGGTAGGGGAGACAGGCGTGGTGGTGACCCCGCTGGATCCGCGCGGCAGCGTGCGGCTGCGCGGCGAGTCGTGGAGCGCGGTGTCCGACTCCGGCGAGCACATAGAAGGGGGACAGGAAGTGATAGTCTCCGATGTAGCGGGTCTCACACTCAAAGTCTTCAAAGCGGACCAGTAAGCCAGTCAAGAGGAGAACCACTTGATACCATACATAACCATCGTCAAGCAGTACGAGCGTCTGGCCGTCTTCTGGCTCGGCAAGTTCTCAGGGCTGAAACCACCGGGTCTGAAGGTGATGTTCTGGCCCTTCGTCACCTACCAGCGAATCGACCTGCGCGAGGCCGTAATCGACATCCCCCGCCAGACCAACATCACGCGGGACAACGCGCCCATCGACATCGACTTCCTGGTCTACATGCGCGTCATGGAGTCCGACGCGGACAGGGCGATCATGGAGGTTGTCGACTACCGCAGCGCGGTAATCGGCATAGCTACCACGACGCTCCGAGCGGTAATCGGCGAAATCCCGCTCGACGACGTGTTGTCCCAACGGGACCGCATCAACGAACTGCTGCGCCAGAAGCTGGACGAGGTGACCGAGCGCTGGGGCATCAAGGTCACGCAGGTAGAGATTCGCGAGGTGGAGCCCGCCCGCGATATCCAGGACGCGATGAACCGGCAGATGTCCGCCGAACGCTTCCGCCGCGCCGCCGTGACGGAGGCCGAGGGCACGCGGGAAGCGGCCATAACCGTCGCCGAAGGCGAGAAGCAGGCCGCAATCCTGCGCGCCGAGGGCGAGCGCCAGGCCGAGATACTCTCCGCCGAGGGAGACCAGCAGGCCGCCGTCCTGCGCGCGGAAGGCTTCAGCCTGGCGCTGGACAAAGTCTACGGCGTGGCCCAGAACGTCGACGTTAATACCCTGAGCCTTCAGTACTTCGACACGCTCAAGCAGTTGGGCAGCAGTCCGTCCACCAAGTTCATCTTCCCGATGGAGTTCACCAATCTGCTGGGCCCGTTCGCCCGGATGGCCGGAAACACGGGCGCAGGCGGCAACTCCGAGAGACCCGAGGGAAGCTAGGCCCGCCATAAGCTAACCAAGACGTAAAGTAAACCGGAACGCCTGTGTACAGGGGTGCGCAACTCGGTGTAGCAAGGCGAATGGAACCTAGCTTTAGCGAAAAGCGGAGTCCAGGCAGGCCTAGAGGTAGCTCTTGACCCGCTTGGCGAGCTTCAGCGTCATGCCGGGCGCGGCGGCAATCTGCTCCACCGTGGCCTCCCTGATGCCCTTGGTGGAGCCGAACTGCCGGATGAGCATCCGGCGGCGTTTCGGCCCGATTCCGGGCACCTGGTCGATGATGGACTCGGCGCCCTTTCGCGATCTGCGCTGCCGGTGATACGTGATGGCGAAACGGTGCGCCTCGTCCCGGGCGCGCTGCACGAGGTACAGGCCCTGGGAATCTCGGGGCAGCATGATCCCCTCCTGGACGTGGGGCACGAACAGCTCCTCGTTCTCCTTTGCCAGGCTCGCCAGCGGCACGAAGTCTATGCCCAGTTCCAGGAACACCTGCAGCGCCGCTCCCAGGTGACCCTTGCCCCCGTCGATCAGCGCCAGGTCCGGCGCGACGCCCCATGAGCCGCCACCGTCGCCGGGCTTGTCGTCCGCTTCATTTGCGCGGTTCTCGGAACCGTTCGCCGCGTTCCGGGCATCGGCGAGACGCTTGAACCGCCGCGTCAGCATCTCCCGCATCATCGCGTAGTCGTCCACGCCCTCGACGGTCTTGATCCTGAACCGCCGGTACTGGGACGGCGCGGAGCGGCCGTCCTCGAACACCACCATGCTGCCCACCGCGTTGGTGCCCTGGATGTTGGAGATGTCGTAGCACTCGATGCGTCGCGGAGGCTCGGGCAGGCTCAGCGCCTCCTGGAGCTCCGACAGCCCGGCGTGCAGCTTCGCGCTGTCGGACGCCCGCCGCACCTCCAGGTGGTCCAGCCCCTGGCGGGCGTTCTCCGACACCATCTCCATCAGCCGGCGCTTCTGGCCTCGCTGCGGCGTGTAGACGCGCACCCGGCTGCCGCGCTTCTGCCGCAGCCACTCCGCTATCGGTTCGGCGTCGTCGAGCGTGTGCTGCACCAGGATGCGCGGCGGCACGTAGGGCGTCGCGTCGTAGAACTGCTGGACGAACGCCGTGAGAATGTCGCCGGGCGTGTCGTCCTGCGTGCCTGCCATGATGAAGTTGTCGCGCCCGATGAGCTTGCCGTGCCGGACGAAGAATACCTCCACCCACGCCTCGCTCTCGGACGGGGCCAGCGCTATGACGTCCAGGTTCTCCGAGCTGAGGTTGAGCACCTTCTGGCCCTCATTGACCCTCTCGATAGCCCTCAACTGGTCGCGCAGCACGGCGGCCCGCTCGAACTCCAGGCCGTCCGCCGCCTCCTCCATGCGCCGGCTTATCGACTTGACGACGCGATTGGTCCTGCCCTCCAGGAACAGCACCACCTGGTCGATGATCTCGGCGTACTGCTCCCGGTCGACCGCGCCGATGCACGGGCCAACACAGCGGTGGATGTAGAAGTCGAGGCACGGGCGCGGGTCGTCGCCTGTGATGGTCTTGGTGCATGAGCGGTACGGGAACAGCTTCTTCAGCAGGTTGAGCGTGCGCCGCACGCTGCTCGCGCTGGCGAACGGCCCGAAGTAGCGCGAGCCGTCGTTGGGCACCTTCCGCGTGACGTACACCTGCGGAAAGTCCTCCGACATGTCGATCTTGATGAACGGGTAGCTCTTGTCGTCCTTCAGACGCGCGTTGTACTGGGGCTGGCGCTCCTTGATGAGATTGCACTCCAGGATCAGCGCCTCCTGCTCGGACTCCGTGACTATGAACTCGAAGTCCTCGACCCTGCGCATCATGTTGCGGACCTTGGGCACCAGGTTGGGCGTGCTCCCGAAATACGAGCTGACGCGGTTGCGCAGGCTGGCCGCCTTGCCGACGTACAGCACGGCGCCGTCGCCGTCGTGGAACAGGTAGACGCCGGGCGACGTCGGCAGCGCCCTCAGGCGCTCTCCGAACTCGTCCCGCTTCGCTTCGACTACCAAGGCTTGCCCCTGCGCATCGCCGTCACCACGGCCAGACCGCGACGCGGCCTAGCCCAGCACGAACGAGAGCGCCACCAGCGCCGCGGCCATCACCGCGGCAAGTACGCCGATCTGTCTCAGCTCGCGCCCCAGGTAGCGATAGACCATCGGCGTGTTCGGCGTCGACTGCCTTCGCTGGCGGCGCGGCGCGGCCTGGGGCGTCGGCGCGGCCACCGCGGCTGCCGCCACCGGAGCGCTGCTGGCCGCGGGCGCAGTCTGCGGCGCCTCGCGCGGCTCCGTCGGGCCGGCGTCGAAAGTCCGCGCGTTTACGCCGGCGCGGCCCCTGCGCTTCTTCTGGCTGAGCTGGGCCTGTCTGGAGGCTCGCTTGCGTCCTCTGCTGGGCATCTGAGTGTCCTCCTGGGTCGAATCGTCTAGTGTGTATCGCCGTTTCCGGCGGGCTGGAGCGGGGCAGGGAAGGGACCCGGCCCTCGTTCACCTCGCCCGCGGGTGCGCCATGTCGTACTCCTCCCGAACGTGCTCGCTGGTCAAGTGAGTATACACCTGCGTCGTGGAGATGCTGGCGTGGCCCAGCAGCTCCTGGACGTGTCGCAGCGGAGCGCCGCCCTGGAGCAGATGGGTGGCGAAGCTGTGGCGTAGCGAATGGGGCGTAATCTTCGCGGTAATGCCCGCGCGCTTCGCGTACCCCTTCAGAATGAGCGAGAAGCCCTGGCGGGTGAGCCGGTCGCCGCGCCGGTTCAGGAACAATGCCCGACCGGAGCGCTCGCTCTCAAGCACGGGCCGCGTCTCCTCCACGTACTCGGCCACCGAGTTCGCCGCCCTCCAGTGAATCGGGATCACGCGCTCCTTCCCGCCTTTGCCGAAGCACCGCACCGACAGCTCGTCGACGTCCACGTCGTCCGTGTCCAGCGACACCAGTTCGCTCACCCGCATTCCGCTGGCGTACAGCAACTCCAGCATCGAGAGGTCCCGCTTGGCCTCGGGCGAGTCCTTGGTGGACGCCTCTTCCAGCAGCCGGGTCACGTCCTCGACTGCCAGCGTCTCCGGCAGCGATCTGCCTATCCGCGGCGTGCTCAGGTTTTCGGTGGGATCGGCTTCGATCGCGCCCTCGTCGTCCAGGAACGAGAACAGCGACTTGAGCGAGGCGACCTTCCGCGCGCGCGTAGTGTCGGAGTACTCCAACTCGATCAGCCGCTCGACGTATGCCGCCGCCACCGCCTCGTCCACCTGCCGCCAGTCTCCGACCGGAGCGCTCCCGAACCGGTCCTCGTCCAGGAAGTCCAGGAACTGCTTCAGGTCGCTGCGGTAGGCGGCCTGCGTGTTGGGCGAGACCCCCCGCTCCACGGTCATGTAGTTGAGAAACGCTTCGACCCTGTCTCTCATATCTTCGCCGTTGATGCTGCGGCCATCAGCTTCATCTCACCTGTCTCGTGTCTGGGTCTCATTCTAGCACAGCGAAGCGGAGTAACGGCACGGGCGGCACACTGGCTGCGCTCGCGTCGTCACCCTCACCCTAGCCCTCTCCCATCGAGGGAGAGGGGACAAGCGGAAGGGGCTTTGGGCGCGGCTCTCCAAAAAATCTGCTCGATTCTGCTACATTCCGCACATTCCGTAGCTGGGCGGCCCGATGTTCTTGTCACTTTCTGTGAGCCAAGTTGTTGAGGTTCGTCACGCGTATTGCCCAGAATGTGGCAGAACACGACAGTGGCCTTCACCCCCATTTTCACCCTCACCCTAGCCCTCTCCCATCAAAGGAGAGGGGACTCTTGGCCAATCGGCACCTCTGAACACTTGCCACAGCGCCTGCTGGATAGAAAATAGCACGTGCGTGCTATAGAATCAAGAGGGGTCAGGCCGCAGGCGCGCGAACGGCCCGGATTCCTCGGCTGCGCTTGGATGCGTATGCTTCAAGAGCAGCGGCGAAATTGCGGAGTGGGGGCGGATTTGTGGGAAGAAACGGCGCATGAATGGGGACGGAGCGGGGTGTTGGCGGGGTTTGGGTGGGGCAGGGCTGGGGAACGGGTGGCGCGGGAAAGTGACGGAATTTTCGGGGTGCGGGGGAGCGGATGGGTCGGAGTGGGTGAGGGGTGTGTGTCGCTTGCATGAAGGTATGCGCTAGGTTAGACTGCGCTGCAGCCATTAGGTTTCCCCCTTTTGGTTTAGGGCCGTCGAATCGTGAAGTGTGGTAACTGACGATTTGGCGGCTCTTCTGCGTCTGAGATGTTAAGCTTTCAGTGGCTCCCCCTAAGTGCTGTTCAGGTTTATTTTAGGTCCGATACTGAATAATCATCCTGAGAACATCGCCTGCGTCCCAAGGTCGAGGAACGTTCCATGCGTAGTTGCTGCCCGCGACTAAGACCTGCGCGTCGTCGATGGCGAGCTCTAAGACTTTCGCGCCGTCAGAATCCAGTACTAGAATGACGTGCCCTGTGAGGTCAGCGTGATTCTCGGTCAGGAATCTCAGAGTTCCGCGCAGCCAGTAGAAGCTGGATATTCTGATAGTTGAACCGTTAAACTGAAACTCCCCAGGCTCCAGATTGCCAGTAAGATCTCTGAAGTATCCTGGCTCTTGTGGACTGAAGCCCTGGACTGTCAACTGTGCATCCAATATAGGGGACGGCAGTATTCGCGTGATTCGAAGCATGAGCTTGTCCCCGTCTTGCCAGGGCTGAGAGGATACATCCCACGTCAGGACTGCATTAGAGCTGGTCGCGTTGGCCGAATTCAGAGACAGCGTTACAGACCCGTCCAGGTCGATGAAGTCCATAACAGTTCTGTCCAGAGCTTCAACGGAATTGACAGTAATCTGGACTTGCCCGCTTCGCGAGACAATCTTTGCGATCTCAATCGTCTTGGAAGAGGAGCTTCCTGCTTTAAGCACACCGCCGTCTGAAGAGTATCCGATCCCCTCTGGTATGAGGCCGGGATCGAAGAACGATTCGTAAAGCACGTTGTTTGGAGCTACGACTCTTACGTTGTGAACCATGTACATTTCATCTGATCGAAACCGGCATGGCTCTAACCAATGGGGTCGAGAGGACTTGTTCATAACGTAGTTGCCAGCCGGAAGAGGTCGGGCTGTGACGATCTTGTCTTCGAAGTACACTCTGGATTTATCGCCGGTTTCCATCAAGTAAGACTTAAACAAATGCGCATCTGACCCATGAAACACATGAGGTATATAGCCCCCTGCTGGCTCATCGCTGAAGTCTAGTAGTATGGAGTCTTCAGGAAGACCAGATTTCAGCGTGATACTGCCACCGTCAACGGGAAGAAGATCCTCATCAAGATAGATTTCAGCGTCTCGAACGTCTCGAATGATCTCTAAAGCCGCTATAACGCACTTGCGATGAGTTTCAGGATCAGCGGATCGCTGAGCTGCCGATTCCCCCTCTCTTGCAGGGGTGGTTCCGGCAATCCATTGAACTTGGGATTCTAGTTTCTGTTGAGTAACCTTGACACGATCCCCTGAACGTCCAAGCTCAGACGTTATCCGAATGTTCGCTGATGAATCTGATGACTGAGCGGCGTTCGACACCAGAGACCTTGGAGGATCAACTGGAAGCCAGACCGGGTTGTCTCGCCCAGGCGTGTAGCCCTCTGGCAGGTCGCCTGTGTACTCAGTGGGCGAGTAGCCTTCCCACATATAGTCCCATTCTGTGGTGTCGATGAATGTGAAGGTTTCAGGCCCCTGAGAGTAATCTTCCAGGAATAAGATGGCGTCCTGGTTGTCCCATTGGGTATTGCGGCCTTCAGTCACAGCCCTAACAGTAAACTCAGTAGGCCCTGTGCCCTTCAAGTAAGACACAGCCCGAAAGTTCAGAACGTCTTGTCCGGCAGTCAACAAACGCGCCTTGACGACAACTTCCGCTATGAAAATCCGTTCCTCCAGTGAAGCTGTAGCCTTCCCGAAGTGTCCTTGAAAGGGTGAAGATCCCATAGACGGTGCTACACGTCGAGAATCAGTTTTCTCTGTTGGAGTGCTGCTCGGTTCTGAGACTACATTATCTGAGACTGAACATCCTACAGCGAACAAGAACAGTATGCCTACAAATAGCCACTTAGCTCTATCGATCAGATTACCCTTGAACATACCTACCTCCGACGTGCCTAATGGCTGTGCCCTCGATTATCATGAGTACTGAGAAGTCTCTGAATACCCCACTTGTCAACCAAGGTAAGATAGGGGACAGGTGAATCAACCCAAACCTCTCCCATGTTATTTCCAATAGCTGCGTGGCCTAACCGGAAAGTGTGTCCGATCTCATGCCTTAAGACGGAAGGCATGTGGTAATAGATCTTTCGGCGCTTAACGTCCTTCGCAAGCGTATAATTATTTGTCCATTTAGGCAACTCACCAGTTTCACTAACAAGAGCTGGTGGGAATCTCACCCACACCGTCTGCTCCGTCAAGTGAGGCTCACTGTAGTCATTACTCTGTACACAAGCTACGTCCCTTTGTGTACATCCTTCTGGCACAAAGTTCGCCCAGTACCCTTTGACTGTTACTCGCAAGGACTTGCTAGGCATCTGCGAGTGTGGAACGAAAACAGTCTGACCAGCCGCATTATTCCAAGCTCTTGCAGCTGCATCAATCTGAGTAGGTAGCACTTCTCTAGCCGCCTCGATTGCAGGACGATCTCTAAGCTTTAAACCTAAGTCCGATGGAGGCGCTTCAACAGCCAACGTACTACGCTCGATAGCGTAGGTAAGAGGAAACTCTATGCTATGCCAAGCCATTCCTAGATAGCCGGATGTCCCTAGAGTCGTAGAGCTGTAGCTGTTCTTTACACGAGCTCTTACAGTAATTCCCTGATTATAGGCTTCACCTAGATCGCAACGTACTAACCAGGGCATACGCGCACCCGATCCTACAGAAAACCAGTCCGTAAGCCACGCGGTCGCGTCGCCAATTAGCCTGCCACACGCCCCGTCACTATTCTTATCGTAGTAGAAGCCTGTCGTTCCCGAGTTAAGCACTAGCTGAAATTCGTAGTCTTCAGCCTTTGGTGGGTTTACTCCCTGCCCCCATACTTCCAACTTAACGCGCTCTCGGTGCAGTATCGTCCAATTGACTAAATCAGGCTCATCGCCTAGCGCTGTAAGCTCGAAGTCAAAGGCTACGGGTATTGGTGTAGGTGTCGGCGTTGGCGTAAATGTCGCGGTCGGAACAGATACAGTTGTGCCGCTATTGTTCCCACCATTATTGCCGCCGTTGTTCCCTCCATTGTTCCCGCTGTCATCATCGTCGTCGCCATTGGAGGTAGCTGTGTTTGTCGGTGTCGGAGTGTCAGTGGGCGTGTCAGTTGGTGTGGGTTCGACAATCGGCTTGGGTCGTGTCGAGGTCGGTGTCGGAGGTGGAGACTTAGTAGGAGTTGGAACCGGCGTATAGGTCGCTGTGGGCTTTGGACGCGGGGTATACGTCGCAGTTGGAACCTTTGTGGGTGGAGTTCTGGTCGGGGTTGCAGTCCAGCACTCAGGATAGCCTGAGAAACCTGGCTTGGTGCAGTCTGGCGGGAATTCTTCAAACTTAACAACGAAGTCGCCTTCGGGTTCTTCCTGCGCGGCAATACGCTCAGCAAATAGCCGGTTTCCAGCGATGACAAGAGCGACGATTAATGCTGCGGCCAACCAATACTTCAGATGCTCTCTCTGCATGAGCGGCGATCCTTTCCGATACTGTACTGAGCGGACAGGACAGTATGTTACAGGTTTTGTCGCGCATTGTAGCAACTTCAGTAACGGTTCAGCCGGATCCTCCCGGAACAGCTACGCCCACTCCAAGACTGGAAGACGGTCGGCGAACTTCACGTTGTCGAGCCCTGTCGTCAACATCCCACGGTAGTCCCCATCATTCCGCCGCCGCGCACGGCTTGACAGGGCCACCCGGCGAACTTAGATTTAGGATAGCTTACAATTCTCGCTGAAGGATTCTAAATGATCGATATAGGCATTGGCCCCAACTTGGTTAGCTTCGGCAACTTCCTGGTGAGCTGGCACGGCTTCTTCAGCTTCGTCGCCGTGGCCTCCGCCGTGTTCCTCGTCGGAAGGTGGGCGCCTCTCAAGGGCATAGACCCGGATGCCGTCTACTCCATCGCCATTTTCGCCATTATCGGGGGCATAATCGGCGCCCGCCTGGTGCACGTCATCGACCACTGGGACTTCTACCAGCAGAATCCCGCCGACATTCTGGCCATCTGGGCCGGAGGAATCGGCCTCTGGGGCGGCATACTGGGCGGCTTCCTGGGCGGCGCGGCCTACGCGCTCATAGCGAAACAGCCCGTGGGGGTGATAGCCGACCTGACCGCCCCGGCGCTGCTGGTCGCGCAGACCATCGGCAGACTGGGCGACATCGTGAACGGCGAGCACTGCGCGCGTGCCACCGATTTCATATTCGGGTTCATGTGGACGAACCCGGTCAGCGACGCCCGGAACTGCGGCGCGGAGGGCGTGGGCGTCGCGGTCCAGCCGGTCATAGCCTACGAAATGATATGGAACATGCTCGCGCTGCTGGTCATCTGGAGGCTGCGCGGGAGGCTGAAGCCCGACGGGATGATCTTCGTAGTCTACCTGGCCCTCTACTCAATCGGGCGGTTCATGATCTCTTTCGCCCGTACCGACAAGGTCTGGGCGCTGGGAATGCAGGAGGCGCACTTCATCGCGCTTCTGGTGCTGGCGATAACGGTCCCGATTCTGGCGATCAAGGCGCGGTACACGCCGCGGGACGAGTCGTTCGACGAGCCGGCCCCCGCGTACCAGCGCGGCACCCGCGCCGAGAGGCGGCGCAGCCGGTAGGGGTGGGGCGTCAGTGGTTAGTGGGCAGGCTCGAAAGCCTGCCCGTGCAGTTGCGAGGGGGGCAAGCGCGACCGGCTACTCTCCGGCCTGGATGAGGACGCGTCCGCCGACCCGAACCTGGATGCTCAGGTCATGGTCGTCCAGCAGTCGCATACCCACGAGGGGAGTGGCGTCTACTGCGCTGGCTCTGGTATTTCGCAGACGGCTGTCCCAGAGCACGGCAACGTCGTAGATATCGAAGAAGGACTCGCTGCCATCGGCCAGAATTGCGCGGCCTCGGTCACGATATACCAAGCCCAACTCCGTCACGAGTATCAGTGGTAGAGTCAGGAAGCCGTTGTAGCCCGTGTCTACCACAGCCTCAATCTCCTGCGACTGGCCCGCAGGGCCTTGCACCGTAAGACTTACGATGGGTTCGTAGGCAGTGTTCACCACGCCCTGGATCACTCGGTTCTCCGCAGGGACCCGCCCCCGAAGCTGTACAGCGCCCGATAGCCAACCCGCAGGCACCAGACGTCATAGGCGTCGGGGCGCTGGGCCTGCAGGCGGTCTGTGGCGACAATCTCATCCTCGCCGATGGCCCAACTCCCGCTCTCCACGTCGATGGCGACTACCTCGCCAACGTGGTCGGCCTCGACCTGCGGACGGATGTCCCGCTCGTAAATTTCATCGCCGAGGCGGGCCGTCTCTTCTTTAGGGCGGCTCGGCGGCGACGTGCGTCTGATGGCTTGCGTGGGCGCCGGGGTCTCCGCGTCTCTCATGTGTCCCCCTTCAGGGCGTACTTCCATGCATGGCATTCTAACATTTGCGGGAGTGTGCGATAAAGATGTAGAGGGCCGCGCACAGGAGAGGACAGACCGACCGGCTCAACGTTATGCTATGTGCCCGCAGGGACGGACGGGCGCATGTCTAGGACGTTTAGTTGGATCTTCGGCCTGTAGCCCCACGTGTCCAGCTCGGCGCGGTACACCAGGTCCAGCCCGCGCCACACGGCTTCCTGCATCTCCCCCTGGCCGAACGCGATGGCGTCCACGGCAACGCCGCCTTGCTCCACGACCAGCTTGAGGTGCCGGCCGCCGCTGCCCACCCGCCGCGCCTCCACGGCCCTGGCGTCGCGCGTCAGCAGCACCGGCGCGGGATTCCCGGCGCCGAACGGCTCCAGCGTGCGCATGAACTCGAAGCTCTCCCCGGTGGCCTCGCCCAGTTCCACCTCGCAGTCCACATCCAGGACGGGCGACAGGTCCGTGCCGCCGAGCTCTCGCCGCGCGCGCTCGCCCAGCTCCGCCTCCAGCTCGCCCAGCCCGGAGGTGGCGAGCGTGAACCCCGCCGCCTGCGGATGGCCGCCGAACTTGACGAATGGCGCGCCGCTCTCCGCAAGCGCCGACACGATATCGAACTCCGGGATGCTGCGCGCGCTCGCCCGGCTCACCTCGCCGCCGAGCGACACCGCGACGACCGGACGGTAGTGCCGGTCGGCCAGCCTGCCCGCTATGAGTCCCAGCACGCCCGGAATCCACGTCTCGCTCGCCACCCAGAGCAGGTGAGGCGGATCCTCGGCGCCGCTACGACCCTCCACCTGCCGCCGCGCCACCCGCATCGCCGCCTCGGTGACGCGCTTGCGCTCTGTGTTCAGTTCGTCGAGCTGGCCCGCGACGTACCTGGCCCTCTGGCGGCTCGGCGCGGTGAGCAGCGCCAGGCTCAGGTCGGCCCGGTCGACGCGCCCGGCGGAGTTTATCCGGGGGATGAGACCGAACGAGAGCGCCTCGGTGTCGATGCCGCCAAGCCTGACCTGCGCGACCTCCGCCAGCGCCCTCAGTCCATGGCTCTGCGTGGAGTTGATGCGCTTCAGGCCCTGCTTGACGATGTAGCGGTTCTCGCCCCTGAGCGGCCCCACGTCCGCCACGGTGCCCAGCGCGGCAAGTTCCAGCAGGTGCCCCGGGTACGGTCGTTCCAGCCGCTGGTACAGCGCCTCGGCCAGCTTGAGCGCGGTGCCGGCGCCCGTCAGCCCGTCGAACGGATAGCGGGAGTCCTCGCGGCGGCAGTTGATTACGGCGCGAGCGTCTGGCATCCCCGCCGTCATGGTGTGGTGGTCGGTGACGATGGTGTCCACGCCCAGCGACGACGCCAGGCCGATCTCCTCCACAGACGTCGCGCCGCAGTCGACGGTCACCAGCAGCGTGACCGACTTTTCCGCCAGAGCGCGAACGGCACCGGAGTTCAGGCCGTGGCCCTCCTTCACGCGGTCCGGGATGTAAGGCTCGACCAGACCGCCGACCTCTCGCAAGGCAGTGGTGAGCAGCGCGGTGGCCGTGATGCCGTCCGCGTCGAAGTCCCCGAAGATGCCGATCGTCTCGCCCGATCCGACAGCGGCCGCCAGCCGCTCCACGCCCGCCGCCATGTCGGGCAGCAGCGCCGGGTCGTTCCACTCCGACACTCCGTTACCGACGTAAGCGTCCGCCTCTTCGCGGCTCCGCACGCCCCGGTTGTACAAGATCCTGGCCGGGAAGGGCGGCAGCCCAAGCTCGCTCGCGAAGCCGTTCGGTGGAGGCGGCCTGATCTGCCATCGCTTACTGGCCATGCCTGGCAGAGCTATTCCACCGACTGGAAGATGAGTGAGGAGTTGTGACCGCCGAACCCGAACGAGTTGCTCATCGCGTTCGTTATGCGGCCCCTGCGCGGTATGTGCGGCGTGTAGTCGAGGTCGCAATCCATGTCCGGGGTCTCCAGATTGATGGTGGGCGGCACCACCCAGTTGGAGATGGCAAGCACGCACACGCTCGCCTCCAGCGCGCCGCTCGCGCCAAGCAGATGGCCCGTCATGGACTTGGTGGAGCTTATGGGAATCTTGTAGGCTTCCTCGCCAAACACGGACTTGGTGGCAAGCGTCTCGAACTTGTCGTTGAGCGGCGTGGAGGTGCCGTGGGCGTTGATGTAGTCGATCTCGTGCGGCTGGAGACCCGCGGTCTTCAGGGCGATCTTCATCGCCCGCGCGCCGCCCTCGCCGCCCGGCGCCGGCTGGGTGATGTGGTGCGCGTCCGCGGTGGCTCCGTAGCCCACCAGCTCGGCAATCGGCTCCGCGCCGCGCTGTTCGGCGCTCTCCATGCTCTCCAGCACCAGGACCGCCGCGCCCTCGCCCATCACGAAGCCGTCGCGGGTGGCGTCGAACGGGCGGGACGCCTTCTCAGGCTCCTCGTTCTGCGTGGACAGCGCGTGGCAGGCGTTGAATCCGGCCACGCCTATGGGGCAGATGCTGGCCTCCGCGCCTCCGGCCAGGGCGACGTCGATCTCCCCGCGCCGGATGGCCTCGTAGGCCAGGCCGATGCTGTCTCCGCTGCTGGAGCAGGCCGACACCGCCGCGTAGTTGGGCCCCTTCGCTCCGAGCAGCATCGACACCTGTCCGGCCGCCATGTCCGGCAGCATCATCGGCACCAGGAACGGGCTGACCCTCTTGGGGCCGCGCGCGCCCATTACCCCGATCTGCTCCGACAGCGTGATTATGCCGCCTATGCCGCTGGTGATCATCACGGACACGCGCTCGCTGTTGGCAGGCTCGATCTTCACGCCGGAGCGCTCCAGCGCCTCCAGCGCGGCGCCGACGGCCAGTTGCACGAACCGGTCCATCCGCCGGGCCTCTTTGCGGCCCACCAGCGAGGTAACGTCGTAGTCCTTCACCTCGGCGGCAATCGTCGTCTCGAAACCCTCGGTGTCGAACGCCGATATGTGGTCGATGCCGGACTTGCCGGACACCAGGCTCTTCCAGGTCGATTCCGCGTCAAGTCCGACTGGGCTTACTATCCCAACGCCGGTAACGACAACTCTATTGCTCATGGTAGGGCATCTCCAGAGATTCCCGGTTCAGCAAGCGTCACCTCGGAAACGTAGGCGTCCACAAGGCCCTCCTTCAGCTCCGATTCGCTGATAGGGTGGGGCAGGTTAATCTTCTCGTCGGTACACACGCCGTAAACGTTGGCGTCGAAGAACATGGTGCGCGGCTCCACGGCAAGGTCCACCTTCACGGCGAGGCCGCGGCCCCACTCCAGCAGCCAGGAGCACTCGTAGAACAGCGCCTCCTCCTCGAAGGTCATGGGGCGAATCGCCGCGCCGCGCGTGGCGTCCATCTCGCCGGAACCGCCCAGCAGCTCGCTGTTCATCTGATCCAGCAGCGAGCAGACCATCGCGTCCAGCCGGTCGGCCTCGGCCCACAGCTCGCGCACGGCCCGCGCGTCGGCGGGGGCGGCCGGCAGGCTCTGCCCGACGCGCCCGACGAAGTCGACCGCCTCGGCATGATACGCGGTCAGTCTCCTGGCGCGTTCTATCCACGAAAGCCCGTCCCCGAAGCCTGCCCCTGTCAATCCAACTCCTTGTCTGCCGGCGCCGCGGCGCACACACGGCCAAGGCATACAACAACGGTTCGTTGACGCCTTTCGAGAGGTGTCCATATAATAACACAGGCTCGACTATGGATATTCTCACCCTCTCGGACGGCGCGATTCTGCCGCTCGCCGCGGACAAGCCGCCGCCCAGCGTGACCATCGAAACCCACGGCTGCAAGCTCAACCAGGCCGACTCCAACGTGCTGGCCAGGGAGTTCGAGCAGGCCGGGTTTCGCGTCGTCGCGAACGACGAACCTTCCGACGTGTACGTCGTCAACTCGTGCACGGTCACTCACGTCGCCGACCGCAAGGCGCGCCGCTCGCTGCGGGCCGCCAGGCGTCGCAACCCCGGCGCGACCATCGTGGCCACCGGGTGCTACGCCCAGCGCGCCCCCGGCGACCTGGACGGCCTGGACGAGGTGGACGTCGTGGCCGGCAACACCGCCAAGCCCGTGCTGGTGCGGCAGGTGCTCGAGCGCATGGGGGGCGCCGTCCAGCCCTGCGCCGTGGGCGACGACGTGGACCTTGCCCGCAGCCCCAGGGCGGTCCGCACCAGGGCGATGGTGAAGATCCAGGAAGGCTGCGATCAGGTCTGCGCCTACTGCATCGTCCCCAAGGTCCGGGGCAGGGAGCGCAGCATCCCGTCCGCGGAGATAGTGGCGGAGATTCGCCGCAATCTCGGGCGCGGCCACAGGGAGGTCGTCCTCACCGGCACGCAGCTCGGCTCATACGGGTTCGACCTGGACGGCGAGACTCTCGCGGGCCTTCTGCGCCGCATCCTCCGCGAAACGGACGTTGACCGGCTCCGCCTGTCGTCGCTCCAGCCGCAAGACGTCGACGACGAGCTGCTCGAGCTGTGGTCGGACCCGCGCCTGTGCCCGCATTTCCACCTGCCGCTGCAGAGCGGAAGCGACCCGGTGCTGCGCCGCATGAGGCGCCGCTACACCGCCGAACGCTACGCGCAAGCCGTGGAGCGGATACGCGCCGCCGTGCCCGCCGTCTCGATCACCGCGGACGTCATCGTGGGCTTCCCGGGCGAGCGGGACGCGGACTTCGAGGCCAGCTACGCCCTCTGCGAGAGCCTGTCGTTCGCCGACGCGCACGTCTTCCCGTACTCGGTGCGGCCGGGCACGAGCGCCGCCCACTACGACGGCCAGGTGGACCCGCGCGTGAAGGCGGACAGGGTGCGGCGCCTGCTGTCGCTCACGCGGTGGCAGTTCGCCGACTACCGCCGAGCCGCCCGCGGCCAGGTCAGGCCCGTCCTCTGGGAAGAGGGCAGGGCGGACGGCGGCGCGACGAAGTGGTACGGGCTGACCGACAACTACCTGCGGGTAGCGGCCGCCAGCCCCCTCGATCTCGCCAACACCGTCACGCCTGCCCGCCTGGGCGAGCTTGGCGACGACGGCGTAGTCTCCGCCGAGTTGGCGCGCCCTATCGTGCCGGGCGGCTAGATCACCACGGGCAGAAGCTGCGGCCTGCCGTGCCTCTCCTCCACGTACCCGGCGCGGTGATCGTTCCCGTGTCCGAATGCGACCACCCAGCCGCCGCCCATGATCATCTCCAACAGCTCGCGCTTCTGTACGAGCGTCTCGTTGGGATGCTCGTCTATCGCCGGGATGTAGGGCAGGGGAAGGTGATAGGGCGTCGGTATCAGGTCGCTGGCGTAGACCACGCGCTCACCGCCGCGCTGGATCATCACGATCTGGTGACCGGTGGACGGTCCGTTGGTCGCCTTGACCGTAATGCCCGGGATCACCTCGTGCTCCGCGTCGATCAGGTCCAGCACGCCCTTCTCGTGAAGGGGATGAAAGTCGTCGGTGTAAATGTGGGGCGCCACGCGCTCGTTGGGGCTGTTGGCCTCTTCCCAGCAAGTCCGTTGCACGAGGTATCGCGCCTTCGGGAATGTGGGAACGGCGTTGCCGCTGCGGTCCAGCTTGGTGCAGCCGCCCGCGTGCTCGAATGTGAGATGGGACAGTATCACCATGTCGATGTCCCGTGCCGTCAGGCCCACCTCCCGGAGGCCCTTCAGCAGCTTGTTTCCGTTGAGACTGTACAGGTCCTTGAGCTTCTCAGCCCGCTTCGATCCCGCTCCCGTGTCCACAAGAATGTTGTGCTCCGGTGTGCGTATGAGAAGGCAGTTCAGCGCGAGCCGGACGCGGTTTCTCCGGTCGGGCTTCACGTGCTGCTCCCAGGTTGACTTCGGCACCTGGCCGAATACGGATCCCCCGTCCAGCAGAAAGGTGCCGTCGCTAATCACGTTTATGGAAGTCGTACCAAGCTCCACCCCAATACCTCCGTTGCCCTGGATGGATGCCGCTCGCGCGCCAGGAGTCGGACTGCAACACGCCGCTGGCGACGGCGAGGGCTTTCGTCGAGTAAAAGGCAATGCCGTCAGGCATATTCGCCGTAACCGGCTCGACCCAGGAACGGTTAGCGCGGAAGGGGCGGACGGCGATGCTGCCCCTTTAACAGGCCGCGCTGGTATCCAGTGCAGTGGATGAGCGAGCCGGAAGAAGTGAGGATTCTCCACAGGGATTCGGCACTCCCGCGAGAGTGGGGAGTTCGGGGGCATTTCCAAAGTGGAATATGCCCTCACCCCGTCCCTCTATCTGCCCGGCACCACCTATGATTCAGGTGTCCGGATTGAGGGTAGCCGGCCTCGGCTGGCGGGGTGTTTGCTTGCTCTTCGTCCCTCGGAGTCCTCTAGTCTTCGCATACGAATTCTAGAAAGAATCCTATAACCTGTAAAGCGAAAACTCGGCGTCGTTTACGCCAGAACGCGAGGGCAAAGTTTGGGGGCGGCTTCCCTGCTTCGAACCGGGAAGTCGCCCCCTGAATTGCGGCTGTTCCTGTCGCGGGAACGCCTCCCGCCCGAAGGCTAGCCGCGCAGCTCCGCTATCGCGGACGCCATCGCGTCGATGGTCTGCTGCACGTCCTCCTCGGTGTGAGCGAGCGACACGTAGAACTTGGACCCGCCCTTGATCACGCCGCGCTCGCGCAGCAGCCGGTTGAACTCGCTCATCAGGGACTGGTCGGCCCGCAGCGTGGACCGGTAGTCCGTCACGTCGTCGCTGGTGAAGTAGACGTCGAACAGCGGAGGCTCGCCGACGACCCGCGCCGGAATCTCGGCCTCGTCGAGCATTCGCTGCAGCTCGCCCATCAGCCGGCGGCCCGTCGCGAACAGCCTCTCGTAGGTGCCCTCGCGCTTGAGGATGTTGAGCGTGGTCAGCCCGGCCACGGCCGCGACGGGATTGCCGCTAAGCGTCCCGATCATCGGCAGGTGCTCGCCCGGCTGCGTCGCGTTGGCGTCGAACTGCGCCATGATCTCATCGCGCCCGGCCACCGCCGAGAGCGGATAGCCGCCCGCCACCACCTTGCCCAGCGAGCACAGGTCCGGCGTCACGCCGTAGTACTCCTGGGCACCTCCGTACGCGAACCGGAATCCGGTCACCACCTCGTCGAAGATCAGCGGTATCTCGTACTGCTGCGTAACCTCGCGAAGCCCCTCCAGGAAGCCGGGCTTGGGCGGAAGGAGCCGCTGGAACGGCTCCACTATCACTCCCGCCAGCTCGTCGTGGTGGCGCTCGATGAGCGCGGTGGCCACCTCGAGGTCGTTGAACGGCGCTATCAGCATCTCGTTCTCTACGGCCCTGGGTATGCCCGCGGAGTCGGGCGTGGGCGCCGGAAACTCCTGCGGCGCGCTCGGCCCCATGCTCATCAGCGCGTAGTCGTTCATGCCGTGGAAGCCGCCCTCGAACTTGAGTATCTTGTCGCGCTTGCGGAACGCGCGGGCGGCGCGCATGGCGAAGAAGGTCGCCTCGGAGCCGCTGCTGGCGAACCGCACCTTGTCCGCGCAGGCCATGGCGTTGCAAATCTCTTCCGCGAGCTGTATCGCGTGCTCGTTGTTGGCGAAGAACGTAGACCCGCGCTCGATCTGCTCGCGCACCGCGGCCACCACTTCTGGATGGGCGTGGCCCAGCAGCATGGGGCCGGAGCCGATCAGGAAATCGACGTACTCGTTGCCGCTCACGTCCCAGACCCTGCCGCCGCGTCCCTCACGGATGATCAGGTCGTTGGGCATGTTGCCGATGCTGCCGCCGGGCAGGAACTGATTGGCCTTATCTCTGAGCGCTCTCTCCTCGTCGGTTAGAATCCGTTCGGACATGATCTTCCTCCACCGTCTGCTACTCGCGGACTCTCGCTCATGGCGCGCCGTTCGCCCGAATTATAGCAGTACCGCCCCAGTGCCGCACCCAACCGCCAGCGCACCCAATCGCCATAGCCGCGGCCATGTTTTATAATGCCGTCCATACCAACCCAGGAGGCGATACGTGAACATAAAAGTAGTGCGCGGCGACATCACGCAACAGCAGGTCGGCGCAATCGTAGTCAACCTGTTCGAGGGCGTCACCGCCCCCGGCGGAGCGACCGGCGCGGTGGACCGCGCGCTGGGCGGCGCCATCTCCCGGCTCATCGAGGATGGCGAGATCAAGGGCAAGCGCGGCGAGACCACCCTCATCCACACGCTGGGCAACATGACCCCCGCCCGTGTGATTGTGGCCGGACTCGGCAAGTCCGACGACTTCGACGCCAACGGCGTCCGCGATGCCGCAGCCGTCAGCGCCCGGCGGCTACGCGGCGTCGGCGTCTCCACCGCCGCGACGATCACGCACGGCGCGGGCATCGGCGGGCTGGACGCCGCCGAGGCGGGGCAGGCGATGGCCGAGGGCATCGAGCTCGGCCTCTACTCGTTCGACAAGTACAAGTCCGAGGGCGGGGACTCCAACCTCGAGGAGATTCTCATCGTCGAGGCTGACGAAGCAAGAGCTGCCGAGATAGAGGCGGCGGTCGAGCGCGGACGCGCCATCGCCACCGCCGTCAACCTGTGCCGCGACATGGCAAACGAGCCGGCCAACCACATGACGCCCACGCGCATGGCCGAGATTGCCCTCGACGTGGCCCGCGACACCGGCCTTCAGCTCGAGGTGCTCGACCGCCCGCAGATGGCCGAGCTCGGAATGGGCGCGCTCCTCGGCGTAGCCCAGGGCAGCGACGAGCCGCCCAAGTTCATCATCCTCAGCTACGAGGGCGACCCCGGCAACCCCGACAACTCGCTGGCCATCCTCGGCAAGGGCATAACCTTCGACAGCGGCGGCCTCGACATCAAGGGCGCGGACTACATGGCCACCATGAAGGGCGACATGGCCGGCGGCGCGTCCATAATCGCCTCCATGCAGGCCATCGGCAGGCTCAGGCCCCGCATCAACGTCACCGGCATCGTGCCCGCCACCGAGAACATGCCCGGCGGCCGCGCCCAGCGCCCCGGCGACGTCGTCAGGACCATGAACGGCAAGACCATCGAGATCGACAACACCGACGCCGAGGGCCGCCTCGTCCTTGCCGACGCCGTATCCTACGCCCGCTCCAAGAACCACACCCGCATAGTCGACGTGGCCACGCTGACCGGCGCCGTCGTGGTCGCGCTCGGAAACGTGTGCGTCGGCGCGTTCGGCAACGACCAGCAGTTCACCGACAGCGTCGTCGCTGCGGGCAACGAGGTCGGGGAGCGCATCTGGGAGCTTCCCACGTTCGACGAGTACAAGCAGCAGTACAGGAGCGACGTCGCCGACATCAAGAACACCGGCGGGCGCGGCGCGGGAGCCACCATCGGCGCCCAGATCATAGGTGAGTTCACCGATGGCGCCTCCTGGGTCCACCTCGACATCGCCGGCACCGCCCGGGCCACCACCGAGAAGGGCTACGTCCCCAAGGGCGCCACCGGCGTACCGGTCCGAACCCTGGTCAACCTGGCCCACAGGCTCGCCGCTCCGTAAAGCCAATTCCTGTCCCCTCTCCCTCGATGGGAGAGGGCCAGGGTGAGGGTGACCGCCCGCCGCGTTCGCGCGTCAGCGGTCCAGTCGGCGCAGCTCCTTTTCCAGTTCGCGGACCCGTGCCTCAGCGCAGTCCGCGCGTACCTCGGCGCGGTCCGCGCGTGACTCGGCTGCGACGCGCGCCTCCCGCTCATTCTCGAAGGTCGCTATGGGCCCGCCCGTATCCGGGTCGTAAAACACTATCTCGCCCTCTTCCCACCGGATGTTCAGGCCCAGCGCCGCGCTGTAGCCCTGCAAGCTCCCATCCGGGAGTTCCTCGATGGGCATGGCGACGTACTCTCCGTCCGCCAGGCTATCGCCGGCCAATCGTGCCCCGTGATACTCGCCCGTCTTGTCGAATCGCCAGTACTCCGGTATCCCCAGGTCGGTGTAGTACAGCCGCTTGTCTCCCGTATCGACGTGCGCCGTGCTAACCGACGCCACCTCCAGCACGAAGTCCGGCGGCTTGCCCTGCTCCGAGACGATGTACCCGTTCTTGGCGTCGTAGACTTCGGGGTCCACGTCGAAGGCGATGAGCAGGTCTGGCACTCGGGCCCGCGCCGTATTGAAAATGGTGTCCGGGCAGACCCAGCGGTCCGCCTCCACCAGAGTCGTCTCAGAATTGCCCAGATGCAGCGCCAGGTAGTGGGAGTTGCCGCTCCTGAACAGGTGGTCGAACTGCGTGACTTCGTCCAACTCCCGCTCGGGCGCATCCGGCAGCCGGAATCGACCCGTGGCCTGGGATGATTTGGTCGTCTTGGTAAAGGCATCGGGCGTAGTCATGTCACACCTGTCAGCAGACGGCTGGGCTTGCGCCGCTGTTCTCTAGGGCGTTGATCTGCGGGCGTCATTCTACGCCACCTGCCATCATCTGTTCACCACCTTGAGGTCGCCGCCTGGGTCCTTCCTCACCAAAACCCGCACATCCGAGCCGTCCGGCGCGATGGTGAAGATGTAGTCGCTTGAAGAGTCATCAAAGATCGCTATTCTGGAGCCATCAGGGGACCAGGATGCCCGTGAGCCTTTACCAATCTGCCGATAACTTCCACTGTCCGCATCGGCGACGTATATGTGCCCATCTCCCAATGTGAACAGAATCTCGGTCCCACTCGGTGACCAGGACAGGGAGGATTCAAGTGTGTGTGTGCCGAACTCGGCCACGGCGCGCAGACCTGAGCCGTTGGCCTCAATGACATGCACAACAGATACGGGATCAAATTCCCTTTCCTCGTCCGTGGCAAGGGCAACGTAATCAGGATGGGTGGTAGCACGAATGAACGTCAGCCTCCGGCCGTCCGGCGACCATAACGGGGGCCCTACGATCCGGTCTTTGCGAGGTATACCGTACGAAACGTAGTCCGGCGTCGTAGCGAACAGCCTTGTCGGTTCGGAGCCGTCAGCGCCTACCGTGTACAGTACGTCTCTACTGGTAAATACGCTTCCGCTGTCGTCTGGCGTGAACCAGACTTCTGCGACCACAAACGCAAGCGTCTGCCCGTCGGGCGACCAGATCGGACCCCACCGGGGTTCGTGCCCATGGGGATCGCTCTCCTCCAATGAGCCGAAAGGAAAGACCCGAGGATGATAGGTCAATTCTGCATCGATTGTATAGACTCCTTTACTGAGCCTTGAGAACGCGATGCGCTTGCCGTCCGGCGACCATGACGGAGGGCCGTCAGATTCTCCGGGGTGCATCTGTACAAGCGTGCGCCGGTCTGAACCATTGAGTCTGGAAGTTCGGAGACCGATGCCGGTGAATTCCACACTCCGTACATAGCCGTAGGCAATGCGAGACCTATTGGGGGAGATGCTTGGCCAGTATGCGCCTTTCGCTATCCTCCGCAGCCGGGAGCCGTCCGACTCAACCACGTATATGTCGTCTTCAAGCCACTGCGGGCTACTGCGGCGATGCTTCAGTTTCGTGAAGACGATTCTGCTCCCGCCGGGAGTCCACTGGGGCGAAGTCATACGCGGCAAATGTGACTCTTCGTTCTTCGCCCACTGTCCTTGCACCCACTCTTCTTCTCCATGCCACTCCCATTCCCCTTCCCCGAAGTTCAGGCCTACGACCACCAGCAGCGCGACAGTACATGCCGATAGGACAACAACAGTCAGCAACAACCCGAGGAGAATGTACCGCACCCAGTAAGACCTCAGGATGGGGCTCACACGTTGCATAATCGTGGTTATGGCATTCATCTGTAATCTCTCGGACAGCCAGCAGGAACGCCCGCTAACGAAGCACGTGCACTCTGCTCCCTAGCTGTCTCCACAAAGCCTAGACAGCTGCCGGTCACATTCTAGTTGCTTGTGGATCACCCTTCAACGAGTAAGTTGAGCAACGCGGAAAACCTTGTTTATGGACTGTTCAGTCTGCCCGTATCAGATGCCCCAAATCATCTTCCCAACCCCTCCGCGCGACCTCAAAATCAATGGTTACCGAACGAGAGGTGCGACCTCAAAATTGCGGTTACCAGCGGTGTTCCAGTTTAGGGGGTCGCCACGCCTCCATGCCAGCTTCTCAA
>DAOUJL010000082.1:0-70506 GCA_034422735.1 Dehalococcoidia bacterium | reverse complement strand
AGGATGATAGGCTCGATGATTTCCCAAAGCTCGTCCGGCACTTCCCAAATGGTCCCTAACGTATCTTGTTGCGTCATGCGGTTCCTCCCGGTCCTGTTGGAGAAACCTTACATATCGTCCCTGAATCCACTCTATGCATCTGTGGGTTAGGATTTTGAGATAGTTACTTAGAAGCCAATGAGTTGACACGCAGATACTCAAACGGACTCTCCCTTACGGGCCTTGGTTCCGTCGCATCCCACTCTGGCATGTCGCTCACCAGTTTCTACAAACTTATCGAGGCCTTGAAGGGGTTGGTAGAGATGGACAAGAGCGTCGACTCCCTGTTGCCATTTCTCTGCCAATTGGAGGAATTTGAACGGCTTCGTCCATACGATGCTGAGCAACGTTCGGGGGTACTTGGCGACTGGGTCGATGGCAAGTCCACATCCCATATCATCAGCAAGTATCCTGGTCAGTATGAACTTGGGTCGGGCCACGTCCGAAGCATTGGGGAAACTGCGGCATGGGTCTTGAACACTGCATCCCGGATTGTGGGGGTCCCTGGTGTGGTGCCCAATGGCGAAGCCATTTCGGAGAAGCTTGAGGACTTGGCGGGGCGTTGCAGATTTGGACTGCCAAGCAAAGTTGTGCCGATAGCCGAGCTTGGAGTCTTGAATAGGCCGGAGCTAAATCTGCTGGTCAACAACTCCACGGGGAGAGTGCTGGATACGCCCGACAAGATCTTGGACGCTACCCTAAACGACTTTGTTGGGATATTGTCCCCACAGAGAGCAAAGGCATTGCAGGAAACTATTCTGGGTCGCATAAACGATTCAATTCTTAACAGACGTTTCGGCCATGCCATCAGGGCAGATCAGTTGACCGGGCTGCGGCCTCTGGTCGAAAGGTGCTACGACACAGGGGGCGACGATTTCGAAGTAGCTTTGGAGCAACTTCTTAATGCGCAGTGGGTTGACATCAGAGCTCAGCGCTTTGGGAATCAGCCTACTGGACAACCAGACTTGGAGGTGGATGGGCGTAATGGCACCGTGGTTGTTCAAGTAACAGCAAGCAGGTCGGATACAAAGCCCATCAGTTGGGCGAAAGCTAAGGAAGTTCTTGGAAGCGTCGGATACAGTGGACAGGCCGACAACTTCGTCACGGTGGGACGTCCTGGATTTCACGATGTGGCCATTGGAAACGCCACTGAACTGGCGGACCGAGGCGACCAAAGACTGCTACTGTTGCCTCTGACAGAACTCATTGAAGTCTTCCTTGCCGAAGTTGAAGGGATGATTCCTAGGGGAAGTCTGCTATGCGTCCTAGAAGATTCCCGTGGATACTTCGTCGCCGAAGAGTGGCTGGCTAGCCGTCAGGCGACGCAATTGTCTACCGAACAGAGCTAAAGGGCTCCCGCCTGCTCACACAGGACTGCCCTATCGTAGCCTCCCACACCCGGTTTCCAACCTTGCATTCGGTGAACGACCACCCATCACCCTGCCCCCACCTCGCCCGCTAGCGGGGGCAGCAGTGCCACCACGACGCCGTGGGCCAACCTGTAGCGCTCGTCGCCGGGATAGACGACGAACTTGCGCTCTAGATGAACGTCCTAAAGCAGGTTTTGAATGGCCCTGTTTGGACGCGGGCCAAATCCGTGGGTTCTCACCCCTGAAGCCCGAAATTCCGCCCCAAAACCGCCCCATCAAGTATCGTCAGTGCCATGTCAGTGCCATGCGAGTCACCCGGGGCTGTCTGGCAGATGCCCAATGCCGTACCTGTTTTGTGTCAGCTCCAACGACTGCGCAGTTGTACGCGATCGCCCTGGGCGATTTCTCCGACCCCCACTTGCACCCTCCGCACATCCGTGCTATTATAGCTCCACTGCACCGGCAGTTGAACCTTTACAATCGATCACCGACCCCGCAGGGACCTCCGCCGACCTGTCCCATTTCCACCCAATTCCGGTACAGAATTGCGCAGTTTCGGACACGGCAGGACATCTGGGGGACACAGAATCTACCAGCCTCTCAGCTACGAAAAGTGCGGAATGGAGCAAAATGGGGCATTTCTTCCGAAGTTCCGCCCGCGCCGCCCGCCATCGTCTGACGCCTCTCAGCTCGACGACGCCAAGTCCCGGGCCAGCGCGGGCAGCGGCGTAGCCTCGACGTCGCGGGCCAGCCTGTAGCGCTCGTCCCCCGGATACACGACGAACTTGCGCTCCGGGCGAACGTCCTCGCACGCGCTGTGAAAGCCCCTGCTCGGACGCGGACTGAGGCTGCGCTTCACCTCTATCGCCCACGCGCCGCGGCCCGGCAGTCCGAGCACCAGGTCGATCTCCGCGCCGCTCGCCGAGCGATAGAAACTCGCCTCCGCTCCGTCCGGCGCGACCGCCAACAGATTTTCGATGACGAATCCCTCCCAGCTACCCCCAACGACGGGATGGCCGAGAACATCGTCGCCAGACCCGAGGCCGAGCAGCGCGTGAACGATGCCGCTGTCTCGGATGTAGACCTTCGGCGACTTCACCAGGCGCTTACCGACGTTGGCGCGCCACGGCGTCAGCCGCCGCACCAGCAGCAGGTCCACCATCAGGTCCAGGTAGCGAGCGACCGTCTTGCCGTCGACGCCGAGACCGCGCGCCAGTGCCGCCGCGTTCAGCATCCCTCCCTGCGAGTGGGCGAGCATCACCCAGAATCGCCTGAGAGTCTCGGCGGGAATGCGCGGGCCCAACTGGGGAATGTCTCTTTCGAGGTAGGTCCTGACGAAGTTCTGCCGCCACGTCAGGCTGCCGGCGTCGTCCCTGGCGAGGAAGCTGTCCGGGAAACCGCCACGCTCCCACAGCCTGCTCAGATCGCCCGAACCGACCTCCAGCGCGTCGAACGGGTTCAGCTCCAGGTACGCGATCCGTCCGGCCAGACTCTCGCCCGACTGTTGCAGCAGGTCCAGCGATGCCGACCCCAGCAGCAGAAACCGCCCGGACCGCCGCCCGCGCCGCCGCCCGCTGTCTATCAGCCCGCGCAGGCTCTGAAACAGCCCCGGCAGCCGCTGCACCTCGTCGAGGATGACCAGCCGGTCCTCTAGATCGGTCAGGTACAGCTCGGGATCGGAGAGCCGCGTGCGGTCCGCGGGCGACTCCAGGTCCAGATAAACGGCATTCCTGGCCTCGCCGACGTCCAGGGCGAGCGTCGTCTTCCCGACCTGGCGCGCTCCCAGCAGCGCGACCGCGGGAAACTCGGCGAGCAGTCGTAGCAGGCGGCTCTCGGCGCGACGGGCAATCATCCCTGTAATTATGGACTCCAGCGCCAGAATTGCAAGGTTATCCGCCGCCGCCAACCGCAAAGTCCCTTCCCCCGTCCGAGGGGGAAGGTTAGGATGGGGGTGATGGCGCGCCCCGTCCCTCGTTTGACACCCCTTCCGCGCGGCAAGTAAGATAGCCCGCAGGGGGACACCGCGCTTCTGGGCTTGCGGGGCCCCGTTTGCGCCGTCGCCCTATCCGCCTTTTCAGTCCGCGTTAGGGCAGCGATATGGCGCACAACTCCCGGCTGGTCGTCGTCTCCAATCGCGTCCCCTCCCCGTCCGAGGTATCCCCCGAAGAGGGACGCTCCGTGCCGGTGGGCGGACTGGTCAGCGCCGTCAGACCCTCAATGGAAGAACTGGGCGGTCTGTGGCTGGGCTGGAGCGGCAAAAGCGCCCCGGGCGGGCCGCAGACCACCCCGCACATCACCAGGCTCGGCAACATCGAGCTCGCCACGCTCGACCTCTCCTCCAACGACGTCAGCCTCTTCTACACCGGCTTCGCCAACCGCACCCTGTGGCCGCTGCTGCACAGCTTCACCGAGCACGTAGTCATCCGCCGCGACACCTACAGCGCCTACCGCCGCATCAATCGCCGCTACGCCGAGGCGCTGCACCCGATGCTGCGGGAGGGCGACCTGGTACTGGTCAACGACTACCACGTGTTCAACGTCGGAGAGGAACTCCGCGAGCTGGGTTGGCGCGGCAAGATAGGCTTCTTCCTTCACGTGCCGTTTCCGTCGCCGGACATCTTCTCCATACTGCCCTGGTCGCCGTCCATACTCAGGGGCATGATGAGCTACGACCTCGTGGGCGTGCACACCGAGCGCTACCGCCGCAACCTGGCCGATACCCTCGAGCAGGAACTGGACGGCACAGTAAACGATTGGGTCTACTCCGGCGAAGAGGGGACCACTCGACTGGAGACCTACAACGTCGGCATAGACGTAAACGTGTTCGGCGAGCCGCCGGCCGGGAAGATAGAGGCCCTCACCAGGCAACTCTCGCTGCCCCTGTCGCCCGAGTACCAGCTCATACTCGGCGTGGACAGGCTGGATTACACCAAGGGCATCCCCGACCGTCTCCGGGCGTTCCGGCGTTTGCTCGAACACCGCCCGGCCGTGCGCGGCAAAGTGAGCCTGGTGCAGATTTCGTCGCCCTCGCGGACGCGCGTGCCCGAGTACATCAGCGAAAAGGAGGAGGTCGATAAGCTGGTCGGCCAGATAAACGGCCGGTTTTCCGAGGCGGACTGGACGCCCATTCGCTACCTGTACCGGTCCTATCCACAGGACGAACTGGCGTGTTTCTACTCGCTAGCCGACGTGTGCATGGTTACACCACTGCGGGATGGCCTGAACCTCGTGGCCAAGGAGTTCGTGGCCTCGCAGGGAGACACCCCGGGCGTACTGCTGCTCTCCAAGTTCTGCGGCGCCGCCAGCTCCATGACCGACGCAATCATAGTCAACCCGTACGACGTGGACGGCACCGCCGAGGCCACCTACCGCGCTCTGCGGATGCCGGCCGCCGAGCGCCGCGAGCGATGGACCTCGCTCGCCCGCGTAGTCCGCCAGCACACCGAGAACAGCTGGAGCGACGCGTTCCACTCCGACTTGGCCGGAGGCCAACCACCGAAATGACCATACCGCCAGAAAACACATTCGACGAGATAAGCGTCTTCTTCAACCGCGCCGCCGACCGGCTGGGGCTGGACGAAGGCGTGCGCGAACTGCTCAGACGCCCCTGGCGCGAGCTGAAGGTCGCCGTGCCCGTCCGCATGGACGACGGCCGCATCGAGGTCTTTGAGGGATACCGTATCCAGCACAATGGCGTGCGCGGCCCCTACAAGGGCGGCGTGCGCTACCACCCGACCGCGGACCAGGAAGAGGTCAAGGCGCTCGCCTCCCTGATGACCTGGAAGAACGCGCTGGTGGACGTCCCGTTCGGAGGCGCCAAGGGCGGCGTCAAGTGCGACCCCTCAACGCTGAGCGAGGGCGAGCTGAACCGGCTCACGCGGCGCTACACCATCAACATCGAACACTTCCTGGGCGTCAACAGGGACATCCCGGCGCCCGACCTCGGAACGGACGCGCAGGTGATGGCCTGGATGATGGACGCCTACAGCCAGATCCACGGACTCACCCCCGCCATCGTGACCGGCAAACCCGTGGAACTCGGAGGTTCCGTGGGCCGCGATTCGGCCACCGGCAGAGGCGTCACCTACGTGATTCGCGCCATAGGCCGCGACCTGGGAATCGCCCTTCTCGGCGCCCGCGTGGTGGTGCAGGGCTTCGGCCAGGTGGGATCGTGGACCGCGCGGCTTCTGTGGGAGGAAGGCTACAACGTCATAGCGGTCAGCGACGTTCACGGCGGCGTTTACCGCGCCGGGGGCCTGAACATCGGCGAGCTTGCCCGCCACGTCGAAGAGACGGGCGGCGTGGCCGGATTCAGCGGCGCCGAGCCGATCTCCAACGCCGACCTGCTTGAGCTGGAGTGCGACTTTCTCGTACCGGCCGCGATAGACCGCGTTATCACCGAGGACAACGCTCCCCGAGTGCGGGCAAGAGTCATCGTAGAGGCCGCCAACCATCCCCTGACGCCGGACGCGGACGCCATCCTGGGCGAGCGGGGCGTGCCCATACTGCCGGACATACTCACCAACGCCGGAGGCGTCATCGTCTCCTACTTCGAGTGGGTGCAGAACCTGTACCAGCACCACTGGGTAAAGGAACGTGTGGACGAAGAACTGCGCGACACCATGACCGCCGCCTACCAGAACGTGAGCCGCATGGCTCACAGCGAGGGCATCACCCTGAGGGAGGCGGCCTTCACAATCGGCGTCGAGCGTGTGGCCCGCGTCGCGAAGATACGCGGCTTCCTGTAGCTGAGAAGGGCAGGTCGGCCCCTCCAGAAGTCCCTTCCCCCCTTGACGGGGCCTTCGAAGAGTCCCTTCCCCCTCGCAGGGGGAAGGTTAGGATGGGGGTTAAACGTCCAGCCCGTCGTCCACGATCAGCCCGTCCCTCATCCGCACGATGCGGTCGCACTGCCGGCCGATCTCAGGCGAGTGGGTGACGATGATGAAGGTCTCCCGGTTCTCGCGGTTCAGCTTCAGGATCAGGTCCATGACCTCCTGCGCAGTCTCGCTGTCCAGGTCGCCCGTCGGCTCGTCCGCCCAGATGATGGCGGGGTCGTTGGCGAGTGCGCGGGCGATCGTGACCCGCTGACGCTGGCCGCCGGAAAGCTCGGCGGGCTTGTGCGCCGCCCAGTCGGCCAGCCCCACCAGCGCCAGCACTTCCAGCGCCCGCTGCCGCGCATCCGCCGACTTCGCCCCCGAAATCAGCATGGGAAGCTCCACGTTCTCTACCGTGCTCAGCACCGGCAGCAGGTTGTAGAGCTGGAACACGAAACCCATCTGCCTGGCGCGGTAGTCGGTGCGGGTGTTGTCGTCCATGTCCCGCAGCGACACGCCGTCGATGTCGATGTCGCCCTCGTCGATGTCGTCGATGCCGGAAAGACAGTTGAGTAGCGTAGTCTTGCCGCAGCCGCTGGGCCCCATGATGGCTACCACTTCTCCCCGCCGCACCGTCAGGTCGACGCCGCGCAGCGCGTGCACCCGGATGCCCTTGCCGCTGTCGTAAATCTTGTGGACGCCTCTCGCGAAGACCATGGCGTCCGAATCGATTCGTTCCATCGAAACCTCGTGTCGTGGTTGGGGTTGACCGGGGCCGGAACCTCTCGCGTCCGGTCCCGGACGGATAATTCTGAAGCGTGGGAGGGCCGGATGTCAAACGTGATGCGGCGCCGGGCAGTCCTCCCGCGGCCACGTCGAACTTGACCCGATGCCCGACTAGGGGGTAGTCTACCGGATGCGCATGTCGCCGCGCTTTTGCTATCGCATGTCACACACTGCGGCCCGGCCACCAGAGAGCCGAGAGCCAGGGAGGTCCAGATGCAGTTCGGGTCATTCATGGAGTTCCACTGCCGGCCCGGAGAGAGCCAGGTCCAAGCATTCAGCGAGTCCTTCGCACAGGTCGATCTGGCCGAAGAGCTCGGTCTCGACGCGGTGTGGCTCGCGGAGTCCCACTTCAGCCCCGCGAGGTCCGTTCTGTCGTCGCCGCTGATACTGGCGGCCGCCATCGCGGCGCGCACCAAGCGCCTGCGTGTCGGCACCTCGGTGCACGTGCTACCCCTGGGCAATCCGCTGCGAATAGCGGAGCAGGCGGCCACGCTCGACCATGTGAGCGGAGGCAGGTTCGACTTCGGCGTTGGACGCAGCGGTCTGCCCGGCGCCTACGAGGGTTACAACATCCCCTACGGCGAGAGCAGGGAGCGATTCTACGAGTACCTGGACATCATAATAGAGGCCTGGACCAACGAGCGATTCTCCTACGAGGGCAAGTACTTCTCGTTCGACGACGTCTGCCTGGTGCCCAAACCCTACCAGTCGCCGCACCCGCCCATTCGCATCGCCGCCACCACGCCCGACACGTTCCCGGTGATCGCCAGGATGGGATATCCGGTGTTCATCGGCGTGAGGGGCCAGGGCATGAGCCAGGTGGCCGAGCAGGTTGACGCCTACAAGCGGGCCTGGAAGGACGCCGGACACGACGGGCCGGCCGACGTGTCGCTGCGAGTTCCCGTATTCGTCGCGGACACCAAGGAGGAGGCGCTGATCGTACCGGAGGAGAGCTTCATGAAGCAGTTCCGCCGGCTGGGCGCCCAGCTAGCCAGCTCGGTAACGCGCGCCGGCACGGACCCGCGTGAGCAGCGGGCCGAGCGCGGCGAAGAGCTCGCCGTCCTGACGTGGGAAGAGGTCCAGAAGGAGAAGGTTGCGGTCGGCACGCCCGAGATGGTGATCGAACAACTCCACAAGATGAAGGAGGCGCTGAGCCTGTCCGGCGTGGTCGCCGAGCTGAACGCCGGCGAGCTCATCCCCGCCGACAAGATAGCCCGATCGCTACAGCTTCTCTGCGAGAAGGTGATGCCCGCGTTCAGGTAGGCGCAGCGCCCTTCTCTCGGTTGAAGAGCCACCTGCTGAGTGCTATACTCAACCCAACTGATACCTGACAGTTTGCCGCGTGAACTTGTCGGAAAGCACCGGCCCGTTCCGTGGCTGACATACGCCAATCGTCCCCCGGAGGAAATCGCACAATGGCCACAACCACGCTCACGCAGCCGCTAACCCCGTACCAGGTTCAGCGCTACAGCCGCCACATCATCATGCCCCAGGTGGGCAGTGCCGGGCAGCGCAAGTTGCTGGAGGCCAAGGTGCTGATGGTAGGAGCGGGCGGTCTCGGCTCTCCCATCTCCATATACCTCACTCTGGCAGGCGTGGGCACCGTAGGCATCGTCGACTTCGACACAGTGGACGTGACCAATCTCCAGCGCCAAATCCTGCACCAGAACGACGACATAGGTCGGCCAAAGGTGAAGTCGGCGAAGGAGACGCTGCTTTCGTACAACCCGGACGTGAACGTCATCATTCACGAGGAGCCGCTGCTCTCCGACAACGCGATGGAGATCATATCCGGCTACGACGTAATCATCAACGGCGCGGACAACTTCCCCGCCCGCTACCTGGTCAACGACGCCGCCTACCTGTGCGGCAAGCCCCTCGTGGACGGCAGCATCCTGCTGTTTGACGGCCAGGCCACCGTGTACATCCCGGGTCAAGGCTGCTACCGTTGCCTGTTCCCGACTCCGCCGCCTCCCGGTGAGGTGCCGAGTTGCGCCGAGGCCGGCGTGCTGGGCGTGCTGCCCGGGCTGGTGGGCACCATCCAGGCCACCGAGACGGTAAAGCTCATCATGGGACTGGGCGAATCGCTATCGGGTCGGCTGCTCATCATCGACGCGATGGACATGAGCTTCCGCACGCTGAAGATGCGGCGCAACCCCGACTGCCCGCTCTGCGGCGACATCCCCACGGTCACGGAGTTAATCGACTACGAGGCGTTCTGCGGCGCTCCCGCCATCAGCTAGCTCCCGCGGCGCTTTCGCCTTTCCGAGTGGGCCCCTTCCCCCTTGATGGGGGAAGGTTGGGATGGGGGTGAGAGTCTAGGGATGCAGATCTACCCGACGCGCTCGCCGTCCAGGTAGACGTCCGCCACGTTCCACAGCGCGCCCACGTCCTGTGTCGGATCGCCATCCACGACCAGCACGTCTGCGCGCTTGCCCGGCTCCAGCGTGCCCACTTCCTCTTCCATCCAACACGAGCGCGCCGACGCCGACGTCGCGGACAGTATGGCCTCCGAGGGCGACATGCCGCCCTCGACGTGCGCCTCGATCTCGTGCTGAAAGCCGCCCATGGGATAGGCGCTCCAGGCCGAGTCCGACCCGCACACCAGCCGCACGCCGGCGTCCCGCATGGCCGCGAACGCCGCCATCCGCTCATCGTCGCGAAGTAGCAGGGCATCCAGCTCCGCCTGCTCGCTTTCCGTAAGCCCCCGGGCGGCACGTAGCTCCTCCAGCGCCAGCACACGCCCGCGCCCGTTATGAATCGTCGGGTTTACGAACACGCCCTGCCGCGCGATGCGTTCGGCCACTTCCGGGCGATACAGCCACGAGCCGTCCGGCTCCACGAACATGCCGTGCACGATGGTGTCGATTCCGGCGTCCAGCGCGTTCACCATGCCCTGCGTCGACGCGCAGTGCGCCACGGTGTGCTTGCCGAAACTGTGCGCCTCGTCGACGATGGCGGTGAGCTCGTCCCGGCTGAACGATGGCCGCGTGGGGAACGATGTGCGCGTGCTGCCGCCCGTGGCCGTGACCTTGATGAAGTCGGCGCCCTCCTTCACCAGCTGGCGCACGTGGGCCCGGCACTCCACCTCGCCGGTGGCTTCGATGCCGAAGTAGCCCAGGTGCCCGCCGACGATGGCCAGCGGCCTGCCCGCGAGCGACAGCCGGGGGCCGTCGGTTATGCCCATCTCGTAGGCGTTGCGCAGCATGAACGTGGTGCGGTTCTTCGCCCCGCAGTCGCGCACCGTGGTCACGCCCGAGCGCAGGTGGTCGGCGGCGTTGCGCGCCGCCTGGAGCGTAAGCACCTCATCCGGGAGTGTAGCCAACTCGTCGCCTGAGCGGCCGTCGCCGAAACCGGTCAGGTGCACGTGGCAGTCCACCAGGCCCGGCAGCGCGGTCTTGTCCTCGTAATGGATCTCGCGGATCCGCGCACCCTCCGGCGGTACTACCTGTTCCTCCGGGCCGGTGGCCACAATCTCGCCGCCGCGCATCAGGACCGCGCCGCGCTCAACCGACCGGCCCGCGCCGCCGTCGATGAGGCGCGCAACGCGTAGCAGTGTGAATTCCTGACTGGGTTTCGACACGAAGTCACCCCCATCCTAACCTTCCCCCGTCAAGGGGGAAGGGACTTATGGGACGGGCTAAATGGGAGAGCTGTCGGGCCGGACCTGTCGGAAGGCATCCACAGACTCGGAGGTACCGCGGTCGAGCAGCCGTCCTCCGAAGAAGACATCCTCCACGTTCCAGAGCGCGGCGATGTCCTTCGCGGGGTTGCCGTCCACCACTATCACGTCGGCGGCCTTGCCCGGTTCCAGCGAGCCTACCTCGTCGAACAGTTCGAGCGCCTTGGCCGCCTCGCTGGTGACCGACAGCACTCCCTGCATGGCCGAGTAGCCGGCGTCCACCAGGCACTCGGTCTCGAAGAAGGTGTTGCCGAGCGCGTAGTCACCCCAGGAAGAATCGGAGCCGGTGATCACCTTGAGGCCCATCTCCTGCATCCGGCGGCAGTCGTTGAGCTTATCGTCGTAGGCGCGCAGGTTGTCGTCCAGCCGCGCCTGCTCCTCGGCGGTCAGTCCCTGCTCCTCGCGCTTGTGCATGAAGGTCCAGGCCCGCGCGCGTCCCACGTGCAGCGTGGGGTTGACGAACGCGCCCTGCTCGCCGATTCGCTCGGCCACGTCCTCGCGGAACTTGTTGGAGCCGTCGGCCTCCATATAGGCGCAGTGAACGATCATGTCCACGCCGGCGTCCAGCGAGTTGATGATGCCCTGCGTCGATAGGCAGTGGGTGGCGGTGAGCTTGCCGAAGTTCTGGGCCTCCTCGGTGATGGCCCGCAACTCCTCGAGCGTAAACGACGGCCTGAGCGGGAACGATGTCCTCGTGCTGCCGCCGGTGGCGGTTATCTTGATGTAGTCGGCGCCCTCCTGGATGAGCCGCCGGGTCTCGCGCTTGGCCTCCACGGCGCCGGTGACCTCTGTGCCGAAGTAGCCCATGTGCCCGCCGACGATGGCGACGGGGCGGCCGCACAGCACCATTCTGGGAGCGATGAGAATGCCCTGGTTCACCGCGTCGCGCAGCCTGAACATGGTGGTGTTCTTGGGGCCGTTCTCGCGGATGGTCGTCACGCCGGTCACGAGGCTCGCCCTGGCGTTGCGCGCCGACTGGAGCATGAGCACCTCGTCTGGCTGTGCCGCCACGTCCTCGCCGGGGCGGCCGTCGCCGAAACCGTTGTGGTGCGTGTGGCAATCGACCATGCCGGGCATGATGGTCTTGCCCGGATAGTCGTAGGTGGCCGCGGGCGCGCCCTCCGGCGGAACGACCTCGCTCGCCCGGCCAACGGCGGCTATCCTGTCGCCGCGCAGCAGCACCGCGCCGTCTTTCAGAGGTGGGCCGCCCAGGCCGTCGATCAGGCGACCGCCTCTTATGAGCGTGTATGCGTCGTTAGCCACCTTTTTCACCCCCATCCTGACCTTCCCCCATCAAGGGGGAAGGGAGTTTTGGTTGCCTGCCCCATCAAGGGGGAAGGAAGTTTTGGTTGCCTGCCCCATCAAGGGGGAAGGGAGTTTTGGCTGTCTGTCCCATCAAGGGGGAAGGGACTTCTGGTTGCCTGCCCCTGCGATGGGGAAGGGACTTCGATTGGCGCCGCGCCTAGAGTATCTCCCTCAGACGCTCGGCAATTATCTTCTCGCCGCCGTCCTTGAGCGTGCCCATCCTGACGATGAAGGCGTTGGGATCGTCGGCGTTGTAGCGCACCCAGATACTGGGATTGCCGGCCTGCATCTCCGCGACCACCTCGGCTGCGCTCTTGCCGGTGGCATCGGCGTCAACCTCGATTCGCAGGCCGTCGGCGGGTCCGTCCGCCGGGAAGCTGGACATTCCGATGCCGTTTACGCCCGCGAGGTCGCCGCCCAGCGTGGTTATGCGGGCCTCGTAGGCCGCGAACCTGTCCTCGTGGTTCATGGTGAGCCACTCGCGGAGCGCCGCGTACACGGCGATGACCTCCTGGCGGTCGATCTTCATGCCTCGCCCGATCGAGCGTATGCCTTCGGACTCGAAGCCGATGGAGCTGTGCTTGCGCGCCACTTCCACCAGGTCCTTGCGGCCGGTGAGCATGCCGCTGGAGTTGACGGCGCCGAAGTATTTGGCGCCGTAGGCCACCAGGTCCGCTCCCATGCTCACGTACTTGCTGAGCAGGTCGGTCGGGTAGACCTGTCCGGCGGCGTCCACGATGATGGGAATGCCGTGGGCATGGCCTATGCGTATCACCTCTTCGAGGGGAAGAGCGCCGGGGTTCCGGTCGCCGGGGGCCAGGTAGTGGATGGCGGCGGTGTTCGGGCCGATGGCCTCCTCGAGCTGCTCAGCGCTCGTGCTGTCCTCGTCGCCAATCTCGACGAGTTTGCCGCCTGCGACTGTCATCGTCCTGTCGTACTGTACGCGGAGTTGGCGCTGGATGATGATCTCGTTAGGCATGCCGGTGACGTCTGGCACACTCTCGATCTTCTCGACGTCGTCGCCGGTGATGCAGGCCGCCGCTCCAAACGTAAGCGCCGCCGCACAGCCGGGGGTGACGAGCGCGGCCTCGACGCCTAGCATGTCGGATATGTGCTCGCCCACCTTTTCGATCAGCTCGCCCATGTCCACGTAGAACTCTTCGGACTCGTCCATCAGCGCCCGGACCGAGGCGTTGGGCGTGTTGCCTCCGAGCAGCGTCCTGTTGCCGTGGGCGTTGAGAATCGGCCTGGCGCCCAGTTGCTCGTAGATATTGGTCACTTGGAATCTCCTTCACTCCGCTGAAAAATTGACTTCTAGCTCGGCATTTTAAGGCGGCGGCATAACAGGCGCAAGGCCCCGAAACTGGGCGGAGACCGCGTCGGTTTGCCGGCGCGTCCAGAGATTCTTCGTTCCCTCGCGGAGGCGGGAGAGAAAAATCTGCTCGATTCTGCGCCATTCTGCGCGATCCGTAGCTGGGTGCGCCGGCGGAGCTGCCCAGTTCTGTAATGCCGGCGTGGGCAATTCAGGGCATAAGCGTCGCGTCGCGGGGCAGAAGAGGACGGTGTCAGTGGTCGGTGGCCGGTGGTCAGTGGACGGTTTTCGACGTCCCGACGGATGTCCGGTGGCGGGTCGGTCCCGCGGGCGGGATTGAAACCCGCCCCCTGCCGTATAGAATGATAGCACGTATGTGCGCACGGCGCAACGGGAGTGGCGAATGTGCGGAATCAGGGCCGAAATCGCGGGGTCGGGTCGGATTTGTGGGAAGAAATAGCGCAGGTGTGGGCACGGAGCGGGGCGAGTGTGAGGTAGGTCTGAGGCAGGGATGGGGAACGCGTGGCGCAGGAAAGTGACGGAATTTTCGGGGTGGGGGGGAGGCACGAGGTAGTGCTAGCCAGGCTCGGCAGTTCCCCGTTCGTTGCTTTGCCACGCCTGCCCCACTATAATCCTACAATCACTTTGGAGAACAGCGATTTTGCCGGTAGACTACGCTTCGCTGACGCCCGGCAGCCAGTTGGCGAGCGACAAACTGTCCTTGGACGACGAGACCGTGGCGCGTTACGTGGATGCCATCGGCGACGAGACACCGCTTGCGTCTGACGACGACCCGCCGCTTGCGCCCGCGATGGCGGTCGCGGCGTTGAGCTTCCGAGGCGTGATTCGCGCACTCGACCTTCCCGGCGGCTCGCTGCACCTCGCGCAGGAGCTCGAGTTCACCAGGTCCGTCGCAGTTGGCGAAACGCTCGAATGCCGCGCCCAGGTGCTGCAGAATTCCGTCCGGCGCGGAATGCGCGTCATCGTCGTGAGCCTGGAGGCGACGGACGCCCAGGGTCGCGCGGCGCTCAGCGGCAAGAGCACCGTGATGTTGCCGATGCAGCGGCCCGGCGAGTAAAGATGCGTGGCTACACGACACAGGGCGCGGAGTTGCCCACCATCGAACGGAAGATCACCCAGCAGCGTATCGAGCGGTACGCACACGCCGCCGGAGACTTCAATCCGATTCACCTGGACCAGGAGTTTGCCGCCACAACCCAGTTCGGGGGCACCATCGCCCACGGCATGATGGTCATTGCCTTCATATCCGAGATGATGACGCGCGCCTACGGCGATAGCTGGTCCTCGACGGGCAAGCTGAAACTGCGGCTGCGCGCCCCCTCCTACCCCGGGGACACCCTGACGGCCCATGGACAGGTGAAGAGTGTGGAGGAAGAGGACGGACAGACCGTAATCCGGTGCGGCGTGGGCGTGAAGAACCAGGACGGCGGCGTTGTGATAAGTGGCGACGCCAGCGTGGTGGCCGCAACGTGAATCGGAGACCGTGACTTGACCAGCCGCAGGCAAAGGCGCACCAAGATAGCCCTGGACGCGATGGGTGGTGACCACGCGCCGGCTGAACTCGTCGCGGGCGCGGTGGAGGCCGTCGCGGAGTACGACGTGGACGTGCGTCTCGTTGGAGACGAGGACACGCTGCGCGACGAGCTAGATCGTCACAACGTCGAGGGCATGCCGATTACGGTCGTGCCTTCCGAGGGCTACGTGCGCGAGGGCGAATCGCCCGCGCTCGCCCTGCGCCAGAATCCCAGGGCATCCGTAATCGTGGCAACCGGCCTGGTCAAGTACGGGCTGGCGGACGCCTGCGTGTCCATGGGATCGACCGGCGCCGCGATGGCCGCCGCCGCCGTGGTGCTCGGGATGCCGGAGGGCGTGGAGCGCCCTGCCATCGGCGGCCCCGCGGTGGGTCTAGCCCCACGGACGGCCATAATCGATCTGGGGGCGAACGTGGACTCACGCCCCGCTCAGCTACTCACGTTCGGCGTGATAGGCGAGGTGTTTGCCCGCAAGTTCTGGGGCATCGAGAGGCCACGGGTGGCGCTACTGAGTGTGGGCAGCGAGGCGGGAAAAGGCAATAGCCAGGTGAAAGAGGCCACGGAGTTGCTGAAGAAGAGCGGACTGGACTTCATTGGCAACGTCGAGGCCAACGAGCTGCCATTCGGCCCCGCGGAGGTCGTGGTCTGCGACGGGTTCGTCGGCAACGTCGTAATGAAGTTGACAGAGGGACTGGGGCAGGCGTTCTCCGGCCACCTGCGCGATGCGCTGGGCGACAGTCTGCCCGCAGGGGAGTTGGAGCGTATCGTAGCCGAGGTCTACGAGCTGAACAACGTTGCCGAGACCTGGGGAGGCGGCCCGATATTTGGCGTCAATGGCGTGAGCATCGTTGGACACGGCCGCGCCAGGCGCACGGCCGTCAAACGCGCCATCTTCACGGCCAAGAGAGCCGTGGACAGCCAGTTCGTGAGCGAGCTGAACGAAGAGATCTCAAGCGTCAGAAGCAGGGTCGCGGGCTAGCGCGAAAACTCGTCGCGCCGGGCCAATCGATCGTTTTGCTATTCAGGGAGGCGAGTTGAGCAGATCGGACATAGAAGGAAAAGCCGCACTTGTCACCGGCGCCTCCAAGGGCATTGGCAGAGCCATCGCCCTGCGGCTGGCGGAACAGGGCGTCAAGGTGGCTGTCAATTACAACACCTCGCAGGATGAGGCGAACGTCGTCGTCGACACCATCAAAGAGACCGGTGTCGAGGCGTTCACCGTCCACGCGGACGTGAGCGACCTGGAGCAGGTCACGGCGATGGTCGATGAGGTGAACGGTACGTGGGGACGCATCGACATCTTGGTGAACAACGCCGGAATCATAGACGACGGTCTGTTGATCAGGATGTCCGACAGGGCGTGGGATCGCGTGCTGGCCACCAACCTGACCGGCACGTTCTACTGCACACGGGCGGCGCTGCGCGGCATGATGCGGGGGCGCTGGGGGCGCATAATCAACATCGGCTCGGTGGTCGGAATTCGCGGCAACGTGGGCCAGGCCAACTACTCCGCCTCCAAGGCCGGGCTCATCGGATTCACCAAGGCGCTGGCCAAGGAGATCGCCACGCGCAACATCACCGTGAACACCATAACGCCCGGCTATATCAGCACCGACACGGTGGCCGGCCTGACGCAGGAGCAGAAGGACCGGATTATGACGTGGATTCCCCAGGGACACTTCGGGGAGGTCGACGACGTGGCCCACCTCGCGGCCTTCGTTGCCAGCGAAAAGGCCAGCTACATGACCGGCCAGGTGATCAGCGTCGACGGCGGAATGGCCATCTAGCGCGGCCGCGGCTCGCGCAAGGCGCGCAACCACCGCCGGGGAGACCGAACGACCGAAATGAGAGACTTCGAGGGCAAGGCCGTCCTCGTCACGGGGGGATCTCGTGGCATCGGACGCGCTATAGCGCTGGAGTTCGCGCGGCGCGGCGCCGACGTGGCTTTCAACTACCGCTCCAATTCCACAGCCGCCGAGCAGACGCGGCGCGACGTCGAGAGCGAGGGCGTCCGCTGCGTCAGCATCCGGGCACACCTGGGCGACTCGGCCAGGATCAGCCAGATTTTCGCCCGCGTCGAGGCCGAATTCGGAGCGCTCGACGTCCTAGTCAACAATGCCGCCTCCGGCGTCCAGCGGCCCGCCGGAGAGTTGCGCGAAAAGCACTGGGACTGGGCGCTGGACATCAACGCGAAGGCTCCGTGGCTGTGCGCCATCGAGGCTTCGAGGCTCATGACCCGGGGCGGAAGCGTGGTGAACATCACCAGCCAAGGATCTCACAAGGTGCTGCCCTACTACTTCTCAGTCGGGGTGTCCAAGGCGGCGCTGGAGTCGATGACGCGGTACCTCGCGGTCGAGCTGGCCGAGAAGGGCATTTCGGTCAACGCCGTTTCGGGCGGTTACGTGGAAACCGGCGCGTTCGACTCGTTTCCGAACAGGGAGGAGATGGTGAGCGCTACCAAGACCACGCTGGACGGCAGGTCGGTTACCGGGGAGGACATCGCCCGCGTGGTGGCGTTCCTGTGCACCGACGCGGCTCGCATGATAAGGGGGCAGGTGCTGGTGGTGGACGGCGGCGTTTCGCTGACTATCTGAACGGCAGCGTCTCTACCCGAACCTCGATCTCCGCGCCGTCTTGTTCTAGTGCGAGCACCGACCCGGGCTCGGCGTGGGCCTTGCGCACGTAGCCAAGACCAATACCCCGTTGGAGCCGCTCCGATTTCACCGCCGAAGTCACCACGCCGGATCGCTTGCCGTCGACGGTCAGGCTCGCTCCGGCGGGCGGCAGATCCTGGCCGTCCCATGATAGGCCGACGAGGTACTTGGACACTTTCTTGTAGGTGTCCAGCCGCGCGATAACCTCCTGCCCGATGTAGCATCCCTTGTTGAAACTGATGTGCTCGAGGAGCCCGGCCTCCAGGGGGTTGTAGTCCTCGGACAGTTCCAATCCGGGAGCGGGCACTCCCTGCTCCACGCGGACGGTCTCCAGTGCGAGCGAGCCGACGGGCTTGGCGCCATCTCCCGAGGTGCGCTCGACCAGGTAGCGCCACAGCCGCTCGCCGTCTTCCGCGGACGCTATGACGTCGAATCCGGGCAGCGCGCCGAAATCTTCGCGCACAACGGTTACGTTCACGCCGCCGAGGCTGGCCGATTGCACGCCGTACGATGGCATTGTCGCCACGCTTTCGCCGGCCAACTCTTCTACGAGGGCGACGGCTCCCGGGCCGACCAGCGAGAACATGGCGGTGTCTGGGGTGACGTCGCGTACGGTCACCTCCTCGACGAACGTGTAGAAGTCGATCCACTCCGCCACTCGCTCCCGCGCGTCCGGGCCGACGAGTAGCAGAAGCCGGTCCTCCAGCATGAGCACCAGCAGCAGGTCGACGATTCTGCCCTTGGCTGAGGTTAGCACGCTGCCCACGCCCGCGCCGGGCGTCAGGTCCTCCAGCTTGTTGGTGCTGAGCCTGTTGAGCAGATCGAGCGCGTCCTCGCCGGTTAGCTCAAGGCGGCCGACGTGCGACCGTCGCACCAGCCCGACTGCGCCAGTGAGTGCGTCGTACTCCTCGCGGAGAGACGTGCAGCTATCGGGGAGTGCCTCTACTTGTGCGCTGGTGGACACGGGCGTTTCTCGCTGGGGGCTGTGACTCGCGGTTGTTTCGGACTACACGCTGAACGAGGTGCCGCAGCCGCAGGTCGTCTTGGCGTTGGGGTTGTTGAAGACGAAGCCCTTGCCGTTGAGCCCGCCGGAATATTCGAGCACCGTGCCGGCCAGGAAGACGTAGGACTTCTTGTCCACGTACAACTCGATGCCGTGTTCTTCGACGGTCTTGTCGTTGTCGCCCGGACCGTCAACCAGGTCGAGCACGTAGGTCAGTCCTGAGCATCCGCCGCCCTTGACGCCCACGCGCAGATTCGAGTCGGGCTTGCCGGCCTGCGCCGCAAACTGGCGGACGTGGTCAGCAGCGTCCTTGCTGATGTTTATGGTGAGGGGCTGTGGTGGCGTGCGTCGCGTCATCTGCTGCATATGCGGTACTCCCCTGGTCGCTAAGCATGTCTCCCAATCGCCGTGACTCGAGTCGCGGCGGCGATTCTCGTTCATTATACATCATTCCGCACGAAACCCAAGCGGTCCCAATGGGTCGGCGGTTGGTCACTCGCGGCGGGGCCACACGTAGCGTCGGGCCAGCGACTCGAGCTGCGGCCAACGCAGCGACGCCGCCAGCCCACCCAGGGACAGGGCCGCCAGCAAGGCACTAGTCACCGCGACGCCGGACGTGTAGCCTGCCATGCTGCTCTGCAGGATGCTGTACACCCAGGGAATTGCCACGACCCCCGATGCGGCGAAGTCTCCGCGCCTGTCGACCGCGTCGACCGCCGCCTTCCGCGCGGCGTCGATGGCCGCGTCCGACGCGAAGTACGCCACAGCGAAGAACAGGAGCGACGTGAGGAAGCCCGCCGTGAGAGCCGCCGCAACCCACACCGTCTTCACGCGACGTTCGGCCGGAACCACCAGCCACAGCACGGCGAGGCCGGTCAGCACCAGCGCCGACACTATCCACGGCGAAAGGCGCAAAAGCCCAAGCGCGGAGCGCAGGAACTCGATGTCGGACGGACCGGCCGTGTCCGCCGAAAGGTCGCTCTCGAGGTCGATGTGGGTGTACGTCCAGCCGTCGGAGAACAGCTCGCGGACCGTCTCGATGGCCTGTTCCACGCTTTCGGGGTCGTCGAAATTGCGTTCGATGTCGCCGCGAAGGTCCTCCTCGGTGTAGAGGAAGCCGTCCCTCATTATGGCTCGGATGTCGTCGAGCTGCTCCCTGTCCTCGCTGGAGAGCGCGTCTCGGAGGTCGAAGTCCGTGAACGTCACCTCACCACTCAGCGGCGCGACTATCTGTGGCGCGACATCAGCCAGGATTATGTCGGCCCGCCCGGCGACGGTGCGTCGCGCCTGCGCGTCCGCGGCGGTTCCACCCGTCACTGTGGCCAGCGCCAGAATCCTGCCGTGGACGACCTCTTCCAGCCGCGACGCGACCTCATTCGAGATAGGGTCAAGCGACACCACAAACGAGAACGAGTCCGTGTTCCCGAACAGGTAGCCGGCGACCTGATCCACGGCCTTGTCTACCTCATCCTTCGCCCACTGTCCCCGGCCTGCGTCCCTTATGGCCGTCACCACGTCTTCGGTGTGAAGTGACACGCCGGGGGCGAGGTCGATTCGCTCGCCATGCAGGGTAAGAACCGCCGGCTCGACGATCGAGTCGTACAGGGAGTCGTAGGCGCCGGTGTCGTACAGCAGCAGCTTGTACTCCGCCGTGGCTGCGGGCCCAAGCTCGGCCAGGTCCATGCTCACCTCGAAGCCGTTCTCGCTTCCGGTGGCGTAGGGCACGAAAGCGGCCACGGCCTCTGAAACCCGGGCGTCGAACCAGCCTTTCGACACGACCTGCCGCACCGCGGACTCGACGCGGGCGGCGCTCAGGTCCGACCCGAAGGGCAGCACCTCGGCGGCCAGAATCTCCTGGGCGGCAGGGGCGAGGTGCGAATCGACCGCGTAGTCGTAGAGATGGGAACGCCTGAGGAGGGTTGAGGTCTCAGCGGTGAGCACCTCGTCTTCAATCGGCAGGCGCAGATTGATCGTGAATTCGTCGCTGACGCCGGTCACGTACTTCCACACGTCCGTCGCGGACGCGCGCGCGGTCTCGTCGAACCACTTGCGAGGGACAACCCTGGTCGTCCATGCCACCAGGTGACGGTTGGAGACGCCAAGCACGACGAGCGGGTTGTTTTCCAGGGTACCGTCCGTGGAGAGGGACTTGGAGTTTCGGGCGTCGTCCAGCATGGTGGGCAGGAGGCGGTCAAGGAGGAAGTCGTAAGGCCCGGCCTCTTCGAAGCGGTCGGCGGGATAGTCCGGCTGGAGCACCGTGCCGCACGCGAAGCCCAGCGCGACCAGGAGGACAAGCAGCGGGATCAGGAGCGCGGCCACACATAAGGAGAGCACCCTGCGTAGTAACATTGCCTCTCCCTTTGCATGTGTGGAGTTACATGCGCCCTCGAAGCGTGCGCGCCGTACTGAGGGGGAAGTATACACAACCGCGCCGCCACAGTTCAAAAGCCGTGCGCGCTAGGCTAGAATGGTCGGCAGCGTGTGCAGGCCCGGACGCGCGGGCAGGATTGAGAGGGAGTCGAACGACCACATGAATGAGTACATGAACTTTAACCGTAACCAGTGGGACGCGCTGGCGCCCATTCACGCCCGGTCGGAGTTCTACGATCTCGCCGGGTTCCGGGCCGGCCAGTCCTCGCTGAAGAGTGTGGAGTTGGAGGAGGTCGGCGACGTCTCGGGTCGCTCCCTGCTGCACATGCAGTGCCACATCGGGCTGGACACGCTCTCCTGGGCGAGACTGGGAGCGCGCGCCACGGGCATCGACTTCTCCGCGGCGTCTCTTGAGGTCGCGCGCTCGCTGGCCGCCGATCTCGGGCTGCCAGCGCGCTTCGTTGAGGCGAGCGTTTACGACCTGCCGGACCGACTGGACGGACCGGGTGCGTTCGACGTGGTGTTCACCTCCTACGGCGTGCTGTGCTGGCTGCCCGACCTCACGGCGTGGGCGCGCGTGGCGGCGCACTTCCTGCGACCGGGAGGGGCGTTCCACATCGTGGAGTTCCACCCGTTCGCGGGGATGTTCGACGACGACGAGGGGCAGACGGACCTGCGTTTTCGATATCCCTACTTTCATTCGGACGAGCCGATGGAGTTCGAGGGCACGGGCAGCTACGCCGACCCGTCCGCCGACGTGACCACGCGCGGATTCGAGTGGTGCCATACGCTGGGCGACGTGGTGAGCGCGCTGGCGGACGCGGGCCTCAGGATCGAGCACCTGCGTGAGTTCCCGTTCAGCGCCTACCAACAGCTGCCGATGCTGGAGCTGTGCGCGGACGGCTGGTGGCGTATGCCCGGCGGGGCCGAGGGCATTCCGCTGATGTATTCGATCAAGGCGATCAAGCGATAGCGCGAGCGTAACGCGCCAACCCACCACAGGAGGAGGGCCGACTCATGGACAAGACCCGCAAGGAGTATCCTGACATCGCGCCGGCCGGGCCGACGTTCGCGAGGGCCGTGCAGGTGGGCGGCACGCTGTACATTTCGGGCTGCACGGCGCGGGGCACGGACGCCCAGGGCGGCCCCGCCATCGAGCAGTTCAAGGTCGTCTGGGACAGGCTGGTGCGGATCGTGGAGGCGGAGGGCGGCACGGCCACGGACATCGTGAAGATAACGACGTTCGTCACCGACATGAGGGAGTGGTTTCCGGCGTCCGCGGAGCAGCAAGCGGTGATGTACGGCTACTTCGGCGGCCAGAACCCGGCCAACTCGCTGGTGGAGATTACGGCGCTTGCGGAGCCGGGCCTGGACGTGGAGATAGAAGCGATAGTGGCGCTGGACTAGGCGCCGCGCGCTATCTGCTCCTTCTGCCAATCGAAGTCCACCGCGCCGTCGTAGAAGCGCTCGGGTTGCTCGACCGCCCATAGCTGCTTGCGAACGATCCAGTTGGCCGGCTCGAGCGCGGCTGCCTCGCGCCACTGTTCGAGCGCCTCGTCTACTCTGCCCTCGCGGTAGAGCTCCTGGCCGCGCTGGAAGAGGGCGTGGACGCGGCCGTTCTCCAAGCCTGGCTCGGCGGGCTGCGCGGCCTCCTCGTCCAGGTCTTGGCCCGCGCACCAGCGCTCCACGACCTCGGCCGTGTCCGCGCGGCGGACGTCGAAGCCGCCGAGTCGCTTGTAGCGGACGACGCCGGACTCGTCTATCAGGTAGCCGTTGGGGATGGCCTTGAATCCGTAGGCCCTGCCGAGCAGGTTACTCTCGTCCACCAGCGTGGTGAACTTCGCGCCCGCCTTCTCGACGAATGGGCGCGCCTTCTCCTCGCCCTGGGCGTCAACCGCGATGGACAGCACCTCTACCGCGTCGCCGTGCCGCTCGTGCACCTGCTGCCAGACCGGCAGCTGCTCGCGGCACGCTCACCAGGACGCCCAGAAGAAGAGGATTACCTTCCGGCCGGCGTAGTCGGAGAGACTTACTTCGCGGCCGTCCAGGGTTGGTAGGGTGAAATCCGGTGCGGTGTCGCCTACGGCAACGCCCGCGGTTGTGGCGCGTACCATGCGCTCCTCCTCAAGATCAGATGGGCCTGCTGTTGATGGGAGCCAACGGCTCCCCGAGTGCTAGAAGCTTCAACCTACGCCGTGGAAGCCGACGCTCACCTCGCCGTCTTCGATCATGACGGGGGTGATGCGCTCGCCGCCGGTGAGCTTCTCAAGATCGAGCCAGGCCTCCGGGCGGAGCGCGAGGTTGATCTCGTCGTACTCGGCGCCGGCGGTGTCCAGCTCGTCCTTGAGGGCGTCTGAGAACGAGCAGTCGGGGTGGGTGTAGAGGACGATTGCGTTGGCCAAGCTGCTGCCTCCAATTCGCGCCCACGCTGTCGGTTGGCGGAGCGCGCCTACAGTTGTACAGGTGTGATGCAATGGTAAAGCAATAGCGGGGCGGTTTGCAAAGCCGGCGGGCCGCGTGATTGGGCCTGGGACGCAATCGGCAAGGCTGGGCAGGGCCAGGACCGAAAACTCCGTACGACCGTGGTCAACGGAGGGATCTCCCGAGGCGAGAATTGGCGTTGACAAGAGCGACGCTTCTTTGATATGGTGTATCGCCGCAATAGGAAGGACTTCCCTAGTAACAGTATGTCTCTTACTGAGATAGGATATCAGTATGGAGTTTCAGACACTACACCCAGACTTGATGGCTGTACTGAAGGAGCGAGGCGCCAGGGCCACTCGGCCCAGGAGGGCGATAGCCAATCACCTTAAGCACAGGCACGGGGGCTTCACGATCGAGGCGCTCTGTGAAGAGTTGCCTTCGGTGGGCAGGGCAACGGTGTATCGCACCGTGAAACTCCTTCTGGAGGTGGGCGCGGTCTGCAAACTTCCCTTGATGGACGGGTCCCACGTCTACAGCGTATCCCGGGTCGGTCACCGCCACCACCACTATGTGTGTGTCCAATGCGGCTTGGTTGAGGAGTTCAGAGCAGCCTCGGTCGAGAAGTTGCTCAGGGCCATCGGTGACGATCTTCCGGGACAGGTCGTCGACCACCGAATCGAACTGTACGTGAACTGCGGCTATTGCCCGTCCAATGGGTGTAGCCGCATGGGCGTTAAGGCCGGGGGTGCCCCAAAAGGCTGGGACGCCGGTGCTTAGGACCGCCAGGTGACAACAATCAGCAGTGCTCAGGCAGCGCTAGGACGCAGTTCGGTGATTTCCAATTGCGATGTTAACGAAGGAGAAACTTGGATTGTACATGATACCTAATATCAATATTCGCCTGCGATATCTGGCGCAGGCTTTGGCTGTGGGACTTGTCTTATTCGGCCTGGCCTTCCTGGTTGCCTGCGGGGGCGACGAGGACACGGAGGTAACGGAAGCCCCGTCGCCGACAACGGCAGCGACCGCCGCGCCCGCGGCCGTCCAGCCGACCCAGGCGGCGCCCGCCGCCACGGCCATGCCCGCCGCCACGGCCATGCCCGCCGCCACGGTCGCGCCCGCCGCCACGGTCGCGCCCGCCGCAACGGCCATGCCCGCCGCCACGGCGGCGCCCGCCGCCACGGCGGCGCCCACCAGCACGGCCGCGCCCTCGAGGCCGCCTCTGAAGGTGGTGACAACCTCCAACATCGTGGCCGACTGGGCCGAGGTGGTAGGCGGGGACAGGATCGAGCTCTTCAGCCTGCATTCACCGGGCGCCGATCCGCACAATCTCGTTCCGGGAGCTCGCGACGTCGCCAAAGTGGCCGAAGCGGACATCGTGCTGTCCGTCGGCCTTGGACTCGAGCTCGACTGGCTGGAGGACCTGATCCACAATGCCAGTGCGGACGAGTCCAGGGTAGTCGCGCTCGGCGACGGCGTCGATCCCCTGGAGTTCGCCGAGCACATGGACGAGCACGACGAGCACATGGACGAGCACGACGAAGACGAGGGGCACGACGAACATGAGGGGATGCCGATAGGGCGCCTGCTCATAGGTGATGGGGAGCGGGGGAAGATCTCGCTCATAGACCTGGAACTCGGAGCGCTGGGCCAGGACCACTTCGACGTAGGCTCGCGGGCCGGGCGGATTTACTCCACCGCCAGCGGCCGCTTCGCGATAGCTGTCTCTTCTGACGCCAACGCGGCTCACCTGTTCGATGGCGGGATTTACATGGAGCCTCACGGAGACCACTTCGACCTGGTCGAGGGCAACACGCGCATGATGTCCGTGGACCTGAGCGGGGACCGGCCGGTCCACATGTACGTCGGCGACGAGTGGGCGACGATCTACTACGACGGTTCCGGCGACTTCCTGCTGATCAACGAGCACGAGCTCGAGGAGGCCGGCGACGCCTACGTGCCGGTGAAGATGAACGCGGGCGCCCACCACGGCGCCGTGATACCCCTGGAGGGCGACGTGTTCGCGGTGACCATCCAGCACCCGGACTTTGCCGAGAACCCTGAAGAGTACCGGCTGCCCATTGGCGCCGAAATCTGGGACCTGGACGGCAACGTGCTCCATCGAGCCGAAGGCTGCCCCGATCTCCACGGCGACGCGGGCAACGGCCACGTGGCCGTGTTCGGCTGCACCGGCGGCGTGCTGATGATAGAGTTCCACGACGACCACTTCGACGACGCATTCATACCGGCCCCGGCCGGATCGCCCGACGACTTCCGCCTCACATCCGTGTGGGGCGCGCACGGCCTGCACCACTTCTTCGCGCTGGGCTCGGCCGTGGGGCTGTACATCGTGGAGCCGGAAGACGGGGTAATGGAGCAGTTCATCCCCGCCACGGATGATCTGCGTCCGATCCAGGTCCACCTCGGCTACGCCGGTGAAAACCTGTTCGTGGTCATGAGCGACGGAGAGGTGCGGATGTACGACGCCCACGACGGCGAGATGCTGGCGTCCAGGAACGATCTACTGACGACTCCCGTGGAGACGGGATTCTGGGCGCGTCCACACCTGGCCACGGCGCCGGGCGCGGTTTTCATCACCGACTCGGTGGGAGGCCACGTGATGCAGCTCGACCTTCACGACCTGGAGGAAGTAGACCACTGGGACGTGGCGGGAACGCCCACCAAGATCGCTTTCGTCGGCATATTGGGCGAGGCGGAAGGCCACGACGACCACGACGACGACCACGATGACGAACACGCTGATGAACACGGGCACCACCACGGACCCCTGGACCCCCACTTCTGGTTCGACCCGAACAGGGTGAAGATCGCGGTCAACGAGATAGCGACTCGGCTTTCGGCCCTGGACCCCGAAAATTCGGGCTACTACTCTCAGAACGCGGCCGCGTACTCGGCGCAGCTCGACGACCTGCACACCTGGATAGAAGGGGAGGTCCAGCAGATACAGCCGGAGCGCAGGCTGCTGGTTACGTCCCATGACACGTTCGCCTACTTCGCGGATGTCTACGGGTTCGAGGTAATCGGCGCCGTCATCCCTTCGCTGGCGCCCGACGTGGAGCCCTCCGCGGAGCACATCGCGGGACTGGTCATGGTAATCCGCGAGCACAACGTGCCGGCGGTGTTCAGCGAAACCACGGTCAGCGGAAAGCTGCCTGAGGCCGTGGCCAGGGAGACCGGAGCGGGACTGTTCCAGCTCTACGCGGATTCCTTGGGCGAAAGGGGCAGCCCGGCCGGCACGTACCTCGGAATGGTGCGAACTAACGTAGAACGGATCGTCTCGGCGCTGAAGTAAGCTTCGCGGCGAGCTAACACGGGGCCGGCCCGTAGCTTCGAGGGGTGACCTTCGAGCGCGGGTGCGGCCTCGACTCAGATGGGATGCCGATTGAATTGTTAAAGGCTCGCGGTTGAGCGTCACCCCCATCCCGACCAGCTTGCGGCTAGGCTCTACGGGGACTCCGAACTGTCGGGCATGCTCATGTCTCGGACCTCGCGTCTGAGCATCACCGCCAGGCAGAGAAGGGCCAGCAGCGCTCCGGCGCCCACAAAGACCCACTCGATGCTCAGCTTGAGGAGCGCGCCCGAGACCGTGTGCGAAATCGGGGCCAGGCCAACAGCGGAAATCATCAGCAGACTCATAACCCGTCCCATCAGCCTCTGGGGGGTTCGCGCCTGAAGCCACGACATGAACAGGATACCCGTGTAGCCGTTCGCTGCCCCAATAACCAGGGCCGCGGCAGCGGCAATCCACGTGGACTCCAGAAAGCCAAAGGGCATCAACAGGAGGCCTGATAGGGCGATCAGGATGACTACGAGCGGCCCGAATCCGCGCCTGGGAACCTGCAATGTTCCCGCGATAATCGAGCCCAGCAGGGAGCCCCCGGCGTATGCGGACAGGACGATTCCCAGAGCGAGCGCGCCTTCCGCCAGCTTGGTATTCGCCAGAATCGGCAGCCCCACGACTACGGGACCTTCCACCAGCAGTTCCATACCAACGACTAGAAGGAACATGGTGAACATCGCCGCGTCCGCGCGAACGAACCTGATGCCTTCACCTATGGATTTGAAGATGCCGGTATCTTTCGTCTCTCCATCGACCGATTCGCCGTTCTGCGGGGCCAGTCGGACCAGGGCCAGGAGCAGTGAGGATGCGAGGATGACCACACCCACGACCGCGAACGCCAGGCCGATGCCGGTCAGGTCACCACCACCTGCGTCCTGCGGTTCCGGGATGATTCCCATTGCGAACGAGGTCGCGCCGTCGCCGGTTCCGAAGAATGCGATCAGCCCGCCCGCGAGCATCGGGCCAATGAACCCGCCCATCTCCGCGGTGGTCTGTAACAACGCATTTGCCTGGCGCAGCCGCTGGGTCGGCACGACGCGCGGCACCATCGCCATCTGAGCTGGGTAGAAGAATGAGTCTGAAATCCCCTTGAGGAGGGCGAAGAGATAGATCAGCCACAACTCGACCAGACCGGTCAAGATCAACGTGGCAAGAACCGCACTCAGCGCGATACGCGCGATGTTGCTCACCTGCATGATCGCGCGTGGGGAGAATCTGTCCACCAGAGAACCGCCCAGTAGCATGAAGGCGACGGTCGGGATGCCGCCCACCGCTATCACGGTACCCACCGCCAATGGGTCGTTGGTGATCAGCAGAACAAGCCAGGGAAATGCTATCAGGTCGAACTGGTCCCCAATCGCCGACAGCCCGCCGGCTCCCCAGAGCAGCCGGAAGTTGCGCTCGCGGAGCAGTCGCAGGAACGAACCGTTCGACTGCGCTCCTGATTCAGTCGGTTTACTCATTAGCGTACTGATCGGCTCGTTGAAGGGGCGCTAATGTGGCACATCGCCAATATGAACAACTCCCAGACTATGTTAATCTGGCCAGGCCATCCAGGCCAGACACGGCCCGGCTGATGGCCGCCTGCCCACATCGAGGTTTGGTTAGAGGAGTATAGACCCTTGAGGTTTGCGAGGTCTTGAGAGAGCCGTCGTATCTTGTCAGGGCGGTGCGCGCGCCCATACAGACCTTCATCCACACCGAGGAGGTCGGCGCGCTCATATTGCTGGCGGCCGCGGGGGCGGCGCTTGGCTGGGCCAACTCCCCGTGGTCGGACTCGTACTACGACTTCTGGCACACGTACGTCTCGTTCGACATCCATATCTTCGCTATCTCGGAGAATCTCGGGCACCTGGTGAACGAGGGCCTGATGGCCGTCTTCTTCTTCGTGGTCGGCCTCGAAATAAAGCGGGAGCTGCTGCACGGGGAGCTGTCTTCGTTCAGGAAAGCCACGATGCCGGTGGTGGCGGCGGTGGGCGGAATGGCGACCCCCGCGCTCATCTACTTTCTGCTCAACAGGTCGGGCGAAGGCGTTGTTGGATGGGGAGTGCCCATGGCGACCGACATCGCTTTCGCGCTCGGGGTGCTCGCCCTGTTGGGGCGCAGAGTCCCGGCGGAGTTGAGGGTGTTCCTGCTGGGGCTGGCGGTGGTCGACGACCTCGGGGCGATCGCCATCATCGCCGTCTTCTACACGGACTCGATCCACTGGGTAAACCTGGGCCTGGGGGCGGCGCTGTTCGCCGTCATCGCTGGATGCATACGCCTCGGCATACGCTCGTTGGGGTTCTATCTCATCCTGTGCGTCGTCATGTGGCAGTTCTTCCTGGAGTCCGGGATACACGCCACGCTGGCGGGAGTGCTGGTGGCGGCCATCGTCCCATCCGAGCCGGACCTCCACCGCAAAGAGTATGCCGCCGCCATGGAGGACCACCTGCACGATTTTCGGCTGGCGATGGAGAACGAGGACGAGGAGAAGGCGCAGACCATCGTGGAGCGGATCGAGACGCTCAGCCGCGGCACAGAGGGGCCGATGGAACGGCTCGAGGGCATCGTCCACCCGTGGGTGAGTTTCGTCGTGCTGCCGCTGTTCGCTCTCGCCAACGCGGGGGTCATCATCACGTCCGACGCGCTGTCCGAGGCGCTCGGCAGCCCCATCACGCTGGGGGTCGCGGCAGGGCTACTGGTAGGCAACCCACTGGGCGTGCTCGGCATGACGTGGCTGGCGGCTCGCGTCGGGCTGGGTCAACTGCCCTCGGCCGTCACCTGGCGGCACGTTCTGGGAGCTGGGTTCCTGGCCGGGATAGGGTTCACCGTCGCCATCTTCATCGCGGGAATCGCCTTCGATGACCCGGCGCTGGTGAACCAGGCGAAGATGGGCATATTCGGCGCCTCGTTCATCGCGGGCCTTGTGGGATACTTGTTCCTGCGCTTTGCGGGCGGAAGGGACTCCTAGCGGCCCTTGAACTGGGGCGGGCGCTTTTCGAGCCAGGCGCGCACGCCCTCCTGGACGTCCTCGCTCTGCGAGGCGACCACGCTTATCACGTCTTCGAGCCGGCCCGCCTCGCGGATGCCATCCAGCAGGCTTCTGTAGAGGACCTCTTTCATGCCCCGGACGGCCAAGGGGCCGTTGCTGTTGATCTTGCGGGCCATCTCCTCGGCCCTACTCATCAGCTCGTCGTGAGGGACGACGTGGTTCACGAGTCCCCAGCGTTCGGCCTGTTGAGCCGTGACGCGATTGCCGGTGAGCAGGAACTCCAGCGCGCTGCCGAACGGCATGTGTGCGCGGGATCGCACGGTGCCCCACCAGGTGGTGACCACGCCCAGCTCGACCTCCGGCATGGCGAACACGGCCCTGTCCGATGCGATGCGGATGTCGCAGTCCATCGCAAAGACCACGCCGCCGCCGATGGCGTAGCCGTTGATGGCCGCGATGATCGGCTTCCAGACGCCCAGCTCCTCCGCGGGCCGCCTGGGCCTGGGGTTGCCGCCGAACGGGTTGCCGCCGTTGGAGCCGCTCTCGTGGCTGGCGCCCATCTCCTTGAGGTCGGCGCCGGAGCAGAAAGACCTGTCGCCGGCGCCGGTGAGGATGGCCGCCCAGGCGTCGTCATCGTCCCGGAATCGCTCCCAGACTCCGTTCCAGGCGCCGGCCATCTCGTTGTTGATGGCGTTGAGGGTTTCTGGCCTGTTGAGTGTCACGTAAGCGATCTTGTCTCTTACCTCGTACTCGATAACTGCCATTCGGTTCTCCTTCAGGGGTAGTAGAGCCTCTCGGCCTCCCTCTTGAGGTCGGCGCGGAAGTCGGGGTGGGCGACGGCTATGAGCTCGCTTGCCCGCTCGCGGATGGTCTTGCCGAGAAGCTGGGCCACGCCGTACTCGGTCACGATGGTGTCTGCGAAGGTGCGGGGAATGGTGACGGCGGACCCTGCCGGGTGCTGGGACACGATGCGGGAGACGGTCCCTCCCGCCGCGGTCGAACGCAATAGAGTGATGGCCCTGCCGCCCCTCGACATGACGGCTCCCATGTGAAGCTCCGGCTAGCCGCCGGTGCCGTTCCACTGGCGGTCTCCGATCGTCTCCGCGTTGATCTGACCCGAGAAGTCTATGGAGAGGGCGTTGTTCATGGAGACGTAGTTGTCGTGGGCAGAGATGGTGCTCATGTTGACTACGTACTCGGCGTCGCGCAGCTCGATGAGCGGGTTGTTGTGGGCGTAAGGAATCTCGTCGGGAGCGCAGCCGGTTATCGCCGTGAACACCGCGATGCCGGTGTTGACGTTCTTGCGCGCGCCGGTGATGACTCCATCCCTGATCAGGTTGAGGATGCCGGGGGCGGTCATCTCCGAGTGCCAGCCCAGGTCGCGCTTGTCGTCGAATGTGCCCAGTCGGGGGAGATAGGAGCTGGGACTGCCCACGCCTATCTGGATGGTGTCCCCGTCCCTGACGAGATCGGCCACGTTCTGCGAGATCTGCCTGTCGGCCTCGCTCGGTTCGGCCGTGGCCCATAACCTGGAGAACTCCTGCACTTGCCTGAGGGTGCCGCCGAGCAGATTGGGCAGGAACTCGTACCGGTTGCTTCCGTTCAGCAGCGGCAGCACCCGCTCAAGCTCGGCTCGGACGAGAGGGTCCTCCACGTTGGCGACCATCTCCTCGGACACTTCGAGAGACAGCTCGTGCTGGGAGTGCTCGACGAAGCGGTCGATTTCGGAGACGTGGATGTAGTTATCGCCGTAGGTGCGGATGAGCGAGTCGTCCACCTGGGCGAGCACCACGCGGGCGTACCTGGCGAAGCTGCGCTTGTTCCACAAGCCTTTGCCGAAGCTGCAATACCCCCGGTCGTCGGGCGGCGAGACGGACATCAGGGTTGCGTCCAGACGGGGGCCTCTGCCGGGCTCCCGGTACGGCTGCAGGTCCGTTGTGAAGATGACCGGCGCGAAGTCTATGCGGCGCTCGTGGTAGGCCGAGCGGGCGAGCGGGCCGAGGAACATGGAGGGGCTGTAACGGAACGAGCCCTCAAAGTCCGGCCGAAGCCAGCCGGGGTCGTATATCGGGGCGACGTCGAAAATCCGCAGGTCGGCCAGGCGCTCGTGCTGAGACGTGAGAGCGTCCATCAGGGTGGTGGGCTTGGGGTCGACGCTGATCGCCAGGTTGTCACCCGGACTGACCAGCGCAATCGCCTCGCCCGCCGTGGCCGTGTTTCTCTCGTAGTGCTCTTTCCAGTCCAGGCGTCACCCCCATCAGACCCGTTCGGCAAGCTCAGGGCCTTGTCGGGTAGGCTCTTAGCCTAGTTTGGGCGGCCAAGCGTAGTCAAGGCGGTGCAGACTTTGGCGCAGATGGTTACAGCGGTTCCGGCGTCCGCTAGAATGAGACACGCAAGTCGGGATTTCGCAAGGAGGGTTGAATGAGCAACTTCGAGAGACTGCAGGCGCGCCTGGCGGCGGGGGAGACGATTGTGATGGACGGGGGTATGGGCTCGGAGTTGGGACGGCGGAGGCTGACCAGCCCCACGACGTGGTCGGGAGAGCCGATGCTCACGCATTCCGAGCTGGTGAGGGAGATTCACCAGGAATACATCGAGGCGGGCGCGGAGATCATCATCACGAACACGTTCAGCACGGGGCGCGACGTGCTGGAGCCGAACGGCCTGGGCGACAGGGTGGCGGAGGCCAACAGGCAGGGAATCGAGGCGGCGGTGCAGGCCAGGCGGAACACCGGGACAGAGGACTCGGTGGTGATCGCGGCCTCGGTATCCACGATGGCGCCGAAGTCTCACGGGGAGGTTTCTGTGCCTTACGAGAGTGGGCTTGAGACATACCGGGAGCAGCTTGGCGAGCTGGCCAGGGGCGGCCCGGACGTGGCGGTGGCGGAGATGCTGGTGCGGATTTCGGACACGCTGGCGGCGGTAGATGCCGCGTCGGAGCTGGGACTGCCGGTTTGGGTGGGGCTGTCGCTGGTGCCGGATGGGGATGAACTGTACCTGGGAATCGAGGGCAGGCACGGTGGCGAGACGCTTCAGGACGCCATCGATGCCTTGAAGGACAAGAATGTCGCGTCCCTGTTCGTAATGCACACGCCGGTGGACGAGACGGCGCCCGGGCTGGAGATAGTGAGCAGGATGTGGCCGGGGACTTTCGGCGCTTACGCACACTTCCGGAGCGGCGGCGGCGTGACGCCCAATCCGAACGCGCTTGATCCGCAGCAGTACCTGGAGCACGCCAAGGAGTGGAGCGAGCAGGGAGCGCGGATAATCGGGGGGTGCTGCGGCACGCGGCCCGATCACGTCCGGGCGCTCAGGGAGTGGGTGTCGGCGTCCTGAGGAGCTTGTCCCGTTCGGCCCGCGGCGGCTAGAACTGGCCGCGCGGCTCCAGGCCCAGGAAGTACTGGCCGGCGGTGTCGTAGTGCGTCAACCGACCCTGGAGGTGCTGGGTGATGACGTGGACGTCCTGGAAACGCCGCTGGATGGGGTGGCTCTTGAAGATCGCGCCGGAGCCGCACAGGTTGTAGGCCGAATCCACCACCTCGGCGGCGAGGCGTATGGCGTGGGTCGTGGCGATCCGCAGCGAGATACGGTCCTCGACTGTGAGCGCGCCATCGAGCTGGGCGCTCCGCCAGACCTGGGCGACAGCCTCGCGTAGGAGGGCCTTCGCCGAGCGCCAGGTGGCCTCCGCCTGGCCAACCTGCCGCTGGGTCGTGGTGTAGTCACGCAGCTTGCCGCGCAATCGTGCGGGCACCTTGCCGCCCGCGACGTCTATCGCCGTGTCCAGGGCGGCGCGCGCCACGCCCAGCGTTACGGTGGCGAACCCGGACGCGAACAGCAGCGTGGTGGGAAGCACGTAGAGCGGGCCGCTTTCTCTGGGCGGCCAGGTGACGCTGAAGGTGCGGACCGAGGGCACGAACAGGCCTTCGACCTCGAACCCGTAGCTGGCGGTGCCGCGCAGCCCGTTCACGTGCCAGTCGTCGACTATGTTGACCGCGCTCTTCGGCACGAGCATCACGGGGGCGTCCTGGTCGTCGACCGGGAGTGGGCCGGTCTCGCCATCCGTGGCCACCGGAGCCATGGCGGCTATCCACGTGGCGTGGTCGCATCCGGTGCTGAAGGTCCAGCGGCCCGAAATCAGGTAGCCGCCGTCCGCCGGCTCCGCCCTGGCGCCAGGGAGTGGCGGGCCGTTCGTGACGACGACGCGCTGGTCGGCCCAGATCTCCCGCGCCGTCTGCAGCGGCAATCGTACGGAGTTGGTCGCCCAGACGTTGTTCTGGTTGAAGGTCCAGGCCGTGCTGGCGTCGACCTCGGCGAACACTTCCACAAGGCGCAGGTAGTCGGGCAGGTCCAACTCGGCGCCGCCGAGCGAGCGGGGCACGAGCAGACGGAAGAAGCCTTTGTCCGCCATGTCGCGCGCCAGCTCATCGGGCAGCTCGCGCGCGTCGTCGATGCGCTCGGCGTGCAGCGCCACCCTTGCCGCGAACTCTCGCGCTATATCCAGATAGCTGCCTATGTCGTAGGTGGCTGCGCTCATAGCCGTCCGTGTGTTGGGCACTGCCGCTATGGCCCGAACAGCACGCGCTCGGGCACGAGAGTGATGATGGCGAACCGCTCGGACATCAGCTCCCGCATGTACTCCTCGACGTCCTCCGGCTTTTCGTACCGCTCCACGATGGCCCGCACGCGCGGCCAGACGCCATCGCCCGTGTCCACGTCGGCTCGCCCGTACAGCGCGGCGTATTCCGCGCCCCGCTCGCCCTCGTATACGCACACCGACAGCCGGGGGTCGCGCCGCAGGTTGCGCACCTTCGCGCTGCTCTCGTTCGCGGCTACGATGAGCCGTCCGCCCTCGTAGTCGTACCAGACCGGCGTGATCTGCGGCGTTCCGTCACGGCCGACGGTCGCCACTACCGCGATGCGCGGCGGGCGCAGGAATTCTTCAAGTCGTTCAGCATCGTAGTCTGCCATAATCACCACCGGGGCTGGCAGCACTGAATTTCCACAACTACCGCACAGCCCGGCCCGATTCTACCATAATCGGGCGCGGAGTCGGCGCGGACGAGGCGTGGTAGAATCCGGTCACGCAATTCACCCTCACCTCAGTCCTCTCCCATCAAGGGAGAGGAGGCCTAAGAGGATGCACCATGCCGAGCGAGCGGGAGGGACGCCCAGTCTACGAGCGAATCCTGGACGTGGTTCGCAGGATTCCCCACGGCCAGGTCGCGACGTATGGACAGGTCGCGTTGATCGCGGGCGGGTGCACACCCAGGATGGTGGGCTACTGCCTCGCCTCGCTGGATCACGACAGCGACGTGCCCTGGCAGCGCGTGATCAACTTCAAGGGCGGGATAAGCCCGAGAAGCACGGGCCACGGCAGCGAGATGCAGCGGCTGCTTCTGGAGGACGAGGGCGTCGAGTTCGACGAGCAGGGCCGCGTGAGCTTTCGCAGGTTCGGCTGGATGGAGGACTAGTCCCGCGCGGATCCGCCCCCGCTTTCAGCCCGACTGCCTCGGACGGTGGGAGGAAGGGACGGCGCGGCTGATGATGTCCACGCGTACTTCTTCCTCGCAGGTGTCCAGCATCTCCCTCAGAGCGATCCACTCGCGGTCGGTTGCCGTCAGTTCCCACTTGTCCTTTATCTTCAGCCAATCCATCGCGTAATCGCACCAGTGGTCCTCGTTGGGCGGGCGCCAGTCTTCGGGCCCCCTGCTGCCCTTCGAGCGATTCGCGGACGGGTCCACCGCCGCGAGATGGCCTTCGAAATCCAGGTCGTTCGCGTAGATCGCCTTGCGCTCGCGGGACCAGGCCCAGCCGCCGGAGCGGTGGGCGTTGGCGAGCGGCACCACGTGGTCGACGTCCAGGTCGCTGGGGTCTTCGAACACTTCCAGGGTGTAAGGGTCCACCCACCTGCCGGACTCGACGCGGCACTGCTCCTCGGTCTCGTAGGTGAGCGGGCCGTCGGCCTCCGCGATGAGTGTTTCCTGGCGGGCGTCCTGGCAGTCGCCGTCCTCGTCCAGCCAGTGCCTCCACTCCCCGCGGTCATAGTCGGGAATCTCCCGGGTTTCGCGGTCGATTCTCAGGGGGAGCACGATGGCGTCGTCGCTTCTGACCAGCACGGTACTCACGTCCGGCACCGGCGGCGGCGTATCGGGCATCGGCGCGCCGCAGGCGACAATCAGGAGGGCGACGAATAGGGCTGCCGCGAGCGGAGTCGCACGCCCTGTGAGTGGTGTCCAGCGAAGCAGCATATGTGGGAGTATATGCGGGTCTGTCGGCCTGTCAAGATGCGCTCGCCAGGGTGCGCGAACGGCTGCGTTGTGCCCGTTCTGATACATTGCCCAAGCCGCGGGCGCTATGGTATACTCTGCGACGATACAGAGGAGCCGTTTCCGGCGGCGCGGGTGCCTGCACGCCCGGAAAAACACACGCAGAGGAAGGCGAGAGTATATGCAGCAACAGATGGTACAGGCGGGAATCATGCAGTCGGGGTCCGCCCCGGTCACCATGAAGTCCCTGCTTGAGGCGGGTGTACATTTCGGGCACCAGAAGCGCCGGTGGAACCCCAAGATGAAGACGTACATCTTCGCCCAGCGCAATGGCATACACATCATCGACCTGCAAAAGACGCTGCGTATGCTCGAAGAGGCCTGCTCGTTTATGCGCGAGACTGCCGCCGAGGGTAAGCGAATCCTTATGGTGGGCACCAAGAAGCAGGCGCAGGACACCATTCTCAACGACTCGACCCGCAGCAACTCGTTCCACATAACCACGCGCTGGCTGGGCGGCACTCTCACCAACTTCAAGACCATCCAGTCCAGAATAGACTACATGGTGCAGCTCGAGACGCGGCGCGACCGCGGCGAGTTCGCCGCACTCCCCAAGAAGGAGTCCCTCAAGCTGGAGGAGAGCATCGCGCGGCTCAACCGGTACCTTGGCGGCATCAAGGAGATGACCCAGATGCCGGGGGCCCTGTTCGTGGTGGACGTAGGCAAGGAGTCCATCGCGGTAGCTGAGGCGCGGCGCGTGGGCGTGCCCATCGTGGCGCTGGTGGACTCGGACTGCGACCCGGACCTGATCGACTATCCCATCCCGGGCAACGACGACGCCATCCGCTCCATCCGGCTGATCACGGGCCGGATCGCCGACGGCATTATCGAGGGCAACAACCAGCGGCTCGCGTTCGAGGTCGAAGAGGTGGCCGAGGAGACCGAGGGCCAGGTGGACGAGGCCCCGGCCGCGGTGGTCGCTCAGGCCCTTGCCGCGGAACCGGCCGTACAGCCGGCTCCGACGACCCCGACCGACGAGGCCCCGGCAGCCGCACCGGCGCCCCAGGCCGTTGCCGCGGAACCGGCCGCTCAGCCGGCTCCAGCGGCCCCGGCCGTCCAGCCGGCTCCGGCCACCCCGACCGAAGAAACCCCGGCAGCCGCACCGGCGCCCCAAGCCGTTCAGGCGGAACCGGCCGCTCAGCCGGCCCAGACCGGGGAAACTGAAGCAGCCGCGCCAGCGGCCCCCAGCGACTCGTAGGAGGCCAAGCGTTGGTAACCGTTGATTCCATAAAGGCGCTCAGGGAAGAGACCGGCGCCGGCGTAATGGACTGCAAGCGCGCACTGGAGGCCGCGGAGGGCGACGTCGCCAGGGCGCAGGACATCCTGCGGCAGGAAGGCATAGCCTCCGCCGCGAAGAAGTCTTCCCGGGAGACGAACGACGGCGTTGTGGAGTCCTACATCCACAGCGGAGGTCGCATCGGGGTGCTCGTGGAGGTCAATTGCGAAACGGACTTCGTGGCGCGCACGCCGGAGTTCCGCGAGCTGGCCCACAACCTGGCCATGCAGGTGGCGGCCATGGACCCGCAGCACGTCGACGAGGCGGACCTTCCCGAGGGCGCGGAGGTCAACCCGCAGGAGGACTGCCTGTTGCAGCAGGCCTTCATAAGGGACCCCAGCAAGACGATAGAAGATCTGCTGAAAGAGACCGTCGGCAAGCTGGGGGAGAACATACGGGTGAGAAGGTTCACCAGATTCGCCCTCGGCGAGTAACCCGCCGCCAGCCGCTCACGATATGGCCGAGGTCAAGTACAGCCGCATTCTGCTCAAGCTCAGCGGCGAGTCGTTCAAGGGCAGCGGCGGCGCCGTAATCGACTCCGAGGCGGTCAGCTACATGGCCCGCCAGATAAAGGCGGTGCGGGACATGGGCGTCGAGCTCGGCGTCGTGGTGGGCGGCGGCAACATCTGGAGAGGCTCGCAGGCGTCCGGCATGGACAGGGCGACCGCGGATTACGCCGGTATGCTGGCCACGGTGATAGACGCGCTGGCCCTGCAGGACTCGCTGGAGCGCAAGTTCGACATCCCCACGCGAACGCAAACGGCGCTGACGATTCAGCAAGTCGCCGAGCCCTACATTCGCCGTCGCGCGATTCGCCACCTGGAGAAGGAGCGAGTGGTGCTGTTCGCGGCGGGAACAGGCAACCCGTTCATGACCACGGATACGGCTGCCGCGCTCCGGGCAATTGAGATCAACGCCAAGGTGCTGCTGATGGCCAAGCACGGAGTGGACGGCGTGTACGCGACGGACCCCAACCTGGATCCGGCGGCGGAAAAGCTGGACACCCTCACGTATCTCGAGGCCTTGGAGAGGCGTTTGAAGGTGATGGACAGCACCGCGCTTTCTCTGTGCATGGAGAACAGCCTGCCCATCATCGTTTTCGACCTGTTCACGCCCGGTTCGCTGGAGCGTATCATACGGGGCGAAAGCGTGGGCTCGGTGGTGAGCGCGGACGGCTGAGAGGCGGCGCTCTGCGCGCGACCGCCGGTTCTCGGTCGCCCGCAGGGACGGAACGTAGAATCAGACGGGAGAGTACTGCCATGGCAACGGTCGAAGAGGTCTTAGCGGACACCGAATCGAGAATGAGCAAGTCGGTAGACGCGCTCAAGAGGGAGTTGACCACTATCCGCACGGGCCGGGCGTCGCCCGCGCTGGTAGAAAATCTGATGGTGGACTACTACGGAGTGCCCACTCCGCTCAACCAACTGGCCTCGATTTCCGTACCCGAGGCGCGGGTGCTGATGATCCAGCCCTGGGACAAGCAGTCGATGAAGGACGTCGAGAAGGGCATTCTTCGCTCGGACCTGGGGCTGACTCCCAACAACGACGGCAACGTGATTCGCATCAGCATTCCCACGCTGACCGAGGAGCGCCGACGCGACCTGGTGAAGCTGGTGGGCCGCAAGACGGAAGAGGCCAACGTGGCGGTGCGCAACATACGCCGCGACAGCCTGGAGACGTTCCGCGGCATGGAGAAGAGCAAGGACATCTCCCAGGACGAGAGCAGGCGCGCGCAAACGCAACTCCAGCAGGTGACCGACACATACATAGGCCAGAACGGGGAGCATCGGCAGCAGAAGGAAGCCGAGGTGATGGAGGTCTGAGCGGGGCTATGGCTGAAGCCGACGCCGCGGGCGCGGACGTCGCGCCGGAGCTTGCCGCGCCGCAGCACGTCGCGATCATCATGGACGGCAACGGCCGCTGGGCGCGCAGCCGCGGAGGCTCGCGCTCGGACGGGCACCGCGCCGGCACCCGGAACCTGCGCACCGTGATAGATTCCTTTTCCCAAGGCGGCGTCAGCTATCTCACGCTCTTCGCGTTTTCTACCGAGAACTGGCTCCGCCCCGGCGATGAGGTGAGCGCGCTCATCGACCTGCTGCGCGAGGTCATCATCCGCGACCTGCGCGACCTGCACGACAACGGCGTCAGGATTCGCCACCTGGGAAGGCTGGACCGGCTGTCCGGGGAGCTTCAGTCGCTCGTCCGCCAGAGCATCGAGCTGACCCGCGACAATACGGGCATGACGCTCAGCGTGGCGTTCGACTATGGCGGGCGCGACGAGATACTGAACGCGGTGCGGGGAATAGTCGCCGACGGCGTCCCGCTCGAAGACGTAACGCACGAGCTGTTCGAGCGCTACCTCCACACACGCGAGCTCCCGGACCCGGACCTCGTCATCAGGACCGCGGGGGAGATGCGGCTCAGCAACTTCCTGCTGTGGCAGTCGGCTTACGCCGAGTTCTACACCACCGACGTTCTGTGGCCGGACTTCGGCGAGAACGAAGCCTTGGCCGCCCTGTCCGCCTACGCCGGTCGGCGGCGGCGATTCGGGCGTGCGCCGGCAGAGAGCCGGCTCTAGGGCCGCGTCACCAAAGGGGCTGCGCCGCCTATGAAAGCGCGAATCGCGACGGCCGCCGTCGGGCTGCCGCTGCTTTTTCTGGTGGTCTGGGTCGACAATCCCCTACCCTTCGCCGCTCTGTGCGCCGCGGCGGCCGCGCTGGGCGCATGGGAGCTGTGCGGCATGGCGCGAGGCTGGGGAGACCGCCCGGTCGACCTGGTATCGGCTGCCCTGTCCGGCTCCCTCGTCGCGGCCGCGTTGTTGCTGGAGCCCGACACCTTCCGGGCCACCCTCGCCCATTCCGCGGCGCTGCTGCTGTCGTCCCTCGGGCTGGCGTGGCTGCTGCGGCGCGGGGCGCCCGACACAGGCCCGTCGCGGTGGCTGGCAACGCTCGCCCCGGCGTTGTTCGTAGGCGGGCTGCTCTTTCACGCGCCGCTGCTGCGCGAGGCGAGCGACGGGCGCGAGTGGGTGCTGCTTCTGCTGTTGGTCACTTTCGCCACCGACACGGGAGCTTACCTGGTCGGCAGGGCGATTGGGAGAACGCCGCTCGCCCCGGTGATAAGCCCGGCCAAGACCCGCGAGGGCGCGGCGGGCGGGCTGCTTTGCGCGGTGGTCGCCTGCATGGCGCTGGACGAGATTCTGGGTCTGCCCGCCACGTGGTGGCAGGCGGCCCTGCTGGGAGGAGCGCTCGGAATCGTCGGCCAACTCGGCGACCTTGTCGAGTCGCGCCTGAAGCGCATAGCCGACGTGAAGGACTCGGGGCGGTTGATGCCCGGCCACGGCGGCCTGCTCGACAGGCTCGACTCCATTCTGCTCAACCTCGTCGTGTTATACTACTTCGTGCTATGACCCCCACCAGAAAAAGACTCGCCGTCCTGGGCTCCACGGGGTCTATCGGCACGCAGACGCTGGACATCGTGCGCGCCTTTCCGGACGAATTCAGCGTGGTGGGGCTCGCCGCCCGCAGGAGCCTGGCGTTGCTGGAAGAGCAGGTGCGGGAGTTCTCCCCCGACCTGGTTGCCTGCGAAGGCACCTCACGGGAAATGAAGCCCATCCTCGACCACGGATGCCGCGAGTGCGGACTGGGCGAGATGGCGTCGCATCCCGACGTGGACATGCTGGTAACGGCGACGACGGGCGACGTCGCCCTGGTGCCAACCTGCGCGGCTATCGAGGCCGGCAAGGACGTCGCGCTCGCCAACAAGGAGACGGTGGTCATGGCGGGCGAGATCGTGACAGGTCTCGCGGCGCGGCACGGCACGGCGATTCTGCCCCTCGACAGCGAGCCGAATGCCATATGGCAGTGCATGAGAGGCGAGTCGCCCGAGGTCAAGAGGCTCATCATCACCGGGTCGGGCGGCGCGCTCCGCGATATGCCGGTCGATCGCCTGGCCGACGTAACGCCCGCCGACGCGCTCAAGCACCCCACCTGGAGCATGGGCGCGAAAATCACCGTGGACTCCGCGACGCTGATGAACAAAGCATTCGAGGTGATCGAGGCTCGCTGGCTGTTCGACGTGCCGTGGGACGACATAGAAGTGGTCATCCACCCACAGAGCGTGGTCCACTCTCTGGTCGAGTTCCTCGACGGTTCGGTCAAGGCGCAGATGGGACCGCCCGACATGCGGCTGCCCATCCAGTGCGCCCTCTTCCACCCCCGCCGCGTACCCAACGGCAACCTGCCCAGCCTGGACCTGCCGAAGGCCGGCCAGCTCACCTTCAAAGAGTGGGACCCAGAGCGCTACCCGTGCTTCAACATGGCCATCGAGGTGGCGCGGCGCGGCGGGACCTGGCCGGCCGCGCTGTGCGGCGCGGACGAGGCCGCCGTGGAGATGTTCCTGGCGGGCCGCATCGGCTTCACGGAGATTCCCGACCTGATCAGGGAAGCCCTTGCCGGCCATCGGGACGTGCCAGACCCTGAGATTTCCGACACCATAGCGGCGGCCCAGTCGGCCATGGACCGGGCGCGGGCCGCGGCGCAGTAGGGCCGCAGTTGTTCGACTTACCATCCTGGCTGCTCGTCGTCCCCATCCTGGCGTTCCTGATATTCGTCCACGAGCTGGGGCACTTCGTTTCGGCGAAGTGGTTCCGCATAGGCGTGATCGAGTTCGGGTTCGGATTCCCTCCCCGCCTGGTAGGCGTTCAGCCCGAGGGACGAAGGCGGCTGCGTCTGGTGGCGCCGGGGCCGATTCGCCGGTTGCTCGGGCGTGGCAACGACCCAAGCGACGCCGGCGGCAATGCCGCCGGGGATGCGGGCGGCGGCACCATCTACTCCGTCAACGCCATCCCGCTCGGCGGATTCGTGCGCATGTTGGGGGAGGAAGACCCGACCGCGCCGAATAGCTTCGCGCGAAAGAGCCCGCTCGCGCGCACCATCGTGCTGGTCGCCGGCTCATTCATGAACCTGGTCGTAGCCGCCGCCATACTGTCTGCGCTGCTCGTCGTGGGGCGGGACACGGTGGTTGGCGCGGTGACCGTAAGCGGCGTCGCGCCCAACTCGCCCGCGGCGCAGGCGGGGCTGCGGGCCGGAGATACGATAATCGCCGTGCAGGGCCAGGCGGTGGATAATCACGCGGACCTCATCCGCAAGATAATGGCCAGGCTGGGCAGCCCAAGCGAGCTTGCGGTGCGCCGGGGCGCGCTCATAAGCGGCCTGGGCGGGTCGCCGGAGTACGCGGTCGTGGACGCAATCACCGTCACGCCGCGGCTGGACCCGCCGGACGTGCTCGTGGTGGACGAGGTGACCGACCCCGAACGCCAGGTCTCGCTCACCGAGGCGCGCCGCTACGACGCGTCGCTGAACGTGGGCGACACTCTCACCCAGGGCGCGGTGGGCATCATGGTTGGCACCGCCAACCCGAAGGTAGTGAGGCGCAGCCATCCGGTATGGGAAGCCGTGCCGATGTCTTTCGTCAGCATGTGGGAAATCCTGACCATCACCAAGAACGGCCTGCACCGCTGGATCGTCGGCGGTGACGACCCAGGCCTAGCGGGACCGGTCGGCATCGCGCAGATCACGGGCGAGGCGGCGGACGTCGGAGGACTGCTGCCGGTGCTCGAGCTGACCGCGTTCATCAGCCTCAGCCTCGCCATTGTCAACGTGCTGCCGATTCCGGGTCTGGACGGCGGCCGGCTTGTGTTCGTGGTGCTGGAGTGGGTGCGTGGGGGCAAGCGGGTCTCACCACAGCGCGAAGGGCTGATTCACTTCGCCGGTTTCGTGGCGCTGATAGGGCTGGTGGTGGTGATCACCTACTTTGACGTTTCCCGCATCTTGAACGGCGACACTTTCTTCAGATAGTCTAGTAGGTGCAACGAAGCCCCTTCTCTACACAGCGGGAGAAGGCCAGGATGAGGGGGGAGCCACGCCAATGAGACGGCGCCGTGTATCCAAAGCAATCCACGTTGGCGACGTAATGGTGGGCGGCGACGCTCCCATAACCGTCCAGTCCATGACCAAGACCGACACGCGCGACGTAGCCGCCACCGTCGCCGAGATTCACGGTCTCGAGGAGGAGGGCTGCGAGCTGATTCGCTGCGCCGTGCCGGACATGGAGGCCGCCCAGGCGCTCGCCGAGATCAAGCGGCAGATTTCCATCCCGCTGATCGCCGACATCCACTTCCACTACCAGCTCGCGCTCCAGGCGCTGGAGAGCGGCGTGGACTGCCTGCGGCTGAACCCGGGCAACATAAGGGACCGGGAGAATGTCGAGATGGTCGTGCGCGAGGCGAAGGCGCGGCAGGTGCCCATCCGCATCGGCGTCAACTTCGGTAGCCTGCCGCCCGTGGGAGGCATCGGCGTCACCCGCGGCCTCTCGCGCCACACCGACGGTGTGAACACGCTGCCCAAGGCCGGCGACACCGACACCAGCCAGTATTCGATAGTCGACCACATGGTGCAGACCGGACTCTGGGAGATCGGCATACTGGAAAGCCTGGACTTCGACCTAATCAAGATTTCGCTCAAGGCCTTCGACGTCGACACCACCATCGAGTCCTACCGCCGCATGTCGCGGCTGGTGCCCTACCCGCTCCACCTGGGCATCACTGAGGCCGGAACGGCCAGGTCGGGCAGCATTCGCAGCGCGATAGGCTTGGGCGCGCTGCTGTACGAGGGAATCGGCGACACCATCCGCGTGTCGCTCAGCGACGACTCGCGCGAAGAGGTGTACACCGGCTTCGAGATACTGAAAGCGCTCGGGCTCCGCAAAGAGGGCGCCGTGATGGTCGCCTGCCCAAGCTGTGGCCGAGCCGACGTGGACATCCGCAAGCTGGCCAACGACGTCGACGGCCTGCTCAAGAGCACCAAGACGCCCATCAAGGTGGCCGTCATGGGCTGCGAGGTGAACGGACCGGGCGAGGCGAAGGACGCGGACGTGGGAATCGCGGCGGGCGCGGGCCGGGCCATCATATTCCGCAAGGGGCAAAAGTCCCGCATAGTGGAAGAGGCGGACATGCTGGACGCGCTGATGGAAGAGGTGCGCCGGGCCGAGACAGAGATCGGCGCGGCAGGCTGACCCATAGACTGCGTCCCGATTCCCAGGGTGTCAGCCAGACCGATTCGAGCACCTAAGTCGTAACTCCGGTTTGATTAAGAGATTCCGTTACTGCCGGGCGCGGTGGCGCCTGAGGCGCGCTCGCGCCCGGCGACGCAGAATAGCCAATCGGGTCCGGCGTGCCGAGAGATACGCGCTCGCGCGGCGGCTCGTGTCTCCTTCGTTCGCCTTGCTTGGAGGCGTGTCTACTCTGCTATACTACGGATTGATACTCGAGTCGAGTTGGGCGGAGTCGTTTTCCACCGGTGCTTCGGTGGCATTTCTGACATTCCTGGCATTGGAGATTCCGAACATGGTATTCGCGGATATGTTTGTGAGAGGCGAGCGCGCCGAAAGGGTCGCGGCGCAGGCGCAGGCTACGGCCGCCGAAGCGCGCGCGGTCGCCGCAGAGACCAGGGCGGAAATGGCCGAGATGTGGCGTATGCAGGCGGAGGCCGCCGAAGCGCGCGCGGAGGCAGCCCAGGAGCGGTTGGAGGCGGCGCACGAGCGGTCTGAGGCTGCGCATGAGAGGGCCGAGGCTGCGCATGAGAGAGCCGAGGCGGCGCACCGCCGCTCCGACCGCATGTTGGGCGCGCTCATCGAGGCCCTCGATGACGGTAATGGCGGCGTCGACCGGGAGGCGTTGCGGCGGCTGATGGAGGAGTTACGCTAAACCACAGGACCTGAATCGGCACGGGGAAGTTTATGCGCTGGTCTAAGCTGTTCGGAAAAACGCTCCGAGAAGAACCCGCCGAGGCAGAGCTGGCGAGCCATCGCCTCATGCTCAAGGCGGGCATGATCTACCAGGCCGCCTCCGGTGTGTACGGCTACATGCCCCTCGCATGGCGCTCGCTGCGGAAGATCGAGCAGATCATACGCGAGGAGATCGATGCCGAGGGCGGCCAGGAGCTGAGGCTGCCAGCGCTCCAGCCGCGCGACCTGTGGCGGCAGTCCGGCCGCGACGAGGCCTACGGTCCCGACCTGTTCCGGCTGGAGGACAGGCGCGAGCGTCCGCTCGTGATCGCCCCCACGCACGAGGAAATCCTCACCATGATGGTGAAGGCCAACGTGTTCAGCTACCGCGACCTGCCGCTCATCCTGTACCAGATCCAGACCAAATTCCGCGATGAGCCGCGGCCCCGGGGCGGCCTCATCCGGGTGCGCGAGTTCGACATGAAAGACGCCTACAGCTTCGACGTGGACGAGGCGGGCCTGGACGACAGCTTCCAGGCCATGGCGCGCGCCTACAGGAACATCTACGCCCGAATAGGCCTGACCGCCATCATGGTGGACGCCGACAGCGGCGCGATAGGCGGCAAAGACTCCAACGAGTTCATCCTGCTGGCGGACGCCGGCGAGGACTCCATAATTCTGTGCGAGTCCTGCGACTACGCCGCCAACGTGGAAAAGGCCGCGTTCACCAAGCCGCCCATGCCCATCGAGGACCCTCTGCCGCTGGAGGAGCGGCACACGCCGGGTGTGAAGACGATAGAAGGACTCGCGGACCTGCTCGGCATTCCCACGTCCGATACACTCAAGGCGGTGTTCTACTCCGCCGATGACGAGGTGGTGTTCGTCGTCATCCGCGGCGACCTGGAGGTCAACGAGATCAAGCTGCGCAACGCTCTCGGGGCCAACGAACTGCGTCTCGCCACACCGGAGGAGGTTGAGCAGGCCGGGCTGGTGGCCGGATCCGCGTCTCCGGTCGGGCTGAACGGCGTGAGGGTGTTCGCCGACGACTCGATCCGGATGGGATCCAACTTCGCGGTGGGCGCCAACCGGGAAGACTACCACCTGGTCAACGCCAACTACCCCCGCGACTTCGAGGCCGACGTGATTACCGACCTCGCGCTGGCCGAGGTGGGATTCGCGTGTCCGCGCTGCGAGACGCCGCTCGTCATCCGCAGGGGCATCGAGGTGGGCCACATCTTCAAGCTGGGCACGCGCTACAGCGAGGCGCTGGAGGCTTACTTCCCCGACCAGCAGGACGAGCAGCGTCCGATTATCATGGGCTGCTACGGCATCGGCGTGGGCAGGCTTCTCGGGGCGGCCATCGAGCAGCACCACGACGACCGCGGAATCGTGTTCCCGGCGCCGATCGCACCCTACCAGGTGTGCCTGACCGCGCTAAACGTGGAGAACGCGGAGGTCGCGGCGGCGGCAGACTCGCTCTACGATGAGCTGCGACGGGCGGGCGTGGAGACTCTCTACGACGACCGGTCGGAGTCCGCGGGCGTCAAGTTCAACGACGCCGATCTGCTCGGCCTGCCCCTCAGGCTCGTCGTCAGCGCGCGCAACCTGCGCCAGGGCGTGGTGGAGGTCAAGCGCCGCAACGAGGACGACGCGGCATCCGTGCCGGCGGGCGAGGTGGTCGACGCGGTGAAGCGGATGACGGCGGACCTGGTCTAAGCCGCCACCGCCATCCTTATCCTCACCTGGCCTACATGCTCATGACGACCTTTACGATGTCGTCCTGCCGGTTCTCGTACTGCTCGTAGGCCTTGCCCACCTCGTCGAAGCTCAGCCGGTGCGTGATCATCTCCGCGGGGTCCCACCATCCGCGCTCCCGCAGCGCGACCATGTTGTTGATGTGACTGATCGGGTCGCCGCTGCGCGCGCCGGTCGTGGGCACGATTGTGGGCGCGTTCTGCATCAGCCAGTGGGTGTTCAGCGGCGTGCGCGCGCCCTCGGCGGCGTTCTCCTGTATGCCGAACACGATGACGCGCCCGAACTGCCGGATGAGCCGGATGGCATTGTTCAGCGCGTCGGGGTAGCCCGCGGCCTCCACGGAGATGTCGGGCATCTGGCCGCCGGTGATCTCCGCGACCGCCTCGTCCAGGTTGTCGCGTGTAGGGTTGATGGTGTCGGTCGCGCCGAACTTCTTCGAGTACTCCAGCCGGTAGTCGAGCGGGTCCACCGCGATGACCTGCCGAGCGCCGGCGCGTGCGCAAATGGCCGTGAACGACAGTCCTATCGCCCCCTGTCCGAAGATCAGGACGCGCTTGCCCAGGATGGTGCCCATCTGCTGGCACGAGTAGAGCACGGTGCCGGAGGGCTGGCACATGACCCACTCCGTCAGGTCCCCCTCGTCCGGAAGCGCGGCCATGCGACCGGCGTCGCCGGATATGTACTCGACCAGCCCGCCGGGTCCGTCACCGCCGGGCAGCACGATGACTCGCTGTCCGACCTGGAACTGGTCGGACCGGCTCTCGACGATGGTGCCGGCGCACTCGTGGCAGGGCCCGCCGACGCGCATCGGGTACTCCTCCTCCGGGTGGACGGGGCCGTAGGCGTGCCGGATGTCGCTGCCGCAGATCGACCAGCGCTCCAGCTTGACGAGGCACTCGCCGTCCTTGACCTCGGGCATATCCACGTCCATTATCTCGAACTGCTTGGGGCCGCTGATCCGCGCTGCTTTCATTGGGTCACTCTCCCTCATTCGTTAGGCTTGGACGCCGCCCTTGTTATATCCCATGAGACGCAATGCCGCAAGCATGGCCGGCCCGCGCCTGATAAAATGGCGGCATGAAGATACTCGGAATCGAAACGTCCTGCGACGAGACTGCCGCCGCGGTTATTGAGGACGGCAGGATCATTCACTCCAACGTGGTCGCGACACAGGTCGAGATGCACGCGCGCTTCGGCGGCATCGTGCCGGAAGTGGCCGCGCGCCAGCACTTCCTGACCATCGTGCCCGTGGTGGAGCAGGCGCTGGACACCGCCGGCGTGGAGCTCGACCAGCTAGATGGCGTAGCGGTCACGCACGGCCCCGGGCTTGCCGGCGCGCTGCTGATTGGCGTGAACGCCGCCAAGGGCTACGCGATGGCGAAGGAGCTGCCCTTCGTCGGCATCAACCACCTGGAGGGCCACGTCTACGCGGCCTGGCTTGAGGACTCGGATCCCGAAACCGGGCCGGGCTTTCCTCTGCTGTGCCTGATTGCGTCTGGTGGTCACACCGACCTGATACTGATGGAGGGCCACGGCAGATTCACGCTGATCGGCCGCACGCGCGACGACGCCGCGGGCGAGGCGTTCGACAAGGCCGCGCGCGTGCTGGGCCTGGGCTTTCCGGGCGGCCCCGAGATTCAGCGCGTGTCGGTCGACGGCGACGGCGAAGAGCCGCGGCTGCCCCGGCCGCGCGTGCGGGACTCGCTGGACTTCAGCTTCAGCGGCCTCAAGTCCGCGCTGGTGCGCCGCGCGGAAGAGCGGGGCCTGTACCCGCCGCACCCCGACGATGCCCCGGACGCGCAGAAGGTCGCCAACGTAGCGCGCGAGTTCCAGGAGGCCATCGTGGACACGATGGTGCGCCGTACGCTGGAGGCGGCGGAGCGCCAAAGAGTGCGCGGCGTACTGCTCGGCGGCGGCGTGGCCGCGAACAGCCTGCTGCGCAAGGAAATGGCGGCGCGCTGCCCCGTCGAGGTGGTCGTGCCGCGCCCGGCGTTGTGCACCGACAACGCCGCGATGATAGGCGCGGCGGCGTACTTCCACCTCCGGCAGGGGATGCGCTACGAGTGGGACGTGGACGTGGTCCCCAACCTCAGCCTGGGCTAGCGTCGAAGGCGCCGGCGGGAGTGCGCCTGTAGGTATGCCCTACCGCGGCGCGAAGCGGTCGACCCACCCGTATGGCGATTCGCGGGGCGGGCCTTCCTTCAACTGGAACAGCCTGGCGATGAAGTCGTTCACGGCGTCCGTGGAGCCGTCGCCGTCCAGGTCCACCAGCAGTTGGCAGCCGGCGGCCCGGAAGACCACGAACTGCCTGTTTGGCGTCAACAGGTTATCGACCACGAGATACACGCCAAGCCCGGCTACCACCACCGGCCCGGCTATTCTGCCGAGCGTGTTCTCGATGATGAAGAACAGGAAGAACGCGGCCAGGAACGCCAGCCCGGCCCACACGTAGGCGCCGCTTCCACGGGCATGGTAGCCGATCTCAACCGCCTGCACGTCCCGAACGGAGGCGTACATGGCCCGCCGCCGCTTGCCCTGGCCGCTCAGGTATATCACTCGCTTGTCCGTGAGCAGCAGAAGCGTCCCGGAGGCGTCATCTTCGGAGGCGTCGTCGAGGCGGATCACCCGCTCGATGCCCTCGCCGTCCAGCAGATCGAAGCCTTGCAACCTGTGGCCTTCGAGCTCCCGCTCCAATGGCAGCGCTGTTCCGGTGCCCTGGGCCGCGGAGGGTCGCCCCCGCGAGGACACCTCAGCCATCGGACCGTCGGTCCACGAAGGTCTCCCCGTCCTTCATCACCAGCACGACGCTCCGGCCGCGTTCGAGCGTGGAGATGTCCCGCAGCGGGTCGGAGTCCACCAGCACCAGGTCGGCAGCCTTGCCCGGCTCTATCGACCCTGTGACGCCGTCCAGGCCGAGGCACTCGGCGGCCAGGCTGGTGCCGGCGACGATGGCCTGCATGGGCGTCATGCCCGCGTCCACCAGGCAACTCAGCTCGTGGGCGTTGTTGCCGTGCTCCCAGCCCCCCTCGTCGGTGCCCGCCACCACTTTCACGCCCGCATCCAGGGCCATTGCGAGCGTCCTGACGTGGTGCTCCCGGAGCTGCGCCGAGCGCTCGCGACCGTGGGGCGTGCCGCGTGTGGCGTGGAAGGTGTACACGCTGAAGGTCGGGATGAGAAAGCAGTCCTTCTCGGCCACCAGCGGCAGCAGGTCCGGGTCCTCGTCCAGGTACGCGCCGTGCTCTATCGAGTTCGCGCCCAGCTCCACGCCCGCGCGCAGCCCCGGCCCGCCCAGCGCGTGACACATCACGCGGCGTCCCAGGCCGTGCGCCTCGTCGATGAGCGCCTCCAGCTCGGCGCGGGACATCAGCATGTCCTTGGGTCCGAGCCCGGCGCGGGAGCTGGCGCCGCCGGTGGTCGCCGTCTTGATCACGTCCGCGCCCATGCGCACCATCTCGCGCACCTTGGCGCGCATCGCGTCCGGGCCGTTGGCGACCCCCGGGGGCAGCGCGGGGTCCCCATCCGTCGGGTTGGCGTGGCCGGAGGGGCTGATGTGGTCGCCGATGCCGCCGGTGGGCGAGATGATGTTCAGCGACACCTGGAGTCTCGGTCCCGGAACCAGGCCCTCGTCGACCGCGTCGCGGAACCCGGCCGCCAGCCCGCCGGCGTCGCGGACCGTGGTGTAGCCGGTCTCCAGGGTCTGCCGCATCACGGAGGCGATACGCATGTCCCGCAACGCCCGGGTCTCGGTGATTCCCCAGCGGCTCGCGATCTCGTAGCCGAAGTTGGCCAGATGGTCGTGGCAGTCGATCAGGCCCGGCAACAGCGTCAGTCCGCTGGCCTGGACGACCTCCGCGCCGGACGGCACGGCCACCTCGGCGGACCGTCCGGCGGCGGCGATGCTCGCGCCCTCTATCAGCACGGTGGCGTCGCGCACCGGCGATCCTCCCCTGCCGTCGATTAGAGTGGCGCCGGTGATCGCTTTCATGCCTGTCTCCCCGGTTGAGCGATGAGTCACGTGTCGCGCCGCAATGTTATCACGCGCGCCATCGGCGTCCAAGTGCGCGATAGACGCGCCGCCCGCGCGCGTGGTATTCTGCCAGCCATCGGCAGGCCGGCCGCGCATGGCGGCCCAAGAGACAGGATTGTAAATGGAACGCCCGATTTTCAAGCCCATCGGCACACCAACCGAACAACTCGACACCCCCACGCTCGTCGTCGACTTGGACGCGCTCGCGCACAACATAGAGACGGTCCACTCGTTCTTCAGAGAGCGTGAGGCCAAGCTGCGCCCCCACGTCGAGGCGCACGGCTGCCCCGCCATAGCGCACCGCCAGCTCGCCTCCGCCGGCACTGTCGGCGGCGTCTCCGTGTCCACGGTCGGCGAGGCGGAGGTCTTCGCGCAGGCGGGCATCACCGACATCACCGTCGCAAACGAGGTCGTGACCGCGCAGAAGATTGCCCGCCTGTGCGCGCTCGCCCAGAGCTGCCGCGTGACGGTCGCGGCCGACAACCCGCGCGTGGTGGAGCGCACCTCCCGCGCCGTGCAGAACGCGGGCGTCGTCATCGACGTGTTGGTGGACGTGCACACGCGGCTGGAGCGCTGCGGCGTGGCCCCTGGCGAGCCGGCCGTCGCCCTCGCGCGGCAGGTCCACGAGGCGGACGGCCTGCGATTCGCGGGGCTTATGACCTACGAGGGCGCGATACTGACCGAGGACGCGGACGAGCAAGCCGCTGAATCCAGGGCCTGCGTCCAGCGCCTGCTTGACACCCGCGAGATGGTGGAGCGCGCTGGCATCGACGTGGGGACCGTGAGCGCGGGCGGAACGCACAACTACGACGTGGTGGGCGACATGGCCGGGGTCACCGAGGTTCCCGCCGGATCGTACGCGCTGCTGGACCATCGGTACGCCTTCCGCAGGCCCGAGCTGAAGCAGGCGGCGCGCGTGCTGACCACGGTGATGAGCCGTCCGGAGGAGGACAGGGCCTTCCTGGACTGCGGACAGAAGGCAATCGGCGCCGACAACGGACTACCCGCCGTGGAGGACATCGACGGCGCCGAGATAGCGCGCATGAGCGCCGAGCACGGCTTCCTGATGCTGGAGCCGGAGGCTCGCGACAGCGTGGACCTCGGCGACAAGGTGTGGCTCACGCCCTACGAGATAGGCACCACCGCCAACATCTACGACTACGTAAACGGAGTGCGCGGCGGCAAGCTGGAGGTCGTCTGGGACGTCTCCGCGCGAGGCCGCTACCGCTAGACACACGGCGGCGCCCACAAGACGCCGCACGAACGGGAGAACGACATGGAGAACTACAGACCGTCCGTAGGCACCCCCATCGCCGAGTTGGACACGCCCTGCCTGCTCGTCGACCTCGACGCCGTGGAACACAACTTCGCCATAATCGCGGACACCTACGCCGACACCGTCTGCAAGATGCGCGAGCATTCGAAGGACATCAAGACGCCGCTGCTCGCCAGGATGCAGATGAACGCCGGCGGCACGGTCGGCGGCGTCTGCACCGCCAAGACCGCCGAGGCCGAGGCCATGATCGAGGGCGGCATTGAGGACATTCTCATCACCAGCGAGGTGCCCACCGCCGACAAGCTGGAGCGCGTGTGCGCCCTGGCCCGGCGCGCCGACGTGAAGGTGACCATCGACGACCCCCGCAACGTGCGGCTACTGTCCGAGATCGCCGAGTCCAGCGGCGCCAACGTCGGCGTGGTGATCGAGGTGAACACCTCGATGGGCCGCGCCGGCATACGCGCGGTGGAACACGGCGTCGAGCTCGCTAAGCTGGCCCACTCTCTGCCCGGCCTCACCTTCAAAGGCGTGATGAGCCACCAGACGCTGCCCGGGCGCCCGGACAAAGAGACGCGGATGATCGAGGGCCGCAGGTACATCCAGATGTGCCTGGACGTCAAGGACGCCATCGAGGGCGAGGGCATACCCGTCGAGATAGTCTCGTCCGGCGAGTCCTGGAGCTACGACGTGGCAGCCACCATCGAGGGCGTCACCGAGGTCGAGGGCGGCACCTACGCCCTGATGGGGTCGAACTACACGTACATGGATGAGTTCGAGCGCGCGGGCCGCGTGTTGGGCACCGTCATCAGCACGCCGCGCCCCGGAGTCGCCATAGGCGACGTCGGCCACCGCGCGCTGGGCGCGCCCGGCGGCGTGCTGCCCGACTTCGAGGGACCGGCGGGAGTCAGCGTCGAGGCGCTGCACGAGCACCACGTGGCGCTGCGCTCCGACGGCCCCATGCCGCTGGAGGTGGGCGACAACTTCTCCCTGCTCAGCGGCCAGTCCGACATCATGGTCAACCGCTGGGACAACATGATCGGCGTGCGCAACGGCGTCGTCGAGGTCGTCATGCCCATCACCGCCAGGGGGTGCCACCACTAGGGGGCGGGCCAGACATCAGACGACTGAAGTAGGCGGACACGAACCCGGAAAAGGGTTGGTCTGGCTGTGTGAACGCGTGCATCAGATTCATCAAGGCATCGAAGTCATCAACGTCTTCCAGTCCTGCAATGAGACGGTCCAGCCATCCCATTCGGCGGTTGAACAGATGATTCGGGTCGTTCTCTCCGAGATTCCTGTCGTTCAGGTCAATGTCGCGGATGGTCCGCATGGCCATTGACCACTCCATGTCACCGGAGTCGTCAGCGGGAACGATCTCGCCGGACTCAACGTCGAAGTCGAAGAAGTGGCTCGCCGGCAGTTGGCCGTCGAGGGCATTTGGATTGACGTACTCTGACACGGGAATGAACCTGCCGTAAGCAGCCAGAACCTCGTTCACGAAGTCGGCACTTTCGGGCCATTGGTCGGCTTTCGCCTTGTTGCATCGCTCGCAGGCGTAAACCAGATTCAGCCAGTCAAAGGCCAGGCGAGGAAACCTGGCACGGGGGCGGAAGTGGTCTATCGTTTCCGCCCAGGCGAACCTCCGTCGCTCCACCGAAGGCGCACACTCCTCGTCACAGTAAGCGCAGATTCCCATAAAGTCCCGTGAGAGAGCCTGACGCAGTTGGATGCGCTCTGTAGGACCAATCTCGTCCCACTCAGCGTAGGTGGAGCGAATCTCTCGAAGTATGGTGGGCTCTTGGGATCGATGTACTGAGCGCAACCTTAACCGCTGTCCTGGTCAAGACTGCGGGACTTCTGATGATTCTGCAACACCTCCGCGAACCTGTGCTCGAACGCTTCCCTCTGAGCAGCCATTGGACCGCCGGCAAGCAAGTCTCGGTTCACTCGCTGGCGCAGTTCCTGCACCCTGGCCTGGCGCTGCTGCTCCTCCGCCTCATCGCTCTTGGGCCCCTCGCTGCGCAGTCGCCGCAGTTCGCTTGCCGCGCGTGCGGTGCCTTCGTCTGTAGGGTCGTCTACACCCATTAAGGTGCGAAGCACCTCATCAGCCGTCCAGCCAACAACGTCTTCCGGATTAGTTTCGATGTCTGCAAATCCTCTCGGACCCCGCCTCACCAGATGAACCTGCCCAGCCTTTAGTCCCGCCACGACAAAGGGTGAATGTGTGGTAGCAAATATCTGCAACTTGGGGAAGTGGTCGAGCAACTCGGGGATTACCCGTCTTTGCCATGTCGGATGCAGGTGGTTCTCGATCTCATCAATCAGTAACACTGCCGGCCGATTTTGCCAGCCGTCTTGCCAGTCATAGTGGCTAGCCATCTTGAGAACTAACCCCCATATCCATAGCAACGTCCCCTGAGTTCCAGAACTGAGGTCACCAAGGTACAGAGACGCGCCATCTGTTAGGTCCAATGTTCCTATTCCCATGTTGGGATAAATGGCATTTCCATCCTCTACATCGACGTATGAGTGTAGGCCAGAATCTCGAACTACTTCCGTGCTTATGTTTCTAGCACAGGAATAGCCTATCTGCAATGCCCGGTCTAAATCGTCCAGTTTGCGTGGATTGAAGCGATACCTAGACCGAATCCTGTCAATGTCCATCTTGATGTACTGTCCACAGAACATTACCGGGTCAGCGGCGCGGTCAATGCCATAGGAAAGATGAGACTCTGACGATGCCACTCCCCAGATGGCCGATCTAGAAGCCAAACCTGTGCGAATGTGGGGCACACTGAGCATTGGCACTTTGTTCCAGATTGGTTCTGGATACGCCGCATTGCCGTCGATTGCATTGGGCTTCTTCCTGGGCCAGTCCTTACTCGCAGTCATCCAGCAAAGTGGGAGGCCGCTAGCAAAGTATGTCTTGTGTTGGCTCTGATCGTCGGCCCAGTCTTCTCTAAAGTTGAAACTAGGAAACTCAATGTAAGCAAATGGGTGGTCAGGGCTAGGAGAGTAAACATAATCCATCGCCCCAATAATGGTGCTCTTGCCGGACGCATTGGGACCAACAAACAGGTTCACCCGTTCATCGCACTCGAAGTTAACGATGTCATGAAATGGGTTAAGGAAGTGAAGCTGGACGTGTTCAATATGCATAGTAGGCTACAACTGACTTGAGATTTGAGAACCTGTTCCCGCCAATGTGCGGACAGAGCCGCCCGTGTATTTGCGATCTACGGTCGGGGACACCCATAACGCACAACACCTCTGAGCGTCGCCCCGCACCCGAGAATGATAGCATACACGAGCACACCCCCTCCTATTCTTCACCCAAAATCGCAGGGCCTTTTCCTAACCCATCGCAAGAGTGCTCGCATGTATCTTTGCGATACCCCCTTGCATGGAAGACCGGCTCCCCCACGCCCGCTAGCCGCAACCACCCCAAAACCGTGTCTCACACCTTCCCAACCGCGTAACCCAAACGCACACCCTTTCCCATCACCGCGCGACCCCTCCCCAACCGTGTCACAAAAATTCCCACCCTCAGGCCCACTCCCTCCACCTTATGTCAAGTAGCCCTGCCTCGCGCCGACAAGTCGACCGATTCACCTCGGCGCAGCGACAGGCCCCTAACAGTTCCATTCCGAGCGCCGCCGAGGAAACCGGGGGCGTCTGCGCGTTCTTTTGGCTCTAACGGCTCTTGATTTTACAGCACTGACGTGCTAATTTCGACCACATACACGCTGTGCTCTCCGGAAGGCGGCGTCAGAATGGCAAAATCCGGCCCAAGTCCGCCGTCGCATTTTGCCACATTTGGCGCAATGCGCGTGACGAACCTTAACAATCTGGCTCACAATAAGTGACAACAACAATGGGCCGCCCAGCTACGGAATGGGCGGAATGTAGCAGAATTGGGCAGATTTTTCGGAGAGCCCCCACCCAAAGTCCCTTCCCCCAAAATCGCGCCGCCCACGCCCTTTGTTGTATAATCGCACCTAGACGCCGCAACACACGATATTACCGGCGCCTTGAGGTGACTACGTGGCAACCGAAGGCTACACCAACCCCGACCTTCTCGCCGAGACCGACTGGCTTGAAGCCCATCTCGACGACCCCAACCTTCGCATCGTGGACTGCGAACCGTTCGACGCCTACCGCCGCGCCCACATCAAGGGCGCCGTGGGCATCAGCGTCCACCCTTACATCAAGGATCCCGGCCGTCCCCGCGTCATGGAGGCGGACGACTTCGCCAAGCTCGCCTCCGAGATGGGCTTGGGCGACGACAACCTCATAGTGACCTACGACAGCGGCTGGGGCCTCAGCGCCTCCCGCTTCTGGTGGGTGCTCAACTACTACGGACACACCAACGTGAAGATGCTCAACGGCGGCTGGGCCAAGTGGTTCGGCGAGGGACGTCCCATCACCGCCACGCCCGCGGAGCCGCAAGCCGCCACCTTCACGCCGAAGGTCGACGACAGCGTCATCTGCCGGCTCGACGACGGCGTCGCCAGCGTGGGCAACTCCGACGTGGTGTTCCTGGACGTGCGCTCGGACGGTGAGTGGGACGGCTCGAACGACCGCGGCAACGACAGGCGCGGCCATGTCCCCGGCGCCGTCCACCTGGAGTGGCTCAACTTCCTTTCCGAGGGCGAGTACCAGACCGTGAAGCCCGCCTCGGAACTGAGGGCCATGCTCGAATCGATAGGAGTCACGCCGGACAAACGAGTGGTGACCTATTGACAGGGCGGAATCCGTGCGGCGCACGGAGTATTCGTCCTCAAGCTCTTGGGCTACGGCGACGCCCGTAACTACGACGCTTCCATGGCGGAATGGGCCAACCTGCCGGACACACCGCTGACGGTGTAGCCGCGCCCTCCGCTCGCGCGGCCCGGCCCGGCCATCGCGCCGCCGCGCCGCGCGCAAATCGTTTCGACGACGCTGGAGTACTGCTCCGGCTTCCCGTCCATCTCGCATAGGAGAGCCGTTTTGCAGCAACTAGCCACCGATTTGGAAAAGGCCAGGGCAGTCGCCCACAGCATCGTCGAGAACGTTAAGAAGGTGATAATAGGCAAAGATGACGCCGTCGAACTGGGCGTCGTCGCCCTCACCTGCCAGGGCCACGCGCTCATCGAGGACGTGCCGGGTGTGGGCAAGACTATGCTGGCACGGAGCATCGCTCGCTCGACGGGTAGCGAGTTCAAGCGCATCCAGTTCACGCCCGACCTGCTGCCCACCGACATAACCGGCGTGTCCATATTCAACCAGAAGACGGGCGAGTTCGAGTTCCGCCAGGGCCCGATTATCTCCCAGATCGTGCTCGCCGACGAGATCAACCGCGCCACACCCAAAACGCAGTCCGCGCTGCTGGAGGCGATGGACGAGCGGCAGGTTACGGTGGAGGGCGACACCCACCCCATAGGCCGCCCGTTCATGGTAATGGCCACCCAGAACCCCATCGAGTACGAGGGCACCTTTCCGCTGCCGGAGGCGCAGCTCGACCGGTTCCTGCTGATGATCAGGCTGGGCTACCCCACCCTGGAGGAAGAGCTGGCGATAGTCGATGGCCAGCGCATGGAGCACCCCATCGAATCGCTGGGACCGGTGACGAACCCGGATGAGATCGTCGAGCTGCAGGAGGCGGTCAAGCAGGTCTACGTCGATGACGCCATCAAGCGGTACATCGTGACGATAACCGAGTCTACCCGCGGACACCCCGACGTTGCGCTGGGCAGCTCGCCGCGCGGCTCGCTCGCGCAGTACCGGGCCGCACAGGCGCTCGCCCTCATTCGCGGGCGAGACTTCGTGCTGCCGGACGACGTGAAGGAACTTGCGGTGCCCATGCTGGGCCACCGCATAATCGTGTCTGCGGCCGCCCGTATGCGCGGCGTGCAGGGCGGAGAGGTCATCTCCAACCTGGCGGGCGAGATCCCGGTGCCGGGCGCCGAGGCCCGCGGCTGGGTCAGGAGGTAGCCAATCGACGCTGTAAAGGTGTTCGTCCTGAAGCGGTTCTACCTCGTCGCCACCCTCATGGGCGTTACGGCGGTTACCGGAGCCGCGACCGGGTTCGGGCTGTTCTACAGGCTGCTGTACATCCTCGGCCTTGCCGCCGTTTTCGGCTTCCTGTGGAACTGGATGAGCGTCCGTACTCTCCACGTAGAGGTCGACCGGCGAAGCCATCGCGTGCGAGTGGGCGACGACGTGGAAGAGCGGATCACGATTCGCAATCTGGGCACGCTGCCCAAGCCTGTGCTGGAGGTCGAGGACCTCACCGACCTGCCCGGCTACTCCAGCGGCATGGCGGTCACCCTGGGCGCGAGGAGCTTCCGCTCATGGCGGACGCTAACGCCGGCGCGCAAGAGGGGCGTGTACACCATGGGCCCGGTGCGCGTGTCCAACACCGACTTCTTGGGCCTGTTTCGCAGAAGCCGCGAGTTTTGCGGCACCGACGAGCTGGTCGTCTACCCGCGCGTGTTCGATCTGCCAGGATTCTCCATACCGGCGGCCGACCTCACCGGTGAGAGCACGGCGAGACGGCGCAGCCACGACCTGAGCCCGCACGCGTCGAGCGTTCGCGACTACGCATTCGGCGACAGCATCAGCCGCGTCCACTGGAACAGCACGGCCCGCCTTGGACGGCTGATGTCCAAGGAGTTCGACCTTGGACAGTCCAGCGACGTGTGGATCATGGTTGACCTCCATAGGGACGTGCAGGCGGGCGAACTTGAGGAGAGCACCGACGAGTACGGCGTCTCCATAGCCGCATCGCTTGCGAGAAAGTACCTGTCTTCCGACATGCCGGTGGGCCTGGTGTCCTACGGCGACCAGCGATACTACCTGCCGGCGGAGACCGGTTCGGGGCAGATGGACCGCGTGATGGAGTTTCTTGCGCGGAGCAAGGCCGAGGGCAGGGTCCCGCTGGCGGATGCCCTGCCGCTCGAAGAGGCGCTGTGGGGCTACCACAGCACGCTGGTAGTAATCACCCCCTCGCACCGGCCCGCCTGGGTGGCGGGACTGCGTGAGCTAACCCGCAGGCGCGTCAGGGTCGTGGCCGTGCTGCTGGACGGTGTCACCTTCGGCGGCGTCTTCCCTACGCTGAGCGTGGCCCCCGCCCTGCTTGAGGCCGGCATTCCCACCTACGCCGTCCGCTCAGGCGAATCGATACCTGTCGCGATGAGCCGACCCTATCTGACCGCCGACGCGGAGCGCTCCAGGCAGGAGTTCGCGTAGTGGCCGCCGACACCACGTCTGTACTGTATCCCTCCGGCCGCGGTGGGATCGGCACTAGGGAGCGCCACCCTGTGCTCAGGCTGTACGACCGCTTCTTGCCCTCGCAGGGCTGGTCCACGTTCGTACTGCTCATGCTGGCCCTTCTCGTGCTGGGCCAGTCGGTCTCGGCGGCCGGCTGGGCGCGCACGCCGTCCATGCTGGCGATCATGCTCTGGGCCGCCGTGCTGGGCCTCGCGCTCGCGAAGCTGCGCGTTCACGCCGCTTTCCTGCACCCCATAGGGCTGGTGGTGGGCTTTGTGTTGGTGATGTGGCGCATCGGCTCGATCACCGAGGGCGAGACGCTGTTCGAGCAGCAGCGCCTCGCGTACGAGCGGCTCGGCGTGTGGTACGAGGCCGCGACCACAGGCGGCATCAGCACCGACCTGCTGCCGGTCTCGCTGATTCTGCTCGCCGCGGCCTGGATCATCGCCTACGTCAGCTCCTGGTTCATCTTCAGGAGCAACAACGTGTGGGTGGGTGTGGTGCTCATGGGCACGGCCCTGCTCACGAACCTCAGCTTCCTGCCCATCGGCCGCGCCTACGAGTTCTTCGTGTTCGCGTTCGTCGCCATCCTGCTGATAGTGCGGCTCAGCATCGTAATCCAGCAGCAGGAGTGGACAAAGGCCGGCATCGGTTACGAGCGCTCGAACGGCTGGATGACGCTCAACAACACCTTCGTCTTCGGCGTAGTGGTGCTCCTGATCGCGTCCCTCCTGCCCCTGCACGTGTACGTCTCGCCGACCCTGGCGGACATCTGGCGAACGGCGCGCTCACCGGTGAGCGCGCTGGAGGGCGAGTTCTCGAGGCTGTTCTCCGCCATCCCGTCGCGCAAGGATTTGCCCGGCCGGCTCTTTGGGGACACGCTGCCCTTCCTGGGCTCCATCTCCTTCGGGGGCGAGCCGGTGTTCTGGGCAGAGTCCGACTATCCGTCTTACTGGATCTCGCGTACTTACAGCGAGTACACCGCCGAGGGCTGGGTGGCGGGTGAAACGCAGCCCATAGACGTCGGTCCTCAGGTTGTGCCCCCGCCCAGGGTGGACGATCTCAAACGCGAGCCGGTGCAACAGCTCCTGCAACTGGACTTCGAGTCCAAGGCGTTCCTTTCGGGAGGCGGCCTGGACTGGGTAAGTCACGGCGCCACCCTGCAGACGCTCGCCCCCAAGAAGTACACGCTCGACCTCCTCGATCCCTCGACCGACGAGGCGCTTCCCGAGGACATGCGCGAGCTTGCCGAGACGCTGAGAGAGGAACTCGAAGAGCGTTCCGTCACCTCGGTGGAGGAGTCGCTCATATCGCGCAGCCTGCCGCCCGACATGGTGCTGGAAGGCGTCACCTACCGGCACGCGACGATAGACACCCCGCAGGCTGTCGAGACGGTGACCGTCGCCAGAAAGGAGCCCATAGCACCGGAGATAGTGGCCTGGAACTTCTCGAGCCCGCTGCCCAGGAACAACCCCTACACCATGGTCTCCTACGTCTCGCTCGCAACCGACGACGACCTGCGGCAGGCCGGCACCGACTACCACGGTTTCATCCGGGACCACTACCTGGCGCTGCCGCCCGACCTGCCCGACAGAGTGGTCGAGTTGGCCGAGCGGATCACGGTGACCGCGGAGACTCCGCTGGACAAGGCGGTGACGATCCAGGAGTTCCTGCGCAGTGACAGGTTCACATATTCCCAGGACATCGATGCGCCCCCCGCGGGCGCCGACGGCGTGGACCACTTCCTGTTCGAGACCCGGACCGGATACAGCGACTACTACGCCTCCGCCATGGCGGTGATGCTGAGAGCGGTGGACGTGCCCTCCAGGCTGGCGGCGGGCTACGGGCCTGGCCTGTACTACTCCGAGACGGGAATGCACGTCGTGCGCGACCTGGACAGCCACGGCTGGGTCCAGGTCTATTTCCCCAGCTACGGGTGGATCGACTTCGAGCCGACTCCAAACTGGCCGAGGCACGAGCGGCAGTTGCTCAGCGAGCCCGCCGCCGTCGCGATTGGAACGGGCCGCGAGGACGCCGAGGCAATCGACGAGGCGCTGGAGGACATCTTCGATTCCGCGCTGGACGCCGTGGGCGTGCCGCCCGTCGAGCCAGGCGGCGGCGGTCTCAACATCGACGTAGTGGCGCTGCTAAGGCCGGCTGCCATCGCCATGGGCAGCGTGGGCGCGGTGTGGCTGGTGTTGTGGCTTCTGTGGACGCGAAACCTGGGGGGCGCTACGCCCGCCGAAAAAGCGTACACCAAGATGAGCCGTCTGGGAGCCGTCGCCGGACTGCGCCGGGACCGCAACCAGACACCGCTCGAATACGCCCGCAGAGTCGGAGCGGCGGCTCCCGCAGTCGCGGCGGCCGCGCAGCGCATCGGCTGGGCATTCGCGGTCGGCAGGTACGGCGGCGCGACCGGCGAGGAAGAAGACGCGGAAGACGAGGTCGACGGCGCATGGCGTGAAATGCGGCTGAGGCTGCTTGGCCACGCGGTGACGCGGCTTGTACCGCTCCGGGCAAGGGCGTAACCATGCTCTACTACGCCGCATTCGAAACGCCGCTCGGATGGGTCGGCGCTATCGCGTCGGAGCGCGGCCTGCGCCGTTGCACTCTGCCCCAGCGGGAGCCGGGAGCGTGCGCGGACGAACTGGGCGCCGACCTCGGTGCTTCGACCACGGCACCCGAACGGTTCGCCGACCTGTCCACGATGTACGATCGCTACTTCGCGGACGGGAGCGACGCATTTGCCGGCGTCCCCATCGACGTGGAAGACGCCCCCTCCTTCCAGCGCGCGGCGTGGCTGGCCTGCCGCTCCATTCCATCGGGGGAGACTCGCTCGTACAAGTGGCTCGCCGACCGGGCGGGCAACGCTGGCGCCTCCAGGGCCGCCGGGCAGGCGATGGCGCGCAACAGGCTTCCGATAGTGGTGCCGTGCCACAGGGTGATTGGGGCGGACGGCTCGCTGCGCGGATACGGCAGCGGCACAACGCGGCTGGACCTGAAGCGCCGCCTTCTGGATCTGGAGCGAGGGGTACGCCGGCTAGGCGTCTAGCTCGCGCCCGAGGTAGCCCTCCAGCGCCTGCCTGGCCTCGGACTCCAGGCTCTCGTCCACCAGGATGGGACGCGGGAACGGCGTGACGCCGAAGTAAGACGACGTGTCACCGCCGCGCACCATTGCCGGTATGCCCTCGCCCAACAGAAGGTCGCGCCACATCTCGGCGGTGAGCTGATCGGGCGCCGTCGTCAGACGCGCCCACTTCACCACGACGACGCCTCCACGATAACCTCGCCCTGGCCGCTCAACGCCTCCTCAAGCTCGGTCGCCAGCTCGTCGCACACGGTGACTCGAACCTGCGGCCAGTCCATGTGCACCACCCTACCCTCGTACACTATCTGCAGGCCCACCTCATCTTCGCCGCGGAAGTTCAACAGCGCCCTCTTCACGTCCTGGAGCCGGTTGTTGTCGTCGGTCTGCTCGCCGGTCTCCCGCATGCGCACCGTCAGCCGCAGTCCGTTTCGTTGCTCCTCGGACGGCGGTGCGGCCGATTCGCGAGACCCGTTCGCGCGCGCGGGCGTCGCGCCGCGAGACTCCGCACCCTCCGACGCCGCGGGCGGCTGGGCGGCCGGCTGCGGTGGCGGCGAGTAGGCGGGCCGCGGCGCCTCGGACACCGCCGCCGGTGCGGGCCTCTCGCTTACCGCCACGGCCTCTTCGCCTATGCGAAACTCCTCGGCCGCCCTGCAGCTCAGGCTTATCTCGTCGTCCCTCACCCTCACGGTGCCGGTCACGGTGACGAGGTTGCCCTCCTGCCACAGGCCGCGAGTGTCCCGCAGCGCCTCCTCCCACACGAACACCTCCACGGGGCCGTCCATCAGCGCCAGCGATGCTATCGCGAATGGCTTGTTCTCCCGCGTGCTCCTGTGATCTACCGACGCGACCTGCCCCCTGACGCGCACCGTCGAGTTTTTCGGCGCATCGGTGAGCTGGCTCATCAGGACGTACACGCTCGGGTCGCCGCCTCCGGCAAGTGAAGAGAGGAGGCTGGTGTTGGACACGCCGACGCCCAGCAGTTCCTTTTCCCAGCGCCACTTCTCGGCCTCGCTTGTGGCCTCCACCGGCACCTGCAAGTCGAACAGGGGCGCTGGGACGCTTTCTCCGAACATGTCGAACATGGACGACTGGTTGGAGTTCCGCAGTCGAGACTCGCTCTGGGCCAACGATATGATCCTGTCGATCACGCTGAGCAGGCCGTTGCGCTCGCCGAACGCGTCCAGGGCGCCGGCCCTTATCAGGCTCTCCAACGCCTTGCGGTTGACCCCGCTGAAATCGGAGACCCGGCACATCTGCTCTATCGACTCGAACGGGCCCTCCTTCTTGCGGGCCGCGATGACGGGCTCGAGTGCGGCGCCGCCGACGTTCTTCACCGACGCCATTCCGAAGCGTATCGCGGGCTTGCCGTCGTCCCCGGCCTCGATGGAGAACACCTCCTCGCCCAGGCGTATGTCCGGCGGCAGCACCTGGATGCCCATGCGCCTGCACTCGTTCACCGCGTTTGCGATCCTGTCGGTGCTGGCGCTGTTCGCGTTGAGCAGCGAGGCCATGTACTCCACCGGGTAGTTGGCCTTGAAGTACGCCGTCCAGTACGAGATCAGCCCGTAGCTGACGCTGTGCGCCTTGTTGAAGGCATAGCCTGCAAAGGGGGTTATCAGAGCGAAGAGCTGCTCCGCGAGCTCCCGCGTGTAACCGTTTTGCATGGCGCCCTCGATGAACTGCTGTTCCTCCTCGGCCATGATCTCGGCGATCTTCTTTCCCATCGCCTTGCGCACGATGTCCGCGGCCCCCAGCGAGTAGCCGGCGAACGTGCGGAAGATCTGCAGCACCTGGTCCTGATACACGATGATCCCGTAGGTTTCGCGGAGAATGTCCTCGAGCGCCGGATGCAGGTAGCGCGCCTTTTCGCGCCCGTGTTTGGCGTCGATGAAGGCGGTTATGTGCTCCATCGGACCGGGACGGTACAGCGCTATCATGGCTGCCACGTCGCCCAGGGAAGAAGGCTTCAACTCCCTTATGTAGCGGGTCATCCCCGAGCCTTCCATCTGGAACACGCCCACCGTGTCGCCGCGCGACAGCAGCTCGAACGTCCTGGTGTCTTCGAGCGAAATCTCCTGGAGCTCGATGTGCTCGCCGCGCGTTTCGCTTATCAGGTCCCGCGTCTTGGCCAGCACCGTAAGGTTGGCAAGGCCGAGGAAGTCCATCTTCAGCAGGCCGAGCTCGGCGATGGGGTCCATCGAGTACTGCGTCGTCAGAACGCCGTCACCGTCGCCCCTGGAGGGGCGCTGCAACGGCACCACGTCGTCCAGGGGCTCGCCGGATATGACCACGCCCGCAGCGTGCGTGCTGGAATGGCGCGTCAGACCCTCCAGCTTCATGCTGGTGTCGATGAGGTTCCGGATGCTCTCGTCGGCCTCGTACACCTCGCTGAACTCGGCGTTTTCCTTCATCACGTCGGGAAGTGTGATGTTCAGCCTGAACGGCACCAGCCGCGCCACCCTGTCCACGTCGGCGTAGGACATTCCGAGCGCGCGGCCCACGTCGCGTATGCTGGCCCGCGCGCCCAGCGTGCCGAATGTGATGATCTGCGCCACGTGCTCGCGGCCGTACTTGGCCACCACGTAGTTGATCACCTCCTCGCGCCGGTCGTCCTGGAAGTCCATGTCGATGTCCGGCATCTCCTTGCGCTCCATGTTCAGGAAGCGCTCGAAGACCAGGTCGAACTCCAGCGGGTTCACGTCCGTAACGCCCAGGCAGAACAGGGCCAGGCTGGCCGCGGCGCTCCCGCGCACGGCGAAGAAGATGTCGCGCTCGCGCACGAACTTGGCGATGTCCCACACCACCAGGAAGTAGTCCGCGAACTGGGTGTGGCGTATGACGTCCAGTTCGTACCGCAGCCGCTCCTCCTCAGCGGGTGTGGGTCCGCCCGTGCGGCGGCGCAGACCCTCCTCGCACAGCCGCGTAAGGTAGTCGTCCGCGGTCATGCCGTCGGGCGTCGGGAACTGCGGCAGCCGAAGCTGCGAGAAGTCGAGCTTGAGATCGCACATCTCGGCGATCCGCTCGGTGTTGGTTACGGCCTCGGGCAGGTCCTCGAAGAGCTGCACCATCTCCTGGTGGCTCTTCAGGTAATAGGAAGCCTCCTCCATCTTCAGCCGCTTTTCGTCGTTGATGTTGGTGTTGGTGTGTATGCAGATGACGATGTCCTGCAGGTGGGCGTCGTCACGGTCGACGTAGTGGGAGTCGTTGGTTCCCACCACCGGAATGCCCACGCGGTCGCTCAGCGCGAGCAGTCCGCGGTTGATGGCCGGCAGCTCGGGAACGCCGCCGTGGCGCATCACCTCCAGGAAGTAGCGCTCGCCGAACAGCTCGCGGTACCATCCCGCGACCTCCGCGGCCTCGTCGTGCCTGCCCTGCGCCAGCAGGCCGGGCACCTCGCCGCTGGGGCAGCCGGACATCACGATGATGCCCTCGTGGTGCCGCTCCAGCAGCTCCCTGTCGATGCGGGGCCGGTAGTAGAAACCCTCGACGTGGGACTTGGTCACCAGCTTGATGAGGTTGCGGTAGCCCTCGGCGTTCTGGGCCAGCACCGTCATGTGGTAGGGGCTCTTGTCGGCGGGATTCCTCTCGTGGCGGCTGCCCGGCGCCACGTACATTTCGCAGCCTATGATGGGCTTGATGCCGTGGGCGCGGGCCTTGTTGTAGAAGTCGATGGCGCCGTACATACCGCCGTGGTCGGTGATGGCGAGGCTGTCCATGCCCAGTTGTTCGGCGCGCTCCACCAGTTGGTCGATGCGGCTGAGGCCGTCCAACAAGCTGTACTCGGTGTGAACGTGAAGGTGGGTGAACAAGGGTCCTCCGCTGCGTGCTCCGGGGCGGGTTCCTGCACGCCCCGGAAGCCGACCATCCAGGGCTGGCGTAATGCTAACACAATCAGCGGCGGCGATTGCAATGGGCGAGGCAAAAGAAGGCCCCGGACGATCCACTCGTCCGGGGCCTTGTTACAGGCTGCGGTGGTGGACTAGTAGTCCATCGGCGGCATGGCGGGCGCCGCGGCCGCGTCCTTCTCCTTAATGTCCGTGATGAGCGACTCGGTGGTCAGCACCATGGCCGCCACGCTGGCCGCGTTCTCGACGGCGGCCCGGGTCACCTTCGCCGGGTCCATGATGCCGCGCTCGAGCAGCGGGGAGAACTCGCCGGCCTCGGCGTCGTAGCCCCAGTCGCCCTCGCTCTTGCGGCTCTCGGAGAGGATGACGTCGCCGGACACTCCGGTGTTCTCGGCGATGAGCTTCAGCGGCTCCTCCAGCGCCCTCTTCAGGATGCTCGTGCCGGTCGCCTCGTCGCCGCTCAGGCCCATCTCGTCGAGCCTTGAGCTGGCGCGGATGAGGGCCAGTCCGCCGCCCGGAACGATGCCGGACTCGACGGCCGCGCGCGTGGCGGACAGAGCGTCCTCTACGCGGTTCTTCTTCTCCTTGAGCTCGACCTCGGTTGCCGCGCCCACCTTGATGATGGCGACGCCGCCGGAGAGCTTGGCCAGCCGCTCCTGGAGCTTCTCGCGGTCGAACTCGGAGGTGGTCTCGTCGGCCTGGGCGCGAATCTGCTTGATGCGGCCCTGGATGTCGTCCTCGGAACCGGCGCCGTCGACTATGGTGGTCTCTTCCTTGCTGGAAACGACCCTGCGCGCCCTGCCGAGGTCCTCGGAGGTCACGGAGTCGAGCTTGCGCCCGATGTCCTCGCTGATTACGACTCCGCCGGTGAGGATGGCCATGTCCTCGAGCATCGCCTTGCGGCGGTCGCCGAAGCCGGGCGCCTTGACCGCGAGGCAGTTGAGCGTGCCGCGCAGCTTGTTGACCACCAGCGTGGCCAGCGCCTCACCCTCGATGTCCTCGGCAACGATCACCACGTTCTTGCCGACCTGGAGAATCTTCTCCAGCGCGGGCAGCACGTCGGCGACCGCGGAGATCTTCCGGTCGGTGATCAGCAGGTGGGCGTCGTCGATGGCCGCCTCCATGCGGTCCTGGTCGGTTATGAAGTAGGGGGAGATGTAGCCGCGGTCGATCTGCATGCCCTCTACGAACTCCTGCTCGTAGTTGAGGCCCTTGGACTCCTCGACCGTGATGACGCCGTCCTTGCCCACCTTCTCCATCACGTCGGCGATCAGGTTGCCCATCTCGTCGTCGTGCGCCGAAAGGGCGGCCACCTGGCCGATCTGGGTCCTGCCCTCGACCGGGGTGGACATCTCGTCGATGGCGTCTCGGAGGGTGCCTACGCCCTTCTCGATGCCGCGCTTGAGCGCCATGGGGTTGGCGCCGGCGGCGATGTTCTTGAATCCCTCGTGGATGATGGCCTGCGCCAGAACCGTCGCGGTGGTCGTGCCGTCGCCGGCCACGTCGTTGGTCTTGCTCGCCGCCTCCTTGAGAAGCTGCGCGCCCATGTTCTCGAACGGGTCCTCGAGCTCGATCTCCTTGGCGATGGTCACGCCGTCGCTGCATACCTGGGGAGGACCGAACTTCTTGTCGAGCACCACGTTTCGGCCTCGCGGGCCAAGCGTCACGCCCACGGTGTTGGCCATCTGGTCGATGCCGCGCTTCATGGCCGCGCGGGCTTCCTCACTGAATGTCAACTGCTTTGGCATCGTTCTCCTTTTTCCCCTTGTGTTGTCGGTGTTCTACGCGCCCCGTATCGGGGTACGGGGTGACGTTCTTTAGTGGGTAGGGGCGTTACTTCTTGAAGAGGATGTCGTCCTCTCTCAGCACCAGGTACTCGATCTCGCCCTCCCTGTACTCGGTTCCCGCGTACTTGGAGTAGACCACGACGTCGCCGACCGCGACGTCCATCGCAACCCTGTTGCCGTCGTCCGTGAGCTTGCCGGGGCCTATGGCCACGACCTTGCCCTCCTGGGGCTTCTCCTTCGCCGTGTCGGGTATGTAGATCCCGCCAGCGCTTACCTGCTCCTCGGACTCCAGGGGTTCGATGACTACCCTGTTGCCGAGTGGCTTGAACGAAACTCCCGTCTCTGTCGTCATCCGGGACATCCTCCTTGAAACTAGTTTATTTGAGCCTGTTAGACTTTCGTTAGCAGTCATGGCGTTAGACTGCTATACAATGATAGCGGAACATTTTCGCAGATGTCAACAACGCGCGCCGACCGGAGGCTGTTTCGGGCTACCGGGCGACCCCACACCGCCATTTCCAAGAGTGCGGCTACCTGTTCATCACCCCCATCCTAACCTTCCCCCGTCGAGGGAGAAGGGGTCTTTCGGAGAGCGGTCAGGCAAAATCTGTTCGATTCTGCGTCATTCTGTTGTATTCGTAGCTGGGCGCCCCGGCGGTCCTGTGCAATTCTGTAGTGCCGGCGTGGGCAATTCGAGGCATAAGCGTCACGCCGCGCGGCAGAATGGGACGGTGGCCGGTGACCGCGCCATCACCCTCACCCTGACCCTCTCCCATCAAGGGAGAGGGGACTCTTGGCAGTCCCCCCCATCCTAGCCTTCCCCCATCAAGGGAGAGGGGACTCTTGGCAGTCCCCCCCATCCTAGCCTTCCCCCATCGAGGGGGAAGGGACTCTTGGAAAGGGCGGGTCGGTCCCGCGGGCGGGATTGCAGCCCGTCCTACCGCTGGCTATGATAGCACGGATGTACGGATAACGCAATGAGGGTGGCGAAATTGCGGTTTTGGGGCGGATTGGTGAGAGGAAATGGCGCAGGCGCGGGCACGGAGCGGGGCGAGTGTGAGGCAGGCCTGGGGGAGGGATGGGGAACGGATGGCGCGGGAAAGTGACGGAATTTTGGGGGTGCGGGGAGCGATTGGGTGCGGTGTGGGCGAGACAGACGGTTCCGCGTAACTGTTCAGACTTCGTGTGTGTCAATTGTCGTCTTGCTTCGCCCACCCGCTCCGGACCCCTCGATCTCACCGTGGAGCCGGTCTGAATCCACGGAATCCTCCCTCCCTGTCTCCCTCCCGATCTGTACGCATTTGTGCCCGGCACAGTGCCGGCTAGCTGCTCCGGCAGAAGCTCCGCCGGTATGCCCCGGCCCCGGACGCACTGGGGACTCTAACAGAATTATATAATGCTTTCCACAAAAGAAGGGTCAAAAGCCACGTGGAGGCGATAGGCCGTCGGGTATAGTTTCTGCTGGGATTCTGCGCGGCCGTCGTGGCCCGGGACCGAGCACTAAAAAGGAGATTGCACAGAAATGTTCGACAATCGTAGTAACAGTAGCACCAGAGTAGGTCGCCTCCTGAGGGCGGCCATGCCTCCTACCCCCCTCGAACGTAAGTTCTAGTCTAACCTTCCGCCGCCTCTCCACGCTCCTCCTCCTGGCCGCCGCGCTCATTGCGCTGGCGGTCTTCTTTGCGCCCGGCGCACAGCCCGCCCAGGCGCAGGAGCCGCCCCGCCCCAAGCTGAGCGCCCTGTCGCTGTCGGTCGGCGGCAGCGCGGTTACGCTCGACCGGTGCAGTGGGCAAGACGCGGGAGGTAACTTGCGATGGCTCGCTACCTGTACGGCGACCGTCCCGCGCGACACGACGACCGTGACGGTCACGCCCACCTGGACCGGCCCCACGAGCTCGGCGACCGTGAGTTCCTCGGAGCTGTATAGCGGAGATGAGCTCACCGCACCGCAGAGCGTCACGTCCGGTGGTTCCGTCGACGTGACCCTGGCAAGCGGCCTGGCGTACAACTCGGCCGGCACGGAACACCGGACAGCGGTGAATATCGATCTGTACAACGGTGGCAGAAACAACCACTACGGCGTAGTCGTCTACAAGGGAGGACCCACCAGCGTCTCGCTCTCCGTCTCTCCGGACCCGGTGACCGAGACGAACAATAACCCTGCCAAGGTGACGGTGACGGTGACGCTCTCGTCGGCGTGGGATGGCGACGCGGACGTGGTCATTCCGCTGACGGGCACGCACGGCACGTCCGAGGCGGGCGACTGGGTCTTCGCCCCCCCCAGCGTCATGATCCGGCGCGGCGAGTCGACCGGTACGACGCACATTTTCGTGTGGCCGGACGCCGACAGCGACAACGAGACCATGACGGTGGGGCTGGGCACGCTGCCGACGGGCGCACGGCAGTACGCGCAGAATACGCAACTGACGGCGGGCACCCCGAGCTC
>DAOUJL010000081.1:0-39003 GCA_034422735.1 Dehalococcoidia bacterium | reverse complement strand
CTGGTCCGCTACGACAAGAAGGCGTCGAACTACCTTGGATTGCTACAACTCGCATGTACGCTTCTGTGGTTCCGTCGTCAGTGGCATCTGACCATTTTGAGATAGTTTCTTAGGTTTGGGCATAGAGACTAAAGCCATCTCTCGGCACAATTCTAGGTGGGATTTAATCAAAATCCCGTCTTATGTCGGAATCTTGGAAAAAAGAACGGCGGCGAAAGCCGCGTCCCGCAGCCTCCGCCGCCGTACCGGCACATGGCCGCCAACGGATCAGTTGATTCGTATTTCCCTCAACTTGGGGACGATCATCGGAGTAACCCTGTAGCCCTCAACATGAGGCTTCAACAGCACGTGTCGCTCGCCGGTGAACCACAGCGGCACCCAGGCGCCGTCCTCCACGATCATCACCTCTGCCTTCCTGTACTCTTCGATCCGCTCCAGCGGGTCCTGTAGAGTACGGGCGCGCTCCAGAATGACATCCAGTTCCGGGTTTGAGTATGCGCCGTGGTTGAGAGCGCTGTCGGTGTGGAACAGAATGTCCAGGAAGTCCTGCGGGTCTGGGTAGTCCGCCTGCCAGCCCAGGCCGGCGTACGCCTGGAACTTGGCATCGTTCAGGTCTTCGAGATACGTCGCCCACTCGACCTGCTGGATCTCTACCTCCACTCCCAACACCTGCCGCCACATCTCAATGACCACCTCGAGATCCAACCCAATAGTGCCTCCGGTTCCCGGCACCGTGATGACGATTCGCGGCCTTGTGTCTGCATCCGCGTACCTGGATTCGCTCAGTAGCCGCTGGGCGAGCTCCTTGTCATGGCGCAGTCCCACGAGGCTATCGTTGTAGCCCGGAAAGCCCGGTGGCAGAATGCCGAAGGCGGGCACCACAAGGTCCGAAAGCACCTCGGAGGCTATCAGCTCCTTGTCTATGGCGTGGTTTAGCGCCTGCCTGAACTTGGGGTCGTCGAATGGCGCCATGCTGGTGTTGAAGCCGATGTAAGAGATGCTGAAGTCGGGCGGCGCCACTACCAGCTCCTGGTTCAGAGGTTCGTTGGGGTCGAGCACCCGCTCGAGGTCGAACAGGCTGACGCCGGTGATGTCGATCTCGTCGTTTTCGTACATCGCCATGGACTGCCCGCCCGCGAGGTTGAGCAGTATGGTGTCTACACTGGCCGGCTCGCGATAGAAGTGCTCGTTTCGCTCCAATACGATGCGCTCGCCGATCTTGTACTCCTTGAGCCTGAACGGCCCGGTTCCATTGGGGCTGTCGGTCCAGCTTCGCCCGCCGGCCTCCACGTTGGCCCGGTCCAGGACGAACGCCGTCGGGTACGTGAGCTTCGCGAGGAAGTAGGCCTTCGGCTCGTCGACGGTGATGCTCAGCGTAGTGTCATCGACAACCCGTATGCCCGAAATCTCGGTGGCGTTGCCCTTGATGTAGTCCAACGCGCCGACTATGTCATTGAGGTACGTGTCAGCCACCGGGGACGCCGTCTCCGGGGCCGCCGCCCGCTCGATTGACCACTTGAAGTCCTGCGCCGTCACCTGCCTTCCGTCGTGGAACTTGGCGTTGGGGCGCAGGTAGAAAGTGTACTGGAGACCGTCGCTGCTGATCTCCCAACGCTCCGCAAGGTCGGGCTCCAGCTCCAGGTCGGTGTTCAGCGTTACGAGACCGCTGTACAGCTCTACGACCACGAACGACGAAGTAGTGTCCGTCGTCAGATGCGGATCGAGCGTGGGGGGATCGGCCCACTGCCTGCGAAACACGCCGCCCGCAGTCGGCTCGGTGGCCGGCTGCTCGGTGCCGAGCGCCGGGGTGCTGGTCGGCTCGGCGGCGGCCGGCGTCGACTCCGTGGACATCGCCGACGGCTCACCTGATTCCGCCTGGTCATCGCTAGAATCTCCACCACACGCGACCGCGGCAAACGCGGCCATCATCAGCACAATCGGCAGAATCCACTTGAGCTTGAACAATTTTATCCTCCAACCTGAGATGCTAGAAACGATTCGATGAACGAGTCGATGTTTCCGTCGAGAACGGTCTCGGCGGAAGAGTCCTCGTGCCCCGTTCTATGGTCCTTCACCATCTGGTACGGATGCAGAACGTAGCTTCTTATCTGGTTGCCCCATTCGGGCGATACGTGCTCCCCTTTGAGTCGCGCCATCTCCTCCGCCCTGCGACGCATTTCGAGCTCCACGAGCCGGGCCAGCAGTATGCGCATGGCGAACTCACGGTTCTGCCGCTGGGAGCGCTCGTTCTGGCAGCTTACCCGGATGCCCGTGGGAACGTGGGTCACGCGCACCGCGGTGGAGTTCTTCTGCACACTCTGACCGCCCGCTCCGCCTGCCCTGAACACGTCGAGCTTGATGTCGTCCGGGTCGATACTGACGTCCACGCCCTCCTCGGCCTCCGGCAGCGCCTCAACGAGCGCGAACGACGTATGCCTCGCGTGGTTGCCGTCGAAGGGCGAAATCCTGACGAGCCGATGTACGCCCCGCTCCGCCCGCATGTAGCCGAATGCGTACGCGCCGGACAACTGCACCGTGGCGCTCTTCACGCCCCCGTCCTCGCCATAGGAGACGTCGAGCACGTCGCTCGAAAAGCCCCGACGCTCCGCCCAGCGCAGGTACATCCGCATCAGCATCCTCGTCCAGTCCTGCGAGTCCACCCCGCCGGCGCCCGCGTGGAGCGCGATGATGGCGTTGCGCTCGTCGTATTCCCCCGAAAGCGCCAGCTTGAACTCAAGAGCGCCGAGCTTTTCGCTTACGCCGGCCAGATCCAGCCTCAATCCGTCCAGCAGCGAGTCGTCCTCCTCCTCCATTGCCAGCTCAAGCAACTCCTCGACGGAAGCGGTCTCGTCGTCCAGCGACTGCCACTCTTCGATCTCCTGCGTCAGGGCCGATATTCGCCTCATCGTGTGTTGGGCCTTGGTGGGTGAGTTCCAGAAGTCGGGTTCCATCGCACGCTTTTCCAGGCGTGCGACCTGCCTGCGTTTCTCTTCGAGGTCAAAGGCGCACCATAATCTCGGCAATGCGCTCACGCAGTTCAACGACCGTACTCCTGAGTTCAAGCATGTCTGAGCTTTCCTCCGACGTATATTGCAACGCCTTCGCGCTGCGAATGGTTAGCAGGAAGTATATCAGGATGTATGTTATTCTGGGGCGCGGCGCCGGGACGCGGCGAATCACTGAAACGGGGGATGTACATCCAATGCTCGACCTGCTCATCACCGGCGGCATGATCATAGACGGTACCGGCAGCCAGGGGTACTACGGCGCGGTCGGCGTGGAAGGCGACACGCTGCGCCTGCTCCGAGGCGACGTGTCACACGTGCAGGCGGCGCGAACGATCGACGCCACCGGCCGGGTGGTGTGTCCCGGGTTCATCGACATGCACTCCCACGCCGGTCTCGTCATTCTGTCGGAGCCGCGGCACGAGCCGAAGGTCCACCAGGGCATCACCACTGAGCTTGTCGGCGTCGACGGCAACTCCTACGCCCCTTTCCGGACCAGGGAGAACTTTCTCAAGTTCGTCGAGCTCAACTCCGGCCTGGACGGCGACCCTCCCCTGCCCGGCTCCTGGTCCACCGTGGAGCAGTACCTCGCCATGTTCGATCGCAAGGTGGCCGTCAACATCGCCTACATTCTGGGCAACTCCCCCGTGCGCATCGACGCCATCGGCTGGGACGACAGGCCCGCGACCCCGGCGGAGATCGCCAACATGCAAGCCATCGTGCGCGAGGCGATGGAGGAGGGCGCGGTGGGCCTCTCCACCGGCCTCGACTATCCGCCGGGCAACTACGCCGACACCGCCGAAGTCTCGGCGCTGGCGTCCACCGCCGCCGCCATGGGCGGCTTCTACCACACCCACGTGCGCTACCGGCTCGGCGACCAGTTCCTGGACCCGTTCCGCGAGGCCATCGAGATTGGGCAGCGCAGCGGCGCTCCGCTCCACGTCACCCACTTCTACCAGAAAGCGCCCAGCGCGGGCGGCGGACGGCGGATGCTCGAACTGCTGGAGGAGACACAGGCCGCCGGCCAGGACGTGACCTTCGACAGCTACCCCTACGTCTACGGCAGCACCCGCATCCTCATAGTCTTCCCCGACTGGGCGCACGACGGCGGCCCCGAACGACTGAAGGAGGTGCTTCGCTCCGAGGAGGGACGCGAACGGCTCCGCAGGGAGATTGGCCCCAGGGCGCCCACCTGGCAGGACATGTGGCTCACCTACTTCAAGCGGCCCGAGAACCACCAGTACGAGGGGCGCTCGGTAGCGGAGATCGCCGAAATTATGGGCAAGTCCGAGGTCGACGCGCTCTGCGATCTTCTGCTCGCCGAAGACCTGCAGACGTGCTACGTCGCCGCGGGCACCAACGGCAACACCCTGCCCGCGTTCGTCACGCACCCCATGTCGATGGTGGGCAGCGACGCCGTGCTGCTCGGCGACTTCCCCAGCCCGCGCACCTACGGCTGCTTCCCCGTGATTCTGGCCGAGTACGTGCGCGAGGAGAGGCAGATGTCGCTGCCGGAAGCTATACGCAAGATGACGTCGTTCCCGGCCCAACGGCTGGGACTGTCCGACCGCGGCCTCCTGCGCGACGGCATGAAGGCCGACATCACCGTGTTCGATCCACACAAGGTATCCGCTCCGGCCACGCGCACGCGGCCGAAGCAGCTACCCATCGGCATTGACTACGTGATAGTTAACGGCACGCCGGTCATCGACGGCGGCGCCCACACCGGCGCCCTGCCCGGCCGCGCCCTCAAACGCAGGTAGTCCTCCCGAAAGCCCCTTCCCCCTTGATGGGGGAAGGCTAGGATGGGCGTGTCATCGGGATCCCTCCCCCCATCCTGCAGGGGCAGGTTCGAAACCTGCCCGCCGCGCCCTTAAGTCCCTTCCCCCTCGCAGGGGGAAGGCTAGGATGGGGGTGCGCCCCGCCGTCACCCCGCGGCCGCCTTCACCTTCCCGACAAACTCCTGCACGCCCGCCGCCAGCCAGGCGTTCCAACTGGTCATCAGGAACCGCACACCCTTGGCCACGTAGCTCTCCACGGTCGCGTCCGACACCACCGTCCCCGCCGTCCTTCCCGCGCCCACTATCCGCGCGATGGCGTCGTCTATGACCGCCTGCACGTCGGGATGGTCCGCCCGCCCCAGGTGCCCCATGCTCTGCGCCAGATCGCTGGGCGCGACGAAGAACACGTCGATGTTGTCCACCTTTACGATTTCGTCGAGGTTCTCGATGGCCGCGGAATCCTCGATCAGCACCACCAGCAGCGTCTCGTCGTTGGCGCGCTGCAGGTAATCAGCCACGCCATAGCCCTGCCGGCTCGTGTACATGCCGCGCGAGCCGAGCGGGTGGAACTTCGCCGCGTCCACCACCGCTCTGGCCTCATCCGCGCTGTCCACGTGCGGCACCACGATGCCCTGCGCGCCCAGATCCAGCGTGCGGTAGATTGTCCCGTAATGGTTGGAGTTCACCCGCACCACGGACGTCTTGCCCCACAGGTCGCACGCCCGCGTCAGGTCCGGAACGCTGCCGAAGTCCACCGGCCCGTGCTCGCCTTCCAGCCAGATACCGTCGAAGTCCAACGGCCCCAGCATGTCGATCACGTCGGCGGAGTTGTTGCCGCTCAGGATCGTCGCGGCCTGCCCGGCCGCCAGTTTTCGCTTCACAACGTTCGGTCTGATGTCCGCCATTTCGCCTCCCTATTCGTCTCGTGGATTGAGCGGCAAGCCGAAATAGCTTGCGTCGTGCGCCGCGATTATAGGAGCCGCCGACTGGCCGGTCAAACGCCGCGTGTGGACAGCGGCGGAGGCACGCGCTAGCATAGGCACGCCTGATTCGGCGGCGGGAGGAGACTTGCGGCGCGAACCCAGATTCTGCCAGTACTGCGGCGGCGGCCTTGAAATCGAGCTGGTCGAGGAGAGACCGCGGCCCCGCTGCTCCGCTTGCGGAGTGACCGTATTCGAAGACCCGAAACTGGCGGCGGTGACGCTGGTTTCCCGCGACGGCAAGCTCGCGCTGGTCCGCCGCGGCGTCGAGCCCCACCTGGGCCGCTGGAGTTTCCCGTCCGGCTTTGTAGACCGCGGCGAGCGCGTGGAGGACGCTGCGGTGCGCGAAACGCTGGAGGAAACCGGACTGCACGTCCGCCTGACCGGGCTGGTCGGCCTGTACTCCGACACCGGCCAACCCGTCGCACTGGCGGTCTACGCGGCCGAGATCGTGTGCGGCGTGTTGGCCGCCGGCCACGACGCCGAGTGTGCATCTTTCTTCACTATCGATGAAATGCCGCCGCTGCCGTTCCCCCACGACTACCGGATCCTCGAAGACTGGAAGGCGTTTCGCACAAGACTCGCCCCCAAGTAGCGCCGACTCCGGACCGCCCCCTGCAAACTACGGGCCAAGTAAAGACAGGATAGAGACATGACCTCGTTGCTTCTACAAAACGCCACCCTCATCGACGGCACCGGCTCCAACCCACAGGCCGGCGTCAGCGTGCTCGTTCAGGACGGCAAGATCGCCCGCGTCGGCCCCGCGTCCGAGCTTGGCCAGCCGGCCGGCGCCGACGCCATCGACCTGAGCGGCCACACCCTCATGCCCGGCCTGATGGACGCCCACGTCCACTTCGGTCTCGTCGGCGTCGGCGGCGGCTCCCACGGCGACGACGACAGCCTCGTCGCCTACACTCTCGGCGCAATCGAGAACATGAACATCGCGTTGCAAGAGGGGTTCACCACCGTCCGGGACGCCGGCGGACTCGACCCCGCATTCGCCCGCGCAGTGGACCAGGGACTCATAAGCGGCCCGCGCATCCTGCCGTCCGGCTCCCCGCTCTCCCAGACCGGCGGACACGGCGACCACCGCGGCCGCTACGATACCTCCCCGCAAGTCGCGATTCCCGGCCTGCTCGCCTCCACCGCGCTCGTCGACGGCGTGGACGCCGTGCGCGCCGCCGCCCGCCAGCAGCTACGCCTCGGCGCCACGCAAATCAAGGTGATGGCCTCCGGCGGCGTGATGTCGCAGATGGACAAGCTGGACAGCCTGGGTTTCAGCGTCGCGGAACTGAGGGCCGCCGTCGACGAGGCCAGGGCGGCGGGCACCTACGTGCTGGCCCACTGCCACACCTCGCCCTCCATGAACAACGCCCTCGACGCCGGCGTCCGCTCCCTCGAGCACGCCAGCATCCTCGACGAGCCGACCGCCGCACGAGCCGCGGAACTGGGCGCGTTCGTCGTGCCCACACTGCTGGTGATCGAGCGTCTGGCCCTCTCCCCGGAGGCGGAGGGCGTCTCCCACTACAGCGCGATGAAGCTCGAACAGGTCCGTGGACTCATGCCGGACAGCGTCCGCGCCGCGAGGGAGGCCGGCGTGTCCATCGGCTCGGGATCGGACATTCTCGGCTCCCGCCAGACGGGCCGTGGCGGCGAGCTCGCCGAAAAGGCCAGGATCCTGGGACCGATGGCCGCCATAGTCAGCGCCACCAGCACCAACGCGCGGCTCTTCAACCTGGAAGACCGGATAGGCGTGGTGTGCGAGGGCTACGAGGCCGACCTCATAGCGGTGGCAGGCGATCCGCTAGCCGACATCGACCTCCTGGCTGACGGCGCCAACGTACCGCTAGTGGTCAAAGGCGGCCAGGTGGTAAAGAACACGCTCTAGCGCGCAGAGTCATGTAGTCCCTTCCCCCTTGACGGGGGAAGGTCAGGATGGGGGTGACCCCCTACCCCGCCAGCGCCTCGCGTATGACCCCGGCGATACGCTCCTGCTCCGCCGGCACGTCGGCCGGCTCCACCGGAACAGGCAGCGCGTCCAACGCGTCGTGCAGCGCCCCCTCCAGCACAGCGGTCTCCTGCGCCGACAGCTCCCAGCGCGCCGCGACGTCCCCCGGACTCCACAGCGCCGCCTGGCGAAAGCCGTAGTCCGCGACCGCGCGGTTGGCGATTTCGATTAGCGCGTCCATTCGGCCCTCCCTATCGCCCCACGCTCGCAAGCCCGCCGTCCACAACGAACAGGCTGCCGCTGACGTAAGACGCCTCGTCGGACGCCAGGAACACGATGACGCTGGCTATCTCGTCCGGCGTACCGACGCGCCCCATCGGGTGCTGCGCCTCGCGCTCCCGCACCGCCTCAGTGCTCGCTGTGCTCCCGCGGAACTGCGGCGTGTCCACCGAGCCGGGCGCTATGACGTTCACTCGGATTCCCTGCTCTGTGTACTGCGCCGCGGCGGTCGTGGTCAGGTGTATCACCCCCGCCTTGGTCACCGCGTAGGGCAGCGACATGCCGTAGCCGCGCAGCCCCGCCATCGAGGCGATGTTGACGATAGAGCCGCCGCCGCCGTCCAGCATGGCCGGTATCGCGTACTTGCAGCAGAAGAAAAGACCCTTCAGATTCACGTCCATCATCAGGTCCCAGTCGCGCTCCTCCACCTCAGCGAGCGGCGGCGTGCGAATCAGGATCGCCGCCGCGTTCACCAGCACGTCCACGCGCCCGAATCGTTCGACGGTCTGCGCGACCATACGCTCGACCTGCCCCGGGTCCGCGACGTCCAACGGCACGAAAACCGCGTCTCCGCCCGCCTCCTCTACCAGGCGCAGCGTCTCCTCACCCATGCGCCGGTTGCGGTCCGCGATGGCCAGGGACGCTCCCTCCTGGGCGAATCGCAGCGCCGTCTGGCGCCCGATACCCGACGAGCCGCCGGTAATGATGGCTATCTTGTCCTTCAGTCTGTCAGTCATAGCCCGCATTATACGGTCGCACCACCTGTAGGGGCAACTCTCGTGGTTGCCCCGTCTACCCGAACAGCCCGGACGGCCGCTCGATGAGCTGCTGGAACCGCCGCAGGAACGCCGCCGCCACCGCGCCGTCGATCACCTGGTGGTCCGAAGTCAAGCTCACCGTCAGCATCTCCCGCACGACGATTTCCCCACCCCTCACCACGGGCTTCTGAACGGGCCGTCCCACACCGAGTATGGAACTCTGCCCCGCATTCAGTATCGGCGTGAATCCGTCCACCGTCCCCAGCACGCTTATCGTGAACGTGCCGCCCACCACCTCGTCCGGCGACAGCCGGCCCTCCCGGGCGCGCACCGCCAGGTCGTGCGTTTCGTTCGACACCTCGAATATGCTCTTGTCCTGCACGTTCCTGATTACCGGAACTATCAGGCCCTCGTCCAGCGCCACCGCCACGCCGATGTTCACCTCGTCGAAGTAAAGCACCCTGCCGTCCGCCAACACGGAATTGTGCGCCGGCACGCGCCGCAGTGTTCCCGCACAGGCCATGATGAGCACGTGGGCGAGTGTGAGTACGCTTCCCGTCTCCCTGGAGATCTCCCGCCTCAGCCTCTGCGCCTCGGTAACGTCCACCTCCAGGAAGTACGACAGCTGCGCCGTGCCAGCCAGGCTGCCCCGCATGTGGTCGGCGATGCTCTTCCTCATACCCTCCAGCGCAACGATCCTGGAAGGCGCCGGAAGCCCCGGCGGTATCTTTGGTCCGCTGGCGGCGTCCTCCTGCTGCGCCGCGTACGCTCGGACGTCGGCGTCCACCACCCTGCCGCGTGGTCCGGTCGGTGTGACCAGCGAGATGTCGACGCCGAGATTCGCCGCCAGCCGGCGCGCGCCGGGCGTCGACGGCACGGCTGCATCGCCGCGCCGCATGCGCCCACGCACGGGCGTCGTTGCGGGCGACTGGGCGGCGGAAGCGGAAGCGGGCCCCGCGCCTGCCTCACGCGCGGGCGGTGTCTCCCCCTCGGCGAGCAGATAGCCCAACAGGCCGTCCACCGCCACCGTCTCGCCCTCAGCCGCCACCGTGTGCAGGATGCCGTCCTCGGACGCCTCAAGGTCGTAGTTGAGCTTCTCCGACTCGATCTGGGCGATCACCTCGCCCTGCGTCACCCGGTCGCCGTCGGACTTTACCCAACTGCTCACCTGTCCTTCGGTCATGAAGTCGCCGAGCCTCGGCATCACCACGGGCGTCGCCATTGGCCGTCTCCTATTCGAGAACCTCGAGCGCGGCTTCCACGACCTGGTCCTTGTTGGGCACGTATAGCGCCTCCAGCGGCTGGCTGTACGGCACCGAGGTGTGCGGCGGATTGACACGCTTGGGCGGCGCGTCCAGGTAGTCGAACGCCTCCTCCGCGGCCAGTGCCGACACGTCGCTCGCGATGCTGCACCGCGGGTAGTCCTCGTCCACCACGACTATCTTGCGCGTCTTCTGGACCGAGGCGACTATCGCCTCGTCGTCCATTGGCGACAGCGACAGCAGGTCTATCACCTCCGCCGAGTATCCCCGCGCCGCAAGTTCGTCCGCCGCCTCCAGGCAGACGCCCGTCGTGTAGCCGATGCCCACCAGCGTAACGTCCGTCCCCTCCCTTGCGATCGCCGCCTTCCCTATCGGGACCTCGTAGGCCTCCTCCGGAACGTCCACGTCGAACCGCCTGCCCAGAAGCTGGCGATTGTTGAACACGATCACCGGGTCGTCGTCGCGAATGGCCGACACGAACAGCCCCTTCGCGTTGTAAGGATTGGACGGCACCACGCACTTCAGGCCGGGAAAGTGGGTGAACACCGAGTACAACGTCTCCGAATGTTGGGCAGCGGAGTTGGTGCCCGCGCCGATTCCGGTCATGATCGTCAGCGGTACGCGCACCTTGCCGCCGAACATGTAGTGGATCTTCGCGGCGTTGTTCACGATCTGGTCGGCGCACACCCCGAAGAACCCCACGAACATGAGGTCGACCACTGGGCGCAGACCCGTTGCCGCCGCTCCCACTCCCGCCCCCACGAACCCGGCCTCGGAAATGGGCGTGTCCCGGACTCGCGCCGCCCCGAACTCCCCGATAAGCCCCTTGGTCAGCCGCATGGGCCCGCCCCACGCGTCCTCCTTGTCGGGGCGTCCCGCGCCGCCAGCGATGTCCTCGCCCATGATGATGACGGCCGGGTCGCGCTCCATCTCCTGCCGCAGCGCCTCGTTCACCGCCTGTATGTACGAAAGCTGCCTCGTCTGACTGGCTGTCGTCATGATTCACCTCCCATGTGCCCAACACAGACCCCGGCCCGCCGGCTCACCGGTACGACACGTACACGTCCGTCGTCAGCTCTTCATCAGCCGGGAACGGGCTCTCGTCTGCGAACCGCGTCGCCGCCACGACCGCCGTAACGGCGTTCTCGTCGAGCGCGGACAGCTCGGCCTCCGTCGCGTACTCCCCCTCCAACACGTGCGCCCGGAGCCTGTCGATGCAGTCCCTGGCGTGGTAGTACGCCTCCTCTTCCTCCGTCCTGTACCCGAGCGGATTGTCCGCCCCGAAGTGGCCCTGGTAGCGGTACGTCTGCGCCTCGATCAGCGTCGGCCCCTCTCCTGCCCTCGCCCGCCTCACCGCTTCGCCCGCCACGTCGTACACGTCCGGCAGCGACTGGCCGTCCACCGTCACGCCGGGCATAGCGTACCCCGCCGCGCGCCCCGAAACCGACGCGCCCGCAACCGAATACTCGAACGGTGTGGCCTCGGCGTAGCGGTTGTTTTCGCAGATGAACAGGATAGGCAGCTTCCAGATGCTGGCCAGGTTCATCGACTCGTGCAGGCTTCCCTGGCTGGAGGCGCCGTCTCCGAAGAACACCACGCTCACCTGGTCCGAGCCGCGAACGCTCGCGCTGAGCGCCACGCCGGTCGCCACCGGGATGTTGGAGCCGACAACCCCGTTCGCGCCGAGCATACCCTTGTTGATGTCGGCGATGTGCATCGTGCCGCCCTTGCCCTTGTTCGTGCCTGTCGCCTTGCCCAGCAGCTCCGCCATCATCTCGTTCAGGTCCACTCCCTTGGCGATGCAGTGGTGATGGCTGCGATGCGTCCCCAGCACGAAATCGTCGTCCCGCAGGTGGGCGCAGACCCCCGTGGGCACCGCCTCCTGCCCGATCGAGGAGTGCATCCCCCGCAGCTTGCCCGCGTCCGCCTCCCTGCGCGCCTGCTCCTCGAACCGACGGATGGTCACCATTCTCTCATACGCCCACAGAAGTGTATCCCTGTTCAATTCCGGTCGTGCAGAGTACCCCCCAACCATAGCGCAACCTCCCGTCAAGTATGAATTGCGCGGATTATAGCACAGGCCACACACGGGCCATCCGAGGGCAACGGTCCCCTACCCCTCGCCCCCTGACCGGAACCACCCCGAAAATCGTGTCCCAAACCTTCCCATCCACGTAACCCAAACGCCACACCACCTTCCCATCACCGCGCAATCCCTTCCCATCTGTGTCGCAGAAATTCCCACAATCAGGCTCATTCCCTCGACTTTATGTCAACTAGGAGCCTGTATCCTCCTTTTCGGTCGGCCTTTGTAGAGGCAATCCCTGGTGGTTGCCCAACCCCCTCCATATTAAGAGGCACACGACGTTCACGCGCGTCTGCCCCCTACCCCTCTTGATTCTATAGCACGTCCGTGCTATCTTCTACCCAGCAAGCCTTGCCGACGCCGGTTGTGGACTAGGAGTTGAGCCTGCACTGAGCCTTGTCCTGAGCCTGCCGAGCGGATTGCCGAACGGGTCGCGGACCTGTCTCATTCTGCGCCAAATCTAACACCGATGAGACGCGATTGAACACAAGGAGGACGGCCCGCCCAGCTACGAAATGGGCAGAATTGTGCAGAATAGGGCAGATTTTTCGTAAGGCCGCGCCCGACAGTGCTATCGCCGCTCGAATTCCCTTATCCCGACCCTCTCTCCCACCAGGAGAGCGGAGAATGAAAAGGCCCGCGCTCCCGCCGCCGCCTGCTGTTGAACACGGGCCGCGTCTTGTGCGAGAATACGGGCGGCCCGAACAGCGACCCAGTATTCGCCGGGCGCCGTGCTCCGGCACTGGCCGGGCCTTTGACTGTGCAAACAATCGAGAGGTGGACAGATGACGCAAGGCTCCAACGGCAACGACTCCGGCATCCTGAACGCGGTCCGATGGCGATGCATCGGCCCGCCCCGAGGCGGTCGAGTACAGGCAGTGGCGGGCGACCCGGTCGATCCGGCAGTCTTCTACTTCGGCGCCTGCGCCGGCGGTGTGTGGAAGACCGACGACGCGGGTACCTACTGGCACAACATCACCGACGGGCAGATCAACACCGCCTCGGTAGGTGCCATAGCCGTTTCCGACTCCGACCCCAACGTGATCTACGTGGGCATGGGTGAGGCCGGCCTGCGCGGCAACGTGACCTACGGTGACGGCGTGTACCGCTCCACCGACGCCGGCAAGACCTGGACACACCTGGGTCTCGCCGACACCCGGCACATCGGGCGCGTCCGCATCCATCCCACCAATCCCGACGTCGTCTACGTCGCGGCGCTGGGCCACGCCTACGGTCCCAACGAAGAACGCGGGGTCTACCGCTCCACCGACGGCGGTAAGAACTGGGAGAAGGTCCTCTACAAGAGCGAGAACGCCGGCGCCGTCGACCTCTCGCTGGACCCGAACAACCCGCGCATCCTGTACGCCGCGATCTACCAGGTGCGCCGCAACCCCTGGAGCCTCACCAGCGGCGGCCCCGACGGAGGCATCTACCGCTCCACCGACGGCGGAGACACCTGGACCGAGATTACCCGCAACAAGGGCCTGCCGGACGGTCTCGTTGGGCGCGTTGGCATTTCCGCATCCGCTGCCAAGAGCGGCCGGGTATATGCCACCATTGAAAACGAGAACTGCGGCCTGTTCCGCTCGGACGACTACGGCGACACTTGGGAGCTCGCGACCGACAACCGCGACATCCAGGGCCGCCCCTGGTACTACCAGCACGTGTTCGCCGATCCCCAGGACGCCGACACCGTCTGGGTGCTCAACTACTCCTGCTGGAAGTCCATCGACGGCGGCAGGACCTTCAACACCGTTGGTACGCCCCACGGCGACAACCACGACCTGTGGATCGATCCGCGCAACCCGCGCCGGATGATCGAGGGCAACGACGGCGGCGCCAACGTCACCTTCAACGGCGGCGATTCCTGGTCCACCATCTACAACCAGCTAACCTCGCAGTTCTACCACGTCATAGCCGACAACCGCTTCCCCTACCACGTCTACGGCACCCAGCAGGACAACTCCGCCATCTGCGTGCCCAGCATGACGCACAAGGGAGCGATCCCTTGGACCGACTGCTACCCCACCGGAAGCTCCGAGAGCGGCTATATCGCCGTCCACCCCAACGACCACAACATCGTGGTCTCCGGCTCCATCGGCAGCTCGCCCGGCGGCGGCGGCAACATGCTGCACTACAACCACGAGACCGGGCAGGTGCGCATCATCACCGTCTGGCCCGAGCTGAACACCGGACTCGGCGCGAAGGAGATGAAGTACCGCTTCCAGTGGACCTACCCCATCGTCTTCTCGCACCACGACCCCGACCTGCTCTACGTGACCGGAAACGTCGTCTTCAAGACGAGAGACGTCGGCAGCAACTGGGAAGCCGTCAGCCCCGACCTGACGCGCGCCGTCCCCGAGACCCTCGAGGTCTCCGGCGGCCCCATCACCAAGGACACCTCCGGCGCCGAGACCTACGCCACCATCTTTGCCTTCGCCGAGTCCCACCACGACCCCAACGTGCTCTGGGCCGGCTCCGACGACGGCCTCATCCACATCACCCGGGACGGCGGCGCCAATTGGGAGGACATCACCCCTTCCGATCTCGGTGAGTACACCCTCGTCGGCATGATCGAAGCGTCCCACCACGACCCGGCTACCGCCTACGTCGCGGCCACGCGCTACAAGCTGGACGAGAACCAGCCCATACTCTACAAGACCGACGACTACGGAAAGACCTGGACGAACATCTCGTCCGACATCCCGGACTGGGACTACACCCGCTGCATACGCGAGGACCCCGTTCGCGCCGGTATGCTCTACGTCGGCACCGAGACCACCGCATACGTCTCGTTCGACGACGGCGGCTCCTGGCAGTCCCTAGCTTCCAACCTGCCCATAGTGCCGGTCCACGACCTCATCATCAAGGAAGACGATCTGGTCGCTGCCACCAACGGGCGCTCCTTCTGGATCATGGACGACCTGACCCAGCTGCGCCAGATCGACGATTCCGTGACCGGCAGCGCCGCGCGACTGCTCAAGCCGCGCGACACCTACAGGCCCGCCCGACCGTTCCGCTTCCGCGAAGGCACCACCGGCAAGAGCTACCAACTCGCGCTCGGCGGCGCGGTCTGCTACTACGAGACCAAGGACGAGTACGGCCAGACGGAGCGCAACTTCCTGGACGCGGGCGAGAACCCGCCATACGGCCCCATCGTCACGTACTACCTGGCCGATGCGCCCGAGGACGAGCTGACGCTCACATTCTCGGACGCTGACGGCAACGAGATACAGACCTTCTCCAGCAAGGAGGCTGAGGGCGACGACTCCGACAAGCCCAAGAGGGCGCCTGCCAACGCCGGCGCCAACCGCTTCCTCTGGGACATGCGCTACCCCGCCGCGACCAAGGTGCCCGGCGACAAGACCGTCAGCGAGGACCTGTCCGGGCCTATCGCGCCCCCAGGCAGCTACCAGGTGACGCTGTCCGTCGGCGGCCACACCGAGACACAGTCGTTCGCGCTCGTCAAGGACCCGCGCGTCACCGCAACCCAGGAGGACTTCGACGCGCAGTTCGAGCTTCTGCTCAAGATTCGCGACAAGCTCTCCGAAACCCACGAGAGCGTCATCAAGATTCGCAGCGTGCGCGAGCAGGTCGAGGAGTGGGCCAAGCGCGCCGAGGGCCACCCCGCCGAGGAGGCGATCTCCGCCGGCGCGACCGCCCTCAACGACAAGCTCACCGCCATCGAAGAGGACCTGATTCAGACCGACTACCGCGGCGCGCGCGACCGCCTCAATCAGCCGGTCAAGCTCAACGCCAAGCTCGCCGGCCTGGTCGACGTCGTGTCCAGCGCGGACTACGCGCCCCCGACGCAGACGCAGGAGGTCTACGTGGACTTCGCGTCCAGGATCGACCCCTACATCCAGCAGGTCGACGAGATAATCGAAAAGGACGTGTCGGAGTTCGACAACCTGGTCCACGAACTGGAGGTGCCGACCATAGTGCCGCGCACCAGCTAGCAGCGGACCGGTGATCGCGCCCACTCCGCCGCCCAACCGTCATTCCCGCGAAAGCGGGAATCCAGCAGGGCGGCGGCCATGAGAGGAAGATGCACAAAGGATTCGTCAGCGACCTACGCATTATCGACATATCGCAGGGAGTGGCCGGCCCGCTGGCCTCCAGGCTGCTGGCCGACCAGGGCGCGGAGGTGATCAAGGTCGAACCGCCCTCGGGCGACTACAGCCGCCGCCACGGACCGTTCGCCGGCGACGCCCCCGATCCCGAACAGAGCCTCACCTACGCATTCTTCAATACCAGCAAGAAGGGCGTAACCCTGGACGTTCGCACTCCCGACGGCGCGGACCTTCTCACCGAGATGGCGCGCCGCTCCGATGTGCTGATCGAAGATCTGCCCCCCGGCGAGATGGCCGAGCTGGGGTTGGGCTACGACCGACTTTCGCAAATCAACCCCGGCCTCACCGTCGTCTCTATCACTCCATTCGGCCAGACCGGCCCCTACAGCGACTTCGCCTGGGACGACATCACGCTTCAGGCGCTCACAGGCTTCCTCTACCTCAGCGGCAACTCCGACAAACCGCCCGCACGCGCCCCGCTCGAGCAGGCGCAGATAATGGGCGGACGCAACGCCGCGAACGCCGTCATGCTGGCTGTGCTCGAGCGGGAGATGAGCGGCCTCGGCCAACACGTGGACCTCTCCATCGCCGAGTCCGTCGCCACCGAGCCGCCGTTCCAGTTCACCCACTACAGCTTCCTCGGCATCGTCTCTAAGCGCACCAGGCGCGTGAACGTGCCCGTGGACGGCGACTTCCTGCCCTGCCGCGACGGCTACATCACCATGGCCAGCAGCGGCGGCAACACTTGGGAGGAGTTGGCAGTGTTCTTCGACGCGCCTGAGCTTCTTGACGACAAGTTCGCCGACCGCCTCAGCCGTTCGAACCACGCCGAGGAGCTCAACGAGCTGATGGTCTCCCGGCTCAGCGACCGCGACAAGCACGATGTCTTCAACGCGGCAATGAAGAACGGCTTCGTCTTCGGCGTGGCCCAGACCCCCCAGGAGGTCCTGGACTGCCCCCACCTGGACGACAGGGACTACTACCAGCTCGTCCAACATCCAGAACTCGGAGAGCTAAGGTACACCGGCTCCGGCTTCCGCGTCGACGGCGAGCAGTGCATCCACGTCGCTCCACCGCCGCGGCTCGGCGAACACAACACCGAGGTCTTCTGCGACTGGCTGGGGCGGCCCCGCGAGTCGCTCTCCCGGTTGCGGGCCTCAGGCGTGATCTAGCGCCCGCGCTACTTTCGAAAGGCACCGATGGCAACAGACACCAAACGCATGCCCCTGAAGGGAGTCCGAATCCTCACCGTCGAGGAGTGGCTCCAGCTTCCCTGGGCCACGGTCAACTTGGCCGAGATGGGCGCCGAGATCATCCGCGTAGAGTCGCTCGGCCGCATGGTCGTGCGCAACATCGGCCCCTATCCCGACAACAAGATCGGCGAGCGCTTCTGGAACCAGGGCGCCACGTACCACAACTGGTACCGCAGCAAGAAGAGCCTGACGCTCGACCTGAGAACGCCGGACGGGGCCGAGGCGTTCAAGGAGCTCGTCGCAATCAGCGATGTCGTCGCCGAGAACAACCGCGCCGGCATCATGGAACGATTCGGCCTCACCTACGACGTCCTCCGCCAGGTGAAACCCGACCTCATCATGCTGCGGTCGACCGGCTACGGTCAGACCGGCGAGTGGCGCGACTACGGCGCATTCGCCCGGACAGTGGAGGCCATGAGCAGCCTGTCCCACATGACCGGCTTCCCCGACGGCCCGCCCGTACGCGCCAACACGTCCTACGTGGACATTACCACCTCATGGAACAACATGCTGGCCGTGATGATGGCGCTGCACCACCGCAACAGGACCGGCGAGGGCGCCGAAATCGACATGTCCATGTACGAGACCGGCGTGTCCAGCGTGGGCGTAGCGCTGCTGGAGCGCCAGCTAAAGAGCACAAATCCCGAGCGCATCGGCAACCAGCACCCGTGGGTTGCGCCTCACGGCTGCTACCCGTGCGCCGGCTACGACAAGTGGGTGACGCTCGCCGCGCGCGACGAGCGCGAGTGGCGTGCCCTCTGCGACGCGATGGGCCGCCCGGAGCTTGCCGACGACCCACGCTTCTCGTCTGGAGACGCGCGCTGGCAGCACAGGGACGAGCTGGACGCGCTGATCGTGACCTGGACGCGCGACCTGGACCACGTCCAGGTGATGCACGCCCTCCAGGAGCGCGGCGTCCCCGCCGGAGCCGTGCTCAATGCGCGAGAGGTAATGACCAACCCGCACTTCAGGAGCCGCGGCTTCTTCGAACAGAACGAAGACCCGCCCGAGGTCGAGGGTGTCGGCAAGCGCGTGTACGGCGGTCGGCCCTACAGATTCTCGCGGTCGCAGGGTCAGGTTCGCGGTGTCTCGCAGCTAGGCCAACACAACGACTACGCGCTGCGTGAGTTGCTGGCGATGGACGACGGCTCAGTTCAGGGACTGATGGACGCTGGCATCGTAGGAACCGTCCCCACCGGCGTAGAGTCCATGAACCCGCAGCCCATGGACATCGAGGGCCAACTCCGCATGGAAGCCATCGCATCCCACGACACCGACTACCGCGAGGTGCTCGGCCTCGACAAATAGCCGGGCTGGGCCTCTACGCCACCCCCACCAGCGCCGGCTGCGCATACAGCGCCGCCAGCTCGTCGACACTGGAAAGCGTCTCCAACCCCAGCATCAGCTCGATGGTCCGCTCACAGTCCTCGCCAGACTGCACCCTCAGAGCGTTCTCCCGGTACTTGCCGAGTAGCTCCTCCAGGCTCAGCAGGTCGTCCCAGTCGCCGTGGGGAACGTCTACCTGCTCGTACAGGGTCCGCCCGTCCTTCAGGCGCAGCGTCACCGGGTTGGAAGCGTCCTTGTACTCGCTGGGAATAGACAGGTCCTCCTGCAGCGTGACCCGCTCCATCATCTCCCTCGCATCCGGTCGGTTGACGTACTCGTCGTCGAAGCTCTCGATGACGATCCGGCGCGACAGCACCGCCTCCGCCATGTTGTACTGCAGGCTGAACTTGGCGCGCAGCCCGAAGTCGAGGTCCATTCGGTTGAGCCAGCCCTCGTGAGGAACGGTCACGACAATCTCTTCCACCTGCTCCGGCTTAACGTCGTTGGCGATCACCAGCTTGAGAATCGCGTCCAGCGCGCGGTGGTTCAGATAGCACGTCGGGTACTTCTTCACGCCGATGCCCGGGCTGACCACGTGGAACGGCCTGCCCAGCGCGTCGATTGTCGCCTGCGCGTCGTGCTCCCCATCCATGAACACGCCGGCGAAGCCCCGCTCGCCGTCGATCGGCTCTGGGTCGCCAGTGAATCCCGCCTTCGCCAGCAGGGCCGCCCGCAAGCCGCCCGCCGCCGCGTTACCGGAGTGGTACGGCTTGGTCATCGTGCCAATGTTCTTGCCGATGCCGCTCGCGTGCGACGCGGCGATCGCCAGGGCCATGCGGATCTGCCACTCGTCCAGACCCAGCATCTTGGAAGCCGCCGCGGCCGCCGCCAGCACCCCGTAGACGCCCGTGCTGTGGAATCCGGGCGTGTGATGCCCGATCCCCAGCTTCCCGTGAATCTCCAGCCCGATGCAGAAGGCCGTCACCACGTCCCGGCCCGACGCACCCAGCTCCTCCGCCAGCGCAAGCACCACCGGAAACACCGTACACGTCGGATGTCCGACCGGCAGCCACGTGTCGTCGAAGTCGGTCGCATGGGCCAGCACGCCGTTGGCGAACGCCGCGTCCGCCAGCGAGGTCCGCATTCCGCCCGCGATGACGGACGCCTGCGAGGAGCCGCCGGATACCCTCGTGTAGTCGAGCACGATCTTGCCCACGGGCTGCGTTGCACCCGCAAGCGACACACCCAGCGTATCCAGCATCGCCCGCTTGGCGGCTGTCACCGCCTCAACCGGCAGGTCCTCGTACTCGGTCGCGATAATCCACTTAGCGATAGAGTCGGTAAGTCCCACGTCGTGCCTCCTCACGTGTTACGAAGGTATGTGCCTTCGCGTCAGTCCCCGCCCTCCGTCGTCGCCGCCTCCACCTCCCACAGGTTGTCGAACCGCAGGAGCGTGTTCGTCAGGTCCCGCGCCGCATCGCCTTCCTCCTGGCTCACGTTCACGTGTCCCGTCTCCAGCACGTCCTTGTAGGCGTGGACGATGCCGTTCAGCGCGCTGCCTATCGTCGTGCCGGGATAAATGACGATCTGGTAGCCGATGGACTCGAACTCCTTGACCCCCAGCGGCCCGATGCCCGCCAGCGCCAGCATCGGTATGTCCTTGATCTCGCGCCGCAGGTACTCGTACTGCGCCCTGTCTCGAACGCCCAGCGGCATTATCACGTCCACGTCCAGCTCCATGGCCGCGTGGGCGCGACGCACCGCCTCCTCCTGCGATCCGCCCTCCGCGCCGCGGATGCCGTCGTTGCGCGCAATAATCAGGAAGTCCTCGCTCTTGCGCGCCCTCAGCGCGTACTCCAGCCTCTGCTGGTACACGTCGATTGGCACTATGTGCTCCAGGCCGCGGTGGTACGACACCCGCTTCGGGTAGAACTGGTCCTCGATGTGGATGGCGGTTATCCCCGCATCCTCCAACGTCTCCACCGCGTGCATCACGTGTACCGGGTCGCCAAACCCGGCTCCCGCGTCGAGGATGACGGGCAGTTCGTACCGCACTCCCTTCGCCACCGTCTCGCCCACCTGCGCCATCTGCGTCAGCGACGTCAGCGGCTCAGTCGTCCCAAGCACCGTGCCCGTCTGGGAGCCGGGGATGTACAGCGTCCTGAACCCCATGTGGCGGAACAGGCGGGCAGTGATCGCGTCGTACGCGCCGGGCGCGACCACCATCCTGCCCGCTTCCAGATCGCGCCGCAAATTCGCGTTTGGCATTTTTCGTCCTTACGTGCTACGGCCCCTCTCCCTACATCACGGGAGAGGGGCATGGTGAGGGAGAATAGGCAGCCCTAGCTCACAGGCTCCGGCAGACCCCTCTCCTGTATCATCTTGCGCACGTAGGCGTAGAACCCTCCCGCCCTGAGAATCTGCATCGGCGGCGTATCCTCGGCCCAGGCCTCGCCCGTCAAGGACGTGCCCTTGGTCAGGTTCTTGACCTCGCCGGTGTTCATGTTGATCTCGGCGATGTCGCCCTCGTCGAACAGGTCCGTCACGCCCTTGCACCACATTGTGGGCAGAGCGCTGTTCACCGCGTTCCGGAAGAATATGCGCGACGTGGACTCGGCTATGATCGCGCCAACGCCGTTCTTCTGGATAGCGTCCGCGCCGTTGCGGCTCGATCCGCAGCCAAAATTGACCCCGGCGACTATGATGTCGCCCTCCTCCACCTCGTCGGTCCAGCCCGGGCGGTTGGCGTTGAAGCACCACTTGTGCGGTGGCTTGCCCATTCCGCCGCCGGCGAGCACCTGCGCGCCCGGCATCATCAGGTCGGTGCTGATGCGGTCGCCGAACTTCCACACCTTGCCCTTGTAGATCAGATCGTCAGCCATTCTGGTTGCTCCTTGTCGGTCCTATTGTCGTTAGTGTGTAGGGCTGGGGCAGGAACGGTTCGCGAACCGTCCCTGCGCGCCCCTACAGATTCCGGATGCCCGACCTAGATGAACTGCCTCGGGTCGGCGATGTAGCCCTTTACGCAGGACGCCGCGACCACCGCGGGGTTGGCCAGGTACACGAACGCGTCGGGGCTGCCCTGCCGCCCCTGGAAGTTGCGGTTCGTGGACGCGATGCAAACCTCGCCGTCGCCCAGCACGCCCATGTGGCCGCCGTAGCAGGGGCCGCACGTGGAGTGCTCGATGTTGGCCCCCGCGTCCGAGAACGTCTGCCACAGCCCGGCGTCCAGCACCTCGCGCCACACGTTCATCGACGCGGGGCTGCAGAGCAGGCGAACGTCCGGATGGACCTTGTTGCCCTCGAGTATCCGCGCCGCCATCTGGAAGTCCTCCAGCCTGGCGTTGGTGCACGAGCCGATCAGACCCTGGTCAATCCGGATCTTCTCCGCCTCGAGCTCCGTGATGCCCTTGACGTTGCCCGGATCGTGCGGGCAGGCGACCTGCGGCTCCAGGCCGGTCACGTCGAGCGTGAACTCGTCCTCATACTCCGCGTCTGCGTCCGCGAATACCGGCGTGTACGGCCTGCTGATCCTGCCCCGCAGGAACTCCTCGGTCTTCTCGTCGTACTCGAAGATGCAGAACTTCGCGCCCATCTCGACGCCCATGTTGGAGATCGTCCAGCGGCTCGCCAGGCTCATCTGGCTCGCGACCGGTCCGGTCATCTCCATCGACTTGTACAGGCCGATGTCAGTGCCGTAGGTGCCCGTGATCTTGAGCACTACGTCCTTGCCCACTATGAACCCGTCCGGGCCGGGGAAGTCGCCCACCAGGTTCCACTTCTGGCTCTCGGGCACCCTGAACCAGTACTCGCCAAAGATGTGGCCCAGAATGCTGTCCATCGCCGCGTTGGTCACGCACGCGTTGAACACGCCCCCCGCGGTGGAGTGCGAGTCCGGCATGGGGATAAGCTCTCCCGGAGCTATCATGCCGTTCTCGGGGAACACCTGGTGCAGGATGCCCTGGCGCCCATAGTCGAAGAAGTTCTTGATGCCGTACTTCTTCACATTCTCGCGCAGCTTCTTCATGTTGTTGGCCGCCGCAATGTTGGGCGGCGGCGCCTGGTGGTCCTCGACCACGTAGGTCCTGTCCGGATTGAACAGCCTATCGACGTCCAGGTCGGCCAGCGCCTCGGCGGGTATGCCGACGGAGGCGTCCACCTTGCACCACAGGAACTCCCCGGGCTTCACTTCGTCCCTGCCCCCATGGGCCGCCAGAATCTTCTCAGCGATTGTCATTCCCATACGTCACCTCTCCTCTCGCTCGTTTTGTCTGCCAGGGTTCTCTTCAAGTCCCTTGCCCCGCGACGAGGGCTTCCGAGTCTCATGCCCCTCGATAGGGGTCTCCAGGTCCTCTCCCCGTAATGGAGAAAGGTCTAAGATGGGCGTGAGAAGCCTGCGCCAGCCCTTGCCGGAGCCCTCGAGGCCCTGGGGTCGTAGCCCCCGATGGAGTCCTCGTACTTCTTGAGCTGCTCTTCCGGCAGGTACATCTCCTCCCACTCGGCAACCTCGGGGAAACCCACGATGTCGAACATGTGGGGCATCTCGTACTTGTAGTTGTTCGTGATGCGCTGCTCGTAGTCCCGCAGCGCATCGGGGCCTTCCCTGTACGCCTTGGCGTGCTCCCACGAACCCTGCACGCCCGGACCGCCGACCAGTCCGGGGTTGAACGAAGCGGCCCAGCCCCACTCCTGGAGCTGCGCCGGGGTCGGCTCCGGCTCGATGTAGCCCATCGTGCCCATCAGCGGGCCTTCCACCTCGGCGCGGACGGTCAGAATCTCCTCCACGGACGTCAGCGCCTCGGCGTAGAGCACGTCCACGCCCACCGCCTTGTACGCCTTGAGCCTGGTTATCAGCTCCTCCAGCGAGCCGCCGGTCGCCCCCCGAGCGTCGCAGCGGGCGATGATGACGAAGTCGGGGTCGATCTCGTTCTTCGCGTCCACGGCCGCCTTGTACTTGCCCACCGCCTCCTCCAAGGGGATGATCTCCTTACCCTTGACGAATCCGCACCGCTTGGGGAAAGGCTGGTCCTCGACGTGGATGCCCGCCACGCCCGCGCGCACGAAGCTGGCGACGGTGCGGCGCACATTGATGGCGGTGCCGAAGCCCTGGTCGGAGTCCGAAATCAGCGGGATGCTGATGGCGTTCGCCATGCGCTCGGCGTTCTGCACCATCTCGGTCATGGTGATCAGCCCGGCGTCGGGAATGCCCAACACGTAAGCGGCGGTAGTGGCGCCGGACATGTAGGCGCACTCGAAGCCGGTGGCCTCGGCAATCTTCGCGTGCAGCGCGCAGCCGCCCCCCGCGATTACGAATATCTCTTCCCTGTTGAAAAGCTCCTGGAGCTTCGTCGTCTTTCTCAAGTTCTCCTCCTCTGCTTGTTTAGAGCCTATCCGATGAGTCCCTTCCCCCTCGCGGGTTGCTAGACTACGCCGTACTCGCGCTCCATCTCGTACACACGCGGCAGGCCTAGCATGTCCGTCAGCCCGTCACGCTGGCCGTTGCGATGCACCGCGCCGCTCTCCTTGAGCTCGGTGAACGCGTCAGTCACCGCGTTGTAGATCGCGCCCAGCGTGTTGCCGGTTATGTTGATCTTGAAGCCCATGTCGGCGACCTGGGGCGTGGGTCGCAGCCCGCCGTTGTAGAATCTCGGAAGGTCCGAGAGTTCCCGCGCGTAGGTGACGAGCTCCTCGTCGGTGCGAATGCCATCGACGAACACCAGGTCCGCGCCCGCGTCATGGTAGGCGCGGCACCGCTGTATGGTGTCGTCCCAACCGTTCACGGCCAACGCGTCGCACCTGGCGATTATCACGAAGTCCTTGTCCTGCCGGGCGTCCAGCGCCGCGCGAAGCTTCTGCACGTGCTCCTCGACCGGCACCACCAGCTTGCCCTCGAAGAAACCGCACTTCTTGGGGAAGACCTGGTCCTCGATGTGAATGCCTGCCACGCCTATGGACTCGTACTCCCGCACCGTGCGCCAGGTGTTGATGGGGTTGCCGTAGGCGGTGTCGGCGTCGCAGATCAACGGAATGTCGACAGCGTTGGCGATGTACTTCGCGTTCTGCACCATCTCCGTCTGAGTCACGAGACCTACGTCCGGATAGCCGCGCGCTGCCGCGGTGCCGAATCCGGTCATGTACACGGCGTCGAACCCTACCTTCTCGGCGATCTTTGCCTGGAAGGCATCGAACGTGAAAGGAGCCACGACCAGGCCCTCATCCATGAGATTACGCAACTTGGTGGTCTTGTTCAAGGTGTCCTCCGTAGGTGCTCTGGGCGGCCCTGCCGCGCCGTTCGGGAATTTCGCCCAATTCTATTTGCGCGCCCTACTGGTGTCAAACCTGGCGCGCCGCCGAAATGCGCGCCGCGGTCCCCTCTCCCACGCGGGGGAGAGGGTTAGGGTGAGGGGGCATTTGAGGCGACACGCCTCCCCCGCTAACGTATGTCCGCGCACTCCTGCGTCAGCACCCCTGTCACCACGCTCAGCCGGTCGCCGTACTCGGACATCTCGATGAGACTCTCCACCGAGTAGTCGCCGTAGTTGCGCGCCATCTGGTCGTGCCTCGCGCCGAGCACCAGCACGTCCACCCCGGCGACCATGATGGCGCCGCAGCACATTGGACACGGCTCGAACGTGGTGTACAGCGTGGTGCCGGACAGATCCGTCTCGCCGGTATCCCGGATGGCCACTACCTCGGCGTGAGCGGTCGGATCGGACGTCGAGTTCACCTCGTTGCCGCCGCGCCCGATTATCTCGCCGTCCCTTACCACTAACGAGCCCACCGCCGAGTTGCCCGCGGCGGCGCTCTTCGCCGCGTCCTCCAGCGCGGTCCTCATCCAATCTTCATGCGAACGCGACATACTTCCTCCCTTCCTTTCTGTCCCCTCTCCCTTTGTAATGGGAGAGGGTTAGAGCCTGCCCCGCACTCGATGCGGGGGTGAGGGTGACTAACGGATCTTCGGATAGCCTCTCAATTCGCTGCTACCGCAGCACGGCCTCGGCGATCCGCTCCAGTTCGCCCCCCATCTCCTCTTCTGTCTCCATGTACTCGGGACGCACCACCACGCCGTTTGCGCCTGCTTCGAGGAGCGACTCTATCAGGTCCCGGTCCGCGGGCTGCCCCGACACCGTAATCGTCAGCGACGCGGGGTCGCGCCCGGCCTCTCCAGCCAGCGCGTCGAGCTGCGCGCGCGCCTCGCGGAGCCGCTCTGGTGTGATGCGGTTCGGCAGCCAGCCGTCTCCCCAGGCCACGATGCGGCGCAGCACGTTGCGAGCCATGCCTCCCAGTATGACGGGAGGGTGCGGCTTCTGCGCCGGCTTGGGATAGCACCGCACGGGAGGAAAGTCGTAGTAGCGTCCGTGGAACTCCCCTTCCTCCTCTGTCCATAGTACCTTCATAGCCTCCACAGCCTCACGCACCTGCGTCCAGCGATGGTCGAAGTCGCCGCCCAGCAACTCCGTCTCCTCCCTGTTCCAGCCCGCGCCCACCCCGAACAGGAAGCGGCCGCCGCTGAGCAAATCGAGCGTTGCCACCTCCTTGGCCAATACCAACGGATTGCGCTCCGGCACCAGCGTAATGCCCGTGCCCAGCTTGATAGTGCTGGTCGCCCCTGATGCCTGCGCCAGCGCGATGTAAGGGTCCGCGAAGTGGGAGTACGTCCAGGGAATCACGCCGTCGTCGGAGCCTGGAAACGGACTCGCCGATTCCACCGGCATGACCGGGTGCTCGCCATACCACAGGGAGTCGAATCCCAGTTCCTCAGCCTTGCTCGCCATGAACGCCGCATTTATAGTGTAAGCGGGCAACGGCATCGACACGCCAATGTTCATAACAACCTCCGAAATCTCAATACGTTGGCAGGGCACATTGTGAAGGTTCACGCCGCGCATGGCAAACGCGCTGAGACCGCCCACCGAACGGCCCAGAGCACCCACCGGCCGCACTCATACTCACACGCCCTACCCCATCGCTCCCCCAGACCTCGAACAAACCGTCACTTTTCCGCGCCGCCCGTTCCCGGCCCTGACCCATCCGTTCTAACACGCCCCCAACCTATGCCACCCAACTGCGCCAGTTCTCCCCACCAACTCGTCCCCAGACCCAAATCTTCGCCAACGCTCTTGAAGTCCACGCACATCCGTGCTATTCTCATCGGTGCGAGGCGTCAGTTCCCCTCCCAAACTTGGGAGAGGGTCAGAGCCTGCCCTGAGCTTGCCGAAGGGGTGAGGGTTGAGAGCGCACACCGTATCGAGTATGAACAGTCACTGAAGGCATAGCCGGTCGGCCCGGCCGCCCCTGTCTTCTTCTGCCACGCAGCGCGACACTTATGCCACATATTGCCCACGCCGGCATTACAGAATTGAGCAGGATCGCTGGCACTCCCAGCTACGAATCCAACAGAATGTCGCAGAATCGAACAACTTTTTTGCATCCGGCGCCAGATTGCGGATTTAGCTGGGTTAACTATTGACAAGCGGGAGTCGTTGCAATACCTTAAGGGCGAAAATGGATTTAGAATAATTCTAACTTGTGAAAGCGGGGACAATCGGTCCCGGGGTTAGCGGTAAGGTAAGCGAAAGTGACCGCCACCGAGAGACAAAGGCTCCTTGAGATGCGAGCCGCCCTCAAGCGTCGGGGCACCCGCCTCACGCCGCGCCGTGACAAGATGTTAGAGGTGCTCGTCTGCAGCGAGACCCACCCGAGCGCAAGCGAGATCCACGAAGAGGTAAGGCGCTTCCACCCCCGCACTAGCCTGGCCACGATCTACAACACCATCGAGCTACTCAAAGAGACCGGACAGGTGCTGGAGATCGAGTTCAGTGGCGCCGCCAACCGCTACGACGGCAGGCGCAGCCACCATCACCCCCACCTCATTTGCCTGCACTGCGAGAAGATCGAAGACTTGGATTCGGTCGACCACGACGAACCCTTGGACGACCTGTCCAACGTAACGGGCTACGAAATCACGGGCCGCCGGATGGACTACTACGGCATGTGTCCGGATTGCCAGTCTGGAGGAGCGGGACAGCCCTAGCGTGGGCCGCCGCATCCGGAAGGAAGGGGGTGAACATCCCTCATAACTCAACCGAATCTTCCGCGACAGGCATTACCAGCGTTAACCATTGCAGAAAGAGAAAGGAGGAGAACTGATGGCCAACAAAGAAGACATCGCCCTTATGTCTCACTTGATGCGGCGTGCCGGATTCGGCGCTACCCGTGACGAGATCGAGGCAAGGGTAGAGAAGGGCTACGAGGCCACCGTCGAGGAGCTGGTCAATCCGACCGCGCCGTCGGTGGACGTGATCGAGCTCTACCGCTATCACCCGGGCACCGAGTTCCCGGCTCAGCACTACGCGGGCGGACAGGCGCACTGGCTCTACTACCTGCTGAACACCCAGCGACCTCTCGAAGAGAAGATGGCGCTGTTCTGGCACCACGTGTTCGCCACCGGCAACGGCAAGGTGGACAACTGCGACAACATGATCGACCAGATCGACATGTTCCGCGACCACGGCATGGGCAACTACCGCGACCTGCTGGTGAAGCTGGCGAGCAACCCGGCCATGATCTTCTGGCTGGACAACAACGAGAATCACAAGAACGCCCCCAACGAGAACTGGGGCCGCGAACTGCTCGAACTCTTCTCCCTCGGCGTCGGCAACTACACCGAGACCGACGTGTTCGAGTGCTCTCGCGCCTTCACCGGCTGGACCATCGCCGCGAAGATTCCCAGGTTCCCCTATGGCAGGCACCCTTGGAGCTTCGAGTTCCGGCCCGAGGACCACGACTTCAGCGAGAAGACGTTCCTGGGCCAGACCGGCAACTTCGACGGCGAGGACATCATCGATATCGTCGTCAGCCAAGAGGCGTGCCCGCGATTCATCTCCCGCCACCTGTACAACTTCTTCGTCGCCGACGAGCCGCAGGTGCCCGCGTGGGACATCGAGGAGCCGCGAGACCCCGAGGCCATCAAGCTGCTCTCCAAGGTGTTCGTCGACTCCGGCTATGAGATACGGCCGGTGCTGAAGACGCTGTTCAATTCCGACTTCTTCAAGGAATCGATGTACCAGAAGGTCAAGAGCCCCGTCGAAGTCGTGGTCGGAACCCTCAGAATGACCGAGGATCTGCTGGGCGCCGATCCCCGCCTCGAAGAAATGGCTAACCACGCCGGCTACATGGGCCAGGAGATACTGGACCCGCCCAGCGTGGAGGGCTGGCACACCGGCAGGGAGTGGATCAACAGCGGTTCGCTGGTCAAGCGCGTGAACTTCGTGGCCGACCGGGTGAACGACGTCGAGCTTCCCGGCGTGCAGAGCATGATCCGCCGGATAGCCGGTTCCAACGGCCAGTCGATGAGCGCCGAGGCGCTGGTCGACCACTGCCTGGACCTGATGGGGCCAATCGAGGTCGCCGAGTCGACAAAGGCGGAGTTGGTCACGAACGTGGAGTCCGAGGGCGCGATCTCCTGGGCGACGGACGCGGACTACGCGAACTCGGCCAGGCGTGTGGGCGAGACGCTGGCGCTCATCGCCGCCACCAGGGAGTACCAGTTCGGCTAAGGCCGGCAAATCACGGAGTAAGCAAGGCAGCAAGCCAAGCCAAGGTAAGGAGAAGGAGAATGGCGAAGACGAGCAAGCCCCCTGTGATAGTCGTCCTCCAGCTGACGGGCGGGAACGACTACTTCAACACCATCATCCCGTACACCGACCAGAACTACTACGACTCGCGGCGCTCGCTGCAGATCCCTCAGCAGCGCGTGCTCCCGTTGGACGACGAGATCGGCATGCACCCGGCCATGGGTCCCATGAAGGACATCTACGAGTCGGGCCAGATGGCGATAGTCCACGGCATCGGCTACCCGAACTCCCCACGGTCGCACTTCCGGTCGATGGACATCTGGCACACCTGCGAGCCCGACAAGGTTGGAACTGAGGGCTGGCTGGGCCGAGCGCTACGCGAGATCGACCCCGAGGGAGAAAACCCCATCACCGGCGTCAACGTCGACCAGGCGCTGCCCAGGGCGCTCGTCGCCCCCGGCGTATCGGTAGCGTCCGTCGCCGACCTCACCACCTACGGCCTGCTGACCAGCATCGAGCAGGAAGAGCAGCGCAACAAGGTGCTCGAGCGGTTCGCCAACATGTACGGCCCAGCCGTAGGCACAGGCCAGGTAATGGATTACCTCGGCCAGACCGGCCTCGACGCTCTAAAGGGCGCCGACATCCTCAAGGTCGCCCCGCAGCAGTACGAGTCCACTGTCGAGTACGCGGAGAGCCCCGTCGCGAAGAAGCTCCGCGACATCGCGATGATCCACACCGCCGATCTCGGCACCCGTGTGTTCTACACCAGCCACGGCAGCTTCGACACCCATGCCGCGCAGTCCGCGACCCACGCCCAGCTCTGGACGCAGGTCTCCGAGGCCATAGCGGACTTCTGGGACGACCTCCGCGAGCACGACGCCGATGAGAACGTGACGATGTTCCTGTTCTCCGAGTTCGGCCGCCGCGTCCGCGACAACGGCTCGGGTACCGACCACGGCGCCGCCGGCGTAGCCTTCGCCATCGGCCCCAACGTCAAGGGCGGCACCTATAGCAGCTACCCGGACACCCGGCCCGAGGCGCTGGAGCAGGGCGACCTGGTTCCCAACATCGACTACCGCGGCGTCTACTCGACGATGCTCGAGGACTGGATGCACTTGGATCCGACGCCCATAGTCAACGGCCAGTTCGAGCAGCCCAAGTTCATCAAGAACGGCGGCTAGACAGCAATAATCGCACCGGCGAGGGTGGCGGCATATTCAGGCGCGCTGCCCTCGCCCCGAACCACCACCGCGTGGCCGGCACAGGTTGCGCGGGGTGGTGTGCGTTTCAGGAGGCGTGACATGCTTACAACTACGGTCGCCGGCCGCACCTGGAGCTTCAGCCACGCGATAGGCCGGGGCGCCGCTGCGGGCGCCGGATTCGCGAACCCGTACGACATGGCCTTCGCCCCGGACGGCGCCATATACGTGCTCAACCGCGGCACGGAGCGCGTCGGACAGGGCGTCCAACTCGGCGAGAACAAGCGCATCGGGCTTGTAACCCTCGACCAGGAGTTCATCGGCGACTTCGCCAAAAAGGACTTCATGTGGCCGGTGGGCCTCGCGGTGGACGGTGACGGCTTGGTCTACTGCTCCGACGAGTACGACAACCTCATCATCATCTACGATTCCGACGGCCAGCGCGTCGGCCAGTGGGGCGAGGCAGGCTCCGGCGAGGGCCAGTTCCTCAACCCGGCCGGCATTCAGTTCGACGCCGACGGCAACCTGGTCGTGGTGGACAGTCGCAACGACCGTGTACAGAAGTACACCAAGGACGGCAAGTACCTGTCCGGCTTCGGTGGATCCGGCAGCGACGCGGGCCAGCTAAGGCGGCCCTGGGGAATCACGATCGACAAGGATGGTGCCATCTACGTCGCCGACTTCGGCAACGACCGCGTGCAGAAGTTCTCCGCGGACGGCGAGCATCTGCTCACATTCGGCGGTTCAGAGGAAACTGGCGCGGACCTCAGCCACCCCTCCGACGTCGCCGTGGACAGCGAGGGCGACGTTTACGTCGTCGACTTCGGCAACAACCGCGTGCAGATCTACGAGCCCGAGGGCGACATCATAACCGCCCTCTACGGCGACGCGCTCGAGTGGTCCAACTGGGCCCGTGAGGTAGTCGAGGCCAACCCGGACGTCGTCAAGGCGTACCGACGGCTCAAGGACATGACCCCGGTGGGCCGATTCGCCCGCCCGGTCAGTATCCTGGTCGATTCCGAGGACCGCGTGATCATCAGCGAGACGATCCGCAACCGGCTCCAGGTCTACACCAAGGAGAAGGACTACATGGACCCGCAGTTCAACCTGTAGCTGGTCCGGTCCAAGAGGTTAGGCAAATTGTAGGGCGGCTCCCAGTGGGAGCCGCCCTACTTCACTCCAATTCTCACCGCTTCACAACATCGACGTGCGCTGAACCCCCAGCCTAAACCACTGCGAACACCTCTTCCACGCTGACCCGCTTTGGAATGATCCCCTGCTCCACGTTCCAGTCGTTAAACGTCTCCAGAGTGACGCGGTTTGCCTCGATTCCGAAGGGCAGCGGCTCAGCGACTCCGGCCGACCGCAGCGGCGCAACCGAACCGTCGCTCGGATGCCGGGCCTCCCCCGACACGAGCCTGCTCGCATACTCATCCCGTGCCGCCTCGAACAGTGTGAACAGCTTCCTCGGGAGCCACGGGTTAGCCTCGAGTACGTCGTTCCTGATGACGACGATGTGGCTTATCGGGTACACGCCCGTCTCCTCGTAAAATCGCAACGCCGCGTCGCGAGCGTCCGGGATGAGCGGATGGACCCGCGCCGGGTTCAGGCCACCCACGCCTATCGCCGCATCCAGTTCACCGGCCAGCAGCATGGCCCCCAGATCGCTGCCGGCGGGTGCGGACACCACGTTCGGCGGCTCCACGAACTCAGCTACGTGCTCGTCTGAGCCCAGCACCCATGTAACCGAGTCCAGGTCCAGTCCGTATTGGTGTTTCAGTATCCCCCTGGCCCAGACACCCGGCGTCACCGTGTATGCGCGCACCCCCACCCGCTTGCCCGCCAAGTCGCGCGGAGACTCGATGCCCGCGTCCACGTTGCACACCACGTCGCCATGATTGAAGCTGCGCGTTATGAACACCGGAATCGCCGTCATAGGCTTGCCGTGCGCCCTCGCACACAGATAGGTCGAGAGCGCCATCTCCGAAACTTCATAGGCGTTCGTCCTCACCATCGTCCTGAACACGCCCACTATGGTGTCGTACTCAGCCCAGTCGAACGCCACTCGTTCGGACGCCACCGAACCGTCCAGCAGCGGCAGCGTGTGCCCGTAGCTTCCTATTGCAGTCTTAAGCCTGATCCCAGCCATATGGATATGCTCTCCTCATCTGTTTGGCGGCCCAGCGTTGCCGCCTGTGCCGTCATCGTATGTGCCGAATGTTCGGCACCGGGGCAGGATAAGGCTATGCCCGATGCGGCCCGACAGTCAACCCACAACGCGTTGACAATCGCGACCCTCGCCGTTATCTTGGACCGGAGCGAGGTACATATCCAGCACTGACACACTGGCGCCAGGTGACCCAGAATACCTGGGACCACCACCCTTACGCCATAGGGCCAGGAGGGGCTTTCATGGATTTCATGTACAGATACACCCCGGAGCAGGAAGAGTTTCGCCGCGAGGTGCGCGACTGGCTCGCAGATAACCTGCCCGCCGACATCAACCGTCCGCTGGAGTCGAGCCACGTCGACGCCCACACCTGGGAGCAGGTACGCCAATTCCGGCTTCGACTCGGCGAAAAGGGCTGGCTGCACCCCACTTTCCCCAAGGAGTACGGCGGCGGCGGGCTGTCCACCGAAGAGGGCGTGGTGATCCGCGAAGAGCTTGAGAAGGCCGACCTTCCCCCGTTCTACGACAACAGCCTCGACCTTCCCGCGATCCTGGTGTGGGGTACGGAGGAGCAGAAGCGCGAGATTCTCGAGCCGAGGCTTCGCGGCGAGAAACTCGGCTGGCAGCTCTTCACCGAGCCGGGCGCCGGCTCCGACCTGGCCAGCCTGCAGATGCGGGCCGTTCGGGACGGCGACGACTGGGTGTTGACCGGGCAGAAGGTGTTCGTTGGCGGAGACGCCGGCTACGCTGACCCTGACAACAAGGTGCCCGACGACGTCCAGATGGGCGAGCTGTTCACGCTGGCAGTAACCGACCCCGACGCTCCCCGCCACCGCAACATGGGCTACTTCATGGTGCCCGGCGACACCCCGGGCATCACGGTTCAGACCCTCGACCTGCTCGTCGGCCAGGGCAAGCGCCACGTGTTCATGGACAACGTGCGAGTGCCAGCAAGCCGGCTGATTGGCGGCGAGACCCAGGGCTGGCAGGTCGCCCAGACCACGCTCGAGATCGAGCACGGCGGTGGCGGCGAGGTGGTGCCCCGGAACTCCACCTTCAAGAAGTTCCTGTCCCACTGCATCGAGAGTGGGCTGGACCGCGACGACCACAACGAGCAGCTCCTGATGAAGGCCTATATCGACAACGAGGTGCAGCGGCTTCTCGGCGCGCGCAACCACTGGATGTACAGTACTCACCAGGAGATGAGCTTTCACGGCTCGCACCTGTCGCTCTGGCGCAGGGAGGCCGGCCTCCGGACTGCGGACGTCATCCGAGAGGTCGGCGGCCTGAAGGCCATGCTGGACTTCGAAGACTCTATGGCCCCCATAGACGGCGAGCTTGAGGTGCACCAGCGGGCCAGCCTGACGGCGGCCCACCCCGGTGGTGCAATCGAAATCCAGAAGGTCATCATCGCTCGTAGACTCGGCGTAAGCCGCACGCGCGAGCGCGCCGCGCCCACGCCGTCCACGACCGCCGCCACTCGCAGTTAGCGCACCAACCGCAAAACCATTCCCCCGTGGATGGGAGAAGGCCAGAATGGGGGTGAACAACCGTGGACCTATCACTCTCCCAAGAACAGACCATGATCAAGAACTCGGCGCAGGAATTCCTCCGGCAGGAGTTGCCGAAGGAACGTGTCGACGAGTTGTTCCGCTCCGAGACCGGCCACGACCCCGAGCTGTGGAAGAAGATGGGCAGCCTGGGGTGGGCAGGCATGTCTCTGCCGGCCGAGTACGGCGGCCAGTCTTCCGATTTCACCACGATGGGCGTCCTCTTCGAGGAGTTGGGCGCGGCGCTGTGCCCCAGCCCGCTGCTGTCGTCGGTATTGGCGGCGCAGGTCGTCCTGGGGGCGGGCGACGACCGCCAGAAATCCCAGCTTCTGCCCTCCATCGCACGGGGCGACATCATCGCCGCCGTGGCGTTCACCGAGGACAGCGGTAGCTGGGACCTCGATTCCATCACGCTAACCGCGACTCGCCAGGGCGACTCGTTCGTGCTGAACGGCACAAAGGCGTTCGTGCCCGACGCCCACCTGGCAGACTACCTGCTGGTGGTCGGAAGCGCGTACGGCTCACCCGGCCTGTCCGTCTTCCTGGTGGACAGGACGGCGCCAGGCCTGACCGTGCGACCTCACACCGGCTGGCTGGGCGACGTGATGTGCGAGGTCACGCTGGACGGCGTGCGTGTCCCAGCCTCGGCGGTGGTCGGCGAGCCCGGCGGCGCCGGCTGCGCGCTCGAATCCGCAATCGACAGGGCGACCGCCCTTCTCTGCGCCTACATGGCGGGCGGCTGCAGGCGGGTGCTGGAAATCAGCATCGAGTACAGCCAGAACCGCATCCAGTTCGGCGTGCCCATCGGCAACTTCCAGCGCGTCCAGGACCACCTCATCGAGGCGCTGAACTCGGAGCAGTCCACCCGCTGGACCACCTACGAGGCGCTGTGGAAACTGGACGGCGGCGCGTCCGACGCACAGCTCGCGATTTCGATGGCCAAGGCGGTTGCGAGCGACGCCTACTTCACCGCGTGCGAAGCGGCACACCACGTTCACGGCGGCATCGGCGTGGACATGAACTATGGCCTGGCCTACTACACGCAGAAGTCGCGCACTCTACAGCACTACCTGGGCGACGCCGTACACCACCGGAAGCGGATGGCGGCGCTGTTACGGGAGGCGGCCTAGCCCAACCGTCGCGAGTCCAGGTAGCCCTGCAGGATGACCGCGGCCGCGGCAGAATCGAGACGCCCCCTGTCGCGTGACGTCTCAACGCCCTGACCTCGCAGTAGCCTCTCGGCCTGCGCAGTGGAAAGGCGCTCGTCCACCGTCGTGACCGGGACCTCCACCAGCTTGGCTAACTCACGCACGAACGCCGCGACCCGTCCCGCCTGGCGTCCCCGTTCGCCGGACATCGAGTAGGGCATGCCGACCACAATCTCGCTCAACTCCATGCCCGAGGCGTGGCGCGCGGCCCTCTCGTGGGCAGGCTGGCGACCATCCAGTTCTAGGGCCTCGATGGGAGACGCCAACAGGCCCGTCGGGTCGCTGAGCGCGAGGCCGATGCGACTCTCCCCAACGTCCAGGGCGAGAATCCTCATTCGGCCTGGCTATCCCGCACCAGCCCAGGCACCAGCGCCAATGCGTCGTCCAGCCCGGCCGCGCGCCGGCCGCCCGCCTGCGCCACGTCCGCGCGTCCGCCGCCGCCGCCCTGTATGGCCTTGGCGGCACCCCTTGCGATGACGCTGGCGTCCAAGCCCCTCTCCACCAGGTCGGGCGTGACCATCGACACGAGCAGCGGCCGTTCGCCTATCACGGAGCCGAGCACGATCACGCCGCTGCCCATCTTGTCACGCAACCAGTCGCCCACCTCCCGCAGCCCGTCCGCGTTCGCCGCGGTGGTCCGGACAGCCAGCACACTCACGCCGTCGACGTCCTGCTGGTCCGCGAGCAGGCTCTCCGCAGCCTGTAGGGACAGGCGTCGCTCCAGCGCCGAGCGCGCCCGGTTCGCCTCGTCCAGCGCGTCCATGAGCGACTGTACCCTGTCCTCCGCCTCGGTCGGCGGGACCTGGAGCTTGCGCGCTACGGCCTCCTCGCGCCTGAACCGCTCCCAGACCAACCGCTCGGCGGCGCGGCCGCTCACCGCCTCGATTCGCCGCATTCCCGCGCCCACGCTGGACTCGCCGAGCACGTACACCGCGCCCAGTTCGCCCGTGCGCTCGACGTGCGTGCCGCCGCACACCTCAAAGCTGAATGTCGCGCCGTTTGCGATCTCGACCAGGCGCACTCGATCGCCGTATCTGTCCCCGAAGAACGCCAGCGCGCCCCTGTTGATGGCGGACGTGTAGGTGTCCTCGCTCTTCACGATCCGGGCGTTCTGGCGCAGCTTCTCGTTGACCAACAACTGCACCTGCCACATCTCCTCGTCGGTGACGGGCTGGACGTGGGAGAAGTCGAACCGCAGCCGGTCAGGCGCGACGAGCGAGCCTGCCTGCCGCACGTGCGGGCCGAGCACCTGGCGCAGGGCGGCGTGCAGCAGGTGCGTGGCGGTGTGGTTGCGGGCGGTGTCCTCCCGTCGAATCTCGTCGACGTAGGCTTCCACGCTGTCTCCAAGGGCGATGGAGCCGGAGGCCACACTGCCGAAGTGGACGATCACGTCGGGCATCACCTCCAGGGTGTCACGGACGTCCACGCTTCCGTTAGGCCCCACAAGCTGGCCGGCGTCGCCTATCTGGCCTCCGCCCTCCGGATAGAACGGCGTCTCCACCAGCACCATCTCGACGTCCTGGCCCTTGGTCGCTTCAGAGGCGAGTTCGTCGCCGCTGATTAGGCCCACTATCACGGAGCTTGCCGTGAGCTGCTCGTAGCCCAGGAAGCGCGTGGCGCCGACGGCCATGCTCTCGTACACGCGGATCTTGGCGCGGTCGCCGCCGAATTGCGCCGTCGAGCGCGCCCGTTCGCGCTGCTCGGCCATCTGCTCTTCGAAGCCGGCCATGTCGACCTCGACTCCGCGCTCTCCGGCGATCTCGCTCGTCATCTCGACCGGGAAACCGTAGGTGTCCCACAGCCGGAACACCACCTCGCCGGGCAGCGAATCGGCGCCCTCCAGCGCCTCGGTCAGCGCCTCGTAGCCGTTGCGAAAGGCCTGCTGGAAGCGCTCTTCCTCCAGTCTCAGCACGGTGAGGATGAAGTCCTGGTGGTTGCGAAGCTCGGGGTAGATATCACCCATCTGCGCGATGACCTCGCCGGCCACGTCGCCCAGGAACGCGCCCTCCAGGCCGAGCTGCCTCCCGTGGCGTATCGCACGGCGTACCACGCGGCGCAGCACGTATCCCCTGCCCTCGTTGCCGGGCACCACGCCGTCGCCGATGAGGAACGTGGAGCTACGGGCGTGCTCGGCGACGACGCGCATGGCGTAGTCGTCGGCGTCGGCGTCGCCGTAGCTGCGCCCGCACAGCGCCTCCACGCGGGCGAGCAGCGGCAGGAACAGGTCCGTCTCGTAGATAGTCGTGACGCCCTGCATGACGACGGCGGCGCGCTCGAGGCCCATGCCGGTGTCCACACTCGGCGCCGGCAGCGGGTCTCGCGTGCCGTCGAGGTGGTGGTAGAACTGCATGAACACGAGATTCCACAGTTCCACATACCTGTCGCAGGCGTCTCCGGCGTCGTTCTTGGGATAGGCGCAGTTGGGGCCGCAGTCGGGACGCAGGCACCCCCTGCCCTCGCCGAAGTCGAAGTGGAGCTCGCTGCACGGCCCGCACGGCCCCTCCAGACCGGCCGGCCCCCACCAGTTGTCCTCATCGCCGAACCTGTAAATTTCGTCCTCGGCGATGCCGACGTCGCGCCACAGATCAAAGCTCTCGTCGTCGGTGTCGTGGATGGTGATGGCGAACCGCTCTTTGGCCAGTCCGAACTCAGTCTCGAAGAACTCCAGCGCGAAGGCGATGGCCTCCTTCTTGAAGTAGTCACCGATGCTGAAGTTGCCCAGCATTTCGAACATCGTGAGGTGCGTGGAGTCTCCCACCTCGTCGATGTCCACTGTGCGAAACGACTTCTGAGAAGACGTAAGCCGCCGGTTGGGAGGCTCGGCCTCGCCGGAGAAGTACGGCTTGAACTGTACCATTCCCGCGGACGTCAGTAGCAGGGTCGGGTCGCCGACCGGGATGAGCGAGGAGCTCGCGACGCGAGTGTGCGCCTTGCTCTCGAAGTAGCTAAGGAAGCGCTCGCGGATCTGGTTGCTGTTCATAGTCTCGCACCTGGAAATCTTCAGACTGGGGTCGGGCCTGCGTCGGTTTAGACGCGGTCTTGCCCTGAACGTAAGAAATGGTAGGCAATACACCCCCGCCAGTCAACCGGCGTCGGGCCTGCCGGACTCCCTTCCCCCTCGATACAGGGAACTCAGGATGAGGGCTTTAGATTCCTCGGCTGCGCTCGGAATGGAAGGGCTAGGGGCCTTTGGGCGTGGCCTCACGAAAAACCTGCTCAATTCTGCTACATTCCGCTCAATCCGTAGCTGGGCGGCCCGGTGTTCTTGTCACTTTCTGTGAGCCAAGTTGTTAAGGATCGTCACGCATATTGCGCGAAACGTGACAGGCCGTGACGGTGGCCTTGGGCCGGATGCCGGCTCTCCGACGCCGCCAACCGGCGGTCGCAGGGCCTGTGTGATAGAAAGTAGCACGTGCGTGCTGTAGAATCAAGACCGCGCATGACATCAAAATTATGGTTACCGAAGTGGAGAATGTACCTCAAAATTACGGTTACCCAAGACGTGGAGGTAACCGTGAATCAAGAGAGCGTTCGACAGTACCTGGAAC
>DAOUJL010000080.1:0-15395 GCA_034422735.1 Dehalococcoidia bacterium | reverse complement strand
TGTGCTAAAATCGCCGCAGCAAGGAGGATGCGATGACCACCGGACGCGCCACCACCATCTTCTACCCTGAGTCGGACGGTATGCCCTTGCCTGACGGAGAGTACCAGTCGCCCCTGTTGAACGACACGGTCAGTCCTCTACGAGTCCACTTCAGAGACGTCGAGGGCGCCCACTCCAACGGCAACACCTTCCTGTACTACGTCGAAGGCGACGCGAACCGTCGTGTCTCTCCGGACTGCTACGTGGTCTTCGGCCTGTCCGAGGCCGCGCTGGAGTCGCTATCGCTGGAAGGCAACAACACCTACCTGCTGTGGGAGGTGGGCAAGCCGCCCGACTACGTGATGGAGATAGGCTCGCCGAGCACCTGGCGTAGGGACCTGGGGGCCAAGCGGGACCTGTATGCGCAGCTAGGCGTGGGAGAGTACTGGCGCTACGACCAGACGGGCGGGGACTACTACCGGGAGCCGCTGGTGGGGGAGCGTCTGGTGGGCGGCGAGTATCGGCGTCTGGAGATGCGGCGCGAGAGCGACGGATCGGTGTGGGGGCACAGCGACGCGCTGAACCTGGACCTGTGGTGGACCGACGGCGAGCTGCGCTACTGGGACCCCGTGCAAGGCAAGTGGCTGCTCACCCACCAGGAGGCTGCTGATGCGCTCCGGGCGGCGGAGGCGCGCGCGGAGCAACTCGAAGCGGAACTGCGGCGTCTGCGCGGCGAATAGACCGCTCCGACTATTGGTTGTCGCGGGGGATAATGGCGATGCCGAGTTCCTCGAGCTGGTCCTGCTCGACGGGGCTTGGGGCCTCGAACAGCGGGTCGACGGCGCTCTGGGTCTTGGGGAAGGCGATCACGTCGCGTATGTTGTCCCGGTCGGTCAGCACCATCAGCAGCCGGTCTATGCCTGGGGCGATGCCGCCGTGCGGGGGCGCGCCGTACTCCAGGGCGTCCAGTAGCTGGCCGAAGCGCTGCGCTATCTGCTCTTTCGTGTAGCCCAGCGCGCCGAACACGCGCTCCTGGAGTTCGCGGTCGTGTATGCGGATGCTGCCGCTTGCCAGCTCCTCGCCGTTGCACACGAGGTCGTATATCCGCCCGATCACCTTCCCCGGGTCGCTCTCGATGTACTGCTCCAGGCCGGGCTTGGGCATGCTGAAGGCGTGGTGCATGGCGTCCCAGCGCTCCTCGTCCTCGTTCCACTCGAACAAGGGGAAGTCGACCACGAAGCCTATGGCGAGCAGGTTGGGGTCGGCCAGTCCCAGTCGCTGGCCCATCTCGTGCCGCAGCGCGCTGAGGGTCTGGTTCACTGTCTTGGCGGGGCCGGCCGCCACCAGCACCATGTCGCCCACCTCGGCCTCCACGCGGTCGGCTATCGCGCGCACCTGGTCCAGAGTGAGGAAACGGGACACCGCCGAGCGCACCTGCTCCTGGGTCAGCTCGTCCAGCGGCGCGCCGGGCTCGCCGGTGAGCGCGATGGTGACGAGACCCTGGGCACCGCGTGCCTTGGCGAACTCGATAAGCTCGTCGGTCTGGCGGCGGGAGTAGGAGGCCAGGCCGGGGGCGCGGAGGCCCTTTACGATGCCGCCTCCCGCGAGCACCGCCTGGAACACGCGAAAGTCCGTCTGCGCCGCGATGTCCGACAGGTCCGCGAGCTCCAGGTCGAATCGCAGGTCCGGCTTGTCGGTGCCGTACAGGCCCATCGCGTCGGCGTAGGTGAGCCTGGGAAACGGCCTGAGCGTCCACTTGTCCGGGAAGAGCGTCTCGACCAGCTCAGTGTACATTTCCTCTATCAGGTTCAGCACGTCGTCCTCTTCCACGAAGCTCATTTCGAGGTCGAGTTGCGTGTGCTCGGGCTGGCGGTCAGCGCGCGGGTCCTCGTCGCGGAAGCAGCGCGCGATCTGGAAGTACTTCTCGACGCCGGAGACCATCAGCAACTGCTTGAGCTGCTGGGGCGACTGGGGAAGCGCGTAGAAGCTGCCCGGGTAGAGGCGGCTGGGCACCAGGTAGTCGCGCGCGCCCTCCGGCGTGCTCTTGATGAGGATGGGCGTTTCGACCTCCAGGAAGCCGCGCTCGTCCAGGAAGTCGCGGATGAACTTGACGACCTTGTGGCGCGCGATGAGCGTATCCCGCATGGACGCGCGGCGCAGGTCGACGTAGCGGTACTTGAGACGCAGCAGCTCGTCGACCTCGCTCTCCTCGTTGACGTAGAAGGGCGGCGTCTTGGACTCATTGAGCACGACCAGGGAGTCGGCGGCGACCTCGACGCCTCCGGTGGGCAGGTTGGGGTTCTCGGTGCCTGCGGGGCGCTCGGACACCAGTCCCGACACCTGCGCGACCCACTCGTTGCGCAGCGACTCGGCGGTGCGGTGGGCGTCGGGCGCGTGCTCGGGATTGAACACCACCTGCACCAGGCCCTCGCGGTCGCGCAGGTCGATGAAGATGAGGTTGCCGTGGTCACGCCGGCGGTGGACCCAGCCGGCCAGGGTGATCCGGGATCCCGCGTGTGTTTCGCGCACGTCGCCGCAGCTAATGGTCTTCAGCAAGGTTGGTTCCTCCCTAGAATCGGCGGGTTGAGACGTAGAAGCTTAACACTACGGCGCCGATGCCGTAAATGCCGGACAGGAGCACCGAGCCGCCGCCGAAGTCGGGGGCGATGGCGCGGATCAGGGCCGGTTCGAGGGTAATTTCGACGACTAGGGCGGCGAGCACGCCCAGCAGCGCGACGATCTTGAGCTGGCCGCCCTGCTTGCGGTTGGTTGCGCGGCTGGTGAGCTCACCAACGAGCAGCCCCAGGCCCGCGAACGCGGCGAGCGGCGCCAGGAAGCCGAATGGGATGCCCGAGTAGGCGAAGATGACGGCGATGGTGGCGGTTGCGACGCCTCCCACCACGCCGGTGGCCAGGGACACCACGACCGCGAGTACGAGACGCCCGGGGGAGACGTCGAAGGTGGGCAGGCGCTGCGGGCGTCCGCAGTCTGGGCAGCGTATGCCGACAGCGGCATGGACGAGGCATTGCGGACAGATGGGCGTGTCGCAGCGTCCGCAGCGCAGCGTCGTCTGCACATTCCGGTGCCGGGCGCACTCCACGGCTTCAGCCATCGGGACTCGGCCTCGCGCTCTCCCCGCCGGGCTGCCTGTCGGTCCACTCGTCCTTGCGGGACACGTCGCGGTCGTACAGCACGCGGTTGAACGCCACCTGCGCCAGCGAGTAGCCTTCCGGGAGGGGTTCCCAGTTGGCGGTGAGCCGCTTGGCGAGCGCAATGGCGGGCGCGCCCAAGCTGAAGTAGACAAGCTCGTCGGGGTGCTCAATCGGAAGCGGCGAGTAGCTGTTGAACAGCAGCGTCACCGGCAGGAGCGTAAGCAGCGCGATGAACGTCCAGAAGCCCGTGTCGCGGTATATCAGCCGGCCCACCACGCCTAGCGTCAGGCCCAGCGCCGCTATTTCGTAGAACATAGCCAGGCCCAGCATCGCGCCAATCGCGGCGCCTATGCCGCGTCCGCCGGTGAAGCGGATGTAGGGCGACCAGGCGTGGCCGGCCATGGAGGCCAGGCCCACGGCGATCTGGACGCCCACGGGCTGGTCCAGCATCCCGGCGATGAGCACGGGCAGCGTACCCTTCACCAGGCAGTCGTAGGCGCCGAGCAGCACGCCCGCCCTGGCGCCGATGGTGGTGGTGACGTTGGACGCGCCGATGTTGCCGGAGCCGTACTCGCGGATGTCGATTCCGCGCAGGCGGCGGGCGAGGATGTACCCGGAGGGCACGCCGCCGGCGAGGTAGGCGCCTAAGACGAGCAGGATTGCGAGGGGCGTCATGGGTCAGTGCCCGGTGGTCAGTGGCCGGTGTCCGGCGCCGGTCTGGCCGTGCAACTCGTCCAGCGCCTCCACGCTCTCCATGGGCGGGCCTACGTCTCCCGGCTCCGGCTCGTCCGGGTTGCCGGAGGCGTGGTAGTCGCTGCCGCCGCAGGGCACCAGGCCCAGGCTGTCGGCCAGGCCTTTCAGCCGGGCCACCTGGTCCGGGGTGTAGTCCTTGTAATAGACCTCCATGCCCACCAGCCCGGCGCGCTTGAGCTCGGCGAGCGTGTCGGCCAGCGACTCGACCTCGCCCATGCCGGTCTTGGACACGGAGTAGGTGGGGTGCGCCATGACGGGCAGCGCGCCGTTGTCGCGCAGGATGCGCACGGCGTCCGCGGGGGACAGCTTGGGGCGCTCGACGTAGGCTAGGCCGTTGCGGCCCAGGTACTGGTCGAAGGCGTCCTTCGGGTACTGGACGTAGCCTGCCTCGACCATCGCCTGCGCTATGTGCGGTCGGCCGATGGCGCCGCCGTCCGACAGTTCGCGCACCCGCTCCCACGAGACGGCGACGCCCAGCTCGGCGAGCCGCTCCACCATCAGCAGGCCGCGCTCCTCGCGCCCGCGCCTGAAGTCCTCCAGGGTCTGCTGAAGTCCGGCGTCGGCGAGGTCCACGTGGTAGCCGAGCACGTGTATCTCGCTGCCCGGCACGTCGGTGCTCAGCTCGATGCCGGGGATGATGCGCAGGTCCGGGAAGGCGCGGGCGGTCTCCTGCGCCTCGGCCACGCCCTCGGTGGAGTCGTGGTCGGTGATGGCGATTACGCGCAGCCCCGCCTCGGCGCACTGGCGCACGAGCTGGGACGGCGTGAGGGTGCCGTCGGAGTGGGTGGTGTGCAGGTGCAGGTCCGCTTCGATCATGCCTGTGCGGAGGCTCCGGCGTGTCCCACCCTGTCCACGCGCTGGACGCTCAGCGCCCTGCCCGTCGACTCGTCTATCTCGAAGAGCACGCTGTTGAACTGGGTGGGACCGGACTTGGGGATCTTGGCCTTGGTGGGCATCTGCGTCAGGAAGCGTTCCAGGAAGCCCTCAATCTCGCCGCCGATGATGGAGTTGGTGGCGCCCACCATGCCCAGGTCGGTCACGTAGGCGGAACCGCCAGGGAGCACCCGCGCGTCGGCGGTGGGCACGTGGGTGTGTGTGCCCGCCAGCGCACTGACGCGGCCGTCGAGGTGCCAGCCCATCGCCTCTTTTTCGGCGGTAGCCTCGGCGTGGAAGTCCACGATGACCACGGGCGGCCGGTCGGGCAGCTCGGCGAGCAGGCTGTCGACGGCGGCGAAGGGACAGTCGAAGTTGCCGACGAAGAGCCGCCCGATGAGGTTCACGATAAGCGCGCCTCCGACCAGGGCGTGGCCGCGTCCGGGCGCCGCGGTCGGATAGTTGAGCGGACGCAGCACCGGCAGACCCGTCTCCATGTGTTGCACTATCTCCGGCTTGTCCCAGATGTGGTTGCCGGAGGTAATGACGTCGACGCCGCTGGCCAGAAGCTGCCCGGCCGTCTTCCGGGTGATGCCGAACCCGCCGGCGGCGTTCTCGCCGTTCGCGACGACGAGGTCGAGCGCGAACTCGCGCCGCAGGTCGGGGAGGACGGCCCGCAGGGTGTCCCTGCCGGGCCGTCCCATAACGTCGCCTATCATCAGGACACGCAAGATTTCGGGGTGGCTCCTATAGGCGGCGTGCGTGAGCGATCAGCGGGCGTACTCGACCGAGCGGCTCTCTCTGATCACGGTCACCTTGATTTGCCCGGGGTAGACAAGCGTCTGTTCGATCTTCTTGACTATTTCGCGGGCCATCTTGGAGGCTGCGACGTCGTCTATCTTCTGGGGCTGGACCATGATGCGCACTTCGCGTCCGGCCTGGATGGCGAAGCACTTTTCGACGCCGTCGAAGGCGCGGCCCACCTCTTCGAGAGCCTCCAGCCGCTTGATATAGTTCTCCACGGTGTCCCGCCGGGAGCCGGGGCGCGCGGCGCTGATGGCGTCCGCGGCGGAGACGATGAACGCCTCGACGCTGCTCATGTCGTCGTCGTGGTGCTCGCCGATGCAGGTGCAGACGTTTCCGGCCACGCTGTGCCTGGCGGCAACGTCGGCGCCTATTTCGGCGTGCGGCCCCTCGACCTCGTGGGAGAGCGCCTTGCCGATGTCGTGCAGCAGGCCGCCCGCCTTGGCAATCTTCACGTCCGCGCCGATCTCGCCGGCCATCATGGCGGCAAGCTGGGACACCTCGATGGAGTGTTGCAGGACGTTTTCGCCGTAGCTGTAGCGGTACTTGAGCCGTCCGAGCAGCTTCACCAGTTCGGGATGCAGGCCGCGCACTCCGACCTCGTACACCGCCTGCTCGCCGGCCTTGCGGATGCTCTCGCCGACCTCTTTTTCGGACTTTACGACCATTTCCTCGATGCGGGCAGGGTGGATTCTGCCGTCGGCCAGCAGCTTGCCGATGGCTACCCTCGCGACTTCGCGCCGCACGGGGTCGAAGCAGGACAGCGTCACCGCTTCGGGGGTGTCGTCGATTATGAGGTCGACTCCGGTGGCCTTCTCGATGGCGCGGATGTTGCGGCCTTCGCGCCCGATGAGCCGGCCCTTCATGTCGTCGCTGGGCAGCGGCACGGATGTGACCGAGACCTCGGATACGACGTCGGCGGCCAGCCGGTGAATCGCCTGCGCCAGGATGTTGCGGGCGGCGTCGTTGGCCTCGTCCCTCGCGCGCACTTCCAGGTCGTGGCGCAGGCGGGAGAGATCGAGCTCGGCCTCTTCTTCGACCTGCCTGTAGAGCAGGCTCCTGGCTTCGGTAGCGGACAGGCCGCAGAGCGCCTCGAGCTTCTGTAGCTCCTGGCGGCGCAGCTCATCCATTTCCGCCTGGAATTGTTCGGCTACCTTCTCCTTCTGGACCAGGTTTCGTTCTCTGCGCTCCAGGTTATTGGCGCGCCGTTCGACATTTTCTTCCCTGTTGGCGACGCGGCGCTCTGTGCGCTGGATTTCCGCGCGCCGCTCTTTGAGCTCCTCCTCTCCGGTGGACCGGAGTTGGATGGAGTCTTCTTTTGCCTTCAGTAGTACGTTTCGCCTTTCCTCCTCGGCTTGTTCCAGAACTCTAGACGCTTCGGACTGCGCCGCTTCGAGGCGCTTACCCAGTATAAGCCTCTTGCCGAAGTATCCCGCTGCTGCTCCTAATGCCAAGCCAACCAGGACGGCGAGTATCGCGGTAATTGCGAATTCCACGCATCTCACCTTCCTATTGAATTTTAGGGAGGCATTTGGAAATACCTCCCCAAGTTAGCATGGTAAGGCGAGCGAGACTGAGTGTCAAGCGACGCGCGGGCCGCGTAACGGGATGTGTGTCTGAACCCTCACCCCCATCCTAACCTTCCCCCTTCGAGGAGGAAGGGAGTCATCGGAATGCGGTGACCCCAATTCTGTTAGATTCTGCGACATTCTGTTGTGTTCGTAGCTGGGCGGGCCGGCGGTTCCGCTCAATTCTGTAATGCCGGAGCAGTCAAATCGTGACATAAGCGTCGCGCCGCGTGACAGAGTAGGACAGGGGCCGGTGGCCTCACCCTCACCCTAGCCCTCTCCCATCAAGGGAGAGGGGGCTTGCGGTGGCTTCACCCTCACCTTGGCCCTTTCCCATCAAGGGAGAGGGGACTTGCGGTGGCCTCACCCCCATCCCGGCCCGTTCGACAGGCTCAGGGCAGGCTCTTCCGCCGTCGGGGGGGAGGGAGGGATTTCGGAAAGCCCCTGCCGTGAGCTATGATAGCACGTATGTGCGTATGGTGCAAGCCGGTTGGCGAAGTTTCGGGATCTGGGTCGAAACTGCGGGTGTGGGGGCGGATTTGTGGGAAGATATTGCGCAGGAATGGGGACTGGTGGCGCGTGGGCGAGGATGGATGCGGCAGGGCTGGGAACGGGTGGCGCGGGAAAGTGACGGTTTTTTCGGGGTACGTGGGCGGGAGAACAGGACGTGTGCCTGAGCCGTCACCCCCATCCCCCGCTTTCGCGGGGGCAGGCTCTAGCCTTCCCCCATCAAGGGGGAAGGGACTTTGCTTCGGCTTCGTCACCCCCATCCTAGTATCGAGTACAGGGCAGGCTCTAACCTTCCTCTGGATTCCCGCTTTCGCGGGAATGACGGTTGAATCGAGGGGGAAGGGACAGCTCGCCCTTATTCCACGCGGAACACCTTTAGCACCTCGTCGCCGAGGTGGTTGATGACCTTGACGGCGATGCGGCCGGATTCTGGCTTGTCGAACGGGCACGAGGTGTCGCTGTGGAGCGTGGCCCAGGCGTCCGCGTCGATCTCCGCATTGAGCGTGGTCTTGAGCGACTTGTAGGGGTCGCCGGCGCCCAGGAAGTAGGCGTGGCGGACGAAGAACGCCTCCGCGTTGTAGTCGGTGTCGATGAACCAGCAGGCGATGCCGTCCGGCCCGTCGCTGCGTATCTCGCCGGTGTTGGGATGGAACACGTCCACTCCGCGTACAGTGACCTGTGTCCAGTGGCCGGTGGTCAGTGAGAGGGGGAAGTCGGCGAACATGTCGGCCTGGTACTCGTCGGCTGTCCGGCCGTTGCGGGACTGGCGCATCAGGTCGTCGACGAGCGCCTTGGGGTGGACGCGCTCCTGGATGTAGAGCGGCGGGGCGCTGACAGCGAGGTCGTCGAGGTCCTGCTCGTCCTTGCCGCGCCAGACGAGCTGCGAGTCGAGGTCGCGGTTGCGGCGCTCGTAGGCGAGCCGGATGGGGCTGCGCTCCTCGTCCTGCACAGCGGCTGGTGCTCGGCGGAGGGCAGGTTGCGGCGGCTGGCCTCGTCGTGGGTAATCGACTCGACTTCGATGGGCTGCCTGGTGCGTGGGCGGCGTGGCATGGGGTGTGCTCCGCTATTGATTCTGGAACGGGTTCAGTATCGTTAGCCGCTGTATCCTCCGGCCGTGCTGCATGTCTTCACTGTAGACGCGGCTACATCCCGATTCAAGAGCGGCGGCGATGATTAGCGAGTCGTAGAAACTGAAGCTGTGTTCGGCCTGCAGGGCAAGCGCACGCCGATAGAGGTCGGCCGTGGGGTTTGACTGCCACAGGGGAATCAGGACGTCGTCCAGGAGCCGGCGTGCGGCCTCTGGACGGACGCCGAGCTTCCGGGTGACCACATTCATAGTCTCCTGGACGACTTGGTAGCTGATGCATCCGGTACCGTGTTCCAGGCTTTGATGGACCAGGTTCTCGGCCAGTTGACGTTTGCCGGTGTCGGTCTCATCGAACAGGTAAACGAGAACGTTGGTGTCGATAAAATGTTCAACGCTCATTCATTTCGTCCCGAGTGAATTTGCGTCCCCCGGTGGCTATCGTAGCGCGAAGATCCCTGACTGTCTGAATGGCGGCATCGGCCTGCCGCTCGCGGTGGACGTATCGGGCAAGCCAGTGACGAAACTGTTCGTTCAACGTCGTATTCTCCGCGGTCGCACGCCGGCGTGCGGCTTCGATCAGGGACTCGTCGGCGCTGAGCGTTATGTTCTTCATCACTGCTCCCGTCCACCTGGCTACACTATTGCAGTGTACACTACATTAGTGCGCGCGGTCAGCAGTTCCGAGACAACGTTGGTGTCGAGTAGGTACATCAGGCTTGCTTATTGAAGTCATCATACAAGAATGAGACATCCCTTCCATAATCCCGCGGGCGCGTGAGGTCCAGGTCGTCGAAGGACGGGCCGGGGGGACGAGCGGCGAACCGCTTCGTAGGTTCTCTCAGGGAGAGAGCCCCGCGTCGATGTCCGGCGCGTCACCGAAGAGGTACTGAGCGCCGGGGCCGATTTCGGCGGCCTGGTCGCCAGGATTGAACAGACTGCAGTTCTGGAGCGAGAGACAGCCGCATCCTATGCACCCGGACAGTTTGTCACGCAGCGCCTCGAGGTCAGCGATGCGGCTGTCCAGCGAACTACGCCACGTCTGGGACAGCCGTTCCCAGTCTTGCCGGTCGGGAGTCCGCGCCTCAGGGAGCTCGTTCAATGCCTTGCGTATCTCCTCCAGGGTGAGACCGAGGAGCTGAGCGGCGCGGATGACCGCAACACGTCGTAGAGTGTCCCTAGCGTACCGTCGATGGCCGCTCGCCGTTCTCTCGGAAGCGATCAGCCCACGCGACTCATAGTAGCGGAGCGCGGATGTATTAACCCCGCTTCGGGCCGCTATTTCGCCGATAGCAAGACTGTTAGGTAGCGCCGGCATCTCCACTCCAGAACGGTGGTTGACTTCAAGCATACTTTAAGTTGTAGAGTAGTTCCAGAGACTGGTGAAACGGCTTATGGTGAAAGTTAAGGAGTAGCTCCATGAGACTGACCAACCGTTCTACATGTGAACAGACGCGGGAGTCGATGATGTCATACGAGGACTTGCCAGACCTCCTTATGCTGATGACGGGCGATGAAAAGCACGATCTCAGCTCTGAGTCCACGCTGGATGTGCTATGGACGCTGTACGACCGCGTGCTGAAGGTGGACCCGCAAGATCCAGAGAATCCGAACCGCGACCGGTTTCTGCTCTCAAAGGGGCACGGCCCAATGGCCTACTACGCGATTTTGGCGGCCAAGGGGTTCATTCCAATGGACGCTCTCTCCACATTCGGAGGGTACGATTCGATTCTCGGCCAGCACCCTGACCGTTCGCTCATACCGGGCGTGGAGATCTCCAGTGGGTCGCTCGGGCACGGTCTGCCTATTGCAGTGGGTATGGCCGCGGCATTGGATCTGAAAGGGCATGTGGGTCCGAGGGTGTTCTGCCTTATCGGCGATGCTGAGCTGGACGAAGGCAGCAACCACGAAGCGATAGCGTTCGCCGGCCGACTGGGCCTGTCCAGACTGACAGTCTGTGTCATAGACAACCGCTCGGCGACTCATGGGTGGCCAGGCGGCATCGAGGAGCGCTTCAGAGTCGAGGGCTGGTCATCCGTAGCAATCAATGGCCGAGACCACAAGGCCATCGAGGCCGCCTTGTCGGTGGCTCATCCGGCTCGTCCGCACCTTGTGGTAGCTGAGGTAGAAAGGAAGAGATAGATAAGATGCCCACTATGCGCGACCGTTTCATCAACATATCCGGGGGACTGCTGGACGAACGCCCCGACCTCGCTGTCGTACTCGCTGACATCGGCTTTGCGTACTTCAGTGAAGCTGGCGTGGTAGAACGTCATCCCAAGCGGGTTCTAAACGTCGGAATCAGGGAGCAACTGTTGGTCGGCTTCGCCGCCGGACTTGCGATGGAGGGTTTCAGGCCAATCGTTCACACCTATGCCCCGTTCCTGGTAGAGCGGCCGTTCGAGCAGGTCAAGCTCGACTTCGGCCACCAGGGGCTGGGTGCGGTCTTCGTCTCCGTCGGGGCATCCTACGATGCCGCCGCGTCGGGGAGAACTCATCAGGCGCCGGAGGATGTGGCCATCATGTCAACACTGCCAGGATGGAGTGTGCACGTGCCCGGTCATCCGGACGAAGTCGAAGCGATTCTGCGTTCGACCGCTGCCGGATCGGGACTCGACTACATTCGTCTCGCGACGGCGGTAAATCCCAAAGCCATACCCCGTTCGAGCGGTCTCACGCCGGTGAGGCGCGGATCGAGTAGCGCAGTGACTGTGATCGCCGTGGGGCCGAGCTTAGCGCCCGTCCTGGAAGCCACGGGCGACCTCGACGCTACTGTCCTCTACACGGCGACCATACGACCGTTCGATGCGGAGACGCTGCGCGAGGAGCTAGTGTCTCCCAACGTCGTGCTGGTCGAGCCGTATCTGGCGGGCACTTCATCTGCCGAGGTCTCCAAGGCCCTCACGGAAGTTCCACATCGCCTGCTCGCCCTGGGTGTAGCCAGTAGAGAGCACCGACATTACGGCAGTAGTTCGGAGCATGACCGGGCACATGGACTAGACGCCGCAGGCATCCGCCGAGACATCGCTGACTTCATCGCCCGGCGGGGTGGGGTGTGTCCGCCGTAACAGCAGCAGCCATGTGAGAGGTCAGTCGGGCCCCCTACGGCGCCTCGTCCGACAACACGAACCTCTCCCGCGCCGGCATCTCCACCGCGGGCAGGCTCCGCGCGTCCATCACGGCGTCGGCGGGCACTATCTGGTTTGCGTGCAGCAGCCACGCCGCCACGGCGTACACCTCGTCCGCGCTCAGCGAGCCGGGCGCGTCGGCGGGCATGGCGCGGCGCACGTAGTCGAACAGCGTGGTGGCGTAGGGCCAGTAGTTGCCGACGGTGCGCGGGAACGGCGGCCAGGACGCCTCGGGGTCGTAGGGCAGTACGACGGCGCCGCTGAGGCCGGGGACGCCCTCGCCGTTGCGGCCGTGGCACGACGCGCACCTGGCGCGCCACACCTGCTCGCCCTCGGCCACGCTGCCGCTGCCCGCGGGCAGTCCGGCGCCGCTTGGGTCGACGTCGATGTCCCAGGCGAGAATCTCGTCCGCCGTCGCGTGCCGTCCGAATCCGAACGGGCCGGGGGGAATGGTGGGCTGGGGGGCGGTTTCCGCAGGGGCAGACTGCGGGGCCGCGGTCGCGGGGCCGGTCGACTCGTCCCGGTCGACGCAGGCCGCCGCCAGCAGCAGCAGGCACACGAGGGCGAGGAGGAGTCTACGCAAGGCAGCCGGGGAAGGCGCGCACGAGCGCCTCGCGGTCGCCGCCGGGGACGGCCATCGAGGTGCGGAACGGGTCGTGGGTGCTCAACACTGTGCCGTCCGACTCCACGCGCCAGGCCTGCACCGCGTTGTTGTGGTAGATGGAGTGCAGGCCGCGCTCCTTGACCAGGTCGTCGATGATGGGCTGGACCGCGCCGGTCTCGTCCGTGGCGCGGCTCATCAGCACGGCGGGCTTGCCGTCCCACGTCCAGGGGTAGCGGAAGCGGGTGTGCGCCTTGGACAGCACCGGCTCCTGCAGCCGGGCGTCGGCCCAGGTGCTGCCGCCGTCGGTGGTGACCTCGACGCGCGTCACGCGGCCCCGGCCCGACCACGCCAGCCCGCTCAGCTCCCAGAAGCCGGCGGCGGGCAGACGGTAGCCACCGGAGGGCCAGGTTATCACCGACTTGGCGCCCATCTCGAACGTGAACTGGAGCGACGTGCCGTTCGGCATGACGTCGGTGTAGCTCGCCGACTCCTCGCGTCCCATGAACGGGCGGTCGGTCACCTCCAGGCGGCGCAGCCACTTGATGTTGACCGAGCCCTCCCAGCCGGGGACTATGAGCCGGACGGGGTAGCCCTGCTCGGGCCGCAGCGCCTCGCCGTTCTGGCCGTAGGCGACCAGGACGTCGTCCCAGGCCTTGTAGGCGGGGATGCTCTTGGCGAACACGGCGGCGTCCTGGGACTCGGCCAGCAGCCAGTCCGCGTCCGGGTCGGCGCCCGCTTCGCGCAGCAGCAGGCTCAGCGGCACACCGGTCCACTCGCTGGTGCTGGTGAGGCCGTGCACGTTCTGGGCGGTATCGGTGGGCACCGGCGGAAACCAGGCGTTGGCGCTGTTTCCTGAGCACTCGATGGAGTAGGTGAGCGAGACCGAGGGGAAGCGGCGCAGCTCGCCGAGCGTGAACACCCTGGGACTGCCGACCTTCCCGTGGATCAGCAGCTTGTAGGTGGAGGGGGCGACGTCGGCGGTGCCGGCATGGCTCACCACGTAGTGCAGGTCGGACGGGGTGATGATGCCGTAGGTGCGGTCGATGGGCGCGAACCAGGAGTGCTGGCCCACTTGCAGGCGGAAGGGCTGCTCGAAGGGGGTGCGGGCGCCCACCTCGGTGGCGGGGAAGCCGGGCACCTTCGTGGTGTCGACGGGCGGGGGCGACTGTCCGAGCGCGAGGCGACCGACGGCGGCCGCGCCCGCGGCGCCCAGCGCACCGGCGAGTAGCTGGCGGCGGGTGAGGCGGGCGCGCAGCAGGCGTTCGGTGAAGTCCTCGGGGTCGGGCCGGCGTGCGGTCAAGGTGATTTCCTAAGGAGAGCCGTTCTGTTCGCCGCGCAGGCGCCGCAGCTCCGCTTCGAGTTGCGCAGCGCGCGCCTCCGCCGCGATCCGGGCGTCCCTCTCAGAGTCCACCAGCGCCTCCGCCGCGATCCTGGCAGCGTTCTCTTCCTGGTGGGTCATCAGCCACAACCTTCGCACGGGGTCCCAGTAGCGCAACTCGCCCTCCATCCACCACAGGTCCAGGTTCAGCGCGTCGCTGTGCCCCCACACCGATCCGTCGCTCTCGTGGTGCAACTCGAACCGCTCGTACTCGCCGCCCACCAGACGCTCCCCCACCAGCGGCTCGCGGTAGAAGTCGCCGCCCGTCTGGTCGTAGCGCCAGTACTCTCCCACGCCTAGCTGCGCATACAGGTCCCGCTTGGCTCCCAGGTCCCGACGCCAGGTGCTCGGCGAGCCTATCTCCATCACGTAGTCGGGCGGCTTGCCCACCTCCCACAGCAGGTAGGTGTTGTTGCCTTCCATCGAAAGCGACTCCAGCGCGGCCTCGGACAGGCCGAAGACCACGTAGCAGTCCGGAGAGACACGACGGTTCGCGTCGCCTTCGACGTAGTACAGAAAGGTGTTGCCGTTGGCGTGGGCGCCCTCGACGTCTCTGAAGTGGACTCGTAGAGGACTGACCGTGTCGTTCAACAGGGGTGACTGGTACTCTCCGTCAGGCAAGGGCATACCGTCCGACTCAGGGTAGAAGATGGTGGTGGCGCGTCCGGTGGTCATCGCATCCTCCTTGCTGCGGCGATTTTAGCACGGCGACGATGACGAGGCCCGTGGCGGCGAGCGGCCTCCAGGTTTGGCTAGTCAGTCTCGCGTGCAGGTCAAGGTGATTTCCTAAGGAGAGCCGTTCTGTTCGCCGCGCAGGCGCCGCAGCTCCGCTTCGAGTTGCGCAGCGCGCGCCTCCGCCGCGAGCCTGGCGTCTCGCTCAGAGCCCACCCGCGACTCCGCCGCGAGCCGGGCGGCGTTCTCTTCCTGGTGAGTCATCAGCCACAACCTTCGCACCGGGTCCCAGTAACGCAACTCGCCGTCGATCCACCACAGGTCCAGGTTCAGCGCGTCGCTGTGCCCCCACACCGACCCGTCGCTCTCGCGCCGCATCTCCAGACGCCGATACTCCCCGTCCACCAACCGCTCCCCCACCAGCGGCTCACGGTAGTAGTCTCCGCCCGTCTGGTCGTAGCGCCAGTACTCGCCCACCCCTATCCGCGCATACAGGTCGCGCTTGGCCCCCAGGTCCCTGCGCGCCGTGCTCGGCGAGGCTATCTCCATCACGTAATCGGGCGGCTTGCCCACCTCCCACAGCAGGTAGGTGTTGTTCCTTTCCAGCGAAAACGACTCCAGCGCGGCCTCGGACAGTCCGAACACCGCGTAGCAGTCCGGAGACACGTTGCGCCGTGGTTCGCCCTCGACGTAGTACAGAAAGGTGTTGCCGTTGACGTGCGCGCCCTCGACGCCCTCGAAGTGTACCTCGAGAGGGCCGACCACTCTGCGGAATATGGGCGACTGGTACTCTCCGTCAGGCAAGGGCATACCGTCCGACTCAGGGTAGAAGATGGTGGTGGCGCGTCCGGTGGTCATCGCATCCTCCTTGCTGCGGCGATTTTAGCACA
>DAOUJL010000079.1:0-130063 GCA_034422735.1 Dehalococcoidia bacterium | reverse complement strand
GGGGCGACGGCGCGGCGCATACTGGACGGCGGCCTAGCCGAGGCCGGAAACATGGTATGGGTGGGGACCAACGGCTACGTCCGCACCGAGCAGTGGGAGATGGCGCGGGAGCGTGGGCTGAACGTGTTCACGCTGGCGGACGTGCGGAGCCAGGGGATAGACGCGGTCGCGCGGCAGGCGGCGGAGATAGCGGGGGACGGCTGCGACTCCATCTACCTGAGCGTGGACCTGGACGTGCTGGACGGGGGATACGTGGCGGGCACCGCCGCGCCCTCGTTCGACGGGATGAGGAACATCGACCTTTGGGAGGCGATGGACGTGCTGACGCACGCGAAGGTGGGGGCGCTGGACCTGTGCGGGTTGAATCCCATAATCGAGATCGACGGGCTGGGCAAGACGGGCCAGCGGTTCGGCGTTCACCTGATTCTCAGGTTCATCTATCCGCGCATCATGGGCACGGCCTAGCCCGCTCTTCGAGTAGTCCCTTCCCCCTCGATGGGGGAAGGTCAGGATGGGGGTGAGCAATGACCACATCCGAAACACTGCCCTGGTTTTCGGGAGCGCAGACCTTCCTGAAGTCGCCGCTGGTGGGTTTCGACCGGGTCGAGCCTGGCATGGTGGTAATGGGCGGCGCGCCGCACGACAGCACCCACGCGAGCCGCTTCGGGACGCGCATGGGGCCCAGGGGCATCCGGGAAGGGTCGCTGGCGTTCACCGAGAGGCTCGAAAACTCGGCGGACGGCGGTCTGCTGGACGTTAACACCTGCACGAGGCTGACGCTCCCCTCGGATAGCAAGCTGGTGGACGTGGGGGACTACAACGTCTATCCCACGGACGTGGTGAAGTCGATCGGGGGTATCGCCGGAGGGGTGGCCGAGGTGGTGCGGCGCGGCGGCTTCTCGGTGTGCATGGGCGGCGACCACTACATCAGCTATCCGTCGTGCCTGGGCTACACACGGGCCGCGGCGGAAGAGAACCCCAACGTGAAGATAGGGTACATCCACTTCGACGGTCACCTGGACTACGGCGACGTAAACCCGGTGTGGGGCAGGTACAACCAGGGCTCGAACGCGCGGCGCATCTCGGAGATCGACGTTATCTCCCACCCGAACATGGCGTGGGTCGGCATACACGGCTGGGTGGACGAGGACCAGATCACGCTCATCGAGAGGAACGGTGGCAAGGTGTTCACCGCGCTGGACGTGCACGAGCAGGGTGCGGTGGAGATCGCGCGCCAGGCGGCGGAGCACGCGGCGGACGGGACCGACTTCATCTACCTGACGCTGGACATAGACTTCATCGACACGGGGTTCTTCCCCGCGACGGGATCGGTGGTGAACGACGCCATCACGCCGCAGATATGCCTGCAGATGCTCCAGGAGGTGCGGAAGTATCCCGTCGCGGCGATGGACATAGTGGAGATCGCGCCTAGGATCGACACGTCCGAGCGCTCCATAATGACGGCGACCGAGTTGCTGCTGGGGATAATCGGCCCGAAGATATTCGACGTGACGCCCCTGCGAGGAGGGTGAGCCATGAGCACGGAACAGGTACTCCCCTGGTATTCGGGGGCGACGACGTTTCTGAAGTCTCCCCAGGCGAGCTTCGACGACATCAAGCCGGGCATGGTCGCCATCGGCGGGGCGCCGCACGACTCGACCCATGGGCACCGCGCGGGCGCGCGGTACGGGCCCCGGGGCATACGCGAGGGGTCGCACGTGCTGGCGGACAAGCTGCGGCCGGCGGGCGATGACGGGCTGATCCACGTAAGTTCGGGCAGCCGGCTGAGCCTACCCGCCGAGAGCAGGCTGGTGGACGTGGGGGACTACAACTCGTACCCGACCGACGTGGACAGGGCCGTGGAGGGAATGGCCGGCGGGGTGTACGAGGTGGTCAAGCGAGGTGGGTTCTCGGTGTGCCTGGGAGGGGACCACTTCGTGGGCTACCCGTCATGCCTGGGGTTCACGAGGGCGGTCGCGGAGATCAACCCCAACGTGAGGGTGGGGTACATACACATCGACGGACACCTGGACTTTACGGACATTACGCCGCTGTTCGGCAGGTACAGCAACGGCACCAACGCGCGGCGCATCTCGGAGATCGAGGTGGTGTCTCCGAAGAACATGGTGTGGATAGGCATCGACGGGTACGTGAACGCCGAGCAGGCTGACACCATCAAGAGGAACGGAGCGACGGTGTTCACGGGGCTGGACGTGCAGGAGATGGGGGCCGTGGAGGTGGCGCGCCGGGCGGGCGAACTGGCGATAGACGGTTGCGACTACATCTACCTGAGCATGGACATCGACGTGGTGGACTCGGGGTTCTCGCCGGGGACCGGCTCGCCGGTGTTCGCGGCGATCACTCCCATGACGGCGATGCGGATGCTGTGGGAGCTTTCGAAGTTCCCGATAGGGTCGATGGACTTCTGTGAGACGTCGCCGCGGCTCGACCCGACCGACCGCTCCAACATGCTGGCGCCCCAGTTCATCCTGGGGATCATCGGGCCGAAGGTGTTCGACGTGGGCGACCTGTAAGGAGGAACCATGACCGCAGACGATAACCCGATCAACCGCGTGACCGTTCCGGTGCAGTCGGGCAAGGGGGTGCTGGTACAGCGTGGCCAGCGGCTGAAAGTGATCGCGGAGCAGGGGCCGCAGGTGGGCGACCTGTTCGCCTTCGTGCAGGACTCGCTGGACGAGACGCTGTCGCCGAGCCAGACGCGCAGCAGGCTGGGCAAGTTCGCGCTGGAGGTGGGGCAGCCGCTGTACAGCATCAGGCGCAAGCCGCTGTTCATGTTGGAGGAGGACACGGTCGGGGTGCACGATCTGCTGGCGCCTGCGTGCGACACGCTGCGCTACCAGGAGGACTTCGGAATCGAGGGTCACCCTAGCTGCCGAGAGAACCTGAACGGGGCGCTGAGGGAGCTGGGCTACTCACCGCCGGGCTATCCGGACCCGGTCAACTTGTTTCAGAACACTCCGATAGCGGATCTGCAGGGGACACGCGACACACGCGAGTCGATGGCGAAGCCGGGCGACTACGTGCTGCTGCGGGCCATGGAGGACCTGATCGCGGTGGTGTCGGCGTGCCCGCAGGACCAGACGATTCTCAACGGCGGGCGATGCAAGGAGCTGGTGCTCGAGGTCTACGGCTAATCGTCGAACGTTCGGCCAAGCTCCCGGATGATCCGTTCCGCGCCTTCGCATACCTCACGCACCACGTCGGCTGCGGGGCGAATGGCGGGGACCTGGCCCGCGCCCTGGCCGAAGTAGACGGACGACATTTCGGGGTCCTCGCGCGCCCGGCCGGCGGCAACGTCCGTGGCAAGCTCCTCGCGGTGCGCCAGTATGTCGGCGTCCCGTCCGTCCCATTCGCGCACGAGGCGGTTGCGGTAGACGCGGCCGGCTATCCCGTCGGGCCAGGGCGAGTCGCCCAGCAGGTCGTAGAGGCGAGTGTAGGCGGTGTCCTGGCCATCGGACGCGACAATCTGCTGTTTGAATGCGTCCGGCACCTCCACCGCCTCCGGCGTGGCCACCATGGCGGTGCCGAGCGAGGCTCCCTGGGCGCCGGCGGCGAGCACAGCGGCGAGCGCCCTGCCCGACGTTATGCCGCCCGCGGCCAGCACGGGCACATCGGGGTATCTATCTACCAGGCTCACCAGCAGAGGGAGCAGGTTGACTTGGCCGGTGTGGCCGCCGGCCTCGTTGCCCTGGGCGAGCAGCGCGTCAGCGCCGGCGCTGACCGCCAACTCGGCCAGCTCGGCTGACTGTACCTGGCAGATTGTGAGCGCGCCGGCGTCTTTGGCTCGTGCCAGCCAGGGCTGCGGGTCGGCGAAGGAGAAGACGAACACGGGCACGCGCTCCTCCAACGCAATCTCGAAGTTGGTCGGGTCGGCGCCGATGAGGTGGGTAATGAACCCCACGCCGAATGCGCTGTCGGTCCGCGAGCGGACGAGAGCTATCTGCTGCCGCAGCCAGCTTGGGCCGAAGCCGTTGGTACCGCCGAACGTGCCCAGCCCGCCGGCGTCCGAAACCGCCGACGCCAGTTCGCCGCCGCTGTGGTTGCTCATAGGGGCAGACATGACAGGGTAGTCCAAGCCCAGCAGCTCGGTGAATCGGGTTGTCAGCATCGGCGTCGGACGGTCTTTATCGCTTTTCGGCGGTGATTATGGCCAACTGCGTGGGCAGCGCGGTCTCCTCGATGTTGGAGAAGCCCGTATCCGCCAGCCACGAGACGTACTCCTCGCCATAGCGATCACCGGCTCCGGGGCTGAATGCGATCTTCACATACAGGTCCATCATGGTGTCCATGAAGCTGCGCTCAGGGCTGAAGTCCAGGCGCATGAAGTCCTGAACGATGATCATGCCTCCCGGCGCCAGCGCGTCGTAGGCGCGGCGGAACACGCGGCGGCACTCCTCATCGGACTTGATGAGCACGACGCCGGAAATGAGGACGACGTCGCTGTCGTTGCCGAGTTCCACCTCTTCGAAGTCCCCTTCCAGCGGTATGACCCGGCCCTCGAGCCCGCTCTCGGCTATCTGCTCGGCGGCGATTTCGAGAGGCTCCTTTACGTCCACGACGTAGGCCTTCAGTTCCGGGTTGGCCTGGCAGAGCGCGATGCTGTAGCTGCCGGCGCCGCCGCCGAGGTCGAGCAGTTTCCTTTTGCCGCGCAGGTCCACGCTCTTGACCAGGTTGTCGGCCTGACCGGACACGGCCCGGTTGTGCTGGCCGTTCATGTAGTCTGTCCAGTAGGTGGGCACGTCGGTAAAGCCGTTTTCGAACGGAAGCTCGGTCCGGCCCTCGGTGATTAGCGTGTCCAGTTTGCCCCAGCTATCCCAGTAGTTGGTGATGTGCAGGACCAGGTCGCCGACGTATCCCTGTTTGCCGGGCACGAGGTAGCTGGAGGACTCGGGGGAGTTGGCGTACTCGTCGTCACCGGCCTTCTCGAGCAGTCCAAGAGCGACATTCGCTTCGAGGAAAGCCTCGATGAATTGCGGCACAGCGTCCAAACAGTCGGCGACCTGTCGCGCGTTCAGGGGTCCATCATCGAGCAGGGGGAAGAGTTTCAGGTTGATGCCGGCCCTTACGACGGCTGAGTTCCAGTACTGGCGACTCAGCGCATTTACCAGTTCCGGGCTGGATTCCGTGGCCTTGGCCAGCAGGCTTACATTCATTCGATCACCTCTTTTGGCTGTTCGCGCCGTGGCGCGAAGAATCGGCGTTGCTTTTGGGGCGTCCCGGGTATCGTTGGCGGCGCACGCAGAGGCGCGGCAACGCGGTGGTCTGGCTCGAAGCCCGGATCGCACGGGGTGGCAGGTACGGGTCAGTTCCTCGCGGGCGGCGCTGCCGGCGAACGCTACGACGCGGTTTAGATGCGGCGTGGTACGGCGGCGGGGCCGGAGACTGGGGAACCGGGGAGTGGGACTCGATGTCCCGACGTGTTGGGTGAGGAAGCTAAGGTTCGCAGGGGAGAACGTGCCGCTCACGGCCACGCATTGGCGGGACAGCCGGGCGGCGGCGCTTCAGTATTGGTTTGTTGAGGCGTTTTCGCATAAAGGCGGTGCGGGGCGTATCCGGATGCCCCGCGGTGGGAGAGCCCTCCTTTGTGACTCGGCACGAGTCTAGCAGGATGGGTGGGCGGCGGTCAAGTTGCGGCTATTGACATGGTGCGGAGGACGGCATATTATTCGCCGCAGCACTGACATACAGCAACTGCCCGTTCAGGTGCCCGTTTAGGGAGAATAGGGAAGGCGGTGAAAAGCCGCCGCGGTAGCGCCACTGTAAGCGGGGTTTTGTGCCGATGCCCACTGTCGAGCGATCGATTGGGAAGGGCTCGGCGAACGAGATTCACCCGCGAGCCAGGAGACCTGCCTGATACGGGGGGTAACCACTCTCCGCAGCAGAGAGGGTCCCCCGGCCGAAGAGCACCAGTCTAGGCCGGAGCGAAAGCGACACCTCCAGCGGAGAGACCGCCGGAGGTGTTTTGTTGTCCAAGGCCGTTGAACTGGTCACGCTGCGCGGATACCGCAGGTCGGGCGTTGCCGCACGACTCGCGGCGGGCTCAGCCGCCCTCGGCCTGCTGATTCTCGCGGCGTCGCTGGTGTCGCTGAGTCTCGGACCCGTAAACATACCCGCGGGCCACGTCGCCTCAATCGTGCTATCCATGATCGGGCTGGACCTGGCCGGTTTCGGGCGCACCGAGCAGCTCGTAATCGAGCAGATAAGGCTTCCCAGGATCGTGGTGGGAGCGTTGGTGGGCGCCGCGTTGGGCGTTGCCGGCGCGACGATGCAGGGGCTGTTCCGCAACCCGATGGCCGACCCTGGCATCATTGGCGTGTCGGCGGGCGGCGCCGTCGGCGCGGTGGTGGCCATCGCGACCGGGATGGCGGGCCTGTTCTTCCTGGCTCTTCCAACCTTCGCGTTCGTTGGAGCGATAGCGGCCACGTTCCTCGTGTACGGCATCGCGGCGGTTGGCGGTCATTTCTCGATGGCGACGCTGCTTCTTGCGGGTGTCGCGGTCAACGCCTTCCTGGGGGCCATCGTTTCGGCCATCATCATCATTCTGCCCGACAACGAGGCGCTCCGCGAGATCCTTTTCTGGCTGGCCGGCGGGCTGGACTCCCGCTCTTGGGAGCACGTCCGCATTTCGGCTCCGCTGATCGTGGGCGGCGTCGCGGTCGTTCTGCTGATGTCGCGCGACCTGAACCTGCTGATGCTGGGCGACGACGAGGCCAGGTCGATGGGCGTGCGCGTAAGCGTCGCGCGTCCGGTGCTTCTGGCGGCGGCGGCGCTGGCCACCGGCGCGGCGGTGGCGGTGAGCGGCACGATCGCGTTCGTGGGCCTGGTTACGCCGCACGTGCTGCGGCTTTTGCTGGGACCGGACCACCGGGTGCTGGTGCCGCTGAGCGCCGCGGGAGGCGCTCTGTTCGTCATAGTCGCCGACACTTTCGCCCGTACCATCATCCAGCCGGCCGAGTTCCGGGTCGGCGTTCTGACCGCGTTCGTCGGCGCGCCGTTTTTCATATTCCTGCTCATAAAGAACAAACGCCAGGTCTACTCGTTGTGAGACCAAAACGCATAAATGAAGGAGGGACGATGACTTTCGGACAGCTACGCATCCTCGCAGTTCCACTGGCCCTGATGCTCGCGCTTGCGCTGGCGGCGTGTTCGTCGGAATCGCCAGTGCCGACCGCTGCGCCCGCCGCGCCTACAGTCGCGCCCACAGCCGCACCGGCCCCGCCGCCAACCGCCATGCCGGAGCCCACCACGGTTCCCACCGCCACGGCGGCGCCGACCGCAGCACCGGCGCCCACGATGGCACCGGCACCCACAGCAACGCCAGCTCCCACGCCCACTCCGGAGCCGAACCCGCTCGAGGGCGTGCGAGGAATCGTCGACCCGGACAACATGGGTTGGCCGCGCGAGGTGGAAGGACTGAACGGGCTGGTGAGCATCCCTGCGAAGCCGCTGCGAATCATCACCGCGTCCGTGGGCCACGACGAGATGACGCTGGCGCTCGTGCCGCTGAGCCGGCTGGTGGGCGTGGGAGGCGCCACGAAGATATCGACCTACTCCAACGTCTCATCGCTGGTGCAGGACATAACCGAGATTTCGCGGGACCCCGAGACCATCGTCGCCCAAGCGCCGGACGTGGTCGTCACGAGCCCGTTCTTCCCGGCGGAGGCGATAGAGGCGCTGTCCAAGACCGGTATTCCGGTGGTCCAGACTGAGCTCGAGCAGGGTCCGGACACGCGGATCAACAGCATCTTGTTCATGGGGTACATCTACGGCGAGGTGGAGCGCGCCCTGGAGTTCGCGGCGGAGGTGAGCGACCGGTATGAAGCTCTCATCGCCGTCACGGGCGCGGCGGAGCCACGACCGCGCGTGCTCGCGCTCACTCAGTACTCGGACAAGCTGTGGGTCGCGGGCGGCAACTCCACCGAGGGCGGTGTGATAGTGGCCGCGGGCGGAATCAACGCGGCGGAGGAGGCGGGTATCGAGGGCAACCAGACGACCAGCCTGGAGGGCGTGATCGCCATGAACCCAGACGTTATCGTCATCCCACAGCCTAAAGAGTTCGGCGCCGATGAGTTCCGCCAGAGCTTGTTCGACAACGAGGCGCTCGCGGAGATTCCGGCAATCGCGGGGGACCAGGTGTACGTTGTGGAGGGCAAGCACTTCACCACACTGTCCTACTGGAACATCAGGGGGGTCGAGGACCTGGCGCACATACTGTGGCCGGGGGACTTTCCCGCGGCATCAACGGACCCCTTCAGCCTGGCGGAGGAGCAGTGATGAACGGACGACCGCAGACTATAGACGCGAGGGGCGTCCGCTACGAAATCGACGGGAAAAGGCTGCTGCACGGTGTGAACCTGAGCGCCGGCCAGGGTGAGCTGGTCGGGCTCATTGGCCCCAACGGCGCCGGGAAGTCCACGCTGTTGAGGGCCATATCGGGCACACTGGGGCACACCGACGGGGTGGTGCGGCTGGAGGGCGCGGACATCGAGACCCTGTCGTCCAGAGAGGTGGCGACGCGGCTGGCGCTCGTGCCTCAGATCGCGCCGTACACGCACGGCTTCACGGCTATCGAACTGGTGCTTATGGGGAGATACCCGCACCTGGGCCGCTTCCAGATCGAAGGCAGCGAAGACCAGCACATCGCCCGCGACGCGATGCGGATGACGGAGACCGAGCAGTTCGGCGAGCGGACGCTCGACACGTTGTCCGGCGGCGAGCGCCAGCGCGTATTCGTATCGCGCGCGCTGGCGCAGCAGCCGCGCATCCTGCTGCTGGACGAACCCACGTCCAACCTGGACGTGCTTCACCAGCTCAAGGTGCTGGACCTGGTGCGGGAGCTCGTCGACGATGGTCTCACGGCTATTGCCGCCATCCACGACCTGAACCTCGCGGCGCGCTACTGCGACCGGCTGGTGCTACTTTGCCATGGCCGGGTGCTCGCTGAGGGAACGCCCGGAGAGGTGCTGACGCCGGAGACGATAGAGTCGGCCTTTGGAGTCGAATCGGCGGTGTACCGGGACCCGATCACCGGAGCCCTCGCGATCAGTCTGATCGGGCCTGCCGATGCTCAGTATACGAATGGTAAGAGCGCGGGGCGTGGTCTCGAATCCGCGGCGCGGGTGGCTACGGGCAGGAACGGGGCGACCGTCCAAGGGGGAGGTGAAGAGTGAGCGGCACGGAGAATGAGGAGCAATCCGACGGGCTGGTGAAGTACCGCCGTGTCCGGCATGGGCTGGTGATCGTCAACACGGGCGAGGGAAAGGGAAAGACAACGGCGGCGCTGGGGGTTATCTTCCGCGCGTGGGGCAGGGATTTTCGCATCAGGATGTTCCAGTTCATCAAGCACACTGGCGCACGCTTCGGCGAGCACCGGGCGGCGGACAAGCTGGGCATTCCCATCGAAGGACTGGGCGACGGCTTCACGTGGTTGTCGAAGGACATGGACAGGACGGCCGCCCTCGCGGTGGAGCAGTGGGAGAGGTGCAAGCGCGCCATCGAGGAAGGCGACGATGAGATCGTGGTGCTCGACGAGTTCACCTACGCCATGCACTACGGCTGGGTAGACGTCGGGGACGTGGTGGAGACACTGAACCGGCGACCGGACACGATGCACGTCATCATCACGGGCCGGTACGCTCCCCAGGAGCTGATTGACTGTGCGGACCTGGTGACCAAAATGAAGCTGATCAAGCATCCCTACCAGGAGCAGGGAATCAGGGCACAGCAGGGGATAGAGTTCTGAGGATGAAAGTGGAAGAGGCGGTGGCGGGCATCGCGCCGGCGGACTCCAACGCCATGCGGGCCGCGGAGCAGAGGCAGGACAGCCTTACCAAGCCGCCGGGCAGCCTGGGACGGCTGGAGGAGTTGTCCGTCCAGCTGGCCGGGATATTCGGAACGCCGCAGCCTAGGCCGAGAGGCAAGACGCTGGTGGTGGCAGCGGCGGATCACGGCGTGGTGGCGCAGGGCGTCACCGGCTACCCGCAGGAGGTCACCGCGCAGATGGTGCTCAACTTCCTGTCGGGGGGAGCGGCGGTCAGCGTCATGGCGAAGAACGCGGGCGTGGAGCTGGTCATCGTGGACGCCGGCGTGGCCACTCCCCTGCCCGACCACCCCGGCCTGCGGTCCGTGAGCGCGGGCCGGGGCACGGCGGACGTATCGCTCGGACCGGCCATGACTCGCGAGCAGGCGGAGGCGTGCGTGGCCGCGGGCGTGCGGCTGGCTACGGATGCGGCGGAGCGCGGCGCGGACATCATCGGAACGGGCGACATGGGCATCGGCAACACGACGGCGTCGAGCGCGATAACGGCGGCACTCACCGGAAGGCCGCCGGAGGAGACGACGGGAAGGGGCACTGGCCGGAGCAACCAGGAGATGCGGCACAAGATCGGCGTCGTGGAGCGTGCGCTGGCGGTGAACCGGCCTGATCCCGCGGACGGGCTGGACGTGCTGGCGAAGGTGGGCGGATTCGAGATAGGCGTGCTGGCCGGCGTGGTGCTCGGGGCGGCGCGCGCGCGTAGGGTCGTGGTGCTGGACGGGTTCATATCCGGCGCCGCCGGTCTAATCGCGCACACGCTATCGCCGCACGTCAGAGACTACATGGTAGCGGGCCACGTGTCAGCGGAGGCGGGGCACCGGATCGTGCTGTCCCACCTGGGGCTGGAGCCGCTGCTGGACTTGGACATGAGGCTCGGAGAGGGCACGGGCGCGGTGCTGGCGATGGGGCTTGTGGAGGCGGCGGCGGCCTGCCTGGCCGACATGGCGACGTTCGCGGAGGCGGGCGTTTCGGACAGGGAGCCGGAAGACGGGGGCGCACAACCGGAGTGAGGGACCTGCGGACGGCGTTCGGCTTCCTGACTATCCTTCCGGTCGCACCCCGCGACGCGACGCGGATGGGCCGGGCCAGGGCGTACTTTCCAATGGTGGGCCTCGCGCTCGGGGCCGCGCTTGCGGGCCTGGACTACGCGGCGAGACTCGCCCTGCCGTCGCCCGTGGTCGGCGCGGTGCTGGTGGTGGCGCTGCTAGTGCTGACGCGGGCCATCCACATAGAGGGTTTTCTCGACTGTTGCGACGGGCTTTTCGGGGGGTTCACCCGCGAGAGAAGACTCCAGATCCTGCGCGACTCCCACGTGGGCGCGTTCGCCGTGGTCGGCGGTGCGGGCCTCATCCTGCTGAAGTGGTCGCTGCTCTCCGGCATACAGGACGAAATCCGGCCCGGTCTGCTGTTCGTGTTCCCGTGCCTCTCGCGGCTGGGGATGCTGATGACGATGGCCGCGTTCGCATACGTTCAGGAGCAGGGCATTGGCACGGCCTTTCAGGTAGGGACGGCGCGGTGGCACGTGCCAGTCGGTGTCGTAGTGGCGCTGGCGGCGAGCGGCGCGGTGCTGGGGTACGCCGGGGTGCTGCTTGTGGGTGGGGCCATGATCGTGTCGCTGGGGATTGGCCGGTGGATTTCGGGTATGCTGGGTGGTATGACGGGAGACGCATACGGCGCGGTGAACGAGGTGACGGAGGTGGCGGTGCTGCTGCTGGGGGTGGCCCTGTTCACGCTTATCCCCGAGATGTACGGAACGCCGCTGTGGTAGTGGGCGCCCGCGAGGGCCGCGCCCATCCAGTACGAGGAGCAGGACAGTGAGTAAAAGGCTGACGCTGGTGCTGGGAGGCGTTCGGGCGGGCAAGAGCAGCTACGCCCAGCGACTCGCGTCCGAGGGTGGCGGGCGCGTGCTGTTCGCAGCCACAGCCCAGGCGGGGGATCCGGACATGGCGGCGCGCATCCAGGCCCACCGGCGGGATCGGCCAGCGGACTGGGACACGCTGGAGGAGCCGATCGACCTGGTTGGGGCGCTGTCGGGTGTAGCCAACCGGTACAATACGGTGCTGCTGGACTGCCTGACGCTGTGGGTGAGCAACCTGCTTCTCAGGAGCGCGGACGTCGATTCCTCGCGCGCGGGGATTCTCACGGAGACGGAGTGGCTGCTGGACGTGTACCGCCGGGGCAGCGCGTCGTGGGTGGTGGTGAGCAACGAGGTCGGACTCGGCGTGGTGCCGCCGACCCGGCTCGGCCGCGTGTTCGCCGACGAGCTGGGGCGCGTGAACCAACTCGTGGCGGCGGCGGCGGACGACGTGTACTTCATGGCCGCGGGGCTGCCGATGGCGCTGAAGTCGTCCGGCATCTGAGCCGGCCCGGCCGCGGGTCATTCAGTCGAATCGCAGTTGGACCAACCCCCCTTTCCGGTAGATGAACCTGCCCGATCGGCATGGCGTCTCCTAACGACAATTGGCACAGTATTCCTATGTCTTGTATAATGCTAACCTTACTGCCTGCGGCGCGTTCTATTCTGTCGGCGGGCAATCTGTCAAAATCGTATGACAGGGTCGTCACAGGAGAACAGTGGAGAAGTAAATGAGATTCATCACCGGCTTGGCGGTGCGAAATCGGACGGTTACGGTACTGGCCATAATCATCGTTCTTACGGTGGGCGTGGTTGCTTACAACTCGCTGCGGGTGGAGTTGTTCCCGGAGATAGAGTTCCCGCTCGTTACGGTTACGACTGCTTACCCGTCCGCCAACCCCGAGGCCGTGGTACGGGACGTTACAGCGCCGGTCGAGCGTGCCATTTCGGGAGCGGACGGGCTGGAGTCCGTACAGTCGACGACTTTCGAGGGCAACTCCCTGGTGCTGGCTACCTACGAGTACGGCACGGACATGGCGGCTGCCGAGGCATACGTTTCGGCGGCTGTGAACGACATCTCGTTCGTCCCCGGCGTGGAGGAGCCATCGGTCGGCCGGTTCAATCCGGACCAGTTCCCCGTCATACAGTTCAGCGTGATCTCCGACAGAGACGCCGCGGAGTTGCAGGGTATCGTCCAGTCTCTGGTCTTGCCTGCACTGTCCGAGGTGGACGGAGTCCTCCAGATCGACGTGACCGGAGAAGTCGAGCGGCGGGTGCTGATCAGCGCGGACCCCGGCAGAATGGAGGCGGAAGGGGTCTCGATGTTCGAAATCTCGTCCGCGCTGAGGGACAACAACGTCAGCCTGCCGGCGGGGGCCATTTTCGACGGGAGGCAGGCGGTTCTCGCGAAGACGACGCACACACTGGACTCCATCGACGACCTCAGGGGCCTTGTGGTTGCGGTGCCGGAGTCCGGTCCCGTGCTGCTGGGCGACGTTGCCGACGTAAGGCTTGGATCTGCCGCGCCCGCGAGCATCTCGCGCACCAACGGCAAGCCCAGCGTGGGAGTGTCCATCGTCAAGGAGGCGGAGGCGAATACGATAGACGTCACGAGCGCTGTCCGGGAGGCGCTGGACGGGCTAGGCGGGCTGCCGCCAGACGTGGAGATCATAATCGTTTCCGACCAGGGCCCCAGCATCCAGGGGCAGATCGACACCCTGCTGCAGGAGGCCTTGTACGGGTTCCTGTTCGCGGTGACTGTCGTGTTCGCGTTCATGGTGTCGTTCAGGCCGACGATTCTGCGAGGATTGTCCAACACGCTGCGCCCCACAATCGTAATCGCGATGTCGATTCCGTTGAGCGTGCTCACCGGGGTGCTGCTGCTCGCGTGGCAGGACCTTTCGCTGAACTTCATGACGCTGGGCGGTCTCGCAATCTCCGTCGGGCGAGTGGTGGACGACGCGATAGTGGTGCTGGAGAACGTGTATCGCCACATCCAGGCCGGGCGCGAGCGGTGGAGGGCGGCGCTGGAGGCCACCGCCGAGGTGGGTCCGGCGATCTTCGCTTCTACCATGACGACCATAGTCGTGTTCGCGCCGCTGGCGTTCATCCAGGGGCTGGTGGGCGCGTTCTTCGCGCCGTTCGCGCTTACGGTCAGCTTCGCCTTGGTGGCGTCCCTGCTGGTAGCGCTCACGGCGGTGCCGGTGCTTGGGGCGTACCTGCTGAGGCCGGGAGACCTTCCCGACGCGGTCGACGACGATGAGGACGTCTTCCTGCAGGAGACGTGGATGCAGCGGCTATACACGCCGATCATCCGGTGGACGCTGCGCCACAAGGCGATAACGGTGGTGTCGGCCCTGGTGCTCACGCTCGGGAGCCTGGGGCTGACGGCGCTGATTCCGGTGACGCTTTTCCCGTCGGGCGGCGACCGGTTCCTGCAGATCGAGGTGGCGATGCCGCCGGGTACTCCGCCCGACCGGACTCTCACCGAGGTTATCGAGATCGAGGAGGAGGTCCGGGGCTTCGCGGAGGTGTACAGCACGACGGTGGGGGCTGCGAACCTGTCTTCGGGCGGCGGGCCGAGCGGACTCAACCAGGGCAATATACTCGTAAACCTCGATAGAGATGCCCCGGAAGACATAGACCGGGTGCTCAGGGACAGACTCGAAGACAAGGAGGGCCGCACTGTCAGGATACAGGAGGTGCAGAGCGGTCCTCCGACCGGCGGCGTGGAAATCAGCGTCACCGGCTCCAACTACGGCGACATAGCGGACGTGACTCAGAGGCTGATGGCTTCGATTGGGTCTCTCGACGAGGTGATCAACCTCGAGAGCAACATCGCGCAAGCGCGTGACGAGGCTTCCATCCAGGTAGATCCCGCGAAGGCGGCGCGCATAGGCCTGAGCACCAGGCAGGTAGGACTTCAGGTCAGCCAGTACCTGGTTGGAGAGACCGTCACCCGGATAACCATAGACGGGGCGGTCACGGACGTTGTGCTTTCCGGCGGCCGCGGCGCAGCAAGCGGGTTTGGCGCGCTGGAGAGCATTGCCATCACCGGGCCCCTGGGCTCGGCGCCGCTGGGCGAGCTAGCGGAAGTGGTCGTCAGCGAGGGGCCGGTTACCATCAGCCGGACGGACGGATTGCGTTCGGCCACAATAACAGGCGATCTCGTCGCAGAAGACACGCAGGCGGTCGGCCAACTGGTGGACGAAAAGATCACCGCGGTACAGCTCCCGCCTGGCGTGACGGTGTCCAGCGGCGGCATATTCGGCGATATCGAGGAGGGGTTTCAGGCAATCTTCCTCTCCATGGGCGTAGGGATAATTCTCGTGTACCTCGTCATGGTGGCCAGTCTGGGGTCGCTGCGGAATCCGTTTGTCATCGTTATGACGCTCCCGTTCGCGCTCATCGGCGCGCTAGCCGCGCTGGTCATCACCGGCCGCACTCTGGGACTGCCCGCCATGATGGGCATCCTGCTGCTGATCGGCATCGTGGTAACGAACGCGATAGTGTTGATCGCGTTCGTCGAGCAGCTCCGCGCGAAAGGCATGGGCGTCTACGACGCGCTGATAAACGGCGGTCGGGTCAGGCTCCGCCCCATCCTGATGACCGCGCTGACGACGAGCTTCGCGCTGCTGCCCCTGGCGGCCGCGCCTTCGGGAGAAGGCGGGATTATCGGCGCCGAACTGGCGACCGTGGTGATCGGCGGCCTGATGAGTTCCACCGCGCTAACGCTGCTGGTGGTGCCGGTGGTGTACAGCATCTTCAACGAGAGCATCCCGCTTGCGTTCCAGCGAATCGCCGGCGTGCTGCGTTTTCAACCGGACGCTGTGTAGACTTGCAATCGGACGGACTGTAAACTTGCAATTGGACGCTATGCAGACTTGCAATTGGACGCACCATAAAGTTACAATTGGACGATGCAAGCAGCCACCCTTTATCGACGGTTCGCCGAGAGAAACCTGGCGGAGGCGCTGGCGGACTCCCCCGCAGTGCTCGTGCACGGACCGAGACAGTGCGGCAAGACGACACTTGCCCGCATGGTCGGCGATACTCTGGGCTACGAATACATCAGCTTCGATGATGACGTGGCGCGCGCGGCTGCCGCAACCGACCCGGCGGGCTTTGTGGCAGGGCTGTCGGAGCGCGCAGTTCTCGACGAGATACAGCGTGTCCCATCACTTTTCACCGCTCTGAAGCTGGAGATAGACCGCCGCCGCAGTCCCGGCAGATTCCTGCTGACCGGCTCTTCCCAGGTCCTGCTGCTGCCCGCGCTGTCGGACTCGCTGGCCGGCAGGATGGAAGTGCTGAGGCTGCACCCGCTCTCGCAGGCCGAGGTGCATAGGAGCACGCCTAATTTTCTCGACGACCTGTTTCGCGGACAGTTTCAGACTTCCGCGAGTTCTCGGCTTGGCGACGATCTCTCATCCCGGATAGCCGGCGGCGGATACCCAGCAGCCCTGGCGCGTGCTACCCCCAGGCGCCGCGCGAACTGGTACCGCAACTACACCGAGACGCAGCTCCAACGGGACGTCCAGGACATAGCCAGGATAAGCGACCTGGACGCCCTGCCAAGACTGCTCAGCGCGGCAGCCTCTCAAACAGCGCGGTTGTTCAACCTGTCGGACCTGGCGTCCCCTTTCCAACTCAGCCGCCCTACCATTGGACACTACGTGCAGCTTCTGGAGCGCCTGTTCCTCATCGACAGGTTGCCGCCGTGGTACACCAACAGGCTCAACCGCATGGTCAAGACTCCCAAGCTTCACCTGGGCGACACCGGCGTGGGATGCGCCTTGCTGGGCCTGAGCCCTGACGCGCTGTCCCGCGACCGCGCGTTGCTGGGTCAGATGCTGGAGACGTTCGTGTTCCAGGAGCTGAGACGCCAGGCCATCTGTGAGGAGCAGCCCTTGTCGTTCTACCACTACCGTGACAAGGACAAGGTGGAGGTCGACGTGGTAATCGAGCGGGGTGCAGCGGCAGTGGCCGGAGTGGAGGTGAAGGCCGCGGCTACGGTGACGCCGTCCGATTTTCGGGGGTTACACAAGTTGAGGAAGGCCGCCGGGGACCGGTTCGCCTCCGGTGTCGTGCTCTACGACGGCGAGGTGACGGCCAGCTTTGGCGACGGTATGTTCGCCGTGCCCATTCGCTCGCTGTGTGAGGGAAGCAGTGTGGTACCCCTGCCCGGACTCGAACCGGGGCACTCGGTTTAGGAAACCGATGCTCTATCCGCCTGAGCTACAGGGGCTTGACAGGGCCGGCGCCCGTGCAGGCCGCGCGCGGCTGGGAGCGCCGCTTAACATGATACTACGCTGGGCGTTCAGCCGACAACGTGAATACCACACACGTAGCTGTTCAGGCTCGGTGGGACGTGCGCTCTCAACCCTAACCCTCTCCCAGTCTTGGGAGAGGGGATAGTTGCACTTGCTACCCGCCGCGGTCGCGTGCGGGTTGCGGGCGAAGGCCGGTTACCGTGTTGACGAAGGCCGCGCTTTTGAGCTCGCGGTCGAGAATGTGCCGCACGTACAGGTGGCACAGGCGCTCCAACTCGGCCGCGACGCCCGCCGACGCCCTGAGCCTCGCGGACGTCTCAAGCTCCGGCGTGCGCTGGAGGTATCGCAGCACCTTCATGCCCTCCAACGACACCCGTGTGAGCGGGTCGCCCGCGCCCGTTCGGCAATCGGGGCAGAGTACGCCCCCCAGCGCGTTGCTGAAGGTGTGGCCGGACGGCTGAAGCTCGGCGCGGCACTCCACGCACCGGAAGAGCTCCGGGCGGTAGCCGGAATGCTCCAGCAGCATCAGCTCGAAGTGGCGCAGAAGCACCGGCGCCTCCGGTCCGGCGTCCAGCAGGGTCAGCGCCTCCAAAAGCAGCCGGTAGACCGGCAGGTTGGGAGACCGGTCGATGCTGAAACGATCGACCAGTTCGGCGGCGTACATGGCCCGCGAAATGGAGCGGAGCTGGCCGCGGATACCCGAGAATGTCCGAACCGCCTGGGCGTCGGTCACCGCGTCCAGCGTCCTTCCCTGCGCCAGCGAGACCCGTACGAGGTTCAGCAGTTCCAGGTGGCCGCCCATCCTGCTGCCTGGGCGTCGCACGCCCTTGGCGACGGCTCCAAGCTTGCCAAGGTCGGGCGTGAACAGCGTGAGGACGCGGTCCGTCTCGCCCAGGGATGTCTGCCTGACCACAATTGCTTCGGTGCTGTATGTTCTAAAGCGCGGCATCAGCGTTCCGGGGTCGGTAGATTAGATTGGAACGGACCCTTCCGGGGAATCGGCGAGACCGGTGTACGTCGATGGACACCCGCCGCCCTAAGCGAAGTCCTGTCGCCCCTCGATGGCGCGGCCCAGCGTCAGCACGTCGGCATACTCGAGGTCGCCGCCCACGGGCAATCCTCTCGCGGGACGGGTCACGCGCGGCACCAGGGGCGCGATGAGGCGCTGGATGTACATCGACGTGGCCTCGCCTTCGAGGTTGGGGTTGGTGGCGAGTATGACTTCTTGAACAGACTCCTTATCGAGCCTGGGCAGCAGATGTCGAATGCGGAGGTCGTCGGGACCAATGCCATTCATTGGCGATATGACGCCGTGGAGCACGTGGTACAGGCCGCGATAGGAGCCGGTCCGCTCAAGCGCCACGACGTCCAGCGCCTCTTCCACCACGCAGATGCGCGAGCGGTCGCGGTTCGGGTTGGCGCAAATGGCGCAGGGCTGGGTGTCGGCGATGTTGTAGCACTGCGAGCAGAGGATGATGTGCTCCTTCACCGCGATGATCGCGTCGGCGAGCGCACGCGCGTCCTCTTCCGGCATTCTGATGAGGTAGTACGTAAGCCGGTTGGCCATCTTGGGACCAATTCCGGGGAGCTTGTGGAATTCTTCCACCAGCCTTGTAACCGGCGCGGCGGCCGGCACTCCGTCTGTCATCATGGCGTAACCTGGTTCGTTGCGTTTCGGGCGCCGCCGGGGGTGTCGCTAAGTGAGGCCGGGGATGTTCAGGCCGCCGGTGATGGCGCTCATCTTCTGGGCGGCGAGCTGCTGGGCCTTGCCGAGACCCTCGTTGACGGCGGCGAGCACCAGGTCCTCGAGCATGTCCACGTCCTCGGGCGAGACGACCTCGGGATCTATCGTCACGGACTGCACCGCCAGTTTGCCGGTGACTACGACGGTAACCATTCCGCCACCAGCGCTGGCTTCGACCGTCTCCGTCTCCAGCTCCTGCTCGAGCTTCGCCATGCGCTGCTGTAGCTGTTGGGCCTGTCTCATCATCTTTCGGTTCATCAAGGTGTTTCGACCTCCTGCTCGCTTGTGACAGTTGCGCCCATCTGTTGCGCGGCCCTGACCAGGTAGCTCCTGTTGGAGGCGCTTCGATTGACCGCGCCGTTGGCGCCTTCTGCCATTGCCAGCCTGACTTCGTATGTATCGTCCAGTGCCTTCGAGAGCGCCTGCTGCAGTTCCTGGCGGCTGGCGCGATTGCCAAGTTCCTGCTCGGTGCGCTCCATGAGAAAGCTGTGCGCGAATTTCAGCGTGATGACGCCGTCCTGTAGGTCCCGCTCCTTGCAATCGCGCAGCAGAGCGGCCAGGTTGTAGGTTTCGCCGACGTGGCGCAGGGAGTGCACTACCTCCCTCCACCGGGCCTCCAGTTTCGCGGCCGGGGCCATGTTCGCGTACTCTGGCGAGCTCACGTCCACGCGAGGGGCGGGCACCGGAGGGGCCTGCCGTGCCGCGGGTCGTGGCTGCGGCGCGGGCGTGTATGCGCGCTGCGGAGCGGACTGCCTCGCCGGAGCCGGCGTGGCCGCGACAGGTGTGGCGGGCACGGCGGCAGTGGGGGCCGGCTCGGTGCAGGATTCGACCAGCGCCAGCTCAAGCGGCAGCGGGGAGAATCCGTCTCGGCGAAGGTCCGCCTTGCCGAAGCTCTTCAACGCACCGACGAGCTTTTCTAGCGGGGCTTCTCCGGCCACGACCCTCAACCGGGAGGTGGTCTCCTCTGAGAAGGCCAGGGGAGCTTCGCCGACCGCCGACAGGAGCATCGCGCCCCGAAGGTGCTCGATTACGCCCGCCAGAAGGTGCCTCAGGTCGCTGCCGTCCCGCGTGAACTGGTCGATGAGAGCCAGCCCGTCCTTGACGTTGCCGCTCGCGACGTGTTCTACCAGTCGCAGCGCGTGCTCGTCTCCGCCCATCTCCAGCATATCGCGCAGACTGGACCCGGTCAGCACTCCGCTGTACGAGACCACCGCCTGCTCCAACAGGTTCTCGGCGTCCCGCAGGCTGCCGCCAGCCGCGCGGGCAATCAGCTCCAGCGCCTCGTCGTCGTGCTCAACCCCTTCAGCTTCGCACAGTTCGGCGAGCTTGGCGGTGACGTCGGCGGCGGAAATGCGGCGGAAGTCGTAGCGTTGGCAGCGCGACACGATGGTCAGCGGAACCTTGTGGGCCTCGGTGGTGGCCAGAATGAAGATCGCGTGACCGGGAGGCTCTTCTAGGGTCTTGAGCAGGGCGTTGAAAGCCGGCTCGGTGAGCATGTGCACTTCGTCTATGATGTAGACCCTGTAACGGGACTCGTTTGGCGTGAAGTGTATCTTGTCGCTCAGGTTGCGGATGTCGTCGATGCCACGATTGCTCGCCGCGTCGATCTCCACAAGGTCGAGTGAGCGGCCCTCGTTGGTCGCTACGCACAGTGCGCAGGTGTTGTCGGGCTCGCCGTCGTCGGGCGCGAGGCAGTTGGCCGCCTTCGCCAGGATTCGAGCCGCGCTGGTCTTGCCGGTGCCCCGGGGGCCGCAGAACAGGTAAGCGTGAGACATCCTGCCAAGCGCGATGGACCTGCGCAGGGTCTGGGTGACCACCTCCTGGCCCACCAACTCGCCGAAGGTCCTGGGCCTCCACTTCCTGTAGAAGACTTCACTCATCGCCTGGGTGTTCTCCCAGAATGAGGACCTCTTTGGCCCTCATCACGGCTTCGTCCTCATCGTTCATATGATCGTAACCCAGCAGGTGAAGCACACCGTGGGCCACCAGATGGGCCAGTTCGTCGCCGGCGGACCGCCCTTCACGCTCCGCCTGGCGGAGGGTTTCCGGGTACGATACGATGACCTCGCCCAGCTCGGAGGTGCCAAAATCAGGCGTGACGAAGTCGCTGTCGCCGTCCTGTCTGAACACTGGCTCACCCTCTCCATAGTATTCCCCTTCGCTGCCGAAAGCAAAGGACAACACGTCGGTGACTTCGTCGATTCCGCGATACGTCGCGTTGAGATCCCGGACTGCGGCGTCGTCCGCGATGACCACGCTGAGCGAGTAAGACCGGGGCAGGCCCTCCAACTCCAGGGCGCGGCGTGCGATAAAGTCGACGTGGGAGACGCTCGCGGCGTTCTCGAATTGCTCGAAAACATGGACGTCTACGCTATGGCGCGCGTCGGCGGTGGGAAAGCGCCCGGGCTGGAGGTCGTCGGCTCTGGGCATAAATCGAGAGCCTGGTGCACCGAGCCGGCCGGCGGTCTGACGCCAACCGGCGGCGGACTTACTGGGAGTCCGTCCCTTCGGAGGACTGTTGAGGGTTCGCACCATCGGGTGACTGGAGGAAGTGGAAGAGGTCGCTGTCCGCGGGCAGGACGACGGTCGTGTTGGAGGACAGGAACCTCTTGTAGGCTTCGAGGCTTCGCTGGAAGCGGTAGAACTCGGGGTCCTCTTCCAGGGCCTCAGCGAAAATGGAGATCGCCTCGGCTTCGGCCTCACCGCGAATGATCTGCGCGTTTCGCTGGGCTTCTGAGCGTATCTCGACGGCGGTCCTGTCGGCGGTGGCCCTGATGCGCAGGCTCTCCTCTTCGCCCTCGGCTCGGTCGCGGTTGGCGATGCGCGCGCGCTCGGCTCTCATGCGCTGGTAGATGCTCTCGGCGATGGCCTCTGGGAAGTCGGCGCGCTTGATACGCACGTCGATGATTTCGATGCCGAACTCGGCGACGATGGGCGCTACGGCGTCGCGCACCCTGTTCATGATGATCTCGCGAGTGGCCTCGATGATCTCGTTCTGATTGTCGTTTGCGATCTCGCGGCGGAGCTCGGAAGAGACAATGCCGATTACGCGATCCTGGGCGCGGGACTCTGTGGAAAGCGTTCGGAAGAATGTGAGCGGGTCGACTATCTTGCCCCGGGCGTACACGTCAATCACCAGGGTCTTCTTGTCCTTTGTGAGCAGCGGCTCCGCGGGCGCGTCGAAGTTCAGCAGCCTTTTGTCGAAGTAGGTGACGGTCTCGGCGAAAGGCACTTTCGCGAACAGCCCTGGACTCCTGATGGTAGTGCGCGGCTCGCCGAATCGGGTCACTACGGCGACCTTGGTCTCGTCAACAACGAAGAGGGCCTGCGGCCCGATCACGGCCGCCAGGACGACCAGAAGTATCAGCAGAAATGCTAGCGCACGCATCAGTTTCCTCTACGGGGACCCCGCGCCAATCGGCGACGAGGTGGGCTGTTCGTTTAGCTGGAGGAACTGAAGCAGGTTGCCCCCGTTCTCGCTGTCGACAATGAACTTTGTCACGCCGGGCAGAACCTCTTCCATCGCCTCGAGGTAGAGCCGCTGCCTCGTGACTTCCTCGGCCAGCCTGAACTCGGCCAGAATGGAGCGGAACTTGTCGGCTTCACCAGTGGCGAGGTTGACGCGCTCGGCCTTGAAGGCGTTGGCCTCTTCCGTGAGCCTGGCCGCCTCACCTCTTGCCTTCGGGACCACGTCCGCCTGGTAAGCCTCGGCCAGGTTGATGGCCTGTTGCTTGTCCTCGAGCGCCCTTACCACGTCGTCGAAGGCGTCCTGCACCTGGATCGGAGGTTTCACGTTCAGCAGCTTCACCTCGCGGATTCGTATACCGGTCTGGTACGTCTCCATCAGGTCCTGGAGCTTGTTCTGGGTCTCAATCTGGACCAGGTCCTTTTCAGTGGTCAACACGTCGTCGATGATACGTGCGCCCACAACCTGCCTGAGGGCGGTCTCGGCGGCGTCCTTGATAGTGACACCGGCGGGATCCTTCACCCTGAAGAGGAATCGCTCGATGTCGGTGATGTCGTATTGAACCTGGAGCTGCGCGTCCACGATGTTCTCGTCGCCGGTGATCATCAGCGACTCGTCCAGAACGGGCGTATTGCCGCGGACACCGACCTCGAGGCTGCGGACCTCGTCGACTGCGACGATGTCGCGCGTGCCGACGGGGGACGGCCAGAACCAGTGCAGGCCCGGCTCGGAGGTGCCGACGAACCGGCCGAGGAGCCGCACTGCGCCCTGCTGGCCCGGACTGACGGTGTAGAATCCGGTAGCCAGCCAGCCTATCAGCGCGGCGAAGAACAGTCCGAATATGAACAGCGCGAACGCGCCCCCGCCGCCGCCTAACCTGAAGCGGCCGAAGAAGGAGCGGATGCGCTCCATTATCTGGTCGAAACTAACTTCCGGCTCTTCTTGCCTATACATCGATCACTCTTCTTGGAGGGTATCGGCGCCCTGCCTACGGCGTGAGGGCAACCTGTGAGAGCAGCTTTTTGGTGGAGACGATGTGCTTGTTGAGCCTCATGGCCTTCGGGTCTATTCCCAGCGCCAGCCCCAGCATCTGCGGTAGGTGCAGCACGGGGAGGTCGATAGGCTGACCGGCGCCAGAGGCCGCGTTCGGCTGGTAGCCGTCGAGGTTGAGGTGGCAAAGCGGGCAGGGTGTCACCATCGCGTCTGCGCCGCGGCCCTTCGCGTCCAGGGTGTGGTTGGCCACCATGTTGAGCGAGTTCTGCTGGTTGATGGTCAGGATGGGAAAGCCGCAGCAGAGCGTCTTGCCCGGATAGTCCACCACTTCGGCGCCGACTGCCTCTATCACGCTTTCCAGCGAGTCCTCGCGTTCAGTGTGCTCGCTGAAACCCAGCGCCGACCTGGGCCGCACGATGTAGCAGCCATAGAAGGGCGCGAACTTGAAGCCGGTCAGGGGTTGGACGACCATGCGGCGGAGGGCGTCGATTCCGATGTCTTCGATGATGATCCAAAGAAGGTGTCGAGGATCCACGGTGCCCCTGTACTCGAGGCCTTCCTCGCTCAGGTCGGAGTTTATCGACTCGAGGTACTCATAGTCCGAGGTGAGCCGGTCGTTGGCCTGGGACATGACGCCCTGGCAGGTGCTACAGATGGTCATAAGGGGCAGTCCGCCCCGCTCGGCAAGCGCGAAGTTGCGGGCGTTCAGCGTGTCGCCGAGCCGCCGGTTTTTCTCCTGGAGAACGCCCGCGCCGGTGCAGGAGGCGCTGCTCATAACATCCACGTCAACGTCGATACCCAGCCGGCGGCAGACTTCCATCGTCGCTGCGTACAACTCCCTGCACGCTCCGCGCGAAACGCATCCGGGGAAGAGGGCGTACTTCATCGCTTGTCCTCTACTTTCTCGAAGATGCGCTTGACATTTTCGACACCGGGTATGCTCTTGTGAATCAGCGGCGGCACCTTACCCGCGCGCATAGCTCGCAGGCCAACCGGGGCCAGCTTCAGCATCTCTTTCACGTTGGTCACGCCGAACGTCTTTATGGGCAGCCGCAACTCGTCGAGTGTACCGCTGTGTCCGACCAGGTCGGAGAAGGCCGCGGCGTGGCGAGCGCCGTTCGACTTGGTGAACCCTGCCTCCATGGCCTTGTCGCGAAGGCCCATGATGCGCTCCATCGGAGCGACGTCCTTGGGGCAGACCTCGACGCACTTGAGACAACGGGTGCAGTCCCAGATTCCGCCGTACTCGTTCAGGTGGGCCAGGCGGTCTTCGTCCGCGTCGTCGCGCGGGTCGCCGGCGAAGCGGTACGCCTTGGCGAGAGCGGCAGGCCCCAGGAAGTTGGAGTCGACCTCAAGCACGGTGCAGTCGGACACGCAGGCGCCGCACATTATGCAGGCCATCACTCCGGCAAGGTGCACCATATCCTCGTTGGGTACTACGTGCTCCTGCTCAGGCTCAGGTCCGCTGTGCTGTAGCCAGGGCTCTACCGCTCGCACCTTGTCCCAGAAGGGTTGGAAGTCCACGACCAGGTCTTTGATGACCTGCATGTTGCCGGCCGGTTCTACGACGATGGGGCCGCCCCCGCTCGGCAGGGAGTCCACGATCTTGGTGTTGCAGGCCAGGCCCGCCTCTCCGTTGATGCGCATGGCGCACGAGCCGCAGATGGCGCTGCGGCACGAGCAGCGCAGGGATAGCGTGCCGTCGATCTCCTCCCGGATCCTGATCAGGCCGTCCAGAACGGTCGCCGATTCCTCAATGTCCAGGGTGTACTCCTGGAAGAATGGCGTGGGCTTGGAGGAGTCCGGGTTGAGTCTTTTTACGCTCAGGGTTACTTCCATGTCTGGTGCCTCTATCGAGTGTGGTGGAAGGCTGTCCGATTCGGCCACCGGCCGCGCTCAGTAAGTGCGCACCTGCGGTTCCCAGTCGGTTATAACCACCGGAAGGTGGTCCAACTGCGGACCGTCGTCAGTGCTCTTGACTAGGATGTGCTTCAGCCAGTTGTCGTCGTCCCTGTCCGGCATGTCGGTTCGAGTGTGGGCGCCACGGCTCTCCTGGCGCTCGATGGCGCTGAGGGCGATGGTCTCGGCGCAGTCGAGCATCAATCCGAGTTCCAGAGTGAACATCAGGTTGGTATTGAAGGTCTTGCCCTTATCGGGCACGTAGACGCGCCTGTACTGTTCCCTCAACTCTCTGACCTTCGAGAGAGCGTACTCCATGCCCTCCTGGTCCCTGTAGACGGCCAGATACCGGTTCATCACCTGACCCATCTCCGTCCTGATCTTGCCGAACAGGTCGCCGGAGTCGTCGTGGTCGAGCAGGCCCTGGATGTTCTCGCGATCAATCTCAGCGGCGCCGTCGGTGATGGACTTGTGGCTCTTATTCCTGGTCATCTCCGCGGCGTGCTCACCTGAGCGCCGACCGAACACCAGCGTGTCCAGCAGCGAGTTTGCGCCAAGCCGGTTTCCGCCGTGCACACTCACGTTGGCGCACTCGCCCGCGGCGTACAGGCCGGGGAGGCTGGTCTGGCCGTCCACGTCGGTTTTGATGCCGCCCATCTGGTAGTGCATTCCCGGCTGAATCGGAATCGGCTCGTTGAGCAGGTCCACGTTGGCGAAATCGCGGGCTATCTCCAGAATCTGCGACAGGCGCTCGCGAATGAGCGGTTCGCCGAGGTGCCTGACGTCCAGTAGCACGCAGCCGTTGATACCTCGGCCCTCGTTGATTTCGGTTTGCTCCGACCGCGACACCACGTCACGGGAGGCCAGCTCCATCATGTTAGGTGCGTAGCGCTCCATGAATCGCTCGCCGTTCGCGTTGAGCAGGTAGGCGCCTTCTCCGCGCGCGCCCTCGGTTATCAGCACGCCGCTGCCCTTGAGCGTGGTGGGATGATACTGCACCATCTCCATGTCCATCAGCGGAGCGCCCGCGCGATAGGCGATGCCCATGCCGTCGCCGGTGCAGATGAGCGCGTTGGTGCTCGGCTCGAAGACACGGCCCAGGCCGCCGGAGGCCATGATCACGGCCTTGGCCCTGATGACGTGGACCTCGCCGGAGCGAATCTCCATCACCACCGCGCCGCAGCACTCGCCGTCCTCAACGATGAGCGAGAGCAGGAACCACTCCTCGTAAATGCGCACTCCGACTTTCAGCACCTGCTCGTAGAGCACGTGCAGCAGCGCCTGGCCGGTGAAGTCGGACACGAAGAAGGTGCGCTCTCTGCGCTGACCGCCGAAAGCGCGCGTGCCGAGCCGGCCTTCCTCGTCGCGGTTGAAGATCACCCCCATGTGCTCCATGTTGATGACTTCCTGGCCCGCCTCCTGGCACATGATGGAAATGGCGTCCTGGTCTCCGAGGTAGTCGCTGCCCTTGATGGTGTCGTAGGCGTGCTCTCTCCAGTCGTCGCCGCGGTCGGTCAGCGCGGCGTTGATGCCGCCCTGTGCTGCGTTAGAGTGGCTGCGGACCGGGTGCACCTTGGTCACCACGGCCACGTCCGCGCCGTTCTCGCCAGCCGCGAGGGCGGCTCTCATGCCTGCCAGCCCGGCGCCAATTATGAGCACATCATGGTCGAACATCGGTACCTCTGGGGGGTGACCTCAACGTTGGCGGTCACCTGCGCCGATTGTGAAAATCTACACGTAGGAAGATAGCACAAGCGCGCGTTTGGCACAAGTTGGCAAAGCCGTGAAAGTTGGGTGGGCGGCGGCTATAATGGCTTCAAACGGCGATGCCGAGATGTGTGCCGTCCGGGCCACCTACTGATCGGAGCCAAACACAGGTGACGCGAGTTCGAGTGATGTACTGGAAGGAGATTCCCGTCCAGGTGCGGGCCGAGGACGCCGACGGCGTCGTGTCCGTGCAGCTTGACGAGAGGTTTCAGCGCGGTGTGGACGCGATTGCCATGTTAGACGGCAGCGCGGGCGGGGACGAGTACCTCATGGCGTGGGAGTGGGGCGAGTACACCGACGCGGCAGGTGAACCGGATGAGGCTGCTGCGGTCCTGGCGGCGATGTACAACGAGCGATTTCCGCAAGACTTCGTGGCCAGAATTCGGAAGCTGCACCAATCCGACGAGCGTGACCCACGACCGGGCGCCGCGGACCATTGGATGCCGGGCGGCGAGGGAGAAAAAGCATGACCAGACCGGGCGGCGCGGAGTTGCTGCGCAGGCTGGAGCGTGGCGATACGCTGATATCCGACGGCGCGACCGGCACGTACCTGCAGTCGCGGGGGCTGGGCGACGGCGACCCCGAGGAGTGGAACGCGACCCGCCCGGAGGTGGTGCGCGAGATGGCCAGGGCGTACTACGAGGCGGGGTCGGACCTGGTGCTCACCAACTCCTTCGGCGGCACGCGGGTCAGGCAGCGGCACTACGGTTTCGAGGACAGGGTCCGCGATTTCAACAGGCTCGCCGCCGAGCACGCGCGCAGCCAGACTCCCACAGGCCGGTTCGTCATCGGGTCCGTGGGCCCGACGGGCGAGGTGCTGAACGATCCGCTGAAGGACGACCCCATTGGCGAGGCGGAGATGTACGACGCTTTTGCCGAGCAGATAACCGCCCTGGCTGAGGGGGGCGTGGACGCGGTGAACATCGAGACGATGATAGACGTCGAAGAGGCGAAGATCGCAATCAGGGCGGCCAGGGAGAACACCGACCTGGTGGTGTTCTCCACGATGTTCTTCGACAAGGGGCCGCGAGGTTTTTTCACCATGATGGGCACGCCGCCCGATGTCGCGATGCGCGAGTTGGTGGCGGCGGGCGCGGACGTCGTGGGCGCGAACTGCGGCAACGGGGTGGACGTCATGCTGGAGCTGGCGCGGCAGCTTCGCGCAGCAACCGACACGCCGCTGCTGGTGCACTCCAACGCGGGCATTCCCGTCGCCAAGGGCGGGGACGTAATCTACCCGGAGTCTCCGGAGTACATGGCGCCGCGATTCAGGGCCATGGTCGAAGAGGCGGGCGTGAACATTGTCGGCGGCTGCTGCGGCACCGGCCCCGAGCACATCCGGGCGCTTGTGAAGACGCTGCGGGGCTGAGCACGAACCGCCCGCGTCGGGAGAGGAGGCGAACGTGATGGGAGCCACCAGAGACACTGCACCAACGCGCGTGGCCGACGTGATTAGCAAGTACGGGCGTTGTCTCGAACTGGTCCCGATGGACCCGAACTTCCACAACATCAGCGTCGGTCTCTACGTCAAAGGCAGCGTCTGCACCGTGTGGACGTTCAGCCGCAAGGACGGCGCGCGGGAGCGCCTCGAGCAGGTGCGCGGGCAGCTCGTGGCCCTTGGCGGCATGGAGCCAGTCGAGGACACGCACAACCAGGCACGTTTCGGCTGCGGGCAGGTGCACGAGCGGCCGCTGAAGTTCCTGCTGAGCCAGGCGGTCGGCAAGGCCCCCGACTACGCCCCTCCCAGCGGTGAAATGTCGATCAAGGACCTGCGCTCCCCGCTGACGCTCGTGGTGACGGGCGGCGAGTCGGACGGGCGGTGGGTGTACAGCGTGGCGGGAGAGGGCGAGGCGCCGAATCCGGGCGCGCGGCTGCGCATGGTGGTGGCAGGATTCCTGCGCTACGGCGAGATGGAGAAGGCCGGAGAGCGCGACGTGGCGTTTCCCTGCGGGGCGAGGCACGACGGCCTGGTGCGGTTGCTGATGCCCTACTCGCGCAACATATCCAGCGTGGAGGGCATGATGGCGGCGGAGGCGCTGCGCGGCCAGATGACGACGGGCACGCTGGGGTTTACGCCGCCGACGTAAGACGCAAGAGGCGAAGCCAGATGGAGGCTGTCAATGACGATAGAGAACGGACTGGCGAAGATTGAGAGAGTAGACCTCCGCGAAATCTGGCCCAACGAAGCTGCGGACTTTACGCCTTGGCTGGCGGAAAACCTCTCTGTTCTCGGTAGTGCTATTGGGTTGGATCTCGAGCTTCAGGCGCAGGAGGCCCCCGTCGGCGGATATGCGCTTGACATCCTCGCGCGTGATGTCGGGGGTGGGGGTGAGGTGGTCATCGAGAATCAGTTGGGAACCACCGACCACAGCCACTTGGGGCAACTCCTAACCTATGCGGCGGGATTTGATGCACGAGTCGCTGTCTGGATCGCCAGAGACTTCAAGAGCGAACACCGGGAAGCACTTGACATGCTGAACCGCCGCACGGGTGAAGACACACATTTCTTTGGAGTCGAAGTCGAACTCTGGAAGATCGACGGTTCCCGACCCGCTCCCAGCTTCAAGCTGGTTGCCTATCCGAACGAGTGGCGGAAGCGGACTGTCAGTACGACAGGGGCGACTGGGAACGTGTCTCCACGTAGGGAACGATACAGGCAGTTCTTTCAACGGCTAATGGATACTCTGCGGGAGGAACATAGTTTCACAAATGCGCGGTCGGCCCAACCCCAAAGTTGGTACTTTTTCTCCGCTGGCCACGCGCAGCGAGTTCAGTGGGGAGCATCCTTCGCTCAAGGAGGACGCGCCAGAGTAGAAGTATACATTGACAATACTGACGGTGACTGGAACAAACGGCTCTACGACAGGCTGCACGAACAACGTCTGGCCGTTGAATCGGAACTCGGCGACCCACTAGACTGGGAGCGATTGGATGATAGGCGAGCCTCTAGAGTCGCGGTGTATCGAGACGGCAGTATCGACGACAGCGATGACATGCTGGAAGAGATCCATGACTGGATGGTCGACCGCCTGCTGAAGTTCAGAGAAGTGTTTCGGCCGCGGCTTGACGAACTGGCAAAGTGACGGACAGCATGGCCACTGGATGGATGACCCGGAGCCAGAGACTGCGAGGCTTGAAATGACGACAACAGCTATAAGTGTAACCCTGGACATTGAGGAAGGCGTGTTTCAAAGCAAAGAGGGATACGTGAGCGGGACGCCCGTCTTCTCAGGGACCCGTGTGCCCATTAAGAACCTGTTTGACTACCTTGCGAACGGGCACGACATAGACGAGTTTCTTTCCGGGTTTCCGAGTGTTACCCGTGAACAGGCCGTTGGCGCCCTATCAATAGCAAGGAACGTTCTGGAGAGCATCGCATATGAGACTGCTGCTCGATGAGATGCTGGACGTTTCACTAAGGCACTCGTTCGTCAAGCACGATGTTCGGACAGTTCCCTTCATGGGGTGGAAGGGTGTAAGCAACGGGGATCTGATGAATCTCGCACGGGATGACTTCGACGTGATCATCACCTCCGATAAGTGCATGGTCACTGAAAATACGATCACCAAGGAGGACGTCGGCGTGATAGTCCTGAATGCTCCCAGCAACGACATTGAAGACCATGTTCCACTTGTACCCGAAGTCTTGGAGGAGCTAAAGACCATCGGACGTGGAGAGATCCGGCGCGTACCAAGACAGTAGCAAGGAAGGTTCACCATGCCCCTAACCGAAACGATGACACCACGCGAGCGGGTGATGAACGCCCTCGCGGGCAAGCCGGTGGACCGCACGCCGGTCGCCAATCCCACCAACGTGGCGACGGTGGAGCTGATGGACCTGGTCGACGCGCCGTTTCCGGACGCGTGCCGCGACCCGGAGTTGGCCGCGCGCCTGGCGGCCACCGGGTATACGGAGCTGGGCTTCGACGCGATAATGCCCTACTTCACCATAATCCAGGAGTCCTCCGCCCTCGGCTGCGACATGCAGTGGGAGGAGAAAGACAACTGGCCGACTGTGCGGATGTACAACCCCATCTGGAAGGGCGAAGACGACATCCGTATTCCGCCGGGTTTCCTGGAGCATCCCGACAACCTGACCATCACCCGATCAATCGAGTTGCTGAAGCGCGAGTATGGCCGCGAGGCCGCCATCATCGGCAAGACGATGGGGCCGTGGACGCTCGCCTACCACGTGTTCGGCGTCGAGAGCTTTCTGTTGATGACGGTGGACGACCCCGACATGGTGCTGCGGTGCCTGCACAAGCTGAAGGAGATATCGGTGCTGTTCGGCGAGGCGCAGATAGCCGCGGGGACCGACGCGCTGACATTCCCCGACCACGCGACCGGCGACCTTGTGAGCGGCGAGTACTACCGCCGCTTCCTGCTCGATATACACCAGGAGATGGCCGAACGGCTCCGCGTCCCGCTCATCCTGCACATATGCGGCAACACGCTGGACAGGCTGGACTACATCGCCCAATCGGGGATGGCCAGCTTCCACTTCGATTCGAAGAACGACCCCCAGCAGGCGATGGACGTAGCGGGAGGCCGCATAGGGCTGGTGGGCAACATCAACAACCCCGATACGCTGTACGCGCGGGGCCCCGCCGAGGTGCGGGAAGAGGTGTTCGCGTGCCTGGACGCGGGAGTCCAGATGATCGCCCCGGAGTGCGCCGTCCCGCTGGCGACGCGGCTGGAGAATCTCATCGCCATACCCCAGAGCGTCCGGGAGTGGCACGAGTCGCATTAACGCGGCCATGCTGGTGCGGCGCTGGGCTGGGCACAGGGCCTTTTCATTCTCCGTCGCGGCAAGCTGCCGGCGGGTGAGGGTAACCGCGTCCCTTCCGCTTGTCCCCTCTCCCCCAACTCCAACTCATTCGCGCCCACGTACCCCGAAAAAAGCGTCACTTTCCCGCGCCACCCGTTCCCATCCGTGCTCCAGCCATTCTCACCCACGTTCTACCAGTTCCCATTCGTGCGCAATTTCTCCCCACAAATTCGCCCCCATCCGGCAATTTCGCCAACCCTCTTGATTCTACAGCACACACGTGCTATTTTCTACAGCATAGGCACTGCGGCCGCCGGTTGTGGAGTGGGGGCAAGTTTGAAACCCGCCCGCCCTCGGCCGAACGGAGCCTGCCCTGAGCTTGCCGAACGGGTCGCGTTCTGTGACATTCTGCGCAATGCTCGTGACGAACCTTAACAACTTGGCTCACAAGAAGTGACAAGAACATCGGGCCGCCCAGCTACGGAATGTGCAGAATGTAGCAGAATTGAGCAGATTTTTCGGAGAGCCGCGCCCAGAGACCCTGATGTTCTCATTCCGAGCGCAGCCGGGGAACCTGATAAGGCCCCCCATCCTAACCCTCTCCCCTGACCGAGATGGGGGAGGAGAATGGAAAGGCCCCGCGCTGGGCGCCCATCACTAGCGTCTCTACCCGCCCCGTGCTAGAATCGCCGCAGCCCCGCCGGGGCCATTCACGGGAGTGCATCACACATGCCAGTCGTTCACGCCGGGCTGGAGCGCGAGCTAGGCTACGTTACCAGGCCCGTCGAACATAACCACATCCGCGCTCAGTGGGACGATGCTGACCCGCTGATGCAGGACATCAGCTACAACCTCATCGCGGGCAACCACCACGAGGTCGACCGGCTGACGAGGCAGGCGCTGGAAGACGGCTTTTCCGCGAACACCATCCTCGACGACGGGCTGATCGCCGGCATGAGCATAGTCGGCGTCAAATTTCGGGACAACGTGATCTTCGTGCCGGAAGTGCTGGTCGCGGCGCGCGCGATGAAAGCCGGTATGGCCCACGTCGAGCCTATCCTGTCGGCGTCCGGCATCGAGCCGTTGGCCACTGTGGTCATGGGCACGGTGAAAGGCGACCTTCACGACATAGGCAAGAACCTGTGCATTATGATGCTGCGCGGGGCCGGATTCACCGTGGAGGACCTAGGGGTGGACTCCGCGCCGGACGAGTTTATGGACGCCGTGATTGAGCACGATGCCCAGCTTCTGGGCATGTCGGCGCTACTCACGACGACCATGCCCAACATGGGCAGGACTATCGAGGCGTTCGAGGAGGCCGGGCTGCGAGAGTTCGTGAAGATAATGGTGGGCGGCGCGCCGGTTTCGCAGGAGTTCGCGGACGACATGGGAGCGGATGGCTACGGCAAGGACGCGATCGACTGCGTGGACCTCGCAAGGAGGCTCCTCGGCCTCGAGGATTACGCCCCGAGCCGCGAGCCTGTGGGCGCCACAGACTAGGAGCGTGCCGCTGTGTCGCAGCCGGTGGACAGGGAGCGCTACCGGGCGAGCATGGCCCGGCTGTATGGCATCTTCAAGGAGATGTCGGAGACCGTCAGCGAGGTGTCCAAACGCCGCTGTCCCTACAAGAACGTCCAGGACCACTGCACCGCCGCGTTCGGATGCCGCAACCAGCGCCGCGAGGGGCCGCCCGGCAGCCTGCCGCTGTGCGTTGGCAGCGACGACCTGGACTACCGCAGCGCCTGGATGATGGACGGCCCCTCGCCGTAGGCACCCGGCGTCGCCAGCCATGAGTCCAATCCTACACGGCGCGGCGCGGCTAGAGTCCGTCGCCGGCAAGACTATCTTCGACTACGCCGACACTCTACGAGTTCGCGTTCCTACGTCGTGTGGCAGGAACGGCGAGTGCCACGAGTGCATCGTGGAGGTGAGGCGCGGCATGGACGCGCTGACACCCCACACACCGGCGGAGGCGTTTCTGCGCAACAGTTATCGCCTGGCGTGCCAGGCCGCGATCGTCGACACGAACGCCGAGGTCGAATTCGCGCTTCTGCGCCGCCAGCCGCGCATCCTCACGGCCGGGGTGCGCCGCGAGTTCGACCCGGACCCACCTACGCACCGCAGCGGCGACGGCGTGTACTTCGATGGTGGCCGTATGGACGCCTATCGAGGGGACGTCTACGGGCTCGCCATCGACGCCGGCACCACCACCGTCGCGATGAATCTGGCCGACCTGGAGAGTGGCGAGGTGCTGCACACCGCCTCGTTCGAGAACCCGCAGCGCTTCGGTGGCAGCGACGTGATGCACCGCATCTCCTACGACGGCGGACCGCATAGGGGCGAACTTCGGCAGGTGCTGCTGTCGGCCATCAACTTCGAGATTGGCGACATGGCGCGGCGGCTCGGGTTCCACCGTCGGCGGATCTACGAGGTGGTCGTGGTGGGCAACTCCACCATGCGCGACATCTTCTTCGGCCTGGACGTCCAGAGCATCGGGGAGAGGCCCTATAAGTCCGTGGTAGAGCTTGAGCTCGAAGCGGGCAGTCGCTCCGGAACCGCGCTTAACGCAAAGGCCGGTCGAATGGGTCTGCGCGTGCACCCGGAGGCCAACGTCTACGGCGGCCCCTTGATCGGCTGTCACGTGGGCGCGGACGTGGCGGCGGACATGCTGGCGGTGGGCATGGACGAGGAAGAGGGACTGGCGATGCTGGTGGACGTGGGCACAAACACGGAGGTGGTGGTCGGCAACCGCCACAGGCTGCTCGCGGCGTCTTGTCCCGCGGGACCGGCGTTCGAGGGTGGGCAGGTCACATACGGTATGCCCGGCTACGACGGCGCTATCGAGTCCGTGTCGCTGAGAGGGCCCGAGATGCGCTATTCCACCATCGGTGGGGTGCAGCCACAGGGAATCTGCGGCTCCGGCCTGGTGGACACGCTGGCCGAGCTGAGACGCACGGGCCGGATGAACCACCTCGGCGCCTTCGCGGAGGGCGCAGACGAGTTCGTTATCGACGAACAGGCCGGAATCGCCGTCTCGCGCGCGGACGTGAGCGCGCTGGCGCAGGCCAAGTCCGCCAACTACGCCGGGCAGTTCATCGTACTCAGGGAGTACGGCGAGCCGGTGGCATCGGTCTCGCGGCTGTACCTGGCGGGCGGGTTCGCCAACTACGTGAACGTCGGGAACGCTGCCGCCATCGGATTCATTGCGGACTTGCCGTCGGACAGGGTAGCCAAGGTGGGCAACGCGGCACTGGAGGGCGCGACCATCATGCTGCTCTCCGGTCCAAAGCGGCGCGAGATGGAGCGCCTGGCCCTGACCGTCGAGCACGTGGAACTGGAGACCACGCCCGACTTCTTCGACATCTTCGTCGAGGGGTGTATGTTCAAGCCGATGGCACTCCCCTAGCCCACCGAGTCCGCGGCTCCCTTTTGCATGCGCCCCAAGCGGGTAGTAACATAGGTGCACAATCCCTAGCCGCGCCTTTCTTGGGACCGCGGCGCGGCGAATCGAGACGAATGAAGTACAAAGTCCTCATCACCGACCACGTGTGGCCCTCCGTCGAGCCGGAGAGAGCCGTGCTCGCCCGCGCCGACGCGGATATCGTGGTCTCGCCCGACGGCAGCGAGGAGACGCTGACGGAACTCGCCAGGGACGTGCACGGCATCCTCACCTGCTTCGCGCTGGTGACGGAGCGAGTGGTGCGCGAAGCCGAGAATCTGCAGGTGGTCGGCAGGTTCGGCGTAGGCGTGGACAACATCGCGGTAGACGTCGCCACCGAGCTCGGCATCGCCGTGACATACGTGCCCGACTACTGCGTGGACGAGGTTTCGTCCCACGCAATGGCGCTGCTGCTGGCGTGGAACCGGCGCATCACATTGTTCAATCACGCCGTCAAGTCCGAGGGCTGGGAGAGTCTGAAGCTGGGCATGCCCATGCCCCGCCTGCGCGGGAAAAAGCTCGGTATAGTGGGGTTCGGTCGCATCGGCCGCTCTACGTGCGCAAAGGCGCGAGCGTTCGGTATGGAGGTGCTGGCGTACAGTCCCAGCCTGACCGAGGACGAAGCCACTGTCCACGGCGCACGGCTGGCCTCGCTGCCGGAACTCCTGGAGCAGAGCGACTACGTTTCCATCCACACGCCGCTAACGACGCAGACCGAGGGGATGATCGGAGCGAGCGAGCTCGCGTCGATGAAGCCGAGCGCGGTGATCATCAACACCGCGAGGGGCGCGGTGATAGACGAGAACGCGCTGCATGACGCGTTGGTCGCCGGGCAGATAGCGGGCGCCGGGCTCGACGTGGCCGCGCAGACGCCGCCGCCTCAGCATCATCCCCTTTTCGAGCTGGACAACGTGATAGTGACGCCTCACATCGCGTTCTTCTCCCAGGAGGCGGTGCTGGAACTGGAAGAGCGCGGCGCGGGTGAAGTCGCGAGCGTGCTGCTCGGCCAGATGCCGGACAACCTCTACAACACCAGCGTGCTTACCCACCCCAGTCCACGCCATCGACTGCCCCGCGCGTAACCCATCGCGCCCACGTTACGGCTGGGCAAGTCGCTACTAGTGTGGTGATCCACAAATCCCGTGAGAGACTTGACGCCGCGCGTTGCACGGCGCTACCATAAGCCAGGTATCGGGCTGTAGCAACTGGAAAGGGGGCGTGATGCCATTTCGACTGGGGCCGCTGGAGCTCATAATAATCCTGGTTATCGTGATGGTCATCTTTGGTGTGGGCCGTCTTCCGGAGATAGGCGGCGCGATTGGCAAGGCGATACGCGAGTTCCGCTCCTCGCAGTCGGCGGATGCCGACACCAGCTCGACAACGCAGAGCGAGGCGGTGACCAGCGGAAAGCAGAACGGCTCAGCATAACGCTCAAGCGAACTTTCAACGAAAGTTAAACGCCCCGGATTGCTCTGGGGCGTTTTGTTGTCACCAACTCAGCGCCTCTACGTTCCCGCGTCGTTGTCTGCCAGCCCCAGCTTCGAGGACCCGCTCTCGCGCCCGCGCCGGGCAAGCTTAGACAGCCAGATACTGACTTCGTACAGCGCGATTATGGGCAGCGCCACCAACGCCTGGTTTATTGGGTCGAACGTCGGCGTGATTACGGCGCCCAGCACGAACGCCAGCACGATGGCCCACCGGCGCTGCCGCGCGAGAAACCGCGGAGTAACGATTCCCAACCTGGATAGGAAGAACAGCACCACCGGCATCTCGAACACCACGCCCATCCACAACAGCAGCGTGAGCATGAGGCCCACGTAGCTCCCGATGGTTATCATCGGGGTGGCGACGCCGCTGCCGAATCCGAGCAGGAACTTTATCGCAGGCGGGAATAGCACGCGGTATCCGAAGAACGCTCCGAGCAGGAACGCTCCCACCGACACCGGCACCAGCGCGTACAGGTACCGCCTCTCGGACGGAGTCAGGCCGGGCGCGATGAACATGACCATCTGGTAGAGCACGAACGGCAACGAGACGCACAGGCCTACCACCAGCGACGCCTTCATGGCGGTGCTGATGAACTCAGTCAAATTGATGAACACTGGCTTGCCGTTGGGAATCTCGGCGAAGCCCTGGGCGGGTTGCATCAGCAGCACCAGAATCTGCTCGTGAAACACGAACGCGACGGCGGTGCACAGGATGACCGCGATTACAGCCCTAGTTAGCCGCTTGCGCAGCTCGGCCACGTGCTCTCCGAAAGGGACCCTCGACTCGCTCATGGCGTGTCCTGGGCCCTCGACGACTCGGGCGCGTCCTGGGCCCTCGACGACTCGGGCGCGTCCTGAGCCGGCCTGGATGGCTTGCCGGGGCGGAAGGCCACCGGTCCGTCGTCTTTCGGCACTGCCTCCTCGCCGCCATCGTCCGGTTTCTTGTCTCGCTCAGTCTCATCGTTGCGCGGGCGGACGCTCGGGTTGGGGCCGCCGCCCCTGTGCACGATTGGCCGCTCTCCGCTGCCGGGTTCGTCGCCCTCGAGCGTGATGTCGGGAATCTCGGACGCCATCCGACGCATTTCGCCGGCGTACTTGCCAAGCAACTTTGCCGCGTTGATCATCCGCTCCGGACCCAACAGCAGAAAGGCGAGCAGCAGGACGACCAGGATTTCGGGCGTACCCATCCCCAGGAAGTTCACGCGCCGCCTCCCGCAAGCTCGCACTCGCCGCACAGTTCACCGACGCGCTGCGGGCACCTCAGCTCCGCGTGGACGCGCTGGGCGGCGAGGGTCTCGACCAGCGCGCACAGCGGGAAGCCCACCACGTTGAAGTAGCAGCCCTGTATCCTATCGACCGGATCGAAGTCCGTGTCCTGGATCGCGTAGCTGCCCGCCTTGTCGAACGGGCTGCCCGAGGCTACGTAGGCGTCGATCTCATCGTCGGAGTAGTCTCGCATCCATACGCGCGTGCGCCGGACCGCCATGCTCAGCGAGTCCGAGTCCGCAGTTCCGGCGGGTCCAGCGGTTCGCACGCACAGCCCGGTCACCACCGAGTGTTCCTCGCCTCGCAGCCGCCTGAGCGTAGCAACCGCCTCGTCAGCGTCCGCCGGCTTGCCCAGGATGTCGCCCCGGAACACGACGCACGTGTCCGCGCCTATGACGGCCGCGCCCGGTCGGAGCGCCACGCCCTGCTCCGCCTTGTCGGCGGCCATGCGTAGCGTGTAGTCGTCGGGCGCCTCACCCGGGAAGGGCGGGCCCTCGTAGCCGTTCGGACTCAGCGTATCCACGTCCAAACTTAGCTCGGACACCAGCTCTCGCCTGCGCGGAGAGGAGGAAGCCAGCACAACGCGGGGGATCCGCGGAGCTGCCCGATCGGTCAGCGAGTAGGAGGTCATTCGCGTGCGTTTCCTTACGGCCGAAGTATGGCGCATAAGGCGCTGGCCGCGCGCCCATTCTAATGGATTGCTCTGGGTCCAGTCCAACGAGTGAAGCGAGGACGCACCGCGCGTCTAAGCGCAGACAGCGCGCCCGTCCAGCGTCGCGACGGTCTCCACGTGGTACGTCTGGGGGAACATGTCCAGCGGCTCGACTCGGAGCACGGACATGCCGCCGCCCGCCAGGATCGCGAGGTCCCGAGCCAACGTCGAGGGGTCGCACGACACGTACACGACCCGCCGGGGGGAGAGGCGCGCCAGGGCTGCGAGGACGCGGTGGTCGCAACCCGAGCGCGGCGGATCGAGGATCACGGCGTCCACGGGCGTGACCAGGGTCTCGAGCGCGTGCTCGGTCTTCGCCTCGACGAACTCCACGTTGCTCACGCTCTCCGCGTTCAGCGCCGCGTCACGCACGGCCGCGGAAGATTCCTCCACCGCGATTACCCTGCCCGCGTCGCCCGCCAGCAGCACCGCGAACGTGCCGACGCCCGCGTAGGCGTCCAGCAGCGTCTCCGTGCCGGTGAGCTCGAGCCTGTCGCGTACCAACTCGGCCATCCGCTCCGCCTGGCGCGTGTTGACCTGGAAGAAAGACGGGGAGGCGACGCGGAACCGGTGTCCAAGCAGTTCCTCCAAGTAGTGAGTCTGGCCGGACGACAGGTCGATGTCGGGGTTTTGCAACGTCGGCTGCACGAGGTAGTCCCCGGTGTTGATGCCGTAGCGTACCGAGAGCTGCGTGGTCTCCGCGCACTTGCCCTGAAGTTCGGCGAGCGCGTAGTTGACGCCGGGCGCCATCAGCATGCACTCATCGACGGGGACGAATCTGCGTGTGATGCGGTTCGAGAACCCCAGCGAACCGCCGCGACGAACCGTGAATCGGGCGTGGTTGCGATAGTTGAACGGCTGTGGACTTGGAATCGTGGGGGCCACGGAGACGCCGTCCAGCTCCGAATAGCGCCTGATCTCATTCTCGACGGCCTCGCGCTTGAGCGTGAGCTGGTGGTCGTAGCTCACGTGTTGCCACTGGCAGCCGCTGCACGGCCCGAAGATCGGACACGGCGGCGCCACCCTGTGCGGAGACGGCGACAGCACGCGCTCGACGATGCCCGAGATGAACCTGCGGCGGCGGCGCCGGTATCGCACGATCCTGGCGACCACGCGCTCGCCGGGTAGCCCGCCGAACACGCTGATGGTCTGTTCTTCGAATCGCGCGTGGCAGTCTCCCAGCGGAGCCATGCCCTCCAGGGTGAGGGGCGCGAACTCCGGTTCGGGTGGGACGAATTGCTTGGAGCCGGTCTGCTGCGCTCGCATAGAGTCCTGGGATGTGGCTTGGTCGAGGCGGCCTGTAAGCCGAGTTCTGTATCCCGGAACACCGGGACGGCAGCCATCTATCTAGCCCAATCGTTGCCGGTTGGGTCGTGCGGCCAACCCGGAGAATGGCCGGGTAAGCCAGTGTTCCCCCTATTTGGCCTTGCTCCGGATGGGGCTTGCCTAGCCCTTGACGTTACCGCCAAGGCGGTGAGCTCTTACCTCACCTTTTCACCCTTACCGCCCTCGTTGCGAAGGCGGCGGCATGTTTCTGTGGCGCTTTCCGTCGAGTCGCCCCGCCCCGCCGTTAGCGGGCATCCTTACCCTGTGGAGCTCGGACTTTCCTCCCTCGCCCGCGCCCGTGGGCGCGACCAGGGCGGCCGCCCGGCCACCTCGACACAGGAATTGTAGCACGTTTTGGATGGCTTACATATTGAATTGTTAAAGGCTCGCGATTGGCGGTCACGCGATGGCGGCGCGACAGGGCCGGGAACTTGGCGGAATGTGGGTCATTCGGGGTCATTCCGTGTCGCGCCTTAGCAGAAAGCGTTGCAAACTGATGCATTTCGATGCATTGCGTAGCTGGGCGCGCCACAGTCTGGGTTGTCACGGGCGTCGTGTGTCCCGCGTCAGGCGGCATTTGGTGCGGAAACGCCACAGGGTAGGGCATGAATGGGACACCCGGCAGGGGGCGGTCGAGGGTTGCGATTTGGTTGTGTAGGTGCGTGATGGAAGGAGCGTAGCACGGATGTACGGGTTGGGTCAATAGGGGGTTGGGATGACGAACCCGTGTTAGTCAGGACGGCCAAACTTAAGCAGGGGCGAACGCTTGTGGCTGCCCGTATTGGTCATCATGGCCGGGGTACCCACAAGGGACGCCCCTCTTTGTGGAGAACCGGCTAGGCTGATACAGGTTCCCACGGCGGACTAGACCGCCACCTCCACGGAGTCGTCCTTGACGACTATGCGGGCCACGTGCTCGTTCAGGAAGCGCTGCTGGTCGCCCAGATCCAGCGAATCCCAGTTTGCCAGCGTCTTGTCGACGTCCAGGGGCCGATCCGCGTTCTTCGCGGCGGTCCTCACGCTGTCCAGGTCATCGAGGTATTCGCCCAGCCGCTCGGTGGTGAGCTTGCCTCTGGCCGCCTGCCTCATGCTCTGCACAAAGCGCCTTTCGGCATTCCGCACGCGGGTTTCCCACTCGGCTTTGGCCTGTTCCTGCCGGCTTTTGGCCGCCTCCGGGTCCAACCGCGCTTCCAATTCCCTGGAGCGTAGGGCCTGCTTGAGCTGCCCCATCGCCGTCCCCTCCAGCCTGGAGGCGCGCCAGGTGTGGTAGCCGCAAAGGCTCTGGTTGTTTCGGGTCTGGCATTGGTAGTAGCGATAGACTCCGCGTGCCCGGCGCCCGTCCTTGCGCTTCCAACTCTGGCGGCGGGTCACGCCCATCATCTTATTGTCGCAGTAGCCGCAGACCACCAAGCCCGACAGCAGAAACGGCTGGGCGTTGACTACGCGTCCCACCGGTCGGCGCGCCCTCGTGACCTCCTGCGCCGCACGGAAGACCTCTCCCGGAATTATGGCCTCGTGACTGTTCGGGACGCTCATGTCGAACCTGCGGTAGGTGCCGATGTAGGTAGAGTTTCGCAGAATGTCGCGGATGGTGACCATGTTCCACTTACCGCCGCGCCGCGTGGGTATGCCCCGCTCGTTCAGGTGGCGCGCGATGAGCCGGACTCCCAGCTCTTCTTTCGTGCGCAGGCGGAAGATCAGCTCCACCACCGGGACCTCTTCCGGCACCACCTCCAGCGTTCCCTTCGAGCCGATGCGGTAGCCGTAGGGCGGCTTTCCCAGCCCCAGGCCCTGCATGGCGCGGCGGCGCATGGACGTCTGGATGCGAGTGCTCCGCGTGCGCGAAACGCCCTTCACGTCCAGTGTCAGGAAGCTGTTCTGCAGTGGATCGGGCATATCGTCGTCGTCGCACGTCACCTTGCCGCCCAGCGCTTCCAACTCGACGACGGCGCGCGCCACGGCTTCCAGTTCGCCTCCCAAGTGCGTGGCGTCCGGCACCACCACGAGGTAGCCGCCGGTGTTCTCGCGCATGAACTCGACCATCGCCCGATAGTTGGGCAGCCGGCCGCCGCCCCCATCGATGTAGTCGTAGAATGTCTCCACCGGCTGGTGACCGTTACGGTCGCAGTAGTCCAGGAAGGCCTCCTCGAAGGCCTCCACGTACTTTGGCCCCTCTTTGGGACGAAAATAGCCGATAGCTCTCATGCTCGGATCACACCACGTACAGGATTCTGCCACAGTTGCTGCACAGAGCAACTCGCGTGGGAGACTTGGCCCGCTGCACCTCCAACGACGGCAGCGTCATCCGGCAGCCCTGGCACACCGACCGCTCGACCCGCGCGACCGCGTGGCCGTTCTTGCTTCTCAGCAGCGACTCGTAAGTTGAAAGTGCGCCCGCCGGCAGTTGCGGCGCAGCCTCTTCGCGCGCCCGGCGCAGTTCCTCGAGCTCGGCTGCGAGCCGGCTCTCGCGTTCCAGCAGACCGGGCCGCTCCGCGTCGCGGGCCGACTCCATCGCAGCTACGCGCTCGCCCGCCGCCGACAGCCCCTCCTCCAACTCCTCGGAGAGCACCAGTGCCTCGAGCAGGCCGTCTTCCTCCTCCGACCTCTGCTGTTGCAGAAAGGCCCGCTCCTCCTCGCTGGCCTCAAGTTCGCGGGGGTTGGTGACGAAGCCACCGTACAACCTGCGATCCAGATTCTCCAGCCGCTGCTCCAATCCGCTCACTGCCGTCTCGCGCTTTCGCCTCTCGGTGCGGGCTTCGTCCAGTTGGCTGCCGATCAGGGCCTGCCGGCGCCGCATCGCCTCGATGGCGGACACGTCGTTCAGTCGAAACCTGGTCTCCTCCAGCGTTTTGGCCCTGGAGGCGATCTCCCAGTCGAGTTCTTGTAGATTGAATAGCTGCCTGATGTCTACCATAACGCACACCGGCGGGGAACTTCTACGCGGGTTGAGGTCGTGGTTGTGACAGTCTGCGGACGAAGACGCGGCGCAAGCCACCCGCCACGCATCATTGTATAGCATTTCGCCCGCATGAGCGCCCGTGTTCCGTAGTCCCCGACCGGTACTTAGCAGTACAATTGGGTACGGGCGGCCCGCAGCGCTCGCCTAACGACGCGGCCCCGCATTAGACACGATGGACGGCCGGTCGTATAATTGCTGCGAATCTCAGGGACAGTGGCGACAATTGCTTAGGCTATACAACACCCTCACGAGACGAGTGGAGGAGCTTTGCCCGCTTGAGCCAGGCAGGGTAAAGATGTACACCTGCGGCCCCACCGTCTACCGCGACGCCCACATCGGCAATCTGCGCTCCTACCTGATGGCCGACTGGATCCGCCGCGCTCTCGAATCCCAGGGCCTCGAGGTTACCCACGTAAAGAACATCACCGACGTGGGCCACATGCGCCAGGAGGTGCTGGAGCAGGGCGAGGACAAGGTGATCGCCGCCGCCATCGCCGAGGGCAAGACGCCCGCCGAGATCGCCCAGTTTTACACGGACCGCTTCTTCGCCGACGAGCGCAAGGTCAACATCATCCCGGCGAAGCACTTCCCGAAGGCCACCGACCACGTGACCGAGATGCTCGAGATAGTGGACGGACTGGTGGAGGCAGGCCACGCCTACGAGGTGGAGGGCAACGTTTACTACGACGTGGACTCTTTCGCGGACTACGGCAGGCTTTCCGGCAACATCCAGGACGCCGAGCTGCTGGAGGCGGTGCGCGTCGAGGCAGACCCGCTGAAGAAGGACCCGCGAGACTTCACGCTGTGGAAGCTGGCGGAACCGGGCCGCGACCTGAAGTGGCCCAGTCGCTGGGGCGAGGGCTTTCCGGGCTGGCACATCGAGTGCTCCGCGATGTCCGTCAAGTACCTGGGCCGCCGGTTCGATCTGCACACCGGCGGCGTGGACAACATCTTTCCGCACCACGAGGGCGAAATCGCCCAGAGCGAGGGCTTCACCGGCGAAACGGTGGTCAGCGTGTGGACACACGGCCAGCACCTGCTCGCCGACGGTGTCAAGATGGCCAAGTCGGCCGGAAACTCGTTCATCCTCTCGGACATCGAGAGCCAGGACATCGACCCCCTCGCGTTCCGCTACCTGTGCCTCACCGCCAGGTATCGCACCAGGCTCAACTTCACCTTCACCGCGCTCAAGGCCGCCCAGCGCGGCCTCCACAGGCTCCGCAACAGGGTGCGGGAGTGGAGCGGCGCGTCCGGAGAAGCCGACTTCGACGAGGCCGCGCTCCTCGAATGGCGCGACCGCTTCATGCGTCTGGTGAATGATGACCTGAACATGCCCGCGGCGCTGGCCCTGACCTGGGAGTTGGCGCGATCCGACGCCCCCGCCGCGCTGAAGCTGCGCGCCGTCCGCGCGTTCGACGAGGTGCTCGGGCTCGAACTGGAACAGCCCGCCGCAGCCTACGCTGTGCCCGACGACGTGGAGACGCGTGTGAAAGATCGCTCGCAGATGCGTTCCGCCGGCGAATACGGCAGCGCGGACGCCATCCGCGGCACCCTATCCGGAGAGGGCTACGTGGTGGAAGACACGGCGACTGGGTCCCGTGTGCGGCCCAAGACCGCCTGGGAAAAGCGCCAGGAGGGCTGGCACAGCTACTCGTCCTCCGCCGAGGTGCCTTCCCTGCTCGACGAGCCGGACGCCGCGGACGTCAGCATTGGAATCGTCGCCTGCAACTACGTCGAAGACGTGAAGCGATGCGTACTCTCCACGCTCAGGTGGGCCGACGGCCGCTCCGTCGAGCTGGTTGTCGTGGACAACGGCTCCGTCGACGGGGCGGCGGACTGGCTGGAGGAGGCGTCGGCAGGCGACACCAGGATTCGCGTGATTCACACGGACCATGTACTAGGAGAAGGCGCCGCCAAGAACATCGTGCTGAAGCAGTGCCGCGGCAAGCTCGTAGTGCTGCTCGACACCAGCACAGAGGTGGTCGGCGACCTGTTCGGCCCGCTCGATGCAATGCTGCAGGACGAGAGCGTGGGCGTTGCCGGCCCATTCGGGCTGCGCACCAACGACCTGCACCACTTCCACGACGGAGAGGGCGAGTCCGGCGACATGGATGCCATGCAGGCGTACTGCTTCGCATTCCGGCGCGAGAGCCTCGCGGGTGTGGGGCTGATGCGCGAGAGCTTCCGGTTCTACCGGAACCTCGACATCGATTACAGTTTCCACTTCAAGGACCGAGGCTACCGCATCGTCGCAGATCCCACTCTGCCCGTTGCCCAGCATGAGCACCGGGTCTGGAGCGAGTTGCCCGAGGGCGAGAGGGACGAGCTGAGCCGCAAGAACTACCGCCGCTTCCTCGACAAGTGGCGTGACCGTCCCGAGTTGCTCCACAGCAACCGCGGCAGCGGGTAGTCTTACGCCGCGCCCACACCCTCAGATCACCCAGCCGCCTGAACCGCGGCAACAGAGGACTGTTTGGAAACAACCCTGCTATGGCTGCAGCTCGCGGCCTCCGCGGCGATCATTCTGGGCGCGTCCTGGTTTCTCGCCAAGTCCGCCGACGTCATCGCCTTCAAGACCGGTCTGGGGCGCTCCTTCATCGGGGTGGTGCTGCTGGCGACGGCAACCTCCCTCCCCGAGCTCGGTACCGGCGTCAGCTCTATCGCCTGGCTCGACGAGCCGGACCTCGCCCTTGGCGACGCCTTCGGCAGCAACCTCTTCAACCTGCTGATTATCGGGCTGCTCGACCTCTACTGGAGGGACGGTCCCCTGCTGACCAGGGTGGGCTACACTCCCGCCGTCGTGGGCGCGCTCGGCATCGCCGTGATCGGCATCGCCGCCCTGGCGCTGCTTGTGCACGGCGCCACCACTGCCATGAGCGGCTGGCACGTAGGCCCGCTCAGCGCAGCCCTGTTTGCGATGTTCCTCCTCGCTATGCTTCTCATCTACCGCTCCGGACAGGCCGAGGGTCAGACCGAGGGAGAGGCCGAGGCAGGCGAGGAGTACGAGGGGGGAAGCCTTGCCGGGGCTTTCATACGCTACCTCGTCTCAGCGGCGCTGGTGGTCGGCGCGGCGGTGTGGCTGGCCCATAGCGGCGAGGGCATCACCGAGGCGATGGGCTGGGAGGCGAGCTTCGTAGGCACGCAGTTCCTGGCGTTCAGCACGTCGCTGCCGGAGTTGGCCGCGTCGTTCGCGGCGGTGCGATTGGGCGCGCCGGAGCTGGCAATCGGCAACATACTCGGCAGCAACGTCTTCAACATGGGGTTCGTGCTGTTCTTGGACGACGTCGCATTTGTGGACGGGGCGATCTGGGCGGTCGCGTCCGACATACACGTCATCACCGCCGTGTTCGCCATGTTCATGACGGCGCTGGTGATCACCGCGATAACGCTGCGGCCCCGCGGCAGGCCCACCCGCTTCATCACCTACGAGGGCGCCGGGCTTATCGGCCTGTACGCGGCGGCCAGCGCGGCGGTGTTCTGGCTCGCCTGAGCGAGGGCCGCCCGGGCTGCACAGTCATCCCTCCACGGCGTTCTCGAGCACTTCGACGCGCCGCAGCCTGCCCGACCTGTCCATCTCTACGGCCACCACGTCGATGCGCCAGGGGCGGTTCTGCCAGCGCCGCTCGGCCAGAAACTCGTGGGCGCACCTCACCATACGGGCCAGCTTGCGCCTTGTGAGCGATTCCTCCGGCGTGCCGAACGCCGTCCCGCGCTTCGCACGGACTTCGACGAACGCCACCACGCCGTCCTTCTCGGTAACGAGGTCGATCTCCCCGCTGCGTGTGCGGAAGTTGGCGGCCAGGACGGCGCGCCCGTCCTCCACCAGTCGCCGGCGCGCCAGTTCCTCGCCGGTTTTCCCAAGCCCCTGCCTGGGCGTCTCCTGGCTGAGCGCCAGAGTGAGCTTCAGGGGCGCGAAGGTGCGCCGGTGTATGGAGCTAGGCCCCAGCCGCTCCAGGTTCCGAATGTGCTCGGCGGTGCCGTAGCCCTTGTGGCGGGCGAACCCGTAGCCCGGAATCCGCTCGTCCTGCTCGGCCATGTGCCGATCCCGCGCAACCTTGGCGACAATGGACGCGGCGGCGATGGACATGCAGGTCGCGTCGCCGCGCACTATGGCGAGCTGGGGCGTGGCGACCCCGGGCAGGGGGAAGGCGTCCAGCAGCAGATACGACGGCTCCAGCGAGAGCGCCTCCAGCGCCCGCTTCATGGCGACGCGCGTCGCGGGCGCGATGCCCATCTCGTCGATTTCAGGTGCGGAGCAGTGGCCGACGCCCACCGCGAGCGCGATGGACTCGATGTGCCGCAGCGCCCGCTCCCGCTGAGCGGGTGTGAGCCGCTTGCTGTCGCGTATCGGGGCGTCCTGGCAGTCCGGCACGTCCGGAGGAAGCACCACTACCCCGGCGGTGACCGGTCCGGCTATGGAGCCGCGTCCGGCCTCGTCCAGCCCGGCGACGGGCCAGATGCCCTGCTCTCGCAGCCGTTGCTCGTGCGCAAGCGTCGGCTTCTGCTGCCTGGCGGCCTGGCGCGGGCCGAGGTCACGCGGCAACGCTCGGCGGCTCCAGCTCGATTATGCCGCCGCCCAGCACCTCGTCGCCGCGGTAGAATACCACCGCCTGCCCGGGAGTGACCGCCCGCTGGGGCGTGTCGAAACAGATTTCTGCCCAGTCACCGTGGGGCACGATGGACGCGGCGGCCCGCCCCGACTTGTAGCGTATTTTGGCATCGACGGCGAGGGGGCCGGAGGGAGTCTCACCAGCCGTAAAATTGACCCTGGACGCCCAGAACGACCGCCTCAGCAGGTCGTCCTCTCGGCCAAGCACCACGCGGTTCGAGTCGGTGTCTATCTCCACGACGTACATCGGCGCGCCGGTGTTGCCCTGGAGTCCCAGCCGCCTGCGCTGGCCGATGGTGAAGAACTGGATTCCGGGATGCTCGCCGAGCACCTCACCAGAGGTGGACACCATCTCGCCCGCCCTCGGCTTGGTGCGCTCCCCAACGAACTTGCGGTAATCTCCGGACGGTATGAAGCAGATCTCCTGGCTGTCGGGCTTGTCCGCCACCGGCAGACCCGCCTCCGCCGCCAGGTCGCGCACCTCGCTCTTGGGGTACTCGCCAACCGGCAGAAGCAGCCGCTCCAACTCACGCTGTCGGAGCGTGAACAGGACGTAGGACTGGTCTTTGCTCCCGTCGGCGCCCGTCAGCAGCCGGTAGCCGTCCTCGCCGCGCCGTATGCGGGCGTAGTGGCCGGTGGCCACGTAGTCGGCGCCCAGGAACATCGCCCGGCGCAGCAGGAAGTCGAACTTGATCCTGTCGTTGCAGGCCAGGCAGGGGTGGGGCGTGCGGCCGCGGTCGTACTCGCGAACGAAGTAGTCGATGACGTGCTGCTGGAACTCGCGCTCGAAGTTCATCACGTAGTGCGGCGCGCCGATGACCTGGCACACGCGGCGGGCGTCGTCCACGTCCTCCACCGAGCAGCAGCGCTTGTTCAGCGCGGGGGCGTTGGGATCCTCCACCGACCACAGCCGCATGGTGACGCCCACGACGTCGAAGCCCTGCCGCTTGAGCAGCAGCGCGGCGACGGAGGAGTCCACACCCCCGCTCATAGCGACGACGACCCTTCCCTTGTCAGTCATTCGAGCCTCGATTCCGCCCCGTCCGGCAATGCCGGAAAGTCTCCACAGAGCATAGACAATTGTAGCAAAGCGCACTCAGGCGCGCGAACATCGCGTTGACCATACCGGGGTCTCACTCTATAATCCGCGCATGAATCAAGACGCGCTTACGGATCCCGCCGACTACGCCCGCATCGCGGTCGATACCGCGTCCGACCGGCTGGCGTCGGACATCCTGATGCTGGACATCCGGGGACTCAGCGATTTCGCCGACTACTTCATCATACTGACCGGCGAGTCTACTCGCCAGCTACGCGACATATCCGAGGCCATCGAGGCCGCGCTGGAGGCATCCGGCGCGGTACTGCATCACCGCGAGGGCGCGCCCGCCTCCGGCTGGATACTGCAGGACTACGGCGACGTCATCGTCCACCTGTTCGGGCCGGAGGAGCGCGAGTTCTACGACGTGGAGGGCGCCTGGTCCCGGGCGGTCGAGGTCGTCAGGCTTCTGTAATCCACCTGTCCAGGTCGCGCTCGTAGTCCAACGCCTCGCCTTCCCCGAAGAACAGCGCGGTCTCACGGGCGGCCGACTCCGGCGAGTCCGACCCGTGGATCAGGTTCATTCCAATCGCGATCCCCAGGTCGCCGCGTATCGTGCCCGGCGATGCCTCGGCGGGGTTGGTGGCGCCCATCAGGCCGCGCACCAGGGCCACGGCGTTGTCCCCTTCTACTATCATCGCCAGAACCGGCCCCGACGTGATGAAAGAGACCAGATCCCCGAAGAATGGCTTGCCTTCATGCTCGCCGTAGTGCCTGTGCGCCAGATCCTCGCTGACGCGCATCAGCTTCATCGCCGCGAAGCGCAGCCCCTTCCGCTCCAGGCGGGACACGATTTCACCCACAAGCGCCCTCTGCAGGGCGTCGGGCTTCAGTAGTACGAGCGTCCGTTCCAATTCCGTAATCTCCTATCGGTTACCAGTATTGAGCGCAGCTAACTTGCCGCGCCCCATGTGCGCCGGGCCATCTCCACCTGCGCGCTCCGCAGGTACAGTGGCTGTAGCGCGGCGCGGTCGTCGATGCAGCCGCGCTCCAGCCGCGCGTATGCCAGTCGCGCCAGGGACGCCGCGCCTCGCGTGGGAGGAGACAGAGCCGCCACCCGCGCGCCCGCGACCTCGGACGCATCCACACACGCCTCCGCCGCCTCACCGCACACCACGACGCCGGGGGACAGCAGCGCCGCGAGTTCGTCAGTCTGAATGACGCTGTATGACGCCGGCTCGTCTTCCTCGGAAACGGCGTAGCTTCCCAGGTACAGCCGATTGCGGCCCGCCGGCATCACGGCGGCCACCGGCGATCCCAGCGGCAGGTACGGCGCGGCCTCCACGTCCAGCGTGTTGACCGCCACCAGCGGCACGTCGAGCGCTGCGGACAGCGCCTTGGCCGCGCTCATGCCCACGCGCAGCGCGCTGAATCCGCCCGGTCCTCTGGCGACGAACACCGCCTCTACATTGCCCACGTCCACACCGGAGCGCCGCATAAGCTCCCGGATAGCCGGCACCAGCTCGACGCAGTGGTTCTGCCGCGACCGCCATCGGTGCTCCGCGATGAACTCGCCGCGGTCCGACAACCCGACGGCGGCGCAGGTTGTCGACGTGTCTATTGACAGCTCCACACTTTCACCCCGCTCAGCGCGTTCGCCAGCCACTCCGCCCGCTGTGGCGGCGGCTCGAACGTGATGCGGCGCGTGGACTCGCCCGTAACGTCCAGCCGGATGAGGAGGCTGTCATCCGGAAACATGCCGTCCGCTTTGTCGGCCCACTCCACCACGCAGAGCCCGTCGCCGTAGAGGTACTCGTCCAGCTCCAGGCCGTCGACTTCGGTGAACGAGTCCAGCCGGTACAGGTCCACGTGGTGCAGCGTCAGGCGCGCCCGGTACTGCGAGACCAGCACGAACGTGGGGCTTCTGGCGTACTCGTCGCCGCCAAGCCCCCAGAGCACGCCCTGGGTGAGGCACGTCTTGCCCGCGCCCAGTTCTCCGGCGAGCAGGAACACGTCGCCCGGCTCCGCGCTCTCGCCGAGCGCCCTGCCGATGGCCCGCGTGTGCTCGGGCGAGCCGCTGACTATGGTCGTTTTCGCGTTGTCGTCCAAAATCCCGGCCACTCCATCTGCCGATTCCGTGCCGACAATCCATCGAGCGCCCCCGCACCACTCACTCCAACGTAGTATTATATTTTCGGACAGGCGGCAACCTCAAGTCGGAGAAACGAATGCGGGCGCTCATAGTTTCGGACATCCACAGCAATCTGGAGGCGCTGGAGAGCGTGCTAAGCGACGCACAATCCAGGGGCGGGTTCGACCAGGTGTGGTCTCTGGGCGACGTCGTCGGCTACGGCCCGGATCCCGGTCCCTGCATCGACCTCCTGCTCCGGCACGACCTGCGGGCCGTCGCAGGAAACCACGACCTCGCCGCCATTGGCAAGCTGAGCCTGGAGGCATTCAATCCCTACGCCGCGGCCGCCAACCGCTGGACAGCCGGCCAACTGTCCGCTGAGCAGGCCGAGCACCTCGCCAGCCTGGAGCTGCGCCTCGAGCTGGACGAGTTCACCGTAGTCCACGGCAGCCCTCGCGACCCCATCTGGGAGTACGTCGTGACGGTGCAGGCGGCCGTTGCCAGCTTCAACCACTTCGACACCTACTGGTGCCTGGTGGGCCACTCGCACGTCCCGTTCATCTGCCGGCCCGCCGCGCAGGGAGCCGAGTTTTTGCAGTTTCCGCTGGATTCGCCGGTTGCGCTGGGCGAGGAGCAGGTGATCGTGAACCCCGGTTCGGTCGGGCAGCCCCGCGACGGCGATCCCACCGCGAGCTACGCGGTGTACGACTCCGATGCGTCAACGGTGACGCACCACAGGGTCGAGTACGACATCGAGGCGACGCAGGAGAAGATGCGCGGCCACGACCTGCCGCAGTACCTGATCGACAGGCTGCCGCTGGGGCGCTAGCCGCGCAGTCACTCCTCGTCGTCGTAGTCGTCGGCCTCTACTTGTCCCGGCTGTACGGAGGGCACTAGCGGCGCGACGTTTCGCCTCTGGTTCTTCCTTGGCCTGCTTCTGGGCAGGTTGCGAATGCTCTCCCGCATGGCGGCGATCGCATCTGACTGGGAAAGCTCCACCACGATGCCCGCTATGCCCGCGTCTCGAAGCTCCTTCAGGTCAGGCTTCGACAGCTCGCCGTAGGCCCTGACCAGGAACGGGTTGCCCAGCAGCCGGTGTGCGCGCTGGACGGCGATCAGACGCCCCAGGCTGAGAGGCGACAGGCTTTCCGGCGGATGGTACAGCGCGCCGTCGAACGAGAGGCTGCGAATCGCCCCCGCGGTGCGCTCGTCCAGGTCGCCCTCCACCGTCACCAGCTTGCCCAGGTCTTCTTCGCTCAGCAGCGACGCGGGCGCGCCGAGAGTGTCCAACGCCACGAAATCGCAGCCTCGCTCCCTGGCGGCCTCCACGATCTCCAAGCCTACGCGCTCGTCTACGCTCAGGCCCCACAGCTTGCCATCCAGGGCGTCGAATGCCGCGTCGAGCGACTCCTTGCGGGCGCTCGCGTGCACCTCCACCAGCACCGCTTCAACGTCCGTCCGCACCAGGCCCGAATCTGCCTCCAGGTCGGAAGCGAGCACGCGGCCAACGACCGCGAGCGCCGGTCTCTCGTCGGCGCGGCGCGAGGCGGGGCCGAATCCCATCGGGGTCTGCGAGGGAGACGACGCCCTCTCCAGCATGTCGATCAGTTTACTCATTCCATCCTCTTCAAAACTGTTCCAAAGATTCGGCTCGATTCTAGTCCACGCCTGTCACGGAGTGCAAGCACGCCGCCCGCAACCCAGAGCCTTTTCATTCTGCCCTCTCCGGTCAGGAGAGAGGGTCGGGATGGAGGCTTTAGATTCGTCGGCTGTGGTCGTGTCTTCACCCTCGCCCCCGCATCAAGTACGGGGCAGGCTCTAGCCCTCTCCCATCGAGGGAGAGGGGACAAGCGGAAGGGCTTTGGGCGCGGCTCTCGGAAAAATCTGCTCAGTTCTGCACAATTCTGCCCATTCCGTAGCTGGGCGGTCCGATTCTATTGTCACTTCTTGTGAGCCAAGTTGTTAAGGTTCGTCACGCGCATTGCGCCAAATGTCGCAGAACGCGACAGTGATCTTGGGCGGGGAACGGGCGGGTTTCAAACCCATTCGGCAAGTTCAGGGCAGGCTCCGCCCCTACTCCACAACTGGCGCCGCGGCGACTGCTACGTAGAAAATAGCACGTGCGTGCTGTAGAATCAATAGGGTTGGCGAGATTGTAGGGGCAGTTCGAATTTGTGGGGAGAAATGGCGCACGGACGGGAACTGGTAGAACGCGGGTGAGAATGGATGGCGCACGGATGGGAACGGGTGGCGCGGGAAAGTGACGCTTTTTTCGGGATACGTGGGCGCGAATGGGTTGGTGTTGGGGGAGTGGTGACAAGCGGAAGTGACGCCGTTGCCCTCGCCCGCCGGCAGGTTGCCGCGACGGGGAATGAAAAGGCCTGGCTTTCCTAATGGACAGCAGGCTTGTCATCGGCTGCGTATAGCGATAACCTCTGTACGGCACGAGACCCGCTGGAGGTGATTAGGCACCGTGCGCGCATTCGAACGACAGGGCAGCACCCTGACCTACCTGGCGATTGAGCCGGACGACTACGACCCGGACGCCATTTATCCCATGGTTGTGCTGCTGCACGGCTTTGGCGCGCACATGGGCGACCTAGCGGGTCTTACTCCAGCCATCGACAGCAGGGGCTACGTGTACATCTGCCCGAACGCGCCCATGCAGGTGCAGCTTGGCCCGGGCATGGTGGGCTACGCCTGGACGCAGCCCGGCGGCGCGGGCGGACCGGAGGAGGCGCAGGCTTCCGAGGAGTTGATCGACGCGCTGCTGGACGAGGTTATGGAAGCATACCGCATCGAGCCGGGCAACCTGGTGCTCGGCGGGTTCTCCCAGGGCTGCATGATGAGCTACCGCGTGGGGCTGCCCGACCCGCGCAGGTTCCGCGGCATACTAGGGCTGAGCGGCAGGGTGACCGATCCCGATGTCCTGCGCGGCAGGCTGCCCGAAAAGCGCGACCAGCCCATCTTCGTCGCGCACGGCACACGCGACGCGGTGATAGGCATCGACGCCGCGCGCGAGGCGGTGAGCTTCCTGGAAGCGGAGGGCTACGCGCCCGAATACCACGAGTACCCCATGGGCCACGAAATCGCCCAGCGGACGGTAAACGACGCCACCGAGTGGATCAAGCGCGTGCTGCCGCCGCTTGAGCCGAGTTAGGAGGACGAGATGTCCACGATGAAGGCCGCCCTGTTCGACGGCGAGGGCGTTATGCGCCTCACTGAACTCCCTAAGCCCACACCGGGACCGCTGGACGCGCTCGTCCGCGTCCGCGCGGTGGGCATCTGCGGATCGGACCTGCTGATGAACGCGGACAAGACCGAGCCGGACGACCTGCCCACCGGCCACGAGGTCGCCGGAGAGATCGTGGAGGTGGGCGAGGGTGTCGACCCTGCTCGAATCGGCGAGCGGGTTGCCGTCGAGACCATCGGCCACGGGCGCTCATGCGGAGACTGCTGGTTCTGCCGCCAGGGACAGTTCATCCAGTGCCAGCATAAGGACGACGCCCACGGCGGCGGATTCGCGGAGTACATCCTGCGCAGGGCCGCGGGATGCTACCCGCTGGACGACGCGCTGTCCTGGGAGGAGGGCGCGTTGGTGGAGCCGCTGGCGGTGTCGGTGCACGGCGTCCGCCGCGGCGACCTCAAGGGTGGCGAGACGGTCGCGGTGCTGGGCTCCGGCAACATCGGGCTGACGGCGATTGCCGCGGCGCGGGCGCTCGGCGCGGGCCGCGTGTTCGCCACGGCGCGCCACGAGCAGCAGGCCGCCATGGCCAAGCGACTGGGCGCAGACGACGCGCTGCCCCCGGACGGCCCCGCGTTCTGGGAGGCGCTAGCGGACGCCACGGACGGCCGCGGCGCGGACCTGACGATCGAGACCGTGGGCGGTAAGAGTGAGGCCACCGCCGTGCAGTCCATCGAGGTGACGCGGCGGCAGGGGCGCATCGCCATCGTAGGCGGCTTCCGCCGGCCCATCACGGTGGACTGGCTTCCGCCCATGCTCAAGGAGCAGACGATAGCCTTCTCGTCCTGCTACAACGTGCTGGACGGTCGGCACGACTACGAGCTTGCCATCGAGATGATGGCGCGGGGCCAGGCCGACCTGGGCCAGATGGTGACGCACAGGTACTCGCTGGACGATATCCAGCGCGGCTTCGAGACCGCTTACGACAAGTCCACAGGCTCGATTAAGGTCCAAATTCATTCATCATAGCCAGAAGGGAAAACAGAGCGCGCGAGCGCGCCGGAGGTTAGGTAGCATGACCGACCAGGTCTATCTGGAAGACATCGAAGTTGGCATGGAGGTGCCGACGCAGGAGTACGGTCCCTGGAGCAACGCCCACATCGCGCGCTGGTGCGCCGCCCAGGAGAACTGGGAGAGGTTCCACTACGACTACAAGTTCGCCACATCGGTTTTCCAGCTCGACGACATCGTGGCGAACGGCAACTGGCGCAAGCACCCCATCGCCCGCGTGTTCAAGGACTGGGCCGGTCAAGGCGGCTGGCTCTGGAAGCTCCAGATGCAGTACCGCGCCATGCACTACCCCTTCGACGTGTTCACCGTGTGGGCGCGCGTGCGCGAGATGCGCGAGATCGACGGTATCGGCATCGTCGACCTGGACTGCGGCATGAGGAACCAGAACGGACAGGAAACATCTCCCGGCTCCGCGGTGGTGGCACTTCCCCTGAAGAACGGCCCGGACGTTTCTTACCCGTTTGTGCCGCCGCAGGAGTTGCAAGAACCCGACGACTACTACGAGCCCGGCCACAACATGGAGGGCGCGCTGTACGTTAACGACGAGGTGCGCAGCCAGATAGGCCTGGAGTCTGAGGGCACTAGCTGGGACTCGGTGTCGCTGCCGGAGCTTCGCAGGTTCTCGCAGGCGATACCGGACCCGGACCGGCTGTACTGGGACGAGGAGTACGCCAAGTCCACGCGCTGGGGTTCTGTGATGGCCATGCCGCTCTATCCGGTGGACGGCTTCAAGCACCCGCCCACCGAGCCGGACCAGCTCACCCGCCGAATACGGGAGAATCCTAACTACTGGGGCGGCCCTCCGGGCGTGATGAGCGGCGAACGCGACCACGAGATCGAGGGTCTGCCCACCCAGGGCGGCCTGAACGGCGGGCAGTCCTACGAGGTGCTCGGGCTGGCGAGGTTGGGCGAGAAGCTGAGCAGGAAGTCGCGGCTGCTGGACATCTACGAGCGGCAGGGCTCCAAGAACCGGCTGGTGTTTACGGTGACGGGCACGACGTATTACAACAGCGACGGCCAGGTGATCCTAAAGGGCAAGGGGGTTGGGATTTCGCGGGGGTAGGGGACGCCCTCATGCACTCACCCTCACCTCAATCCTCTCCCATCAAGGGAGAGGAGGCCCAGTAGTCCCTTCCTCACGATGGGGGAAGGTCAGGATGGGGGTGAGAGCCGGCCGGGCAGCTTTACCAGCTCCACTGTGGCTACGCCGCGCCTGACCTCGAGGATGGCGACCGTGCCCAGTTCGCCCGCGCCGTGGCGCAGGCCCGGCTTGGTGGGGCTGCCGGGGTTGACCAGCAGCACGCCCTCGTACCAGGCGACCATCTCCTCGTGCGTGTCGCCGAAGGCTATCACGTCCACGGGCCGGCCCCACTTGGAGCGCATCACCGCCTCGAACGGCCTGTCCGGGAACTCGAAGAAGCTCTCCAGCCGCACACGGATGCCGGGCCAGGCGATGTCGTGTATGACGCCTATGGACAGGCCCTCCGCCTCCACCACGCGCGTCGAGTCGGCGAGCCGCTCGCCCTCCTCGACGGGGTCGGGGTAGCCGCGCACGGCGAGCACTGGCGCGACGGTCTCCAGCCAGTCCAGCACGCCCAGCGTGTCCAGGTCGCCGCAGTGGATGATCATGTCGACGCCCCGGAAGGCGTCCAGGATCTGCGACGGCATGTCGCTGGCGTCGTCGAGAAGGCTGTGGGTGTCAGAGATTATGCCGATGCGCACGAGTCGTTCTCCTCAGCCGGCCGGCTTGCTCATGCCCAGCGCCTCCGCGATGGCCTGCCTGCGGGCGTCCGGCAGTCCGGTCGGATTCTGGCCGGCGACGCTCTGGCGCTGCTGCGTCGCAAAGCCCGGCGAACCTGACCGGGGGTCGTCCGAGTCCAGCAGCGCGTACACGCCCGCCACTTCCTGCGTGATGTGGGACAGGCGCAGCGCGGCCCGCTCCCTCAGCATGTCCGCCTGGGCGAGCTCGTACGTCATGGGCAGTCCCGCGGCGCGGCGCCACTGGTTGCGCATCGCAAGCAGCCGCGACAGCCGGCTGTCCACGTAGGCCTCCACCAGCAGCATCCGGCGCACCGGCTCCTCGCTGAGCGGCCTGCCCTCGTGCGTCGTATTCCTGGCGAACCGCAACACGGCCTCCGCCTCGCGGCTCACCTCGGGAACGGGGAGGTCCAGCGCGGGGTCGTCCAGCGCCGCCGAGCGGGTGACACGCCAGCCGTCGGCCTCGTCCCCCAGCATGGACGTGCGCGGAACCCAGGCGTCCTCAAACGCGGCCCGGTGCAAGGCGCCGTCCGCGAGCGTGCGGGGCGTGGAGACGCTGACGCCGTGCAACGCGGCCGGGACGACCAGCGCCAGAATCGCACCGTCGCGCTCGGAAGTCGCCAGCGTCCACAGGTGCGTCGGGGCCGCGCCCGCGCCAGTGAAGGCGGCCTCGCCGTCCAGGATGAACCCGTCGGCGTCGGGACGCGCGCTCACGCCAAGCGTGTCGCTGCCCGGCTCGGCGTGCGGGTCCAGCACCATGCGCCACACCGCCGCCCTGCCACTGGCGAGCGCCGGAAGCAGTTCGCCGCGCAGCGACTCCGAACCGGACTCGATCAGCGCGCTGCGTAGCTGGGCACCCGCGGCGTCGTGCACCGAGAGCAGCCCGCGCCTGTCCAACTCCTCCAGCACCACGACCGTGTGGTCCGGCGTCAGGCCCGCGCCCCCTTGCTCGACTGGCAGAGACGGCGCGAGCCAGCCATTCTCGCCCAGGGCAAGCCGCAGGCGCTGCCGCGACGGGCTGTCGGGACCGCGCGCAGTGTCAGGCGGCGCGTTGGCGTCGAGCCAGGCCGACACCTCGGCGCGGAAGCGCTGCTGTTCATCCGTGTATTGGTAGGCGAAGTCCATTACTGAATCAGTGGCCGGCTGGGCCGGTTACGACCGCTCGCGCTCCTCGCGGAGGAAGCGTTCTATGCTCTCCGCCGTCTCGTTTTCGTCGCCGCGCAGGGTGTAGCCGCCGCGCTCGCCTTCGAGGATGGTCTGCGCTATCTCCCAGCCCTGGTAGGGCAGGCCGACCAGGCAGTCCTCGGGGATCACAACGTCCTCCAGGTAGACGCGGCGCTCGCTGCCCATGAGCAGCCGCTGGGTCTCGATGCGGATGCCCGGCGACCGCGCGTCCACCATGAACACACCCAAGTTTAGCCTGCGGGGGCGGTCGGGGTCGGTGACCGCCAGGGTCCAGAGGTAGTCGGGATCGAAACGCCCGGTGATGTAGTGCTTTCGCCCGTTGACGTGGTATTGCCCGTCCTCGAGCACGGCGGTGGTGCGGATGCCCGCCAGGTCGGAGCCTGAGTCCGGCTCGTTGAACGCCTGCCAGATGATGGTCTCGCCCTTGAGCGCCGGGGTTATGTAGCGGCGCTTCTGCTCCTCGGTGCCCCACACCATCATCGCAGGTATCCAGCGGTTGTTGTCGCCCATGCTTGGCAGGTCGATTCGCTGGATCTCCTCCATGATGATGGCCTCGAACGCCGAACTCATCGCGCCCCCGCCGTACTCGCGCGGCCACGACGGGGCGAGCCAGCCCTGCGCGCCGAGTTGGCGGCGGAAGTCCTTCACCACCCGCTGCGTCTCCTCGTCCAGCGGGCGGCCGTCGGGCGGGATGCGCAGGCCGGTGGGCGCGTTGTGCTCCAGCCACGAGCGCACGGCCACGCGGAAGGCCTGCTGGTCTTTGCTGTAGGGGTGGGTGAAGTCCATCTGGGTGCTCCTTTGGCGGCTGTGAGACAAAGCAAATGGGGCCTTGTCCGGATTCGGAAGGCCCCATTGCGAAGGGTCTCAGGTTGTGCGGCGGGTTGACCCCCATCCTAACCTTCCCCCTGCGAGGGGGAAGGGAGTATTGGTACGGTTGGCTACACGCCGCGGACGCCCGTGGTGGACGGCGTGGGCGCCGCGCGCTCCCTGGTGCGGCTGATGCCCATGCGGCGGGCCATGATGACCTTTTGGATCTCGATGGTGCCGCCGGGGTGCGCCCCGGTGAGGCTGCTGCGCTGGAACACCTCCGGCTCGCCCTTAAAGGGCGCGCGGGGTTCGTTGACGCCGAGCAGCGAGTACATGCCCATCACGTTGCGGGCGCGGTCGGCGTTCCGCATGTGGTACTCCTTGCGGAACATCGAGGTCTGCGAGCCGTGGTAGCTCATCTCCTGGCGCGCCTGGTACATCGAGTAGTTGCGCTGCGCCAGCAGGGTGTGCACGTGCGTCTCGAGCAGCGCGTCCATGGTGTCCTGCTGGACCACCGGATCGTCGCCGAGGCTGCCGCCGTTGTGCCTGGTTCCCTTGACGTAGGTGAGGAGGTTATCCATCGACTCGTCGATCGGGAAGGCTATGCCGCGTCCGCCGTGCTCGACCTCGAGCGTGGTCTGAGACACCTGCCAGCCCTGACCTTCCTGGCCCACGAGGTGGTCTCCGGGCACGCGAACGTTGTCCATGAAGAACATGCTCTGGTCGTGGCCGGTGAGCAGGCCCATGCGCTCCATGTCCAGGCCCTCGGAGGGATAGGGCACCATGAAGTAGCCCAGGTTCCGGTGCCGGGGCGCGTCGGGGTCGGTGATCAGCGGGCCGTACAGCCAATCCGGGTCGCCATGGCCGCTGATGAATATCTTCTGGCCGTTCAGAATCCAGTCGTCGCCGTCGCGCACCGCCTTGCTCTGCAGGGAGGCCAGGTCGGAGCCGGCGTTCGGCTCGGTGAATAGCTGGAAGGCGATCTTCTCGGCCTTGAGCATCGGGGTCAGGAACTGCTGCTTCTGCTCCTCGGTGCCCCACACGAGCAGCGTGGGGTAGATGAGGGTGTTGGTGAAGCTGGGCACCACGCGGGCGCGCCGGAACTCCTCCAGCAGGATGGTCTCGTGCTCGCCGCTCAGGCCGCCGCCGCCGTACTCCTTGGGGTAGGTGGGGTTGAGCCAACCTTTCTCGGCCAGCGTGACGTGCATGTCACGCCAGAACCAGTACTGCTCGTCGCTCAGGTCGAGCCTGTCGACGGGCGCGCGCATGTCCTCCGGGACGTTCGCCGCGAGCCAGTCGCGAACTTCCCTCCTGAACTCTTCCTGCTCATCCGTGTAACGATACGTGAAGTCCAAAGCCAACCTCCTCGGGTTTAGCGCACGGCGTGCTTCCGACCATACCGGCGCGAATGCAGCCTTGTGAGCGTGAATATAGCCATTCGTGGTTGAAAAGTCAAGCTGGCGAGCGGCGGTGTGCTGGCGCCCGCGGCGAGTCTAGCGGCTCACCTTCAAGATGCTGAGGAAGGCCTCCTGCGGTATCTCCACACGGCCCACGCGCTTCATGCGCCGCTTCCCTTCCGCCTGCCTCTCCAACAGCTTGCGCTTGCGTGTGACGTCCCCGCCGTAGCACTTGGCGAGCACGTTCTTGCGCAGCGCCTTGATGGTCTCGCGCGATATGACGCGGCTGCCGATGGACGCCTGGATGGGCACCTCGAAGAGCTGCCTGGGTATCAGCTCCTTCAGGCGGGACACCAGCTCCCGGCCGTGGTGGTAGCCATTGTCGCGGTGGACAATGGACGACAGGGCGTCCACAGGCTCGCCGTTGACCAGGATGTCGAGCCTTACCAGGTTGCCGGGCCGGTAGCCGGCGAGGGAGTAGTCCATGGAGGCGTAGCCCTGGGTCCTGGCCTTCAACTGGTCGTAGAAGTCCACCAGGACCTCGGACAGCGGGACGTTGTACTCGATAAGCACGCGCGCCCTGGACTCGCCGCCGTTGGAGGACGGCTCGTGCTGGAGGTACTCCATGCGGCGGTACTCGCCCCGCCTCGAGTTCACCAACTCCATAACGGCGCCGATGTAGTTGGCGGGGCACACGATGCTCAGTTCCAGCCACGGCTCCTGGATTTCGTCGATCTGCTGTGTTGGCGGCAGCTTGGACGGGTTGTCGATCTCGTAATCCTCTCCGTCCGTCTGCACCACGCGGTAGGCCACGCTGGGAGAGGTAGCGAGCAGCGTAAGGCCGTACTCGCGCTCTAGGCGCTCCTGCACCACGTCCATGTGCAACAGCCCCAGGAAGCCGCAGCGGAAGCCGGTGCCCAGCGCCAGCGACGACTCCGGCTGGAAACTGAGCGCCGCGTCGTTGAGGCGCAGCTTCTCCAGCGCCTCGCGCAGGTCGAGATAGTCCTCGCCGTCGGCGGGGTAAAGCCCCGCGAACACCATCGGCTTCAGCGGCTGATACCCCTTCAGCGGCTCGATGGCGGGCTTGCGCGCGAGCGTGATGGTGTCCCCCACCGGCGCGTCGCCGACGCTCTTGAGTCCGGTGGCGATGTAGCCGACCTCTCCGGCGGACAGGCTTGCCACCTCCTCCGGCGCGGGGGAGAACACGCCCACCTCGAGGGCCTCGCTCTCCGAGCCGGACGCCATCACGCGGATGCGCCCGCCGGACGACGTGGAGCCGTCGAACACGCGCACGTAGGCGACCACGCCCTTGTAGGAGTCGTACTTGGAATCGAATATCAGCGCGCGCAGCGGCTCTTCGCCGCGGCCGCCCGGAGGCGGAATCCGCGAGACGATGGCCTCCAGGATGTCGGACACGCCCAGGCCGTCCTTCGCCGAGGCCAGAATCACCTCGTCCTCGAGGAAGCCGAACGCCTGCTGCACCTCCGTGGACACCCGCTCAGGCTCGGCGACGTCCAGGTCGATCTTGTTGACGACCGGGATGATCTCCAGGTCGTGCTCCAGCGCCAGGTACACGTTGGCGAGAGTCTGCGCCTGGATGCCCTGCGTCGCGTCCACCACCAACAGCGCGCCCTCGCACGCCGCCAGGCTGCGCGAAACCTCGTAGGAGAAGTCGACGTGGCCGGGCGTGTCGATCAGGTTGAGCTGGTACTCCCGGCCGTCGTTGGCGGTGTAGCCCATGCGCACCGCCTGCGCCTTGATGGTGATGCCGCGCTCGCGCTCCAGCTCCATGCTGTCGAGAAGCTGGTCCACCATGTCGCGCGGGTCCACCGCGTCGGTGGCCTGCAACAGCCGGTCGGCGAGCGTGGATTTGCCGTGATCCACGTGGGCGATGATGCAGAAGTTGCGAATCAGTTCCGTTTCCATAGCCAGTTAGTATAACAGAGGCGCATACAATCCAAGTGCGGCGTTTGCCACGTCCGTTGGCCGCGGCTATCATGGCAACGCCCAATCAGATCACAGGAGCAGGCTATGACACGCGCGCGCATCCGCGACCTCGGCATCGTAATCGGAGACCATCCCACCGGCGCCCACAACGCCATAACCGACGTGGCAGGCGTGCGGGTGGGCCACACGACGGTCGTGTACGACGAACCGCGCGTCGCCAGGACGGGCGTAACCATGGTGCTGCCGCGCGGCGGCACCATCGCCGCTGACAGGGCGTTTGCCGGCTACCACCGCTTCAACGGCAACGGCGAGATGACCGGGCTGCTGTGGGTGGAGGAGTCCGGCTTGCTGACCTCCGCCATCGGCATCACCAACACGCACCAGGTGGGCACTGTGAGGGACGCGATGGTCAAGCACGCCGCGCGCCAGGGTCTGCGGGGCTGGTCCCTGCCCGTCGTCGCTGAGACCTACGACGGCAGGCTCAACGACATCGGCGCCTTCCACGTGACCGAGGAGCACGTGTACCAGGCCATCGACTCGGCGTCGGGCGGCCCGGTGGCCGAGGGCAACGTGGGCGGCGGGACAGGCATGGTATGCCACGAGTTCAAAGGCGGCATCGGCACCTCGTCGCGGGTGGTGGAGACGGCGTCCGGGGAATACGTCATCGGCGTGCTGGTGCAGGCCAACTACGGCGCGAGACAGCACCTTCGCGTCAACGGCGTGCCGGTGGGCAAGGAGATCGGCTACGACCACACGCCCTCGGTGCTGGAGCAGATGACGACCGACGGCTCGATCATCATCATCGTGGCGACCGACGCCCCGCTGCTGCCCTTCCAGTGCCGCCGCCTCACGCAGCGCGCCACCGTCGGGCTGGCCCGCGTGGGAGGCAGCGGGCACAACGGCAGCGGCGACATATTCCTGGCGTTCGCGACTGGCAACCACCTGCCCAGGGACGCCGACGGCCCGGTACCGCTGTCCATGATGCCGAACGACCACATGGACCCCATGTTCGACGCGACGGCGGAGGCGGTGGAGGAGTCGATTCTGAACGCGCTGGCGGCCGCGGAGACGACCGTCGGGGTGAATGGGCGCACCGCGCACGCGCTGCCGCTCGACGAGCTCCAGCGGGTGATGGCCAGGTACGCGCCGCGAAACTGACGAGGCCCCTGCATCTTCCGTATGGGAACGTAGAGCGGTCCACACCTGCGCGTCCTAACTACTGCCGGTCGGCGTCGTTATAACATCAAACGCCAGGATGGAACTCCCACGCCATGAAGCACTCGACGAACATTCTCGCTCCCAGGCTGCTGCCGCTGCTCGCTGCCGCGCTCCTGGCCGTGCTGGTGGCATGCGGCGAGGCGGATTCGCCCGTGGACGCCGTCTCTCAGACGGCCACGCCTGCGCCCCCGACAGCGACGGCCACGCCAAGGCCGTCGCCGACACCCATGGCGATGTTGCCCACGCAGCCGCCCGCGCCGCGGCCCACGGCTACGGCCGCGCCCGCTGTCGCGACAGCCGTTCCCAGCGCGTATTCCGACCAGGTCTACGCGACACTGGAGGAGCTTACCGAACAGTACAGCCCCAGGGAGAGCGCTACCGACCAGGAGCTGGAGGCCGCGCTGCACCTGCGGGACAGGCTGAACGCTCTCGGCTACGATACGTCGCTCCAGGACTTTACCGTTAACCTGCTTAACGCCGAGGTCGAGTTCCGCACCACGAACGGCGGTGCTTCCGGCTCGCCTCGCGTGTTCCCAATCTCCATGTCAATGCACGGCAGCGCAAGCGGCGTCCTTGCCTACGCGGGCCGCGCGCTCGAGACTGACATCCCAGCAGGGGGACTGGAGAACCGCGTCGCACTGATCGAACGTGGGAGAGTCACCTTCGAGGAAAAGGTGAATCGTGTGGCCGATGCCGGGGCGGTCGGAGCGATTGTCTTCAACAACGAAGAAGGCTTGTTCCGCGGCACATTCACCAGCGAGTCGAGGATTCCGGCGGTGGCCGTCAGCCAGTCGGACGGCCACCGTCTGCTGGCTATCGTCGAGCAGGGTGAGGCCGAGGCCACCGTTCACGTCGGAGTCGCGGAATCGCCGTCACGCAATGTTATTGCCGACATGCCCGGAACTGCGGACGACGGCCGGACGGTGATAATCGGCGCGCACTACGACACCGTTGCGGACACCGAAGGGGCCAGCGACAACGGGTCGGGCGTGGCCACGGTGCTGACACTGGCGGGGCACATCGCAAACAGCGACTTCCCGTTCGACGTGAGGATAATCCTGTTCGGCTCGGAGGAAATCGGCCTGTTCGGCAGCCAGCATTATGTGGCCAACATGAGCGCGGAAGAGATCGAAAACACCGTCGCCATGCTGAATTTCGACGCCTTCGGATCAGGAACGACACTCGAGGCGTCAGGCGACCCAGAACTTGTCGCCGCGGCGTCCGGTTTCGGGAGGGACTTTGGACTGGACATGGGCCGATTCTCCGAGGAGGCGTGGGCCAGCCTGGGCGGGGCGAGCGACCACGGCCCGTTCCGGCTGGCGGGCATTCCGGTGTTCTTCCTGATCTCCGACGACCTCACCCGCATCAACTCGCCCGCGGACGAACTCCGGCACGTCAACCCGCACCTTCTGGGCGTTGCCACGGAGATAGGCATACGTATGCTGGAGTGGCTCGCCGACCGCAACTAGCGCCCTTCGTCCAAATGTCCCTTCCCCTTCGAGGGATGTACAGAGGGAGAGTGTGGAGCATCGGACGCCTTCAACATCACGGATGCAGATACTGGAACGGCGTCTGTACACCCGGCTTTCTGTATCTCGCAGGCACCCTTTTACCCACGTACCGGTGCTGCACCGCCGGCTCGGCTTCGTCTCCATCAAACCCTATCCGCTTCGACAACCTTTCGGGATTCGACTCCCAAGTCTCGGAAGGGAAGTCGTGCCTATTCGCCTGCATCCACCTCGTTGGTCTGTAGGCTCCCCTGACCACTCCTCTGACGTGGGCGAGCACCAGCTTGTAACGTTCCGCCCGCTGTTTGTTCATCGTCCACAGGCCTCTCACCGCCCCATACACGCCGCGCTCTTTCCACAACTGCCCAATCGAGATGAGGATCAGCGGCTCTCCTACCACGAATTCGACTGCGCTGTGCTCCAGAATTATCTCGTCCACATGCCGCGTGCCGCGATCCCTTGAGCCTGTTCCCACCACTCTGTTCACCAAACCGGGATATGCGTCTATCAGCGCGGCTTCGACTTCGTTCGCCACCGTCGCGGTCATTCCGTGGCGGTGAATGACATGTTGCACCCGCATAGCCAACCCTTGTATCTCACGGATGCGCTCCAACTCTGGGTCGGCGGCGCCTTCGTTGGGATCGGTCAGAGCGGCGTTTGCGTGAGCGAACACCCTATTCCCTCGGCCCTTGCCCACGTAGAAGGTCTCGCCGTTTCGCGGGTCGATCAGTCGATAGACATAGTGCTTCAGTTCCTCCACGACCTCTGGCGGGAAACTATCCACAGCCATTCCGTCTTGCCTCCTGACATCTGTCGTCTGTGACTTCCGAATTGCGGAGTCCCGCGTAGGGAAGTGTCGCTCAACCCACCACGGCCCCTACGCCCCGTCCAGGAAGGCGCTTGCCGGCGGGATGTCCGGGAACTGCTCGGACAGCCGCGCCCAGGCGTTGCGCGTCGCCTCCCTGGCGTTGCGCAGCACGTCGTCCTCGTTCATCGTGAGCACTCTGCCCTCGCGCATCACCATCTCGCCGCCCACGATGAGCGTGTCGACGTCGCTCGCCTGCCCGTAGTGGACGAGGTTGGACAGCAGGTTGTTGGAGGGTGTGAGGTGGGCGCGCCGCAGGTCCACCAGCGCTACGTCGGCCAGCTTGCCAGGCTCAAGCGACCCGAGGTCGTCTTCCCTACCCAGCGCCTTCGCGCCGTTCCGGGTCGCCCACTCCAGCATCGTGCGCGGTGTGGGCACCGGGCCGCCGCCGCGCTTACCGCGGTTCACGATGATCCCCACGCTCAGCGCCTGCCACATGTCTTCGGACATATTGTCCGTACCCAGCGCCACGTTTACACCCGCGTCCACGATGGCGGGCATATTCGCCCCGGCGTGGCTGCCGCGACGCGAGCTGGACGCGGGGCAGTGCGCCATGTGGGTGCCGCTGCCGGCCAGCAGGGCGATGTCGTCCTCGGTGCAGAACGACCAGTGCGCCGCCAGCAGGTCCGGACCCAGCCAGCCGTTGTCCCGCAGATACTCCGCCGGCGTGCTGCCATTGCCACTGAGCGCGCCGGTCTGCCGCACCTCCGTTGCGCTCTGCGCCAGGTGGATCGTCCGCCGCAGCCGGTGCTTGTCTGCCAGCTTCAGCAGTTCGTCCAGCATCCAGGGGGAACAGTTCTCCGTGGCGTGGGCCGCTATCTGGCACTGCACGCGCCCGCCGTCCACGCCGTGGAAGCGCTCCACGAGCCTCTCCGCGCGCTCCAGGAACGCCTCGCCCCACTCGCAGGAGTATTCGTAGCGCCCGTGGCGAATCTCCAGCGTCAGCGCGTCGGCGCAGCTCTCGCTGAGGAACAGGCGGAGGCCGGAGTCCACCATGTACTGGGCGTAGCCGTCCACGAAACGCAGCGGGTCCACCAGGGTCGTCGCGCCGCAGCGGATCGACTCCAGGCAGCCCAAGGCGGCCATCGCGCCGCGCTCGTCGTCGGTCATGGCGAACGTGATCGGCGTCATGTATGAGTAGACCGAGTCGACGTCCATGTCCTCCACGGTGCCGCGGATCACCGTCAGCACGGTGTGCGTATGCGAGTTGATCAGCCCCGGCAGCGCCGCCTTGCCGCTCGCGTCCAGTCGCTCCAGGTCGGTGTGCGCGCGCTCGAGGTCAGCCGTCTTGCCGACGGCGGCCAGCTTGCCGTCCACCACGGCCAGGGCGCCGTCCCGGATAATCGTGCCGTCCGCGTCGGACGTTACGACGGTGGCGTTGGTTATCAGCATGTCCACGGGCCGGCCTCCTTTGTACAAAGAGCGGAGCAGCCATACGCTCACGGGATTACCGCTAGCGAAGAACTGCTCCGCTCGTCTTTCTGCTACTCATGGGGGGCGACTTCAAAGGTGTCGGGGAAGCCGCACCCCACTGCAAGCTAGATCGTCACCGTCGCGGTGTTGCCCTCCACCTTGAAGTTGGTGCCGAATTCGCTGGAAAGGCGGTCGAAGCGGTCGATGATCTCCTCGGCCACTTCGTCCTCGGCCAGCACCGGGCGTCCCCGCTGTGCGCGGTTGCGTCCGTAGCCGAGGTCTATGGGAAGCAGCTTCAGCTCGCTCAGCTCGCCGTCGCGGAAGCTGGTCATGCCTATGGCGCTCTGCCACCGGATGGGCTGGACCGTCTGGCCGCGCGTCTCGTTGCCGGAGCGCGCGTCGTAGAAGTCCGCCGGCGTGGCGTCCCAGTCCAGGCCCTGCTTCACCATGTTGTCGTGCGGCATCAGCAGCACGGTGTCGTTCTGCAGGATGAAGTCGCCCAGGCTGTAGAAGATGGGCTTGCCCTTGTAGATCTCTATGCCCCTGTCCTGGTGCGGGCCGTGGCCGATGAAGACGTCGGCGCCCGCGTCGATGACGGCGTGGGCCAGTTCCCGCACGTGATCCGAAGGCTCGTCCTCGGTCTTGCCGCCCTCGTGGTTGTGCACCGTGAACATCACCCAGTCCGCCATCCGCGCGGCGTCGCTGACGCGCGCGAGGTTGCGCTCCAGGTCGTCCCTGTTGATGAAGGTGCGCTTCTCAAACGTCTCGCCGAGCACGAACTTGGCCGTGGGGTCCTCGCCGTACATCGGCTGCGTGAGCATGTGCACCTCGGTGTCCGAGTCCGAGATGTTGTCGGCGTAACCGGAGTTTCGCATCCCCGCCACACGCTGCGGCCAGCCCATCTGGTCCGCGATGCGCTGAAGCGCGTCGAAGGCGGGCCTGTCGACGGTGAACTCGCTGGACCAGCGGATGACGTTGGCACCGGGGCGTCCCATCACGTCACGGCTCGCCTCGCCGGCGCGGCCGCCGGGCGGCGACGTCGTAGTCGCCGAGATGAGCGCCACGCGGCCCTTGGGCGTGTCCATGTACATGGGCGCGGTTGCCTCGGCGAGGTGCCTGCCGGTGCCCGCGTGAGGCATATCGAACTCGTCCAGGTGCTTAATGTTGGTCAGTATGCCGTTCTCGCCGAAGTCGTAGGAGTGGTTGTTTGCGCAGCCCACCATGTTGATGCCCAGCCACTTCAGGTCCTCGATGTGCTTGGGATCGCATCGCATGTAGGTGCCGCCCGGCCTGTGCGTGGGCGGGTCCTCGTAGTTGTGGAACAGCATCTCGGCATTCGTAAACCGCACGTCGGCGCCGTGAAGATGCTCGCGCATCGTGAGGAATCGGGGTTCCCGGAAAATGGACATCCCCCGCGTTATCAGAGATTCCCCAGTTATCGCCATGGAAATGTCGCCGCTTTCGGCCTCGTAGAGCATGGTCATCCCTCCCTCGGTTACTTGCCCGAATCAGTCCTGCGATTCAGTCGAATCTCTCTCCAATTCCCGCCAGATTCTAGCAAAAGCGAAATGGGCTTACAAACGGCGCGGCGCGTGCTACCCTTGACCGTGTAACTACGTCGGATATGATGCGCAATCTGTACGTGCTACGGAGGTCTGACGATGCAGAAGAAACTGACCATTACCATTGACGAAGAGGTTTACGATGGCCTGTGCAGAGCCGTGGGCCGTGAACAGATAAGCGAGTTCATCGAGTCGCTGGTGCGCCCTCACGTGATCGAGGCTGACCTGGAAGAAGGCTATCGCCAGATGGCTGAGGACGAGGAGTACGAGGCGGAAGCTCTGGAGTGGATAGAGGCGGTCGTAGGAGACGTGGCCGATGACCCGCGGTGAGATCTATTGGGTCAACTTCGACCCATCGGTCGGTGGAGAGATACGCAAGGTGCGGCCGGCGGTCATACTCAGCAACGATGCCTCAAATAGACTTCTCAACAGGTTGCAGGTTGTTCCATTTACCACGAACGTGGGACGTCTATATTCTGGTGAAGCCTACGTTACGATAAACGGCATACGGCACAAGTGTATGGCCAACCAGCTTGCTACGGTGAGCAAGTCGCGCGTAAGCAACCTGTTTGGCCGTCTGTCGGGGGCTGACCTGCGAAGGGTCGAGCGGGCCGTGAGAGTCCAACTGGGAATGGAATAGCGGCGCGGCCTATCCACCTCTGCCGGACCGCTCAAGCAGCCAGTTGTGCGCAGCCAGCGTCACTACCGCCAGGGCGATCGACACCCCCACCAACCGCACCGCCGCACCGCTGTCTCCCGACTGCACCTCGGTGAAGATCGCCAGCGGCAGCGTCTGCGTCCGCCCCGGGATGTTGCCCGCAACGATGATCGTCGCCCCGAACTCGCCCAGTGCGCGCACGAATCCCAGCAGCACGCCCGCCAGGATGCCGGTGTAGGCGAGCGGCACAGTGATGGTAAAGAACACCCGTATAGGGCCCGCGCCCAAGCTGCGCGCCGAAGCCTCCAGCCGCTCGTCCACGCCTTCCATCGCCACCATCACCGCCCTTGCCATCAACGGGAACGACACTACCGCAGCGGCGAGCGCCGCCGCTACCCACGTGAACACCAGGTCCAGGCCCAGCAGCCCGTGCACGGCGGCGCCGACAGGGCCGTCCCGCCCCAGCAGGAGCAGCAGGAAATAGCCCACCGCCACAGGAGGAAGCGCGAGTGGCAGCGACACGAGCAGGTCCACCACGAACCGCCCGCGAATCCGCTTCCTCACCATCAGCCAGGCGAGTCCGAGAGCCAGCGGGAAGTTGACGGCGGTGGCGGCCGCCGCCACCCTCAGCGTCACCCAGATAACGGTCAGGTCAAGTTCGTCCATGCTCGATGCCGTTCAACGCTCCAGAGATTGAAAGCCGTGCCGGCGGAATATGGCCTGCGCCTCCGGCCCCTGTAGGAAATCTACGAACCGGGCCGCCGGCGCCTGGTTGGAAGGCCGCCCAACGACCGCCGCCGGATACGCTATCCGATCGTGACTGTCCGCGGGCACAATGTTCAGCGCGCGCACGCCCTGCGTTGCCACCGCATCCGTCCGGTACACGATGGCGGCGTCCGCGTTTCCGGACTGCACGTAGGCGAGCGCCGCGCGCACGTCCGGGGCGAACACCAGCGAGCTGTCCGACGGCTGCCACAGCCCCGCGCTCTCAAGCGCCTGCCTCGCGTAGCGGCCCGCCGGCGCGAGTTCCGGGTCGGCGACCGCGACCCGCGTTCGGCCCAGTTTCACCAGCTCCGCCAGTGACTGCGGCGAGAGGTCCGGCGAACGGGTCGCCACAACCAGGGCGTTGCCGAACAGTTCGACCGGATCTCCCGCTGTCAGCCCTTCCGCGCGCAGGTCCTCCATGGGAGACCCGCCTGCCGAGATGAACACGTCCGCCGGCGCGCCGCCGACTATCTGCCGCGCAAGGCTCTGCGAACCGCCGTAGCTCAGCACTACATCTACGTCGCTGTCCTGCTCGAACGCTCTCTCCACCTCTTCCATGGCGTCTGCCAGGCTGGCCGCCGCGAGAACCAGGATCTCCGAACGCTCCGACCGAACTGAACACGCCGCCAGCGAGGCCGCCAGCAGAACAGCGACAGCGGCCGCCCACGCTCCAGCGACCGGCCATCGCTCACCAGCCACTCGCCACCGTCACCGCCCCACAGTCGCCGGCGCACTCTCGGCGTGGGCCGGCCTCTCGCGCGCGGCGAGCGCCACGACCACGCCGACGAGCTGCACCGCCGTCGCGAGGAAGAATGCCATCTCCAGCGAGTGCGTCGTGTCGCTGATCCAGCCGCTCACCACCGGCGCGATGAACGCGCTCGAAATGCCGACAGTGTTCATCACCCCCATGACCGTGCCCATGCCCACGCGCCCGGACGCGAATGTGTGGTCGCCCGCCCAGGAGACGATAATCGGGTTCCACGCAAGCGCGCCCAGGAACCCGTACGCCGCGAACGCGCCCAGAATCGCCGGCGTCGAGTCGACGACGGCCGCGACGGACATCATCACCGCGGACCCGCTCAGCATCGCAATAGTCAGACCCTTGCGGCCCAGCCGGTCCGACAGCCTGCCCCAGGTGAGTGCGCCCAGCAGCGACGCTCCAGCGACGACCGACGTGAACAGCCCCGCCCTGGTGATGGACATGCCGTGCTCTTCCACCAGGAAGCTGGGACCCCAGGTGAAGATGACCATGTAGGCGTACAGCGCGCAGAAGTTGGTCACGCACAGCGGGATGAAGTCGCGGTTCTTGAACAGGAACGCCAGACCACCCTCCACCTTTGGCGCGCTGGGCACTCCCCTTATCAGAAGGCCAATCAGCCCGGCCATCAGTAGGGTCGGTGCGAGCATGAACAGGTACGGAGTTCGCCAGCTCTCCGACACCGAGTACAGCAGACCCGCCATCCCCAGTCCGAGCGCCGACCCCAACGCCATGCCGGACGTGACTATAGAGGAGCTCGTGCCCCGCCACCGGGACGGCACCGAGCTTATCGTGATGCCGTAAGATCCCGCATAGTAAGCCCCCGCCCCGAAGCCCTGGACTCCGATGAACAGCAGCAATAGCAGGTAGCTGACACTGAACATGCCGATGCAGAACAGCCCCAACCCGATGATCAGGTACATCACCACCAGCACCCTCTTCAGCCCGAACCGGTCGCCCAGTACGCCGGAGGGTATCTGCATCAAGACGTAGGTGATGAAGTAGACGCTGGATATGGCTCCGCTCTGCGCGTCAGTCAGCCCGAAATCGTCTGCTATGACCGGCAACAGCGGAAACAGGATGCTGCGGTCCAGATAAAGCACGGACCAGCCGAGCGCGAGGGCTGCCACGATGAGATGGACGCGCCACCTCTCGGCGAAGGGCCGCCTGTCGACTGTCTGCTCCGCTTCACGCATGAGAGGGATGTTAGCAAAGTGTGGCTTCCTGAAACAGCCCCGTTTTGACACTTAGAACGGCGTGTGCTAGACTTTCGTGAAAGACGGAATGCTACGACAACATTCACAAACTATCTATTGCGTATCAATGAGGGCGGACGCCTGCCGGCGTCGCGCCCTCTTTTGCTTTCGGGATGCCGCCAAGGCGCCCCACTCGCCCTACTAGGAGGTACAAGCCATCAAGCTGCTAAACATCACTCGTAAAGTCGGGGGCGTGTTCAAACGCCCGCCCTCGGAAGAACCCAAAGTACAGCACGAAACCGTCGTGTCCGAGGCCCCAAAGAGCCAGGTGCTCATCTCGCTTACCGGAGTAGAATCGCCCAAAGTCGAAAACGTAGCCCGAACTACGGCCCCGTCCCGCCGCGGCGAGAGGCCGGCGCGCCGCCGCTCTCCCCGCGACCGCGAGCGCGACCGCTCGGAGCGAAGTGACCGCCAGCGCCCAAGTAACCAGCGGCGCATGCGTCAACAGGAGCGGACCGATGCCCCGCCCGAGCCGCAACCCGCACCGGCGGCGCCGACCCCTATTCCCAGCGATCTCCCCGACCAGGCCACATTCGGCGAGCTTACGGTTTCGGGCGCGGTGGGCCACGCCCTGGATCGCATGGGATACTCGGAACCTACGCCAATCCAGTCCAGCGTCATCCCCATTGCCACCCAGGGTCTCGACATAGTGGGCCAAGCGCAGACCGGCACCGGCAAGACCGCCGCGTTCGGCATACCCATCGTCGAGCTCATCGACGGCGGCTCCACCGAAATCCAGGCGCTGGTGCTCACGCCCACGCGAGAGCTCGCGATGCAGGTGAGCACCGAGGTTTCGAGCCTGGGCCAGTTCGAGAACGTGCGCTGCCTCACCGTGTACGGCGGACAGTCCATGAACACGCAGCTGGACGGCCTGCGCAGGCGACCGCAGGTGGTGGTGGCAACGCCAGGTCGTCTGATGGACCACATGAGCCGGCGGACCATCAGCCTCTCCGACGTGCGCATCGTGGTGCTGGACGAGGCCGACCAGATGCTGGACATCGGTTTCGTCGACGACATAGAGCGCATACTCAGGGCCACGCCGAAAACGCGGCAGACGCTGCTGTTCTCGGCCACCATGCCAGGTCCCATTCGCAGGCTGGCCCGACGCTATCTTCGCGACCCGGAGTGGATCAGGGTGGGCGGGGACGCCGAGCCGGTCGACGAAGTGGACCAGATCTACTACGAGGTTGCGGCACAGGACCGCCAGGCTGCGCTGGACGGCCTGCTCGCCGACCACGACCGGGTAACCCAGGCGCTCATATTCAGGCGCACCAAGATTGGCGTCGACCGGCTTGTGTACCACCTGGAGCGCGAGGGCTTCGACGCCGAGGCCATCCACGGCGACATGACGCAGGCGCACCGCGAGAGGGTGATGCGCAAGTTCAGGGAAAAGAAGCTCCGGGCGCTAGTCGCGACCAACGTCGCCGCGCGCGGGCTGGACATCCCCGCCGTTTCGCACGTCATCAACTACGACATGCCCAGCAACCTGGAGGAGTACGTCCACCGCATCGGCAGGACGGCCCGCATGGGTCGCCCGGGCACGGCAATCACCTTCGTGTCGGACATGCTCGACTTCGCCATGCTGGATGAAATCCGTGACCACGTCGGAGACGGCCTGCGCCAGGAGCGCCTGGGCTTCCTGTACGGCTAGCCCGCCGGCCCACAGCCCCGAGTGTCCTCCGGCAGAACGCACAGACTCGTCAACGTAACCGCCCTGATAATTCCCGGCGCGGTTGCGCTGGCGTGGTTCTTTGGAGAGGAGTACTCGGTCGGTTGGTGGCAGAGCCTGGCCGCGCTGGGCGGCGGATACCTGCTGTCCACCATAGGCATCAACCCAGACCAGGACATCGCAAGGCGCACCTTCGCCGAGCGCCAAGGCTTCTGGGGCCTGTTCCTGTACATCTGGACGCTGCCCTACGGCATTCTGTTCAAGCATCGCGGCATAAGCCACGAGCACGTCATTGGTACCATTACGCGGGTGCTCATCATGGGTCTGTGGATTCCCCCGGTGGTGATGCTCGTGGCGATGGAGTTCGATTGGGTGCCCGTTGCACACTACTCCGGCTGGGTGTTTCTGGGGCTCACGGTGGCGGACTCCATGCACATCGCCGCCGACGGCGGCCGCCGCCAGCTGGAGCACACCGAGTAGGGTACGATCCGCGGTAAGCCTGACGGCCAGTCGAAACTGTAAGGGCGGGTCACAGACCCGCCCGATTGTCTCTTTCCCCTTGAGCAGGAGAAGACCAGGATGGGGGAGAGATCGCCTCTCTACCGCACGCGCTGGATCACCCGGCGCGTGGCGTCGACCAGCGTGTCGACGTGCTCGTCCTCGGTGAGCGCGCTCAGCGCGCCGCCGAGCAGCACTCCCTCGTTGAGCAGACCGGTGAACAGCGCCTGGTTCAGCGCCTTGTCGCCCGTCAGCGTCGAGCGGTAGTCCGTGATCTCCTCGGACGTGAAGTGGATGCCGAACAGCGACGCGATGCCGGTCACCTGCGCGGGCACCTCCAACTCATCGAACACCGCCCGCATCTTGCCGCGCAGCGAATCGCCCAGGTCGCTCATGCGCGCGTAAACCTCGGGCGTCAGCTCCTCCATCACCACGCAGCCTGCCGCCATCGTCAGCGGATTGCCGTTGAAGGTGCCGGCGTGCGCCAGCGTCGGGCCGTTTTCCGTCGGGTCGTAAAGCGCCATCAGGTCCTCGCGCCCGCCGAACGCGCCAACCGGCGTGCCGCCGCCGATGATCTTGCCCATCGCCGTCATGTCCGGCGTGACTCCGAGCAACTCCTGCGCGCCGCCCGGCGCCACGCGCAGGCTCTGCACCTCGTCGAATATCAGGATGATCCCGAGCTCCTCGGTGACGTCGCGAATCCCCTGCAGGAACTCCTTCTCGGCGGGGAGATAGCCGAAGCTCGACGAGATTGCCTCCATGACCAGGCACGAGACATCGTCCTTGTTCTCCCGCAGCAGCCGTTCACTCGTCGCCAGGTCGTTGTACGGAAGCACTACCACGTCCTCGAGGACGCTGGGCGGCATGCCGTCGTATTCGGGCACGCCCGTCGTCCCGTTCGGGTCGAGACTGTCCGCCGACGGCGACACGCTCACCTGAACGTACTCGTGGGAGCCGTGGTACGCGCCCTCGAACTTGGCTATCTTGTGCCGCCCGGTGTAGGCACGCGCGGCCCTTATCGCCATCAGGGTTCCCTCGGTGCCGGAGTTGGTGAAGCGCACGCGCTCCAGGGACGGGATCCGCTCGCACAGAATCTTCGCCAGCCGAGTCTGGTCCTCGGTGGGCACGCTGAACGCCGTGCCGAAGTCCGCCTTGTCCTGGATCGCCTTCACCACGCGCGGGTGAGCGTGGCCCAGGATCAGGCTGGTTGCGTTGATCACGTAGTCCAGGTAGCGGTTGCCGTCGATGTCGTACATGTACAGGCCCTCGCCCCTCTCCGCGACAAAGGGGTAAGGTGGAAAGTACTGTGCGCCCCGCGTGCTGCCTCCCGGCAGGTATTTCGCCGCCTCGGCGAGCACCTCCCTGGACTTGGGAGTGCTGGCCATGTAGCGGTCGATCTCCGTCTGGTGCTGCTGTGTGGGCATGTGAACTCTCCTTGCCTGCCTCGATGCGTGACCAACGCGCCGCTGGCCCTGTGGGAACACGGCCCATTATACGCCCAAACCTCTCGCTTGGCTAACGGCTCTGCGCGGCCTCGATTCGCGCCAAACAGGTCGCTGGGCAAGTGGTAAAATAGACTTATCAGTGATAGGTTAAGCATGGCGGCCCGAAGCCCGCGCGCAAGGCCGTCTCCACATCCCCGGAGCGAGGGACGCACTACTCGCCGCGCGGACTGCGCCGCCGCCCCCGCTCCGCGTCAGCACCACCCCAGGAGCCATCCATGACAACTACCAAGACAGAGTTCGGGAACATCAAGCCGACGCAGATCGAAGAGGAGATGCGCAGCTCCTACCTCGACTACGCCATGAGCGTGATCGTGTCGAGGGCGCTCCCCGACGTCCGCGACGGCCTGAAGCCTGTACAGCGGCGCATCCTCTACGCGATGCACGAGCTGGGCATGAGGCCCAACTCCGCCTACAAGAAGAGCGCCCGTCTCGTCGGCGAGGTGCTCGGCAAGTACCATCCACACAACGACGCCGCCGTCTACGACGCCATGGTTCGCATGGCCCAGGAATGGTCCATGCGCCTGCCGCTAGTGGACGGACAGGGGAACTTCGGCAGCGTGGACGGCGACCCGCCCGCGGCACTTCGCTACACCGAGGCGAGGCTGGCCGCTCCCGCCGAGGAGATGCTCGCCAACCTTGATCAGGACACCGTCGATTTCATCGACAACTTCGACGGCTCGCTGCGCGAACCGACCGTACTGCCCGCGCGACTGCCGAATCTGCTCATCAACGGCGCGTCCGGGATCGCCGTCGGCATGGCCACAAACATACCACCGCACAACCCCGCCGAGGTGTGCGACGCCATCATCAAGCTCATAGACAAGCCCGACAGCACCCCCGAAGAGCTCATGCGCCACGTCAAGGGACCCGATTTCCCCACTGGCGGCACGATCATGGGCCGCGAGGGTATACGCAACGCCTACATCTCCGGCCGCGGCCAGATAATCATGCGCGCCAGGGCCGAGGTCGAGGAGACGCCGCGCTCCCGCCGGCTGAAGATAGTCGTCTCAGAACTGCCATACCAGGTGAACAAGGCCACCCTGGTGGAAAAGATCGCACAGCTAGCCAAGGACAAGCGCATCGACGGCGTTTCCGAGATCCGCGATGAGTCCAACCGCGACGGCATGCGCGTGGTCATAGAGCTGCGCGGCGGCGTGCAGCCCATGGTGGTGCTGAACAACCTGTACAAGCTCACCGCGATGCAGAGCACCTTCTCCGCAAATATGCTCGCGCTCGTCGGCGGCACGCCCGAGACCGTCACTCTCAAGTCCGCCCTGCAAAACTTCATCGCCTTCCGCGAGCAGGTCGTCGTGCGCCGCACCGAGTACGACCTCAAGCGCGCAAGGGAGCGGGCGCACATACTCGCGGGACTTCGAATCGCCATCGGAAACCTGGACCGCGTGATCCAGCTCATACGCGGCTCCGCCAACGCCGACGCGGCGCGCGACGGCCTCATGTCCGAGTTCGGCCTGGACGACGTGCAGGCCCGCGCCATTCTGGACATGCAGCTCCGCCGCATCGCCGCCCTCGAACGCGAGCGACTCGAAACGGAGTACCGCGAGCTCCAGGAGAGCATCCGCGGCATGGAAGAGCTACTCGCCAGCCCCGACAAGATTCTCGGCGAGGTCAAGAAGGAGACCCGCAAGTTGAAGAGGAGCTTTGGCGAACCTCGCCGCACCGAAATCAGCAACGAGGGCCACGACATCAGCCGCGAGGAGCTGGAGCCTCACGAGCAGCTCGTCGTCACCTTCAGCCAGGGTGGTTATATCAAGCGGATCGCCGCAGACACCTACCGCAATCAGCACAGGGGCGGCAAGGGCGTCTCCAGCATGAACACCAAGGACGACGACCCCGTCAAGCACATCCTGGTCGTCGATAGCCACGACCGGCTCTTGTTCTTCACCAACACCGGCCGCATCCTCTCCATCAAGGCCTACGAGCTGCGCGCCGACACCTCGCGCAACACGCGCGGCGTTCCCGTGTTCAACGTGCTGCCCATTTCCGACGCCGAGCGCGTGAACGCCATCATAGGCGTCGCCGGTCTGGAAGAGGAGAACTCCTACCTAGTCATGGCCACCAGGAAGGGCAAGGTAAAGCGCGTTTCACTCAGGGAGATTTCCACCATCCGGCCCTCCGGCCTCATCATCATGAGGCTAGATGCCGAAGACGAGCTCGTCACCGCCCGCTTGGCGAACCAGGACGATCACGTCATCATGGTCACCGAAGACGGCATATCCATCCGCTTCCCCGCCGCCGCCGTCAGGCCGAGAGGTCGAGCCGCGGGAGGCATCAAGGGCATGGACCTGAGTAGGTACAGCAAGCCCCGAAAAGGCTCCAGGGCAAAGCCGAGAAAGTTGGCCGACGCCGAAGTCGTCGCCATGGACGTCGCCAGGCCGGACAGCAAGCTGCTGGTCATCGGCAAGCACGGCTACGGCAAGCTGACCGACATGGAGCTATACCGCCAGCAGGGCATAGGCGGCAAGGGCATAAAGACGCTCAACACCGCCGGCAAGGCCGGTCCGGTCGCCGACGCCAAGGTGATCGAGGACGGCATGGAAATCTACGTCGTCTCCGAGCAGGCGCAGGTGCTCCGGACCAGCACCTCAGAGATACGAAACACTGGCCGCATAGCCCAGGGCGTCACCATCTTCAACCTGCGTCCAGGCGACGCCGTGGCGTCCGTCGCCTGCATCAGCGGCCTCGCCAAGCCCGACGCCAGCCAGCCCAACGGCAAGGGCGGCGCCAAGGCGTAGGGGCGGTCCGCGAACCGCCCACGAAAGGTAACTCAAAATGAGAGGCAAAGACCTGCTGACCCTGGCCGACCTCGAACCCGAGGAAGTTAAACTCCTCGTGGAGAGCGCCGACGAGTTGAAGCGCGGCAAGCAAGCCCGCCCGCTGGAGGGCAAGACCATCGCGCTCATCTTCGAAAAGCCGTCGCTCCGAACGCGAGTCAGCTTCGAGGTTGGCATACGTCAGATGGGCGGAGATTGCATCTACCTCAGCCAGTCCGACATCGGTCTCGGCGTCCGCGAGCCCGTCTCCGACGTGGCCCGCGTGCTCGAGCGGCTCGTCGACGGCATCGTGGCGCGCGTCTTCTCACACCGCAGCCTCGAAATCCTCGGAGAGCAGGCCGCAATACCCATCATCAACGCACTTTCCGACCTGGGCCACCCGTGCCAGGCAGTCGGAGATCTGCTGACGATGTACGAGCACCGCGGCGGCCTGGACGGTCTGAACGTCGCCTTCGTCGGCGACGGCAACAACATCGCGGGCAGCCTCGCGCTCGGCTGCGCCTCCGTCGGGGCCAACTTCACCGTGGCCAGCCCGGCGGACTACCGCATCCCGTCCATGGTCTGGGAGGAGGCGGAGCGCCGCGCCGCGCTGAGCGAGTCCAGGCTGAACTGGACGCCGGACCCGCCGGACGGCGTGCGCGACGCCGACGTGGTCTACACCGACGTCTGGGTGAGCATGGGCCAGGAGGAGGAGAGCGCGGCGCGCCTCGAGGCCTTCTCCGGCTACCGGGTCGACGAGGCCCTCATGGACGAAGCCAGGCCGGGCGCGCTGTTCATGCACGACATGCCCGCCCACAGGGGCGAGGAGATTTCCGAAGACATGCTGGACCATCCCGGCTCGGTCGTGTTCCAACAGGCCGAGAACCGCCTGCACGGCCAGAAGGCCATTCTCGCACGGCTCTTCGCCTAAACGAGCCGACCACAACACGGTACGCTCCACGCCATGCTATCCACTCCAAAGCCCACGATCGCCATTGTCGGGCGGCCCAACGTAGGCAAATCCACGTTGTTCAACCGGCTGGTCGGTCGCCGCGACGCGATCGAGTCTGAGACGGCCGGCACCACGCGCGACCGCGTCATCGGCGAGACCGAGTGGTCCGGCAAGTCCTTCGTCCTCGTGGACACGGGCGGCATCGACCGCTTTCCCGAAACCGATCTCTGGCAGGGCGTGAGACGCCAGATCGACATCGCCCTAGAGGACGCTGACGTGATCGTAATGGTCGCCGACGCCGAGGCCGGGCTCACCGCGCCCGACAGGGACGCCGCCGACTCCCTGCGCGCCGTGGGCAAGCCCATCGTGCTCGCCGTAAACAAGGCCGACAACCCTCGCCGCGAGACCCTGGCCCTGGAGTTCTACGAGCTCGGCCTTGGCGAGCCTATCCCGGTGAGCGCGTACCACAACATCGGCGTCGACGACCTGATGGCGCGCGTGGCCGAAATCGTTCCCGAACCGTCCTACCACCCCGAGCCGGAGGCCGACCTGCGCCTCGCCATCGTGGGCCGCACCAACGTTGGAAAGTCCATGCTTCTCAACGCCATCACCGGCGGTCACCGCGCCATAGTCAGCGAGGTGCCTGGCACCACCCGCGACTCGCTGGACGAGCTGATCGAGTTCGAGGGACGATCCATCCTGCTCATCGACACCGCCGGCATGAGGCGCAGGGGCAGAACCGAGCCGGGCATCGAGCGCTACAGCGTGCTCCGCTCCATGCGCGCCATCGATCGCGCCGACGTGGCCGTGCTGGTGCTCGACGCCTCGGAGCTCGCCACGAACCAGGACACGCACGTCGCAAGCTACGTCCTGGACGCCTACAAGGGCATCGTCATCGCCGTGAACAAGTGGGATCTCGCACCGGACCTGTCGCTCGACCGTGAGTCCGCGACCCAGGAGCTGCGCCACCGATTCAGGTTCGCGTCCTTCGCGCCCATCTGCTTTACCTCTGGTCTCGAACGGGAGGGCATAGAGGAGCTTCTGCGCACCGCGTGGGAGGTTTACGAGGAGTGCGGCAAGAGCCTGCCCCGCTACGAGCTGCGGCGGCAGGTGCTCAACGCCGTGGCCGACCACCCTCCCGCGTCGTCCGGCAGGCGCGCGCTGAAAATCTACGGCGTCACTCAGGACAACACCCTGCCGCCCAGCTTCACCTTCTACGTGAACAGCTCAAGCCTTGCCCACTTTTCGTATACGCGCTACCTTGAAAACCGGATCCGCCGGGCGTTCGTCTTCAAGGGCAGCCCTCTCAGAATGCGCTTCAAAGGCAGGGGCGAACAGTGATCGACTACCATCCCGTACTGGTCCCGATACTGGTCCTGGTCTGCTATCTGCTGGGCTCGATTCCCTTCGGCGTGATCGCCGGAAAGCTGTTCGGGCACATCGACGTGCGCGACCACGGAAGCGGCAGCACCGGCATGACCAACGTGATACGCACGGTGGGCTTCCCGGTCGGCGCGCTCGTGCTGCTGCTTGACATGGGCAAGGGGGTGGGCGCGGTCGCACTGGCCCGCTACGGCCTCGGCGCGCCGGATGCGGCGCAGGCTGTCGCCGGTCTTGCCGCCATCGCCGGGCACAACTGGCCCGTCTTCATAGGATTCCGAGGCGGTCGCGGCACCGCCACCGGCTGGGGCTCGCTGCTCATCCTCTGGCCGATTGCCGGCCTGGTGGCCAGCGTCGTCGGCCTCTCCCTCGTCGCCCTGACGCGCTACGTTTCTCTCGGGTCCGTCGTTGCCACCCTGGTCGGCTGCGCCTTGCTGGCCGTCCTGTGCCTCACCGGATCGGCGCCCATGGGTCTCATCTGGTTCGCCGCAATCGGCTGCGCCTTCGTGGTCGGAAAGCACCGGGGAAACATCGAGCGTCTCCTCAAAGGGGAGGAGCGCAAGCTCGGCCAATCCGTCTGACTGCCGCTGCCCATCCTTGCCCCGAGTGTGGTAAATTCCCCGCGAGGTAGACCGATGGCCGCAATTGGCGTAGTTGGCACAGGCGCATGGGGCACAAGCCTCGCCATTATCACGGCGAGGCGCGGTCACGCCGTGCGCCTGCTCGCGCGCACCGAGACGGAGGCCCGCACTCTCAGCGACGACGGTGAGCAGTCTCGCTTTCTCCCCGGCGCGCCGTTCCCCGAAACCCTGCGCGTCACATCCTCCGCCCACGACGCGCTGGGTGCCGCAGACCTCGTCATTATCGCCACGCCCTCCCGCGCATTCCGGCAGAACGTAAGCGGTGTTTCCGGCGACATCTCCGAACACGCCATCGTCGTCAGCGCCACCAAGGGCATCGAGATAGCCACCGGCAAGCGCATGAGCCAGGTCCTGGAGGACGAGCTTCCCGACGCGCTGCGACCCGGCGTGTGCGTCCTGTCCGGCCCCAACCTGGCGCGCGAGGTGATCGAGGAGCGGCCGGCATCCACAGTGATAGCCTCCCGCAACGCCGACGCCGCACGCACGGCCCAGGACATCGTCAACTCGCCGCGGTTCCGCGTCTACACCAACGACGACGTGGTCGGCGTCGAGTTCGGGGGAGCGCTCAAGAACATCATCGCTCTCGGAGCCGGCGTCTGCGAGGGCATGGGCCTCGGCGACAACGCCAAGGCCGGGTTCATAACCAGGGGCCTCGCCGAAATCGCCCGCCTCAGCGTCGCCGCCGGCGCAAACCCGCTCACCCTGTCGGGACTCGCCGGTATGGGCGACCTCATCGCCACCTGCGCCAGCCCGCTCAGCCGCAATCACCAGTTCGGCGTCCAGCTATCCAAGGGCCGCACCCTCGAGCAGATCCGCGCCTCCATGACGAGCGTGGCCGAGGGCGTGGATACCACGGCGGCGACCGTGCCGCTGGCCGCCCGCATGGGGGTCGAAATGCCCATCGCCCAGGCGACTCACAGGGTGCTCTTCGAGGGCACCAACGTGACCGAGGTCATCGCCGACCTGCTCGAACGCGCGCCGCGCCCCGAGCTCACGGGCATGGAGGCCTAAACCCCGCCAATCGGGTGCCTGGCGGCGCTCAGCCCGGCGTGGCGTACACCAGCGTCACCCAGTCGCCGTCCACCACCGCCTCCGCGAGCGTCGCCCCAGCCGCGGTCATCGCATCCTCCACCACTCCCCTGTTGTCCGCGATTATGCCCGACGCGATGACGTAGCCCCCGCGCTTCACCGCCCTCACCAGCTCCCTGGCTGATTCCGAAACCACCTTCGCCGAGATGTTCGCCACCGCCACGTCGAACTCCCCCGCGCGCACCTCCGGGCGCGGCAGCGTTCCCTCCACCAACCGCACGTTGTGCTCCACCCCGTTCTCGCGGGCGTTCTGTTTCGCCACACGCACCGCCGACGAGTCCGCCTCCACGCCCAGCACGCTGCTCGCCCCCAGCCTGGACGCCGCGATGGACAGGATGCCGGAGCCGCACCCGAAGTCGAGCACCGACGCTCCCGGCGCGACCAGCCGCTCCAGCGCCTCCATGCACGACCGCGTCGTGGGATGGTGGCCTGTGCCGAACGCCATGCCCGGATCGAGCACGATGACCACGTCCCCGGGCTGCGGCTCGTACTCCCGCCAGGTCGGCTTGACCACCAGCCTCTGCCCGACCCGCAGCACGTGGAAGTGGTCCTTCCAGCTATTCTGCCACTCGTCCTCGTCCACCGTGCGGGCCACCAGTTCCGTCACCGGCCCGACGTGCGCCACCAGCCGCACGCCAACGTCTATGCGGTTGCGGCGCTCGTCGGTGGACTCGTTGATGGGGAGGTAGGTCTTGAGCGTGACCCAGGCGGTCTCGCTGGGCGTCTCGCCCTCGTCGGGATTGAAGCCGCCCTGCTGCTCCAGCGCCACGCCGCCGTGCCCGTAGCGGTAGAAGATGTGGGACAGCGGCTCTACGAACTCCGGGGGCGCGCTGACGCTCAACTCAAGCCACTTCAACACCGGCGCCTAGCTGCCTGCAAGGGCATCCTTGATCTTGCGAAGCCAGCCCTTGTCCCTCTCCGGCGCGTCGACGCCAAAGCTCAGAGCCAGCTCGCGGAACAGCCTCACCTGCTCGTCGTTGAGCGACTTGGGGGTATCGACGATCACCTGCACGAGCTGGTCGCCCCGCCTGTTCCGGCGCAGATGAGGCACTCCTTTGCCCTTGTAGCGCAGCACTTCGCCGCTCTGAATGCCGGCCGGAATGCTCACCTGCAGGCCGTCGTCTTCCTCCAGCGTCGGCGCCTTCAGGTCGGCCCCCAGCGCTGCCTGGGCCACGTTGATGCGCATCGCGTACAGGATGTCGTTGCCGTCCCGCTCGAAGAACTCGTGCGGGCTCACTCGCAGCGACACGTACAGGTCGCCCGGACGCCCGCCGTTCGCGCCGTGGTCGCCTTCGCCGCTCAGCCGAATCTGCGTGCCGGAGTCCACGCCGGCGGGCACCGACACTTCCAGCTTGCGCCGCCTCTGCTCACGCCCGGCGCCTCGGCAGTTCTCGCAGGGGTCCGAGATCACCTTGCCCTCGCCCTGGCACGAGCCGCACGTCATGACCTGGCTGAAGTGTCCGAATATGCCCTGTTGCGACCGGCGAATCCGGCCCTGCCCGTTGCAGTTGGCGCACATGGACGGCGTGCTGCCCGGCGCGCTCCGGCTTCCGCGGCACTTCCCGCACACCTCGATGCGCCCGACGTCGATCTCTCTGCCCACGCCGAAGACCGCCTCGTCGAACGACAGGTCGATCACCATCTCGCGGTCCGCGCCCCGCCGCGGCGCGTTCGCCCGCGTCGTCGTCGGGCCGCCCCCGAAGAAGGCGTCGAAGATGTCCCCGAAGCCGCCGAAGTTGTCGAAGCCTTCGAAGCCGCGGCCCCCGTTGCCGGTCACGCCCGCGTGGCCGAACTGGTCGTAGCTGGCGCGCTTCTTGGCGTCCGAGAGCACCTGGTACGCCTCGTTGATCTCCTTGAACTTCTCGGTGGCGTCCGCCGACTTGTTCCGGTCGGGGTGATATTCGAGCGCCTTCTTCCGAAACGCCTGCCGGATCTCCTCCTCGGAGGCTCCGCGCGCGACGTCCAGCACCTCGTAATAGTCTCGCTTCTGAGTAGTCATCTACGGTCCAGGCTTCCAACCGCGCCCCAGGCGGACGACAGGCTTACCACGACACGGCATCAACGGTTTGTCTGTGCGACATTTCACACGCCCACGAATTATAGCCATGCGGCCTAACGCTTTACAACCCGCTCCCGCTGGTCGCCCTTATCAGGAAGTGCAAACTCTGCCCCGCCTGTAGCTGAGTCAGCTACGACAAAGTGTGCAGAAATTGACAACGGAGTGTTGACAGAATTCCAGTAATTTCTGACCCGATTGTTCCTGCCCGGGGGAGCGGTTGTCAAAGAACCCCCTGCGCCTCGATTTCAACGAATACTAGAACCCTTGTATGTCCACTCCAATGCTCACCATGTACCCTGCTACTAGAAGACCAAGTACTAGCAGCGCACCTAACCAAATGTAGGAGAAGACGAAAGGCCGCGCGTAGTACGTCAACTCTGGCAATCGGCCGTCGATTCTGTCTTGTCTGTAACGTCTATATATGCCTCTTGCCGAGAGGAGCAGGGTCCCGACATTCACGGCTGCGCAACATCCAAGGAATATCGACATCAGCGCTGCTGAGACGAAGTTGGCCTGGGGGGCCACGTATCCTGTGTCGGTACCGAGGGTATACTCCCATATAAAGAATATGCCACGAGCGATAGCCGCAAAGACGCCGAGCCAGACGGCATAGGGGAGCAGGTATATCAGCAAGGCGACAATTGGGACTGGACGGCCTCTCGCCTTGACCATCACCAATACCCAGGGCAGTACAAGGATGCCATTGAGACCACCCTCCGCCGCGAATCGCCAAATGCTCTTCTTCTGCCACCATGCGAATGCTCCGCAGAGCAGTGCCGCCAGGGGTGTCGTTACCAGAGCCGCTATGACGAGGAAGAAGAAGCCTGCTATGCTCATGATCCCCATGTAGTCTGTTCTCCTATCCGTACCCTACGTAACTGCTTCCCGCCTTTATCCGAAGGTATCTGTCCTACCCTCCTTAGGAGTGCATTCGTTCGACCAGAATCGGAGTCTTGCACTTCCCTCCGCCCTTGCATCAGCCAGCCGTCCTCCAGCGTATGCGACTACGCGCCTGCCGTTAGGCGTATGGCGTGGTGGCCTGTGGCGCCGCTGGGCAGGGACTTGCGTACCTCGGCGGTCTGCACGTCGCCCGCGCCGTCGGTGGCGCGCACGCGGACGCCGAACTCCGCCGCGCCGGGAACGGGCAGCTCGGCCCGCCAGATGACCCAGGTGTACGGTGACAGCGGCTCGCTGATGCTGTCGGCCGGCGTCCACGTCGCGCCGTCGTCCAGGCTCACCTCGACGTTCGCGATGCCCCTGTCGCCCGCGAACGCAACGCCGCCCAGCGACACGGTCCCGCTCTCGATCACCGAAGTGTGAGCCGGCACGTCGATGCGCGAGAACGTCTTCACCCACGGCACGTCCGTCCAGCCCCGCTGCTGCCAGTAGCCTCGGAAGTCGTGCACCACCGGCTCGATCTTGGTCAGCCACTTCACGTGCTTCAGCCCGAAGAAGCCCGGAACGATCAGCCTCGCCGGGAAGCCGTGCTTGCTCGGCAGCGGTTCGCCGTTCATCTGGTACGCCACCATCACCTCGTCCCGCATCGCCATCTCCAGCGGTATGCTCTCGCTGTAGCCGTCCTGGGCGTGAAAGGCGATGTCGACCACGCTCGGCTTCAGCCTGGCCCGCTCCAGGAAGGCGCGCAGCGGCACGCCCGTCCACTTCGCGTTGCTTATCAGATCGCCGCCCACCAGGTTGCTGATGCACTCCAGAGTCACGTACTCCTCCACCGACGGCATCGAAATGAGTTGCTGGTAGTCGACCCAGTGCGGAACCTCCACCTGCCCGTCGATTTCCAGGATCCAGCCCTGCTCCTTCACCTCCGGGTCGATGAAGTTCTTGGAGACGATGTAGAACTCGTCGTTCGGCGTCACCTCGGTGGACAGCACGCCCTGTGTGCGGAAGGATCCGCTCGATCCCATCTGCCCGCCGAGCCTGTCCGTCGCCAGCTTCAGGCCGATTGCGACCCCAGCGATGACGGCGGCCCACACGCCCGCCTTCTTGAGAAAGGCCCGCCTGTCCGACGTCCCAGACGACGCTCCCGCGCCTTCGGTTGCGCCCTGCGTCTCGCCCGAGAAGAAGAAGCCGATAACCAGCGCGTACACGAGAGCCGAGCCTATCGAGGTCAACTGGAACCCGACGGCGCCGCCCACTACGCCCGCGCCGAAGAACCCGCCGCCGAACAGCGGCACGAGCACAAGCTGCGCCGCCAGCCACAGCGCGAGGCCGAAGCCCAGCGCGTACACCCACACCAGCAGTTCCGACGTGGCGCGGCCAGCGGCGTAACGACCGTACAGCGCCGCCAGCGCGCCGCCAGCGATCACCTGCGCTACGACCAGTCCGGCGAACATCAGCGGCTTAGCGTTGAACAGCAGGTTCTCCAGCAGCAGGTCGAACAGATCCGGCGGCAGGTGCATGGTGAACCAGTCCGCGGCGAGCTCCAGCACCGACTGCGCGCTCACCACCGACCGCACCGCAAACGTGAACAGCGCCATCCCGACGGCACCCAGGGCGCCCCACAGGAAGTGTTTGCGGGCGTCCGTCCACTGGGTCCTGTTCTTGTCGCCCGCGTCGTTCATGCCGACTCCTCAGATACTCACTTGCACTCGGTATTCATCCAATATACCCAATCCGACCTTTGCACCGCTACACTGCCACTTCCTCCCAGCCATTGAGGCTGTGTCAGATTACCCGGTGGCTTCGCTTCGGAGTGTCCAACCTCCACTGGATTCCCGCTTTCGCGGGAATGACGAATTCAGGTGTGGCTGGGAAAGCGGGAGGGCGAATTCTGTTAGATTCTGCGACATTCTGTGCGATTCGTAGCTGGGACCGTCGGTGGCCCTGCTCAGTTCTGTAATGCCGGAGGGGACAATTCATAGCAAAAGTGTCCCGCCGCGTGGCAGAAGAGGACAGGGGACGGACGGGCCGACCGGCCGTGTCTTCGCCGCCGGAGGGCGCCTGGAAGGGGCGTTCCGCCGGATGCCTGGGGCATAATCCCGATTGAGGGCAGGATTTGCGGGCCGTGGGGTCAGTCCCTCACACGGCCGAGGTTAGCACGGATGTACGTGTATTGCAATGGCCTTAGTGAAAATGTGGGTATGGGGGCGGTTTGGTGGGGAGAAATGGCGCAGACGTGGGGACGAGGTGGGCGTGCGTGGGGTTGGCAGAGGCAGGGCTGGGGAACGCGTGGCGCGGGAAAGTTACGGAATTTTCGGGGTACGGGGGAGCGACTGAGCCGGGTGTGGGCGAGGGAGTGCGGTTGGGATGTGCGTTGGAGCGTCCGGGGGACGTTGCCGGGCAATATGGCGAACGGACGACGCGGACGACCTTGCCCGGACGAATCGCATGGCGCACAATTCGGAGTCTCAACAGGTACGCTGCGGACATAGCAGAATGCGAACCCTGTACATCGTAGGCACACCCATAGGCAACCTCGAGGACGTCACGCTGCGGGCGCTCAGGATACTGGGCGAGGTGAGCCTGATCGCGGCGGAGGACACCCGCGTCACGCGCCGCCTGCTCGTCCGCTACGCCATCGACACCCCGCTGGTCAGCTACCATGAGCACAGCGGCCCCGCCCGCCTGCGCGCCGTGCTGGACGCGCTGGGCGAGGGCGACGTGGCGCTGGTCACGGACGCCGGTATGCCCGCGGTCAACGATCCCGGCCAGCGGCTGGCAAGGGAGGCATCGGCGGCCGGCGCTTCCGTCGTCGTCGTACCCGGAGCGTCGGCGGTGACGGCCGCGCTGGCCGTGTCCGGCATAGCCGCGCCGACGTTCACGCACCTGGGCTTCCTGCCGCGCCGCGCCTCGGACCGCAGGCGGCTGCTGGAATCGCTGGCGCGCAACCCCGCTCCCCTGGTCGCCTTCGAGACGCCGCACCGGCTGCGCGCCGCTCTCCAGGACGCGCTGGACGCTCTGGGCGACCGCGACGTCGCCGTGTGCCGCGAGTTGACCAAGCTGCACGAGGAGACGTTCAGGGGCACGCTCTCCCAGGCGCTGGCCCACTTCGCCGGGCCGCGCGGCGAGTTCACGCTGGTCATCGAGGGCGCTCCAGAGAGCGAGGCGGACGACGCCGGCCGCGAGGACGCCGCGCGCCGCCTGCTGTCTCAACTGCGGGCGGAGGGCGCGAGCGCGCGGGACGCCACCACCCGCGCCGCGTCCGAGTGCGGCATCAGCCGCAGCGCCGCCTACAGGCTCTGGCTGGAGTCCGGCCAAGACAGCTAGCGTTTGTGATAACATTAGCAATCGATCCGGAACCGCGGGGAAGCCCATGACCGAGCGCATACTCGTAGCCGTCGCGTGGCCCTACGCCAACGGCTCGATTCACATAGGCCAGGTGGCCGGCTGCTACCTGCCCGCCGACATCTTCGCGCGCTACCACCGCATGAAGGGCAGCGAGGTGCTCATGGTGTCCGGTTCCGACGCTCACGGGACACCCGTGACGCTCACCGCAGAGCAGCGCGGCGTCACACCGGAGCAGGTCTACGAGGAGTACCAGGCCGAGTTTCTCGACAACTGGGAGAGGTTCGGAATCACCTTCGATCTCTTCACCACCACACACACCGAGAACCACCAAAACGTCGCCCAGGATATCTTCTCCCGTCTATACGAGCGAGGCCACATCTACAAGAGCACGATGGAGATGCCCTACTGCGACTCGGAAGACCGCTTCCTGGCCGACCGCTACGTCGAGGGCGTGTGCCCCCACTGCGATTTCGACGGCGCGCGCGGCGACCAGTGCGACAACTGCGGGCGCACCCTAGACCCGCGCGACCTGAAGAGCATCGCTTGCCGCATCTGCGGCAGCACCCCGGAGTTCGCCGAGACCGAGCACTTCTTCCTGAAGCTGGTCGGCTTCGAGGACACGCTGCTGGAGTGGGCGCGCAAGCAGGAGCACTGGAAGTCGAACGTCAAGAACTTCACCATCGCGTTCCTGGAGGGCGGCCTCCGCGACCGCGCCATCACGCGAGACATCGACTGGGGCGTTCCGCTGCCGCTGGATGGCTACGACGGCAAGCGCATCTACGTCTGGTTCGAGGCGGTCATCGGCTACCTGTCCGCATCAATCGAGTGGGCCAAGAACCGCGGCGAGCCGGATCGCTGGGAGGACTTCTGGAAGGGCGAGAGCCGCTCGTACTACTTCATGGGCAAGGACAACATACCCTTCCACACCATCATCTGGCCCGCATTGCTGCTCGGCTACGGCGGGCTTGACCTGCCCTATGACGTGCCCGCCAACGAGTACATGAACCTGGAGGGCTTCAAGCTTTCCACAAGCCGCAACTGGGCCATCTGGCTGCCGGAGTACCTGGACCGCTACGACCCCGACCCGCTCCGCTACGTGATCGCGGCGGGTATGCCGGAGACGAGCGACTCCGACTTCTCGTGGCGCGAGTACGTCAGGCGCAACAACGACGAGTTGGTGGCAACCTACGGGAACCTGGTCCATCGCGTGATGACCATGGTTAGCCGCAACTTCGACGGCGTGGTGCCCGAGCCGGGCGAACCAGACGAGGCGAGCGCCGCCCTGCTGGACGAGGCGCGCGAACGCTTCGCGCAGGCCACCGCCAGTCTCGAGGCCGTGCGTCTCAGGCTCGCACTCAACACCGCCATGGGACTGGCCCAGGCGGCCAACCGCTATCTCGAACAGGCCGCGCCCTGGCGCGCCGTCCGCGAGGACAAGGCGAAGGCCGGCGCCGCGCTCTGGACCGGCCTCGCCGTCATCGACTGCCTGAAGACGCTGCTCTACCCTTACATACCGTTCAGCTCGGAACGCGTCCACACCATGCTCGGATTCGAGGGAACCGTGAAAGATGCCGGCTGGGCCTGGGACCCGGCGGCGACGGTCCCCGGAAGGCGAATCGGCCGGCCTGAGCCGCTGTTCGCCAAGCTCGACGAGGCGCTCGCGGAGTCCGAGACGCAGCGGCTTGGCGCGTAAGCCACCGCCGGAAAGCTGACTTTGCAAGTAGCCACCACTATCTACGCGCCCATCGAAGAGCGGCTGGCCCGCGTGGAGCAAAGCCTCAGGGCGATGCCGGAGATACGCTCCGACTTCCTCGCAAAGCTGCTCTCCCACGTCTTCGACACCGTCGGCAAACGGATGCGTCCCGCGCTCACGCTGCTGTCGTCCTCGTTCCACGACCACGACCATCGCGTTACGGAGATCATGGCGACGGCGGTAGAGGCGCTGCACATCGCCACGCTTGTCCACGACGACACCGTGGACAGCTCCAGCGTCCGGCGCGGCAGGGCCACCCTCAACAGCCTGTGGGGCCGCAACGCCGCCGTTCTCGCCGGAGACTACATCTTCGCCAAGTCCGCCACCTACGTCTGCGATACCGGCGACATCCGCGTGATACGCAGATTCTCCGAGACGATCATGGAGCTTTCCACCGGCGAGTTGCAGGAGATGTCGGAGGCCTACAACGGCGGCCAGACGATGGAGCAGTACCTGGAGCGCATCTACAACAAGACCGCGTCGCTGTTCACAACCGCCTGCCAGTCCGGGGCGATTCTGAGCGGCGCGCCGGGCGACCAGGTGTCGGCGCTGAGGGACTACGGCTACAATCTGGGCATGGCCTTCCAGATAATGGACGACATCCTGGACTTCGAGGCGTCGGAGGAGGACGTGGGCAAGCCTGTCGGCAACGACCTGTCCCACGGCACGGTCACGCTTCCGGTAATGGTGGCCCTGCGCAACCAGCCCGACGACAACCCGGTGCGGGCGCTGCTGGACGGCCCCGGCGGCGAGCGAGACCTGAGGCTCGCCGTGGAGTACATCGTAGGTTCCACCGCGATCGAGGAGTCCTACGCCGTCGCCTCCGACTACTGCCGGGCCGCCCGCCGCCAGCTCGACGCCCTCCCCGATACCCCGGCCCGCGCCTCTCTCGACGAGCTCGTCGACTACGTCAACGCCATGCGCGCCTAGCGCGTAGTCCCGCCTACCGCACCGCCCGCGCCCTGATTCCCGCTATTTCCTCGGCCGCAACCGCGGTCGGGTCCGCATCCAGCAGCGCGAAGTCCGCCAGCTTGCCCACCTCGATTGAGCCTACGGCGCGGCCCATGCCTGACGCCCGTGCCGCGCCCAGCGTGTACGCCCGCAGCGCCTCCATCGGCGTCACCGCCTGCCCAGGCGCGACCTGCCGTCCTTCCCGTGTGCGGCGTGTCACCGCGGCCGCCAGTCCCACCATCGGAGCAGGCTCCACGACCGGCGCGTCGGATCCGGCCGACACGGGCACGCCCGCGTCCAGCAGCGAGCGCATCGCGTAGAGCCACGGCTGCGCATCCTCCGGGACCTCTGACAGGTACTTGTCACCCCGGTAATGCACGAACGCGGGCTGCGTGCACACGGCCACGCCCGCGCGCCTCACCGACTGCAAGACGTCGGGTGGGCACTCGGAGCAGTGCTCGATGCGGTCTGCGAACGGGAGTGGCCGCTTCCGGGGCGCCTCGGCGATGGCCCGCGCCGCCGCCTCCACGGCCTCGGCCTCCACCGCGTGCACCGCTACCGGGAACCCCGCCGCGTGCGCCCGCGCTACCATGGCTGCAAGCTCCTCCGGCTGCGGGTGAAGCGCCCCCGTCGTCGCCGTCAGCATTATTTTCACGTGGCCGAGCCGCAGGGTGTCGTCGCCGTGGCGGTAACCCATCCCATCAGCGACAAAGCCGTCCAGGTGGTCGTAGCCCGCCATCATCGTGATCCTGGGAAGCGGCACGCCGCCGGCCCTCAGCGTTCTGAACGTCTCCCACCGCTCGACGGAGTTGGTTGGCGTGGCGTCCACCACCGACGTGACGCCCAGCGCAGCCAGGCGTTCGCACGCCTGCCTGACGCCGGCCTCGAACTCGCCGCGCGTGCGGCGGGGAATGCGGCCGTCCAGGTAGGCGTCCATCTCCAGCAGCAGGCCGGTGGGTTCGCCCGAATCGTCGCGCACGATCACGCCCTCCACCGGATCGGGAGTGTCCGCGCCGATGCCGACGAGGGCGAGCGCCGCGCTGTTGAGCACGCAGGCGTGGCCCGTGCGGTGGACCAGCCTGACGGGGCGGGAGGTCGCGGCGTCCAGGTCGTCGCGCGTGGGATGGCGACGCTCCAGCAGGGCGGAGTCGTCGTAGCCGCGGCCCACGATCCAGGAGCCGTCCGGCACGGCGCGCGCGCGGTCGGTGATGGCGCGGCGAATGCCGGCGATGGAACGAACGGCGTCCGGCCCGCAATCGACGTCACGCAGGCTGGCGGCGTAGGCCAGCAGGTGCAGGTGCGCGTCGACGAAGCCTGGGACGAGGGTGCGGCCCTCGCAGTCCAGGACGCGCTCGGAGTCCCTGTCCAGGCGGCCCAGGTCCTCCTCGCGCCCGACCCACGCAATCGCCCCGTCGCGCACCGCCACAGCGGAGGCGCGGGGCAGCCGGTCGTCGAGCGTGACTACGTTGGCGTTGCGCAGCACGAGGTCGGGCTGCGCTGGCGGGGTGCGGGCTGCGTGGGCCACGTGCTTACGCCGCGGCGCGGCCCCACCCCTGGATTCCCGTTTTCACGGGAATGACGAAGTCGTAGAGGGGGGAAGGGGCTCTTTGCGCCGCCTAGCTGATGACGGACTTGGGCGTGGGCTCTATGCGGGTGACGACGATCTTGTCGCGGTCGAGCAATTCGCCGACCTTGGGTGCGATGTCGTTGGTCCACTCGTCGCTGCCGTAGACGGCCTCGTACAGCGCCTCTCGCTGCGCCTCGTCGTCGAACCGCCGCATCCAGATGTAGAGGTCGTCCTCCTCCTCGCCCACAAAGCTGCCGGCTATGACCATGCCCTTGGACACCTGGAACGGGATGATGACCTCTTCCATGAAGTCCACCCACTTCTGGCGCTGGCCGGGCTTGGTGCGATACTGCCTGAGTTCGTAGAACATCGTTTTCCTCCTGGTTTGGTTGTGGGGCTGGCGCGTTGCGTCGCGCGCTAGGCTACTCGTCGCGCTCCTCTACGAGAGATAGAAGGTTGCGAACGAATCTGTGGACTCTCGGGCGGGCGGAGTCGATTTCGTAGTCCTCCATGTCGCCGTGGTGAAAATGGATGTGAAATCTCTCGGCGGCAAGAAATCCAAGGTAAAGGGTCTCGTCGCCGAATTCCGTTGCCAGACGGTCGGTGGCGTTCTTGTTGTCGCGATGGGACCTGTAGCTCCAGCCCCGCTGCCGGGAGGCGGCGATGACGGCCTGGGTGGCCGCGCCGTACAGCTTCTCGGCGGCCTGGCGGATGTCTCCAGCCTCGAACTCGGCATCCGACTGGGCGAGGAACTCGCGCGCCTGGGCGACGTTCTCGGCGACGGCGGTTTCGTAATCGAGGTTCATATCACAACTGCCTGGTGGAGGAGCTTCGTCCGTGAACAGAGTCGATCATCAGAATAGCACACTGATACCGCCTACGCATTCCCATCCCGGGACCGTGCATTGCTCCGCGCGAAGCAAGAGAAGGGGCGGCCCCCCTTCGGGAGACCGCCCCACCTTTGGCTATCAGCCGGCTATTGCGGCGCGTTCCGCGTGTATGTTGACTATTCGGTCGGCCAGCCGTCGGGAATCTCGTTGGCTCCCAGTGCGGCGGTAATTGCGGCCGCCGCATCCGAAGTTACCCATCCGCTCCAGATATCGGAGTTGCCATTCAGCCACCACAGGGCGGCGTCGTTGACGGTGGCATCCGAGTTTTCGCTCTGCCAGGCCGCGACCGCCTTGTACCGGTCGATGTCGAAACCCCAGTTCCGCAGCATCGAGACAACGTCTGGCGCACGGCTCAGGATGTCGGGTCCAACCGCGATCAGAATGGTGGCGTCCTCGTAGGCGCACGCCTTAGTCGTGAACCAGCACTCGTCGGTGTACGCCGGCTCTTCGAGTCGCACCAGGTCGAGCAGCAGCGGGGGGTCGTTCGTTCCCCACTGGTAGCCGAGCCAGGGCTCTTCCTTCTCGTATGCGCCGTACAGGTCGGCGTTCGCGGCGGCTCCATCGCCAGGGTTGACGATGTGGACGTGGTCATCCAGACCGTATCCCGTGATCTGGGCCGCGTTCACGGTCTCGCAAGCCCAGCCGATTACGCAGGACACGAGTCGCGCCTTCCCGCCGGTCTCGGCGGAGGCGAACAGCATCTTGTACTGGTCTTCCTTGAGGTCTTCAACGCTGTCCAGGTCGGGGTACTGCTCCTGCAGGTATGCAGGAATGACGAACGCGGACTGCCAGTCTTTGCCGAGGCTTTCGCCAATAGCGACGACCTGTCCCTGTGCCTGGGCTTCCATCCAGGCCTCGTCCTGGTTGGGCAGCCAGATCTCCATGGTGACGTGCGTGTCGCCCGCCCGCAGACCGTTGAACAGCGGCAGGGTCGCGCCGAACACTACGTCCGTCGGGTAGCCATAACCCTTCTCCACGATGTATTGCGCGATGCGGTTCTGCACCTGCGCGCTGGTCCAGTTGAGGTCGGAGAAGACGATGGTCTCCCTGGCCTCCATCTCCATCATCATGTCGCGCTCTTCCAGAGCCTTCATGACGATAGTGGCAACCTGCTCTTCCGTCAGCGCGTCCTGTGCGCCCTCTTCGAGGATGCTCTTGACGTCGTCCGCTGTCAGTGACCCTTCGGTAGCCCTCATGACGGCGGAGTCGACGGCGGCCATCACGTCTTCGCTGGTCACCGCGTTCGCCTGAGCTTCCATTACGGCCGAGGAGATCGCGGACTGCACGTCCTCGCTGGTCACGGAGTCTGCCGTGGCGGCCATCACCGCGCTCTCGACCATCTTCTGGATTTCAGCGGCCGATGCGCCTTCCTGGGCGGCGCCGGAGACGGCCTGCTGTACCATTGATTGAATCTGGTCGGCGGACACCTGGGATTCAGCCATACCCGTCATGGCCTGGCCGATCATCGCCTGGATGTCTTCCGATGACACCTGCGGCTGAGGAGCCGGTTGAGATTCGGCCACAGCCTGGCTGACAATCCTGCTGAGCTGTGCCTCATCGATCTCTGCCGGGTCTGACGAGCCGCATGCCACGGCCGCTATCGCAATCGCCAGGACGGCGAGCATGGCGGCCAATAGAGCTAGCGCCCTCGGCGCTTTCATTCCTAGCATTTACATGCACTTCCTTTCTCAGTCTCGAGACTTCTTTGGTGTTCTTTTATCAACAGTCCACTTGAGTGTGTTCGGCTCCACCTCCTACCATTTGCCGCCGACTCGCGGCCTAGAGCTCGGGGAACGAGTCTCCTACCTTGATTTACCATTGTGCACGCCTAACCGGCGCTCCTAACGTCTCCCTGCCTCCGTGCCGCCACCGACTGCGTGAGGCGGTCGATGATTATGGCAAGGAAGACGATGGCCAGCCCGGCGATTGCCCCATTTCCGGGCTGGTTCTTCTGCAGCGCGCGCAGCACGTTGTCACCCAGTCCGCCGGCGGCCACCATGCTTGCGATCGTCACCATGGCCAGCGCCATCATCGTCGTCTGGTTGATGCCCGCCATTATGGTGGGCAGGGCCATCGGAATCTGCACCTTCGTGAGCACCTGCCATGGCGAGGCGCCAAAGGAGCGAGCGGCCTCCACCGTCTCATGGGATACCTGCCGGATTCCCAAGTTAGTCAGGCGAATCACCGGGGGCACCGCATAGATGATCGTCGCAAATATGCCAGCGGGCTTTCCCAGTCCAAAGAACAGTATGCCGGGAAGCAGATAAACGAAGCTGGGCATGGTCTGCATCCCGTCCAAAATGGGCCGCATTATGTTGTCGAACATCGAGTTCCGGGCTGCCAGTACCCCCAGCGGCAAGCCGATTGCCACCGCGATTACTACGGCCACCACCATAAGCGCCACAGTATCGATGGTGTTCTCCCACAGTCCCATGAACCCCACATAGAGTAGGGCGGCTGTTGTGAATGCGAGCAGGCCCCATCGACCAACTGCGAATGCCAGCAGAGCAAGCGCCACGACAAGTGCCGGCCACGGAATCCACTGGAGCACGTTTTCGATGTAGACCAGCGCGTAGTCTACAGCCGTCTCCAATCCGCTCAGCAGCCAACTGCCGTTTACGGTAATCCAAGTGACCGCATCGTCTATGGCGTCTCCGGTTGCCTGCCTAAGCGATCGCTCCAGCGTAATCGTCCCACCACTGGCAGTCGGCACCTCACTGCTCGATACAGTCGTTGGAAAGCCCATGCCGGAGCCCCAGATGGCAAGGCTCACAACCATGACGACAAGTACGACGGCCAGTCCACCCAGCCACTTGTACATGGGAGGCAGCGCTCCCAGCGTCAGGCGCGGCGACTGCACCTCGGCCGGTGCTTGAATGTCATCGACACGCGCCATCTCACGCCTCCTCTTCGCTCTCGTCGGTACTTTCCACCATGCCGGTCAGGAGGGCGCCCCTGTGCACCTCGCCGACCAGCCGTCCGTCCTCGTCCACCACGGCTATCGGGTGCTCGGTCTCGGCGGCCATGGGTATGATCTCCTCGATGTAGGCGTCGGGCGTCGTCGTCTTGGCGTCTCCCAGCTTGACGCTTTCCAGCTTGTCCACGCCACGACGGGCCAGCGCCGCCGCCCGGTCCTCCGTGAGGATGCCCACGAAGCTGCGCCGGTGCCCAAGCACGAACACCGCGTCGATGTCATTGGCCTGCATCTCGTGGAGAGCGGCCCGCGGCCCCTGCCAGGTGTGTACGACGGCGTCCGGCTGCTGCATGATCGCGCCGGCCTGGATGACCTTGGCGCGGGAGACGTCCTGCACGAACTCGGACACGTAGTCGTCGGCGGGCAGGGTCACGATCTCTTCGGGAGTGCCCTCCTGGACTATCTCGCCGTCTCGCATGATGGCGATGCGGTCGCCAATCTTCAGCGCCTCGTTCAGGTCGTGGGTGATGAACACGATAGTTTTCTGCACCTGGGTCTGAAGCGCGATCAGCTCGTCCTGCATCTCGCGCCTTATCAGCGGGTCCAGGCCGCTGAACGGCTCGTCCATCAGCAGCACCTCGGAGTCGACCGCGAGCGCGCGGGCCAGGCCGACGCGCTGCTGCATACCGCCGCTCATCTCGCGTGGGTAGTAGTTCTCCCAGCCACTCAGGCCCACGGTGTCGATGGCGGATTGCGCCATCTCGTACATGGTGGTCTTGTCCAGTCCGCGAATCTCCAGCCCGAACGCGACGTTGTCCATCACGCGGCGATGCGGCAGCAGGGCGTAATGCTGGAAGACCATAGACACCTTGGAGCGCCTGAACTCCAGCATCTGGTCGGGGCTGTACTCCCGGATGTCCTCGCCGTCGAAACGTATGCTTCCCCTGGTGGCCTCGATCAGCCGGATGAGGCATCGCACCAGCGTCGACTTGCCGCTCCCGGACAGGCCCATCACCACGAATATCTGGCCGCTCTCGACGTTGAACGACACGTCGCGCAACCCGACGACGTTGCCCAGGTCCTCCTGGATCTCCGCCCTGCTCTTCTGGATGTGGTCGCTCTCGAAGACGCGCTCAGGCCGTCCGCCGAATACTTTCCACAGTCCGGAGACCTCGATTTCGTGGTTTTGACCGCTCATGTGGCGCAGTGTCCTCCAAGGTCGCATTTAGGCGCCGAATGTCGCCGCGACGGTTGCCCAGTCTGCGAAATCCGTGCTACCGTAAGGCGCGCGGGCGCAGACGAGCCTCCCAACTACCTCACATTTAGCCGTCTGGCGCGCTTCATGTCAACTATTGTGATATTGTATTTGCCACACTTTAGTATGCAACATCTCTGTTTTTCCACATCAACAAGCAATCCCGTTGAGGCTAAGGCGAATTTGGCCCAGCGGCTGCGCCGTGTGTACAACCGGGCGCCTTACCGGAGGCCCGCATGATAGTGGTCCAGTGCGAGTTCGACGGCGCCGTCACCGAGGAGGACGTGGGCGCGGCGCTCCTCAAAATGTTCGGCCCCACGGCGACCGAGACTTCCCGCCCGGACGATGGCGCCTGCGCACCCTCCGAGGAGCAGCACCTCGCCGCGTTGTACGCCCAGGTGACCGCCGACAGGCAGACGATCCTCGACTTCGTCCTCAGTGTGGTCGTGGTAAGGTATGATTTCGACCAGTTCGTCAACTACTGCCGTGGCGAGTCCGTTCGGCTGGCCATAGTCAGCACGGGTCTCGATCTATACATAAGGCCTACTCTTGATTTGCTGGATTTCGAAGCCTTGGAAACCCACACGGGTAAGGCCACATTCGTGGGAAATGGAGTCAGCGTCGAATACGTCGGTCCTGGCGGCGTCTCAGTGGATCGTGGATTCAAGAGCGCTTTCGTGCGCAACTTCAGGGAGCAGGGTCACACGGTGGTCTACGTGGGCGCCGGCGCCTCGTGCCTGGACGCGGCTCGCGAAGCCGATTTCGCAATCGCGAGAGACGCGCTTGCGGACGCATTGGAGGCGGAGGGGCTGCCGCACTACACGTTCGACACTTTCGGCGACGTGGCACGCAGCATCATCGAGATAGGAAAGATGCCCCGCGCCTAGACGGCGCCAGGCGCTACTGGGGGCCGCCCTTCCTCCGCCGGAACAGGTCCAGGAACCTGGATTCGTAGTACTCGAACAGGCCCCATCGGTCCAACTCCTGCTTCAGCGTTTCGGGGTTGTCGCCCAGCGACACTTCCCTGAACAGCCTCTCGATTCGCAACACCGCTGCCTGAGGCACGCCGCCGAGGTGGGGCTGCGGCTCCAGCAGTCCCCGTTGCCGCAGCTCCCGTGTGTTCTCGCCGGCCGACATCGACGTGAACTCGTAGGCGAACTTCAGCAGCGCCAGGTCCCAATACTCGTCGACGCCCACCATTACGACGGACATGTTCTCGTTGCGCCGGTCCAGGTCCTCGCTCAGCGAGTAGGCTATGTCGTCGGTAACGCCGCTCACCGTGTCGTAGTTGTGCACCTCGTTCCGGTACTGGTACAGCAGGCCCGAGTTGTTAGGACCGTAGGTGTCGGCCAGGTAGCGCAGGTACTCGTAGGCCTCTTCGCGAAACCCCTCGAGGTTCATGGCGTAGGTGGGCGTGACGATGGTGGGCCTCTCGGCTATCACCCTTCCCGTCCTCACCACGCCCTCCTGGCTCCGGTCTTCCAGGTCTTCGTACATCGGCTCGGTCACAACGTAGTACTTCACGTTCGTGGTGCCGAACGTTGCGAGGCTCTGTTTGGGCAGCCGGACAATCCAGGTCTGCTCTACGGCCCTTATCCAGTCTCTTTCGTCCAGCATGGTTAGCGCCTGAGCCGCCGGCCGAGCGCCAGCCCCAGTATGCCCAGCCCAAGGGCGACCGCCGCGCCGTCGACAGCCCGCGGCCCGGCCTCGCCCGGCAGCGAGCACGCGCCGCCGCCCGGCTCTTCCTCCGCGGCCGTATCGGCGTCTGCGGTCGGTGTCGGCGGGGACACGGCCTCGGCGACGGTCATGGCAGTCGGCGTAGGGGTCGGCGCGTCCGCCGGTTCCGGCGTTGGCGTCGCCTGGGAGCCGCTGATGAGGTCGCTCAGGCTGTAGGCAGAGACGGTGGGGCGAGGTATGGGTGTGGGGCGAGCCCGCTCCCTCACGTCGATTTCGAGAAGCGGTGCGCCGATTGCTTCACGCCACTGGTTCTCCAGACCAAGCCGGTCCACTCCGTAGGTCGCACGCAGGGCGTCGTCCATCTGCTCGCCGGACTTCAGAAGCCTCATCAGCTCCGTCATCGGATCCGGCCCGTACACGCCCACCATGAATCGGACAATGCTGCGAGCCTGCCCGTAGAAGATGATCACGTCTTCCGGGTCCCCGGGCAGTACCGGCATCGACGTCAGGTGAAGCAGCCTGTCGGTCTCTATGGCGAACTCCACGGCCACGGTGTAGGACAGGCTCGGGTCCACGTTGCCAAACTCGGCCAGGCCCTCGTCCAGCCATGCGGGCACCGAGCGGAAGGCGCTGTCGCCGGCGCGGTGGGTGAGAATGTGCGTCATCTCGTGTGACGCGGTGCCCCTCGCCAGCCGGCCGCTACCGAGCACCAGCAGCGTGCCGATGTTGGTGAACGCCTGTCCTTCCGTAATCAGCTCACGCCTTATGGTCGTACTGCCGGGCGGCAGCGCCTCCAGCATCTCCAGCGTATTGTTGTACATCGTCACCCGGATGGGCTCGGTGGTGTCCGCGCCGACCAGTGGCCCAACCAGACTGAGCGTCTGCGTCATGGCGTCCAGGATTATCTCGGCGCGCTGCTTCACCGGGCCGTGGTAGGCGACCGTTATCGCCCCGTCCTCCACCTCCTCCCACTCGAAGCGGGTGTCGACGTACACGAACCCCTCCGGCTCGGTTTCCAGCAGGTTTCCCTCGGTGTCCTCGATCTCGAAGTTGTAGGTGATCAGGGTACCCGGCGGTATGAACTTCGCGGTGGTATTGGTGCGCCAGAGCAGCTCGCCGTCCACGACCTCCGCCGTCTCCTCCAGGTCGAGGTAGTCGTAGGACTTGCGCGGCTCGGTGCCCGTCTGGAACCGCACACTGACCGCGTCGATGTCGTTGTCGGACTCCAGGCTGACCCGGAAGCGGATCCCCACCGGAAATTCGCTCGTGACCTCCGACGACAGAACCCGAATTCCGCCGTCCTGGGCGCGGGCGCCCGCTCCGAACGCCGCAAGCGCCGCGACAGCGATCACTGCGGCCAGAGCGGCGACGCCCACGACGGCCAGCAGGCCGATTGGGAGCCTCGGTCTAACCTTCGGCGGCATCGCCGCCCTCCTCCGCGTCATCTGCTTCCTCCACCGCTTCCAGCAGCCGCGACAGGAACTCCTCTTCCGTCACCGCCCCGCTGAACGTCACCGAGTCGTTGATCACGGTAAGCGGCACGCCCCGAACCCCATACGCCTGTGCAAGCGCGGGAAACTCCTGTATCTCCACCACGTCTGCGGTCACCCTGGGACTCTCTATCGCCATTGCGTGGGCCACACGGGCCACGGTTGGGCAGTACTGTCAATTGGGTGTAACGAACACCTGCAGCTGTACGTCCTGATTCAGACCCTTGAGGGCGCGGCGCGTCTCCAGGGCCAGTGGGCTGCCCTTGGCCGAGGTCGCCACGATTGTCTCCAGCAGCACGGGAAACTCCATGCCGGACGGCAGACCGTAGAAGCGCACGTTCTTCTCGCCGTTGGAGCTCACGACGATTGCAGGTATCCGGCTTATGCCGTCCTCCGCCGCCCGCTGCTGGTCGGAGTAGAAGTCCACCACGTCCAGACCCAGCCTTGGCGACAGCTCGCACACCTCCTCCAACAACTGCTGAGCCGGCGTGCAGGTCTGGCACTCCCGGCCCGGGATGTACAATCCGCCCATATCGTTTTTGGAGTAGAGCGTGAGCTTCACGTCGCCCTTCAGTTCGAGGTCGAGCTTGAACTTCACGGCGTCCCTGTCCTGCTGTCGAAGTATCGGCATCACAAATCCCTCTATAGTATTGTACCAGCCGGGCCGCGCCGCGCTCGCCCCGCCAACTCCTCCCGGCCGATTTCGCGCTTCGCGGCTTTCGCCCTGACTACTGCTCGTCTCCCAGTGACCGCCACGAATGCGCGAGTCGCTGGCACATCGTGAACAGCGTCAGCGCCGCGATCGCCCCCAACGCCGCAAGCGCGGCAGCCGCGTACCAGTGCCCGGCAATCAGCCCGATTCCCAGCACAACCACGCGCTCCGGCCGCTGCATCAATCCCACCTTGCACTCTATGCCCAGGCCCTCGGACCGCGCCCTGAGGTAGCTAACCATGAGCGACCCCACGAGGGCCGCGTAAACCAGCGCCGCGCCCCATTCGGGCCCTCGCTGCGTGTAGTGCAGGAGTAGTCCCAGCAACACCAGCGCCTCGGCCAAGCGGTCGACCACCGAATCGAGCAGCGCCCCGAACCGGGTAGCCTTCCCCGTGCTCCGCGCCAGCGCGCCGTCCAGCATGTCGAACGCGCCCGACGCCAGCAGCACGGCCCCGCCGGCCAGCAGGTTGCCGGTGGCGACCAGATACGCGCTCGCCCCGGCTATCGCCAGTCCGAGCAGCGTTACGGCGTTGGGCCCCAGGCCGACGCGAGACAACGCGGCGGCTGCCGGAAGCTCGAAGTAGCGCGATATGGCCTTGCGAGCGGCGTCACGTTTCATGCGGAGCGGTTCACAGGCGGCCTGCTAGCGGGCCTCGCTTGGGACTGGGCGGACATCCACTACCGGACCATCGCCGGCTGGCGCGACTCTATCAATGCCTCGTAGTAGTGCATCACCTTGCCGGCCACTATCTCCCACCTGTAGTCGTTAGCCTTCTTCTGTCCGCGGTCGGCGAGCGTGGCGCGAGTCCCCGGGTCGTGGAGCAGCGACGAAATGGCGTCCGCGAGCGCGTCGTCGCTCTTGGGCTGCACCAACAGACCCTCCTCGCCATGGGTTATAACGCTCGCGTAGCCGTCGATGTTAGTAGCTACCACCGGCTTGCCCGAGGCCATGGCCTCCAGCAGCACGATTCCGAAGCTCTCCCTGCCCGTGGCCGGCGAGCAGAATATATCCGCCGATCTGAAGTACCTGACTTTGTCCTCGTCCGACACGCGGCCAAGGAACTCCACGTCCTTCAAATTCCGCTCGCCCATGATCCGGTACGAGTCCTCGTCGGGCGTGCCGGCTCCCACCACCAGCAGCCGCAGATTCGGCCAGTCCCACTTCAGTCTGCTGAACGCGCCGAGCAGGTACTTGAGCCCCTTGCGCTTTTCCAGCCGGCCCACGAACAGCAGGTTTATCATGCCGTCTCGCAAGTGGGGGAAAGGCTCGGCCCCGGCGAATTCGTCCACGTCGATGCCGTTGGGGATGATGCGATACTCGGCCGGGAAATGGCCGTTGATGTATCGATATGCCGGTAGCGACACGGCAATCCGTCCCTGCAGTTTGCGGAAGTGCCGCCTCATCACACGCCTCACTCCCACGTGGTAGAGCCAGGTGCCCTGGAAGGAATGGAACGTACCAACGTTGGGCGTGCCCATGGAAGCCGTCTGGCTTAGCACGTTGAGCGGCACGAACCCTGAGAACGGCTCGTGCAGGTGGACAACATCGAACTTCTCGCGCTGGAGCATTTCCTTGATGCGGGGTTGCAGCCAGACGGAAAAAGAGACCCGCGCGATGGAGCCACCGCTGGGCACCGGCACCGGCCTGCCCATGGGGATGAAGTCCTCGTCCTCGATGGACTGCGGGGCCGAACACGGCGCTATCACCCGCACGCTGTGGCCCCATTCGCGGAACTGCCCGGCAAGCTTGTTGATGTGCACGGAGACGCCGCCCGGGACGGCGTGGTCGTAGGGCGAAACGAATGCGATCTTCATACGCCGCGGCCCGCGTCCGTCGTCATAGACCGGTTCCCCCTGGTGTCCATGTTGGCGTGCCTGCGAGTCCGTGTACTGGACGAGCGGCGACTTCGCGTGCGCGGGCGTCCTCTTCGAAGCTCGCCCTGCGCGGAACTTCGGCAGCGCCGATTTTAGCATCTACACCCCGGCGATTCAACCCGAACGGCCGCCTGGACGTCGGCGCGAGCCGCGCCGGCCGCTACCCGCACGAGCCCGCACTGGAAGGCCTGACCGAGACTTGGGAGCAGCGTCCTCGTCTGGTAACATACCCATTCGGCGAAGGTCGGAGCCGTAAGCCCCACCCTCGAATACCTAACACGCGAACACCGAAATACGGCTGATGCGATGTCGATGCTTTGGAACAGTTCCCGCGAGGAGGTCTACCGCGCCGAGTGGGTGGTGCCCGGCGTCCTCGCCCGCTCCCAGCGTCCGGGCTACCCCGTGGACCGGCCCGCTCCGGGCAGCGTAGCCGCCTGGGCGGAGCGCGTGCACGAGATGGGCGTGCGCGGGATTCTGTGCATCCTCGACGAGCCCCAGCTTGCCCACTACGACGAGCTCGGCCTGGACGGCGGCGGGCTGCTCGACTTCTACCGCTCGCAGGGGTTCGCGGTGAGCCACGTGGCCGCCGACGACCACAAGCTGCCGCCTCTCTCCCATGACGAGTTAGACCAGGTCTGGCGCGCGTTTCAGCAACTCAGCCGGCCCGTTCTGGTGCATTGCAGCGCGGGACGCGACCGCACCGGCGCCGCCCTCCAGCACATTCTCGCCCGGCTCGGCGACTGCGCCTGACGCTGACAACTCTCCGCCGTTCTGCTATAATTCCTTGACCCCGAGGTGGAGCCGCCAAGCATCGGCGGACGTGCCGAAGTGGCGGAACGGCAGACGCGCTACGTTCAGGGCGTAGTACCCGCAAGGGTGTGTGGGTTCAAATCCCTCCTTCGGCACCAACCCTTTGCCACCGGATGTTAAGATGCGTGCGCTTGTAGCTCAGTGGATAGAGCGCAGCCCTGCGGAGGCTGAGGCCGTGGGTTCGAGTCCCGCCAAGCGCGCTTTCACCACGACGCGGACGCGGTGGGCGGCGTCGCGCGGCAGAGGGAGGCGACGCGCCTCGGCCGGTACTGGGGCGATTAGCTCAGGCGGTTAGAGCGTCTGTCTTACACACAGAAGGTCTGAGGTTCAAGTCCTCAATCGCCCACCACATCCAGACTTCCCCCTCAACCCGGCGGCGAGGACTTTGGCGTGTCGCGCTAGTAGCTTTGGAACAACTCGCCCCATCCGGTTCGCATGGCTTCGCGCACCCGCCGCCTGCCCTTGAATCGCAGCCAGTAACCGTTGTGGTAGACGTTCGATCCCGTGATGGCCAGATTGACCAGCGGCGATCTGAGCAGCAGATTCTCCAGCCGCTTCAACGGCCCCCAGTACACGAGCTTCTGGAACCGGCTCGCGAACGTGTTCTCCGACCCGGTGAAGCCCCAGCCCACGCTCGCGATGTCCTCGCCCGCGATGGCGATGTCCGACACCTCGCCACATCCCAGGCCCGTCTCGTGCGCCAGCCGTATGAATCCGATCGACATCGGGTCGAAGCCCATCATCTTGGCGGCTACCGCGTCTATCGCCACCTGGTCCGCGCTAGCCAGGATCACGTTCTTGGCGTGCCACCGCATCGCCCTGGGTCCGGGTCCGTCCCCCGCGAACGTGCCGTCCGTCACGGCGAATATGCCCGGGTGGATCTCCTGCTGGATGCGCAGGAGGTCCACCAGCGTTTCGTGGATGACGGAGTGGGTCCAGTGCCGGTTGTGGTTCAGAAGCCCGCCGAAGGCGTTTTTCATCGCCCCGGTGATGGTGGTGAACACGTGCGTCTTCATCGTGGGAAGATGGACGATGTTCTTGCCCGGCAACGCCTCGGGGATTCGGAATCCGCGCGGGTACACCTTGTCCAGCGCCAGCATGGGGGAGCTTGGGGCGAAATCCACCCAGCGCGCCTCCTCCAGGTGCAGGCTCTCCAGCCCGTACCGGTCCTCGACCGCCTGGTGCTTGTTCTTGACCGCGCCCTCGCGCGCATCCACCACGACCGTTCCGTTGTGCGTGGGGATCAGGTCGCCGTATCCGTCGGCACGCAGCGCGCGGACGACTCCCTCCAACTGCCACGGCGTGGTGGAACAGGCGGGATAGTAGTGTTGCCACGAAATGTTGACCTTGAGCAGTGTCGGCAGGTCTTTCGGCAGGCTGTTCTGGTAGCCGGCCAGGCGCATGGCGCGCCCAACGTCGTCCAGCACCGTTTCGGGCGAGGTGTACACCACCGCCACCGTGGGTTCGGTTCGCGGACCGGAACGCTCTGCCGAATCGACGTATACCTGGGTTGTGGAAACCATCGTCGCCCCCTCACGAATCTGGGCTCGAGACTCGCCGCGGTACGGCGCGCACCTCGAGAGTGAATCACACAGCTATTGAGATGATTATAGAATCTCCGCCAGGTTCAGTCTACGCCGGAGCAATACGTAATGAGACCGGCCGGAGCTGCCGCGCAAGTTGCGCCGCCCGTCAGCCTATGCTAGAATGCGCCGCGGTCGCATAGCTGTTACCATGGCAAACCCGCAACGCTCGTGGACCTTGGTGATGAGATGACGGCTCGAACCTATATCTATCCGGGAGGATGTCACCAGATGGTCTTCGAAGACAGGACGCTCGTTTGCGTGGAATGCGGAGATTCGTTCACATTCAGCGTGGACGACCAGCAGTACCACCAAGAAAAGGGCTACACGAACGAGCCAAAGCGATGCGCGCCCTGCAGGCAGTCGCGACGCGCCGAGCGCCGGTACGGCGACAATTTCGGCGGCGGCGGCGGCGGTGGGTTTGGCGGCGGCAACTTCGGTCCCCGCCAGATGTACCCGGTCACCTGCGCCCAGTGCGGCAACGACGCCGAGGTCCCATTCCGACCTCGCGGCGACAGGCCGGTCTACTGCAACGACTGCTACAGGCAGCAGCGCGACTTCCAGCGCAGGTCGTACCGCTAGGCCGACGTCCCATTGCAGGGGCCAGGCGAGGCTCGCCCGCGGCGCAGCCAGCACAACATAGCGGACTATACACGGCCCGGCCGGCAACGACGCCGGAGGGCCAAGGAGTTGCATGGCTAAGAAAGAGGCCATAGAGGTCGAAGGCACTGTCACGGAGGCGTTGCCAAACGCCAACTTCCGGGTCGAGTTGCCCAACGAGCACAAGGTTCTCGCCTACGCCTCGGGCAAGATGCGGCGCTATTTCATCCGCATCCTGCCCGGCGATCGCGTCTTGGTGGAACTCTCGCCTTACGACCTCACCCGCGGCCGCATCACTTACCGCTTCAAGTAAGCCAGGGCTGACGGAACGTCACCTCGACGGGGGCGCTGCCAGGCCCCCGCTACGCCAGTGCGCCCAGTTCGATCACTCCGACCCCATCTTGCGTGGTCACGCGTGTCCCGTACTTTTCGCACAGCCGCGCCGCCGTTTGTAACGTTCGCTCCGCAGACTCGCTGCCGGCCATCACCGGCCGGCCCCGCTGCGAGCGCGGCGTTCCGTATCCCAGCTCGATGGGATGCAGAACTATCTCGCTCGCGCCGCTCCGGCTCAGCCGCAGTTCCGCGACCACGCTCTCCCAGTACATGGAGTTGGCCGTAAACCCTCGCGTATCGTCCTGAGACCTGAAGTCGTAGAAGTCCGCGGGCGTCGCCCTGCCGTCCAGGCCCGCCGCCTCGTAGAGGTCCACCGGCAGTCGCGGCACCACTTCGTTCTGAAACATGAGATTGCCCAGGCTGTAGAAGATGGGCCGGTTCCCGTAGATCTCGATCCCTCGCAGAAAGTGCGGTCCGTGGCCGAACACCGCGTCCACTCCCTCGTCCACGCACCTTCTCGCGAATGTCTCTACAAACTCCGCCGCGTCCTCTTCGGTCGCGCCGAACTCGTGGGTGTGTATGCTCATAAACACCCAGTCCGCCTGCCGACGCGCCTCCCGCACCCACCTCAGTATGCTCTCCATGTCCCGTTCGTTCGGCGACGTCCGCACCGCGAAGCCGTCGCCGCGCGTGAAGGCATGCCCCAGCGTCCGCAGCTTGTCCGGTTGGTCGCCACCGCCGCCGCCGAAACCCATCTCCGCCTGCCTGGCGCGCCGTTCCGCGAAACCCAGCGCCTCGTCCAGCCGCCGCAGCTCCTCGAACGCACGCGAGTCTACGACGTGTTCAGCGGACCACCGCAGGGCGCTCACGCCGGGCCGCCCGTGCAGGTCGTGGCGCTGCTCCCCGGCGGGCGATGCGGGGTCGAACGTCGAGGTGCACGACAGCAGCGCAACGCGCCCCGCCGGACACTCCACGTACACCGGCGCCCTGGCGTCGCTCAGGTTCCGGCCGATGCCGGAAAAGGCCAGTCCCGACCTCTCCAGGTTCAGCAGCGTGGTCATCAGGCCGCCCTCGCCGTAGTCGTAGCAGTGGTTGTTGGCGCACGACACCATCGTTATGCCCGCCCACTGAAGGTCGTCCAGCAGGTCGGGGTCGGCCGCGGTCCATATGCCCCCCGAGGCCGCAGCGGGCGCAGGCTCGAAGCCGTGGACCTGCATCTCGAGGTTCGTGAAGGCGGCGTCCGCCTCTCTCAGCAGGTCGACCAGCGCCAGGAAGTTGTTCTCTCTGAACGGGGCCAGCGGTCTCGCGATCATGCTGTCGCCCGTGGCCGCCACCACGATCTCGCCTCGCTGCGCTTCGTACACCTCGCACCTCCTTCGCCGTCCGCTTCAGGGCGGGCGTCCGGCGTCCGGCATCATACCATACGCGCCCGCGCTTGCCCGCTCTCCGCGCCTGCGCTAAGCTAGGGCCTCCGGACCAACCACAATGCGCAGGAGGACGGACCATGAACGGAGCGGACGCCATAGCCGAGGTGTTGAGGCGCGAGGGCACAGAGTTCCTGGCGTGCTTTCCGGCGCAGCCGCTGATCGAGGCCAGCGCCCAGGCCGGCATTCGCCCCGTGCTGTGCAGGCAGGAGCGCGTGGGCATGGCAATCGCGGACGGGTTCAGCCGCACTAGCGGCGGCAAGCGGCTCGGCGTGTTCGCCATGCAGCAGGGGCCCGGCTCCGAGAACGCTTTCCCCGGCGCGGCCCAGGCGTTCGCCGACAACGTCCCCGTCCTGCTCATCCCCGGCGGCGAGCCGACCTCCCGATCGTTCACGCCTCCCGGATTCAGTGCGACGGATAACTACCGAGGCGTAACCAAGTGGCTGGCGCAAATCAACGACGTAGAGCGCGTTCCCGAGCTGATGCGCCGCGCTTTCCACCACCTGCGCAGCGGCAAGCCCGGCCCCGTGCTGCTGGAGGTCGCCCGCGACGTCTGGGACCAGGAGCTCGCGGGCGAGCTCGACTATGCGCCGGTGAGGGCGAGCAGGTCGGCGCCGTGCCCCGAAGAGACCGCCGAGGTGGCCAAGGTGCTGCTGGGCGCCGAGAGACCGGTCATCCACGCGGGCCAGGGTGTGCTCTACTCGGACGCTTCGGACGAACTGGAGCGGCTGGCGGAGCTGCTCCAGGCGCCGGTGATGACCACCATGCCCGGCAAGAGCGCCTTCCCTGAAAATCACCCGCTTTCGCTCGGCGCGTCCGCCGTCTCCACGACCAAGCCCATCGCGCATTTCCTCGCCCGCGCCGACGTCGTTCTGGGCGTCGGATGCAGCTTTACGCAGACCAGCTACGGCAGGGCGATTCCACCGGGTAGGGTCATCATCCACGCCACGAACGACCCCGCGGACGTGAACAAGGATATTCGCGCCGACTACGCCCTCATCGGCGACGCCAGGCTGGTGCTGCGCGCGCTGATCGACGAGGTGGAAGCCAGGACGAACGGCGCCGGGCTGCGCAACGAGCGCGACGTCGGGCCGGAGGTGCGGGCCGTCAAGGATGAGTGGCTGGAGGAGTGGATGCCCCAGCTAACGTCCGATGAGGAGCCCATCAACCAGTACCGCATCATCTGGGACCTTATGCACAACGTGGACCGCGCCAACACCATCATCACCCACGACGCCGGAAGCCCGCGGGATCAGCTGACGCCGTTCTGGGAGGCGACCACCCCGCGCAGCTACATGGGCTGGGGCAAGACCACGCAGCTTGGCTACGGGCTGGGCATCACCATGGGCGCCAAGCTTGCCGAGCCGGACAAGCTGTGCGTGAACGTCATGGGCGACGCCGCCATCGGAATGGTGGGAATGGACCTGGAGACCGCGGCCAGAAACCGCATCGGAATCCTGACGATAGTGTGGAACAACGGCGTGATGGCCATCGAGCGCGCGGGCATGCCCTTCGCCATCGAGAACTACGCCTCGCACACGCTGGGCGGCAACTACGGAGAGGTTGCGCGGGCGCTCGGCGGCTGGGGCGTGCGGGTCACAAAGCCCGCCGAGTTCGTCCCCGCGCTCAAGGAGGCGGTGGAAGTGACCAAGACGGGCCAGCCCGCGCTCATCGAGTGCATCGTCAAGGAGGGCTTCGACTTTTCGCGCTACCCGTAGCATGTGCCGGCCGGCTAGGGCGCGGCGGATGCCAGGTCTTCGACCCAGGGGAGTAGCTGGGACTCGGTGAGGGCGCCCACCCAGCGGCGCTTTACCACGCCGTCGGCGCCTATGAAGAACGTGACGGGCAGACCGACGACACCGTAGGCGACGGTGATCTCGCCGTCCGCGTCGAGGCCGTTGGGGAAGGTCAGGCCGAACTCCTCGATGTACGCCAGGGCGTCCTCCTCGGTGTCCTGGGTGTCCACGCCCACGAACAGGACGCCGCGGTCCCGGTACTGCCTCCACGCGCGCTCGAGCAGCGGCGACTCCTCGCGGCATGGCGGACACCACGACGCCCAGAAGTTGAGCACCACGGGTTGTCCGAGTTCGGCGCCGAGGCTCAGCTCCCCGCCGCCGTACAGGTCCATGGCGAAGGCGGGCGCCGGCTTGCCCACGCGGGTCGCGCCGCTCTGGCCGGTCGGCGCGGTCCTGTTGGCCATGCCGTAGGCCAGCACCGCCACGAGCGCCAGGATAAGCGCCGCGCCCAGCGCCAGGCCGGCCAGCCGGGGCCAGGCGCGGCCTGTGGAAGGCGGGGCTTCGTTGCCGCTCTCGGTCAACGGTGTCAGCCCGCCGTCGCTTCGCCCGCGGCCAGCAGCGGACGCTGCTCGGCCGGCTGCGCCCCGGACCGCTCCAGCGGCCGGAACACCTTCCAGTAGATGAGCGTGGCCACCAGGTAGAACGTGGCCATGATGATGAACGGCGTGGTGTAGTCGCCGGAGTCCATCAGCCTCGCGCCCAGCCAGACCGCGCCGGAGGAGACGGCGGCGCCGACGGCAATCTCTATGCCGGTGCCGGTGGCCCGCTCGCGCGGCTCCAGCACCTCCATGTTGAAGGCGTCGTCCAGGGGACGGCTCATGCGGAAGGTGGCCACGCGGCCCACGTGCGACGCGCCCGCCAGCACGATGAGCAGGGCGCCCTGGCCCAGCGCGAGCGGCAGGAAGCCCATGGCCAGGATGAACGGCAGCGACAGCACGCGCATCAGCGCGATGGCGTCCACCTTGAGCATTCGCGCCGCGACCAGCGGCACGAACAGCGTGGCCGCCGCCAGCGAAAGCTCGCCCGCCGCGAACACCACGCCGATCTCGCCCTCGCCGGCGTGGATGTGGCCCTCGTGGAAGACCACGTTCAGCAGCGGGGCCACGGCCGCCGTGCCCACGGCCAGCAGGCCGCTCGTCAGCACGAAGTAGGCGATGCGGCGCGGGTGTCGGATGTCGGCGAAGAGCCCGGCGAACAGGTTGGGGGCGCGCCTGACGCGCTCCACTTGCCTTTCGGGTTGCTCCTCGGCCTCAATCGAGCGGAGCATCAGCGCGGGCACCAGCGACACGAACCATAGCGACAGCCCGGCGTAAGAGGCGTAGCGGTACGCGGCGACGGCGCCGATGTCGTCGATGAAGAGGGCGGGCACCATGCCGGCTATCAGCGCCCCGGCCATGGCCGAGAGGGTGCGGAAGCTGCCGGCCACGGAGAACAGGTGGACGCGCTCGCTCTTCTTGCTGTTCTCCATCATGAAGGCGGCTTCGGAGGTGTGGTGGAGGTTGCCGAAGAAGGCGCCGAGCGCGGGACCCCACAGCAGGATGAGCTCGCTCTGGGTGCTGATCATCACCAGGCCGATCACCGCGCCTATGCCGTCGCCCAGGATGAAGGACGCCTTGCGACCGATGCGGTCGGAGACGAGCCCGGCGGGCATGGCGGTCAGGGCGCTGGCGATGAAGCCTATCATCAGGCGCAGGCCGATGAAGGTGATGTCGAATCCGACGGCGAGCAGGTAGAGGTTGAAGAGCACCGTGAACGAGCCGTGGATCATGTCCATGCCGATGACGTGCAGCACGTACAGGTTGGCGTTGCGGCTGAACTCGCGCGTCTTGGCCATGTAGTCGCGCGCGTAGGTCTGCGCCGACCGGGTTAAAGTCGAGGCGTGGGTGATGTTTGCCATGGGAGCGCCTCCTCGCCTGCGGCGCGCACTGCCGGCGAGCGGGGCCGGCCGGGGCGCGGCGCCCTTGGAGCGGGAGATGGGAATCGAACCCACGTGGCGTGCTTGGAAGGCACGGGCTCTACCATTGAGCTACTCCCGCGCAAGTCCAGCATAGCGGGGAACCCGCCCGCTAGTCAATCCGCGGCCTCGAGGTCAGCCGAACAATCTCACGGCGGCGTAGGAGATAGACGACGCCCCAACGGCCGACGCGAGCATCAGACCCACCATCCAGCGAGTCATGCGAGCCTCGAGATGGGCCAGGTCGGCCTTGGTGGCGAACGAGGGCAGAGTCGCCTCGATGCTCGCGAGGCGAGTCTCCAACCTGGCGAGGTCTTCCTTGGTCGCGAATGAAGGCAGAATGGCCTCGATACCCGCGAGGCGCTCCTCAATCGTGCTCATGTCAGCTCTCCTGAATCAATCTTAGATGGCCGCCAGCCCGCACGCAAGGCCGCGACCTGGCGGGTAACTGTTCAGAGTCGATAGGGCCGCCCACGGCGGAAACTTCGCAAAAACTGTTCCATTTCGTTCCGTATTGTTCCGGTCCCTAGCTGGGAAGGCCGTCTTCTGTAAACCGAGCGTCCCGCCAGATGTCGCGAAATGCGGGCTGATTGCAACGAATCGGCGTGAAACGTGACGGTTGTGGGACAGCCGTCGGCGATGCCGGGAGGGGCGACGGAGGCCGGCGAATGGCGGTGGTGGCGTGTCATGGAGGGATAGTAGCACGGATGTGCGAGGACGTCAAGTGCGCGGGCGCATTCGGGCTCTGTGGGTCCGGGACACGTTCCGCAGCACTATCGAATTTGACTTGCAGTTGCTCACCTGCGTAATCTTTGCGAACGGCAAGTATCCTCAGTTTCCAGGAGATTATGACCAGATGGCTGCCACCGGCTCTTCTGACGATACAACCTCGGCCCGAATCGGCGAATGGGCGAAACGGCTTCTCCAGCTCGACCGCCGGAACAACTTGCTTTACTTCAAACCAGGCCGCAGCGCCGTTGGCATAACCGGCGTCTCACCGAATGAGCTTGACTCGAGACTGCGTCGGTCACGCCGCGGCCTTGAGTTTCCATATGTTCCGCCAGGCCAGCGGGGTCGCAGAGGATTTGACGTCGAGACCGATGGGGATAGCTCGATCACTCCTAGCGTTAGTTCCGGCGACCTGGAGACAGATTGCGAGCCGGCCGACCTGCAGCGTAGACTTCGCAATCTTCAGCGCAGAGACCGCGAGTGGGAGGAGGAGCAGGGGTTGAATGTTCTGTTCCTCGCTGTCGGATTCCTGAACTGGACTGACGAGGATGGCATAGAAGCACGGTCGCCGCTCATACTCATTCCCTGTGATCTGAATCGTTCGTCCCCGCGCGACCCGTTCCGCCTAGTTAGAGAAGACGATGATACAACAGACAACCCCACGCTACGCCACAAACTTGCGCAGCAGGGTATAGAACTACCGAATCTGGAAGGGGAAACTGACGAGGACAACTCTATTGAGGATTACATCGACAGAGTTGGCGCGCTGACCAAAGGTCGCGAGGACTGGTCGGTGGATTACGACATCGCGCTGGGGGTTTTCTCATTCTCAAAGCTCTCCATGTACGAAGATCTGTCGCAAATGATCGAGCATGGAGTCAGAAGCGACTTGACTCGCGTCCTCGCCGGAGCCGAATTCGGGAGCGACGGAACACGTTCCCAAGGGGCACCGGCCACCCCGCGAGAAACTGAATTGGTAGGGGGTCGCCTGGATGACCTGCTGGACATTCGTGACCAGTACACCGTTCTTCCCGCGGACTTCAGCCAACTGCGTGCCATCGAAGAGGCCCGCCTAGGGCAGAATCTCGTCATTCACGGGCCACCCGGCACTGGCAAGAGTCAGACCATCGCAAACCTGATCGCGACACTCATCGCCGATGGGAAGCGCGTACTGTTTGTTAGTGAAAAGACAGCCGCCCTCGACGTTGTGAAGCGAAGACTCGAAGAGTGCGATCTGGGAGTCTTCTGCCTCGACCTGCACAGCGACCGCGCAAGGAAGAGTGAGGTATACCGACAGTTGAACGCGGCCGTTGGCGACGAGCGCACCCAACTCAATGTCAATCTACCCATTGACGAACTGGTAGAGCAGCGTGACCGCTTGAACCGCGTTGTTCGACTTCTCCACGAGCGGCGGGAGCCACTCGGCATGTCCGTGTATGAAGTTCAGGGGCTGCTCTCTAAATACAACCACCATCCATCTCTGGACAGTTTCACTTCACCACCAGTCTCAGAATTGACAGGCTCCTGGATTCGGGAAGCCGAGGAAGTGGCAAATCGCATCGCGCGTCGCCCAGAGGAGTTCCGCGTCCACCACGACAGCCGCTGGCTACCGCTCCGTGTACCGCAGCCTTCCCTTCAGTTAGCGGACCGAATTCGCCAGGACATGGCCGCAGTGCGATTGGCTGTCGACACTCTACGCTCCAATGTAGGTCCGGTTACTGAGTGGGCCGGCGTGCGTGCCATAGAGTCGGCGGAGGACGCGCGTCTTGCGGCACGCTTGCTGCGGATACTGGCAAGTGGGCCGACAGTGCCGGCCGCCTGGTTGATTCGCGGCGTAACGAACAGGTTACGGCGTGTGGCACGCGACCAGTCTCGCCAACAGCGCCAGAGGCAGCAACTGGATCACACCCTGTCAGAATGGCTTGGGGACCCGCATCCTTCAGTGGATTTCGTGGACGTGGCAAGGGCGGTCGAAATCACGCCCGAGGAAAGGGACGCGATTGAGGCTGTTGTCGGAGTAAGTTGGTCAACCAAGCTGGGAAGAAACCCGGTCGAATTACTTGAGCAGGTAACCGAGTTCGACGATGCCCTCGAATCGCTCTTGGCAGACGCCGACTCCGTCGCAATTCCAATTGGGGAGGGGGATCTCCATACGATAGGTCAGCTTGACCATACCGCCGACTTGGCGTCTCGAATCCTCGCCCTCGACCCTGTCCCTGGCACGTGGCTTACTCTTGGGGCGTTGAACGGGCTGGAGCAAGAGTCGGGCGAGGCGAGTATGCTACATGAACGGCTTGTTCGCGAGGAAGACCGGCTGGGCAAAGACTTCTCGGATGCACTCGTCGAATTGGTGGACGAGGAGATGCTCGTGCGGTATCGGGTAGACCACCAGAGTTTCTGGCGACGAATGGGAGGGGTGTACCGGCGTGATATGCGGACGCTTCGCGGCCAGCTCAAGAAGCCTCGAAAGCTCTCTTTGGAGGAGTCGCTGGATGCCGTGAGTCTTGCCGTCAATGTAAAGAAACTGCGAGCGGAGTGGCACGGCATGGAACCGCGCCTGCAAGAGTCGTTCGGTACGCGTTTTAGAGGGCGGGACACCAATTGGGCACAGGTAAACGCGGACATCGCCGCCCTGAGGGACATCCTCCGAGCTTGGCACGGAGACGCCGATGCCCAGCGAGAGTTACTGGCCGCCGAAGCCGAGAGTGATAGACGCAGCGCACTCGAACTCGCGCACCAATCGCTAGAAAGTGACTTGAATCGGTACCTTAGCGCGTCGGAAATTATCGGGCATGCGACCCTATCTGCGCCTTCTCTCGATGTGGCGAAGACTGCCGACATCGTCCGAAGATCCCTAGTTCCGATTGGGCGTGTGACGGAAGCCACGGCGGGAATTTACCGTAGGCTTGTCAGACAGCCTGCTGACTTTGACGAGTTGAACAACCTAATCAAAGACGGTGTGAGACTGACTGCAGTCGTGGAGGAAGACGCACGACTCGCCCCCTCTCTAGAGCAGGACTTCGGCAACTTCTTCAGAGGCAAAAGTACAGACTGGGAAACCATTGAGAACGCTGTCGAATGGACAGCCGAGTTCCTACGTGCCGCGAATGAACGCGTGAGCGATACACTGGCAGACCACGCCACCACGAGGCGAACGAGCGATGAGTACGAGTCGCGCGCCGAGTCCCTGAACGTGGCCATTGCCGAGTTCGAGCAGGCGCTGGGTGTGCTGGATGAGAGGTTCGACCGCACCACCAAGAACTGGATTTCGTGGGCTTCACCCCATTTCACAGAACTATATGCCTGGAGTGCCGACTTGCACGAGCATGCTGGTGACGCGCTCGCGTGGGTCGAATACCAAGAGGCTGTGCGTGAACTCGACGAACACTTGGGCGCCGGGTCTGCCGACGTGCTCCGATCTGCCACTGAGAACGCGGAGGATGCCCCGGGAATCGTGCTGCGCACCATCTACACCTCGTGGCTGGGGGCTCACTACAAGACTGAACCTGAGTTGCGTAGGTTCAACACGGTAGATCACGAGAGCGTGCGGGCCAAGTTCAGGGAATTAGACGAACGCTTTCCCCAAGCTGCGCGCCAGAGGGTGCGCGAGCGGGCATTCGCGCGATATCCAGAACAGTACGAAACGCCACTCCAGAGAGGTCAACTTGGCACGCTGAAAGGAGAGCTCTCGAAGAGAAGTCGGCAGATGCCCGTTCGTAGGCTCATCGGCCGAATTCCGAATCTGTTGCAATCGCTAAAGCCGTGCTTTCTAATGAGCCCGCTCGCGGTCAGCCAGTACCTCCCCACGGGGCCATTGGCGAGCGACCACTTCGAGTTTGACACGGTGATCTTCGACGAAGCATCTCAAGTGTTGCCTGAAGACGCTATTCCAGCAATTGAGCGAGCGCGCCAGGTGATCGTTGTTGGTGACCGAATGCAACTCCCGCCTACGAATTTCTTCAGAACGAGTCTCGACAGTGACGACGATTGGGACGACGATGATGACAGTCTTCAGGGCCGTGAGAGCATTCTTGATGTGATGGTTGGTCAAACTGGGACCAAATTTGCCGAGCGACGCCTCAACGTGCATTATAGAAGCCGCTCCGAGAACCTGATACTCTTCTCCAACCACGCATTCTACGAAGATAGGCTCCATACTTTCCCCAGCCCTGACCCGGCAGACGCATCCGTTCGAGACGTGTACCTTCCGAACGCGACCTACGACATGGGCCGCACACGAACCAACCGCGAAGAGGCTGAACGTGTAACCGACATCGTGTTCGATCTCATGGCCAACAAGTCTGCTAACGAGAGTGTCGGCGTTGTGGCGCTCTCTCGTACTCAGGCTGACCTGATAGAAAACCTCATTGAGGAACGCCGCTTACTCTACCGACATCTGGACAGTCAGTTTAGCGAAGATCTCCCCGAACGCTTCTTCGTCAAGAACCTGGAGAACGTGCAAGGCGACGAGCGCGACCACATGATCCTCTCAATCTGCTATGGGCCGACCAAAGCAGGCAATGTTCCCAACCGATTCGGGCCGATCAACTTCGATGGAGGCGAGCGAAGGCTAAACGTGGCCGTGACGAGGGCGCGCATGTCGATGACGGTCGTCCACTCCCTGCGCGCTGAGGATATTAGGTCGGAGCAGTCTGGCGCACGCCAGCTACGCCGCTACCTCGAGTACGTGCGTAACCCAGAGCACGCTCTAGAGTCTGAGGTTACTGGAGTGGGCGAGCCGGAAAGCCCGTTCGAGGAAGCAGTGCTGACAGCCTTGCGGCGGCGTGGGCATCTAGTCGATTCTCAGATTGGCGTCTCTGGTTACCGTATTGACCTCGCAATAAAGTCCGAGGACGGCGGGCGGTATGACTTGGGTATCGAGTGTGACGGAGCAACGTACCACGGGTCGCCCACCGCCCGCGACCGAGACTGGCTCCGCCAGCAGGTGCTCGAACGGCTCGGGTGGACAATTCACCGCGTCTGGTCAACTTCGTGGATTCGAGACCCCGACACCGAAATCGCCGCCATTGAACGAGCTCTCGAACAGGCCCGCAGGGACCAAGCCGACCCCAGTCGCACGACCTCGGACAACCGCGTTCAAGCGGAACAGCAGACACCACCAAGCATTCCCACAACTACCGACACCCCTCAATGGGCACCGGAACCGGCGCCTCCTCCGCTACTCTTCGACGAGTACCGCCGATACGAAAGTAAGCCTCGCAGAGGGGACTTGCTAGATGTCCCGCTCAGGGAATTAGCGGCCTTGGTGAGGGGAATCATCGACGTTGAACAGCCCGTTCATGTCGACACAATCATTGATAGAGTGCGCGACATCTATGGAGCCCAGAGAATGGGAAAGCGAATACGCGAGCGGCTTGAGGAAGCGATTACAGGCGTCCTCGGCCGCCCACGCGACAACGCAGTTCACTTTCTGGAAAGCACCAGACGTTTCGGTCGACTCCAGCCAAGGCGTGAGCCTAAGCGTCCAGTCTACCGCGTGGCGGGACCTGAGATCGATGAGGCATTGGTACTCGTCGCCACAGCGTCCTTTGGCATAGAAATAGGTGATCTAGTACGTGAGACGACCCGTCAGTTCGGCTGGCGCAGGACCGGGCAGGGAATCGAACGCAAGCTGAACGAGAGGGTCGAAAAGTTGATAGAGGAGGGGCGGTTGGAATTCCAGGGGAACATGCTGGTAGCAAAGGACGACAACGGTTAGTTCCAAGCCCCGCTGGATTCCCGCTTGCGCGGGGAACGACGGTGTTGGGCGCGCTGAATGGGTTGCTGCGGCCTACATCTGCTAGGGCCTTCCCCCTCCCCGCCGCAAGAACGCTCCCGTGTATCTCTGCGATACCTCAACCACCCAAAACCCCTGTCCAAAAGCGCCCCATCCGCGTGACCCGAACGCCACTCCCATATCCCGCCGGCGGCTTGAACCTGCCATGCACATACCACACACATGCCACAGAAAATCCCACTCTCAGGTCCACTCCCCGTTCGGTCAGCGGCTTGTAGGGGCAATCCCTTGTGGTTGCCCCGTCCCTCCGCATTCGTCGTTCCCGTGAAAACGGGAACCCAGGGACGTGGACCTGACCCATCTTGATTCTACAGCACGAACGTGCTAATCTCCATTCCATAGGCGCCGCGGCAACTCTTCGTTGGTGATTGCCAATGTCCCTGCCCCCTTGATGGGGTAAGAGCCTGCCCTGAGCCTGTCGAATGGGTCTGCCCCGACCTGTCCATTCCGAGCGCAGCCGAGGAATCTAAATACCTGGCGCCGCACTTGTTCTTGACAACCATAACTCGCAACACTAGGCTAGGTTGCGAGGACACGCATCCACACGCAGCGGCGGCGCCCCATGTTCGCCGGCCCTGGAGGGTTCGATGGAAGACAGGATACTGGACCGGATCGACCAGCCCGCGGACCTGAAATCCCTGTCCCGCGACGAGGTGGACCAGGTCGCGCAGGAGGCGCGCGAGACGATCATCTCCGTAATCAGCGAGCGGGGCGGGCATCTCGCCTCCAACCTGGGCGTCGTCGAGTTGACGCTCGCGCTGCACCGCGTGTTCGACAGCCCAAAAGACAGCCTGGTGTGGGATACCACGAACCAGATGTACACCCACAAGCTGGTCACCGGCCGCCGCGACGACTTCCAGAACATCCGGCTCGAGGGCGGACTGTCGGGGTTCGGCGAGCCGAGCGAGAGCCCCCACGACACGCTGGCCGCCGGACACGCCGGCACCGGCCTCTCCATCGCGCTGGGCATCGCGCAGGCGTCCGCCAGCCGCGGCCAGGACTCGTGGACCATCGCAATCGTGGGCGACGGTGCGATGACGTCCGGCTCCAGCTTCGAGGCGCTGAACAACATCGTGCACCTCAACCCCGAGAGGTTCGTCGTCATCCTCAACGACAACGGCATGTCCATTTCGGAGAACATCGGCTTTCTCACCAACTGGCGCAAGCGCGTCATCACCAACCCCGAGTTCAACGCCATCCTGGGCCGCATGAGGGCGCTGTCCCAGAAGGTGCCCACGGGCGACCTGATGTGGCGGCTGGTGAAGGGTCTCAACGCGGGAATCTCTGAGGTCATAGTGCCCGACATGCTGTTCTGGGCCGAGATGGGCTTCCAGTACATAGGCCCGATCGACGGCCACGACCTGCCGCAGCTGGAGCAGACGCTCAGGCAGGCGCGGACGCCCACGGGGTACGTGCCGCTGATTCACGTGGTGACGCACAAGGGGCACGGCTACGAGCCGGCCGAGGACGACCCGGTGAAGTTCCACCAGCCGAGCTCGCCGCTCGGCAGCGGCTCCGGCGCTCCGACCTACTCGCGGGTGTTCGCGCTGACGCTGTCGCGGATCATGCGCGATGACCCCTCGGTGGTGGGCATCAGCGCGGCAATGCTGGAGGGCACGGGGCTTGCCGAGGTGCAGGCCGAGTTCCCGGACAGGGTGTTCGACGTGGGCATCGCCGAGCAGCACGCCGTGAGTCTGGCCGCGGGCATGGCGTCCAACGGCGTGAGCCCGTTCGTGTCCATCTACTCGACGTTCATGCAGCGCTCGTTCGACCAGATAGTCCACGACATCTGCCTGCAGAACCTGCCGGTGACGCTGGTGGCGGACCGGGCGGGCATCGTGGGCGAGGACGGCAAGACGCACCACGGCTCGTTCGACGTGTCCTACCTGCGCTGTCTGCCGAACGCGGTGGTGGCGGCGCCGATGGACGAGAACGAGTTGCAGCACCTGGTGTACACCGCCTACAGGCACGACGGGCCGTTCGCCATCCGCATCGCGCGCGGCGCGGCGGTCGGGACGCCGCTGGACGCGGACCTGGTGGAGCTGCCCATCGGCAAGGGCCGGGTGGTGCGCGAGGGGAGCGACGTGGCGGTGTTCGGACTCGGAAAGTCGCTGCAGGCGGCGCTCGAGGCGGCCGACCTGCTGGCCGAGGCGGGAATCTCGTGCGCGGTGGTGAACCCGGTGTTCGTGAAGCCGCTGGACACCGAGCTTGTTTCCGAGATGGCGGATAGGGTTGGCCGGATCGTGACGGTGGAGGAGAACGTGCTGGCGGGCGGATTCGGCTCGGCGGTGGTGGAGGCGGTCGCGGACTCCGGACTGGACAGCGTACAGGTGCTGCGCATCGGTATGCCGGACCAGTTCGTGGAGCACGGCACGGCGGACGCGCAGCGGCGCAGGCTGGGTCTGGACGCGCAGGGTATCGCGGAGCAGGTGCGGGGCCGGTTCTTCACCGGCGTCGACCAGGAAGCCGCGCGAGGGGTCGCCGCCGCAACCTAGCCGCCTCGCTGGCGTGACGCCTCCCACTTCGCCTTCTGCTCCACCCGCGTGCGCTCGTCGGGCGGCACGAACCGGCCCAGGAACTGTGAGCGAAACGCCTCGAATCGCCCCTCCGCGATGGCGGCGCGCATGTGCTCCATCAACCGCAGCACGAACCGCAGGTTGTGCAGCGTGGCCAGGCGGTAGGCGAGCAGCTCCCTTGCCTTGAACAGGTGGTGGAGGTAGGCCGCCGAGAAGGTGGCGCAGGTGTAGCAGTCGCAGCCGTCCTCCACGGGGCCGTCCAGATCGCGGAACCGGGAGGTGTACACGTTCGCCCGTCCCGTGGAAACGAACAGCGCGCCGTTGCGGGCGATCCGCGTCGGCAGCACGCAGTCGAACATATCGACGCCGCGCGCCACGCCCTCGACCAGGTCCTCCGGCGAGCCCACGCCCATCAGGTAGCGCGGCTTGTCCGACGGCAGCAACGGCGTAGTCAGGGACAGCGTGCGGTACATGTCGCGCTTGGACTCGCCGACGCTGAGGCCGCCGACGGCGTAGCCGGGGAAGTCGAGCGAGACCAGATGCTCGGCGGAGCACCGGCGCAGGTCCTCGAACAGGCCGCCCTGCACTATGCCGAACAGGAGCTGGCGCGCGTCGTCCGGGTGGGCCTCGCGGCACCGCACGGCCCAGCGCGCGGTGCGGACCACGGCGGTCTCCACCTCGCCGCGCTCGGCCTCCGCGGGGGCGCACACGTCCAGCGGCATGATCAGGTCCGCTCCCAGCTCCTGCTGGCACTGGATCGCGGTCTCCGGCGTGAAGTCGTGGATCGAGCCGTCCACGTGGGAGCGGAAGACTATGCCGTCGTCGGTGATCTTGCGCAGGTGCTTGAGGCTGAATCCCTGGAAGCCGCCGCTGTCCGTTAGGATGGGGTCCGGCCAGCCCATGAAGCCGTGCAGTCCGCCGAGACGCCGGACGGCGTCCGCGCCGGGGCGCAGGTACAGGTGGTAGGCGTTGGCGAGCACGACGCGGGCGCCGATGGCGCGGAGGTCGGACGGGTCGAGGGCCTTGATCGCTCCCTGGGTGGCGACGGGCATGAAGGCGGGCGTGGGCAGCTCGCCGTGGGACGTGGTCAGCGTGCCGGCGCGCGCCTCGCCGTCGGTGGCGTGCAGGCGGAAGTGCGGCGTGGACATGGGGTGGATTGTGGCACAGGGCGGGCGGCGATGCAACGCGAGGGCGGCAGGTCTCAGCGGGAAACGGGGTCAGGCGGTTCGCTTACAGGTATTCGCGGATGCCGTTGACCGCGAGGTAGACGCCCATCGCGAAGATGAGCAGCATCAGAATGCGCATGATCCAGATGCCTCGCACGACCGAGGACAGCCTGGCGCCTATCTGCGCGCCGACTATGAGGCCCGCGCCAGTGAACAGCAGCGTGGGGAACCACTCGACCGCGCCCCTGAAAGCGTAGGTGGCCGCGCCCGCCGTGGTGTAGAAGGACAGGGTGAATATGGAGGTCGCCACGGCGATCTGCACGGGGAAGCCGAACACGTAGACGAGAAAGGGCGTTCTGAGCCAGCCGCCGCCGATGCCGAAGAAGCTGGAGACGAACCCGAGCACGAGGTTCACGCCCGCGCCGTAGCCCTCGTGCAGCCGGTAGCGGTAGGTCCGACCCGCGCGGGTGGTGACCACGCGCCTCTTGAGCGAGGCGGCCTTGACGAATCGCGGGCCGTTGCGCAGCTTGGAGGGAGGCGTCGGCTCGTCCGCGACGTCCTTCTGGGTGGCTATCCGCACGGCGAGAAGTATCAGCAGCAGACCGAAGGGGAAGTCGTAGATGCCCGGAACGCCCTCGAGCGCGGTGCTGAGCACGAACGGGGCCACCACCGAGCCGGGTATAGCCGCGAGCGCGAATATGACCGCGCTGCGCCTGTCCACGACCCTCATGCTGCGGTACGCGAACGCGCCCGAAATGCTGTTGATGGCGACGAGGGTGACGGTGGTCCCGGCTACGATCTCGGGGTTCTTATCGAAGAAGATGCGCAGCAGCGGCGCGATGATGAAGCCGCCGCCCGCCCCCACGAGCACTCCGAGCGCGCCTGAGCCGATGCCGAGCAGAGCGAGCCACAGCCACGCCCATTCCCACATCTAGCCCACAGCCAGCCGTTCCAGGGTCTCCCGCACCAGCTCGGGCGGGACGTCGTTGCGGGTGACGGCGTTGCCGATGCCGTCCAGCAGCACCCAGCGAATCGAGCCGGCGGAGACCTTCTTGTCGGAGCGAATTGCCTCCTCGATGGCGTCCACGCTCGCGCCCTCGAACCTGAGCGGCAGGCCGAACGAGCGCAGCATGTCCGACTGGCGCTGCACCGCGTCCGCGTCTAGCAGGCCCCGGCGCAGCGCGATGTTGGCCGCGCCCATCATGCCGACGCTAACCGCCTCGCCGTGCAGGTAGGTGTCGTATCCGGTGGCGGCCTCGATGGCGTGGCCGATGGTGTGTCCGTAGTTGAGCAGCACGCGGATGCCGAGCGTCTCCCGCTCGTCGCGCGACACCACGTTGGCCTTGATGGCCACGCTGCGCCGGATGAGCTCGGCGGCGGTCTCCGGCTCCAGCGCGAGCAGCGCCTCACGACGCGCGTCGAAGTCGTTCAGCAGCTGCTCGTCCAGTATCAGGCCGTGCTTGATAGCCTCGGCCCAGCCGGACGCCATCTGGCGCGGCGGCAGGCCGCGCAGCATGCTCACGTCCGAGAGGACGAGCCTGGGCTGGTAGAACGCGCCCACCAGGTTCTTGCCGCGCGGCAGGTCCACGGCCACCTTGCCGCCGATGGAGGCGTCCATCATGCCGAGCAGGCTGGTGGGCGCCAGCGCGAACGGCATGCCCCGGACGTAGGTGGCGGCGACGAATCCGGCCAGGTCGCTGACCACGCCTCCGCCCACTCCCAGCACCAGGTGGCCGCGCTCGGCTCTGCGGTGCGACAGCCACTCGTAGGCGAGCTCGGCGGTCTTCAGCGTCTTGCTCTGCTCGCCGGCGGGCATGATGAAGATGTGCGCGGCGATGCCGGCCTTCTCGAGCGAGGACTGCGCCTGCCGCGCCAACCCGTACACGTGCTCGTCGGTGAAGATGTACGCCGCGGAGGTCTCGCCCACCGTTTGGAGCACGCGGTCTCCGAGCGTGTCCATGACGCCCCAGCCGACCCAGACGGGGTAGTCGCCCGCGGACGTTTCGACAACCGCGGCGAGGTCCGGGGATTCCCAGGCGGCGCGCGCTTCGTTGGATTCGCTGATTTCCTTCCACCCCCTGACGACTTCCTGGGCCGCCTCTTCCGGCGACAGGTCGTCGGTGTGCACGATTAGCCGCGCATGAGTATAGGCGAATTGCCGCCGCGCCTTCAAGGAGCGGATGCGGGCCGGCGCGTCGTCCGCGAATAGCATGGGCCGCGCCGACGCATCGTTGTCCTCGCGGGCCTGGTGCTCCAGTCGTGCGTGCAGCGTCTCGGGCCGCGCCTCCAGGCATACGACAGTGCCGCCACGCTCCATGGCGCGCCGGTTGCGCCAGTCGACCACGATGCCGCCGCCGGTGGACACGACCTGCCGGTCGCGCTGGCACGCCGCCGCGAGCGCCTCGCTCTCCAGCCGCCGGAAGTGCGGCTCGCCGTGGCGGGCGAAGATCTGTTCGATGGTGGTGCCCGCTGCGCGCTCGATCTCCTCGTCCAGGTCGACGAACGTCCAGCCGAGCAGGCGCGCGGCGATGCGGCTCACGGTGGTCTTGCCGGAGCCGGAGAAGCCGGTTATGAAGATGTTGCGGGGATAGAGACTCATCGGAGTGTCAGCCTTGCGCCATGGCACGCTCGGCGGCGGCGAACATCACCCCCACCGGCGCGCCCCTGCCCGTCCACAGCGCGAACGCCGCCGCGCCCTGGTGTATGAGCATGGACAGCCCGCCCACCGCGCCCGCGCCCGCAACCTCCGCCTGCGCGAGCAGCGGCGTCCGCGCCGGGTTGTACACCATGTCGTAGACGACGCAGCCGCGACGCAGCGCCCCGTCCGGCAGCGGCGACTCGTCCTGCTCGGCGGTGTGCCTCATGCCGACGGTGGTGGAGTTGACGACCAGGTCGGCCCCGGCGGCGGCCTCGCCAACCGCCCCGGCGTCGCCCAGCGCCACGGCCGTCACGCCGCGCTCGCCCCCGCCCAGCTCCTCCGCCAGCGCCGCCGCGCGCTCCAGCGTCCGGTTGGCGATGACCAGCCCGCGCGCGCCCTCCCGCACGAGCGCGAACGCCGCCGCCCGCGCCGCGCCGCCCGCGCCCAGCAGCAGCGCGCGTTTCCCCCCGGGGGCGAACCCGCCCTGCCGGCGCAGCGCCTCGATGAATCCGCCCGCGTCGGTGTTGTGGCCGGCCAGCCGGTCGCCGCGCTTGACGATGGTGTTGACCGCGCCGATGAGCCGCGCGAGCTCGTCTACCTCGTCCAGGTGGGCCATCACCTCGACCTTGTGCGGCACCGTGACGTTCGCGCCCAGGTATTCGCCGCCGCGCAGCCGCGCCACGGCCGCGCCCAGGTCGTCGGGGTGCGTCTCCCACGCCTCGTAGCGCGCGTCGATCGCGTGGTGGTCGAGCGCCGCCTGCTGGAACACCGGCGACAGCGAGTGGCCTATCGGGTAGCCGAATATGCCGAGCTTTCCCGCCATGCCGACCTAGCCGCCGGCGGCCCACTCCACGCCGTTGAGCACGATGCGCTGGAACTGGGGCGTCCGGAAGCTGAGCCCGTTGTGCCCCAGCAGCGTGACGAACACCCTGCCCTCGCCGTAGGTGCGCGTCCACCCCAGCGGGAAGGTGCCGCCCGGCATGAACGTGTCCTCGCCGCGCCAGGGATAGGTGCCGTCCTCAGCGTCGCCGGTGAGGAACACGTCGTTGCCGTCCTTGAAGACGATGCCCATGTAAAGCTCGTCGCTGGTCTCGAAGTCGGAGACGGCCTCGACGCCGGGGTGGCCGGGCTGGGAGACGTTGACGGTGAAGCGGCCGTATGGCGGGTGGAAGCTCTCGGCCATCACCCAGCCGCCGCCGGTGATGTCGTGGTACTCGGGCCACGAGTCCGGCGCGCAGCCCGCGATGTGGATGCACACGAACCCCTTGCCGCCGCTCACGTAGCTCTTGAGCCCCGCCCGCTCGCCCTCGGACAGCGCGAGCGCCCCCTCGCGCAGCGTGTTGAACACCAGCGCGTCGTACCCGGCCATCGCGCCCGCGTCGGCGAGCACGGTGGCGTCCTCGGTGACGGTGGCGTCGTGGCCCGCCGCCGCGAGGAACTGCGCCAGGATGGGCGTCGACTCTGCGTAGGGGTGTCTGCCACCGGAAATCACGAGCAACTTCATGTGAGTCCTCCTATCAAAGTCCCCTCTCCCTTTATGGGAGAGGGTTAGGGTGAGGGTGAATTTGGGGGTGCGCCCTTTCCCCCTCTCCTCAATCCTCTCCCACGAGGGGAGAGGAGACCAACAGCCTACTGCGCCGTGAGGCCGCCGTCGATGACCAGCTCGCTGCCGGTCATGTACGACGACTCGTCGGACGCCAGGAAGAGCACGCCGTAGGCGATTTCGTCGGGAACGGCGTACCGGCCCAGAGGGGTGTTGGCGACGGCCCGCGCGAACCGCTCCGGGTCGGCGCGTCCGGCGGCCGTCATGGGCGTCTCCACGCCGCCGGGGTGGACCGAGTTGACACGGATGCCCTCTTCCGCGTACTGGATGGCGATGGACTTGGTGAGCAGCCTGACCGCGCCCTTGGAGGCGTTGTAGCCGGCGTGAATGTGCTCCTGCCCGATGATACCCGATATGGACGAGATGTTGACGATGGAGCCGCCGCCCGCGGCCCTCATGTGGGGGATGGCCGCCATCACTCCCAGGAACACGCCCCTCGCGTTTACGTCCATGACGCGGTCCCAGTTCTCGATGGTGGCGTCGTCGCGGGTGCCGTCGACCAGGATGCCGGCGTTGTTGACCAGCACGTCGAGCCTGCCGAACGCCTCGACGGTGGCGTCCATGGCGGCCTGCCACGATTCGGGCCGGGTGACGTCCAGGTGGACGTACAGCGCCTGCCCGCCCATCTCGTTGATTTCGGCCTCGACCTTGCGGCCCTCCTCGTCCAGCACGTCGCCGAACGCCACCTTCGCGCCCTCTCGCGCGAACAGCCGGGCCTCTGCCGCGCCCATCCCGCGCGCGCCGCCGCTGACGAAGGCCACCTTGCCTGCGAGTCTCATGTGTCAACCTCCCGCGGAGTGTTCCGGGGTCCCGCCGTGCGGCCCATTGTAGGAGCGGGCCGCTGGCGTCGTCAACCGGCGGCGCGGAGGGCAGGCCGTCGCGGGGGCAGGCGCGCGAAACGCCTGGCCATCCAGTCCCATGGCGGCGCGGGCCGCGTCGCCGCCACGGGAGTGCGCGCCGACAGCGCCGCACGCTTTGCTTCTCCACAATGTTGCATTTCATATCAGTTGCGTGACACAAGATAGGCATGGTACAAATACCGCGCACAGCGGCGGTCTGAGGTGGGCAGTCGCAGAGGGTCACGCTGTGGGAACGGGCGAGATCACCACTCCTGGCGAAGAGTATGCGGCTGACCTTTTGTTGAGCGAAATCTTCATAGTCCCCGAAATTACTTCTAACGACGCCCTTAGGACCAGCATTTTCGCCGAAATCAGCGAAGATATAGCCATTTCCAATTGTGGGACGGCCGCTTGTATGGTGCGTAGTGTAACCACAGACGCCTCTGGAAACAGAGTGCGAACGGCCGATATATATCTCTCCGAGAGTGTGCATGGTTCCGCAGACCTGATCGATTTGTCGGGAAGTAGGGCAATAAAATTCAATACATGCCCAGACTATCCTGACGGGAGAAGATCTGATCCATACAACTACCCTTACAGTTCCTTGGTCCATGAAGCTGGACACGCCCTTGGCATCCGCCATCCTGATATACGCGACTCCATCGTGAACTACTACACCACAGAACCTGATTGTTCGCCGCACCCATTCGATATCCTGGCAATCTATGCTCTGTATCAGTCTGTCGATTAAGGGGACATTATTGGGAATGGAACTACGTGATTGGTGGCGCCTCGTGACACTTATGCTGCTTGTGGCTGTGGCAGGGTTCGCGTGTCAGAGTGATGGGATCGCAGCGCCCTCCTCAACTCCATCTGTTCCCCCCGCTGTAGTCACGCGAACGCCAGCAGCGATTCCTAGGCCATCGCCTGCGCCTTCTCCTACTACTCCAGCAGCAACAACCCCAACACCTGTGGAGATTCCCGCGCCATCGCCTGTGCCTCTTCCCACTATTCCAGCAGCAGTCACGCGAACGCCAGCAGTGACTCCCGCGCCATCGCCTGTGTTGGCCCCGACTCCTGTTAGTGAACCGCTGGCTGAGAACACCGCCGTCCCATCGCCAACTTCTCCCGACGGAGACATCTGGGTAAATGTACCCGGCCAACCCGGTATAAGCACTCACCCACAGCACGGAACGATGTACAAGGAAGCACATTTTTCATGCGGTCCATTCAGGGCCTATTTGAGGGAACATCAACCGAATATCCTTCTCTGGACTCCCGACGGCTCTCATTTGGTCTTCAGCCATGACGTAGACTTCTACCATGGTGGCGCCGTCTGGATAGTGGATGAACAAGGCACCGAATTGCGGATGGTGTTGGATGCCAAGGCTGTCTACAACACCGAATTTTTGTTTGCCGATTTTCTGTATGGATTTTATGCTGATTTATCGCCGGACGGAGCCCGGTTAGCCTACACCTCCTGCCAGTTTCCCACTGAATACGATGATCCTGGCCAGGCCCAAGCTGTGTTAACACAGGATGGGCCGGAGTGGTACGAGCGTACTAAGCACAGTTACGAGATTGCGTTGGCAGAACTGGATGGAGGAAACCAGCAGCGTGTCACGCACACCAGACTCGATGACGAACACTACCCAGTTTGGTCGCCCGCCGGCGACCGTATCGCCTTTATACGAGCATCAGGGCCTTACAGGGGGCGACTGTACACGATGGCGCCGGATGGGTCGGATGTTCAGCCAGTTACTGCAATAAGAGACATGCATGTCGCACTTGTCCCATCAGATTGGTCTCCTGACGGGCAGCGGTTGGCTTTAGTGGTGAACGAGGGGAGGGGGCATGCGCGGGAGCAGCGCAATGTCTACACGGTTCGGCCTGACGGCTCGGAACTGACGAAGGTGGGGGAAATGGGGCCCCTGAGATTTGCCTATGGGAGGTTAACGGCAGCACCGACGTGGTCTCCGGACGGCGAGAGGCTCGCATTCGCAGGATTCAGTGGGGAGAATCTAGCCATTTACACAGTACGATTCGACGGAAGTGACCTGCGTCCAGTTTGGCAGGACAACAGCGGCACTGGTCCCAAGGCAGTTTCGCAGGTCTCTTGGTCGCCCAACGGATCGGAGTTGCTCATCGTAGGCGATGGAATACACAGCGCACACCTAGACAGCGGCAACCTGCGGCAGTTGGCCGGCCGGATTCAGCAGTTCACAACGGCGGCATGGTCGCCAGACGGATCGAGAATTGCCATCTGTAACCCATCCTCCGGCACCTTCCTCAGCGTCATCAACCGAGACGGGACGAACTCGCACACTCTGGTTCATGAAGATGACGACGGAAATCTAGGCAGTGTTGACATTTGCATTATACTAGGTATATGTCAACAGTCACACTATCTCCCGAACAGTGGCCAAAGGTGCTGGAGTTTCTTCGTAGCCAGCCCGATTTGTACGT
>DAOUJL010000078.1:0-18665 GCA_034422735.1 Dehalococcoidia bacterium | reverse complement strand
GTATCTTGTTGCGTCATGCGGTTCCTCCCGGTCCTGTTGGAGAAACCTTACATATCGTCCCTGAATCCACTCTATGCATCTGTGGGTTAGGATTTTGAGATAGTTACTTAGTCACAGTCGACGTCCATAACTCCACCATGACGAGGCTGATCGTCGGCGAGAAAAGGCCCCACAGTGGTGGAACGAAGCCGAGTTCGTTGGCGGGGCCGCCCGCATGGTCGCCGGACGGCGCGCGCATCGCCTTCTTCTTAGTAGATGATGACGTAGTAGAAGATGAAAGGAAGGTTAGCCTGATCACCATCGACGCCGGCAGCGGCGAAATTAGCAAAGTTGCCGACCTTCCGGTAACCGGCTCTTTGTCGTGGAGTCCGGATGGCTCGCAGATCATGGTCAGCAATGGGTATGGAACCGTGTATCTGGTCCAAGCCGATGGTACCGACGTTCGCTTGTTCTCTGACATCGATGCATCCAAGATTCGCGGCGGTTTGTATGCGGCCTGGGCCCCCGATGGTTCCAGAGTCGCCGTTGTCGTGCCGGAAAGTTCCGGCGTCGTGCTCGCCACGGTCGCTCCGGATGGCTCTGACGCTAAAGCACTGGTGCGCCGGGGACAAGACGGAGATCTGGAAGCCGTAGGCGCCGCTCAGCACGAAGATGGGCCGACCGACGTTATTGGCTGCGCTCGCACTACGGATTATGTGTATTGTCTCCAGGTGATGAATGGCCGACTGGTGGTTTCCAGCACTATGTGCGCAGCCGCATTCGTGGAGCGGGTTGCCGCATACAACCCTGGACTTGCAACTGACTGCGAGGCGCTTTGGGCGATCCGCCGCTGGGCGACGGAGATTCGGGAGCCCGGCCAATCCGAGCGACCGAGCCGGGAGGTACGCGCCCCTATTTCCGACCTGTCCGACATTGAGGAAGGTGTCATTTCTTCTTGGGAGTTTAGAGTGATGGAACTGTCCCTCGAGGGCTGGAACCTGACCGGTCCCATCTCCGGTCGGCTGGCGACTGAGTTGGCCAAGCTGACGGCTCTGGAGTCCGTGGATCTCAGCGGCAACCGGTTGAGTGGGTGCATACCCGAAGAGTTGCGCGGGAAGGTGATTGGATACGAGGAGCCTGAGGGATGCGGGGAGTGAGGGAGTGGGCATGAGAGTGGTCGTCGCGGCGAATGCTTTGTGGGTGCTGGCGCCGGGCGCGGCGGCGTGGACGATCGTGCTGGCGTGGAACCTGCTGGGGGACTCGCTCAACGACGCGCTGAACCCGCGCACGCGGTGATGTATACTCTACCAACCGGCGTGAGGAGAAGAACATGACAGAGCTTCTTGAACAGGCCTTTGCGAAAGCATCCGAGCTGCCGCAGGAAGAACAGGACAGGTTCGCACGTTTTCTCATGTCCGAACTGGAGTCGGAAATGCGTTGGGCAGAACTGTTCAGCCGCCCCGAATCCGAGGACCTGCTGGAACGGCTAGCCGACGAGGCTGTGGAGGCCCATCGCGCGGGACTGACACGACCTTTGGATCTGGACAGACTCTAACTTTGCGTTCGTTCGCGCTCGATAGCTCTTGGGATGGGTGTCGGCGTGCTGGACGGGGGAGACATCCTATAGTTCTGGATTGGGCCGCACCGGGAATACGACCGGATACTCAGGAGAATCTAAGGCCGCCTCAGTCGCCTATCGTGTCACGTAGCCATTCGTCGCGTCCCATTCCGCGAGGGTGGGGTCTCGCTGTTCCGGGTCGCCGTGGCCGGCGGCGGCGGACAGGCACAGGATGTTACCGCTCGACTTACGCTGCCTCAGCGCAGCGCCGGCTCAACGTCGGTGAGCTCGAAATCCCGGCCCTTGAACAGAAGGGGCTCCCCGGTAGTCTCGGCGAGCGCATAGGCAAAGCAGTCCCCAAAGTTCAGCGATGCGGGATGGTTGCCCTTGCCGAATCGTCGCCAGGCCTGGCGCGCGGCTAGGGCCTGCTGAGGAGTGACAGACTCCAACTCGATCCTTGCCTCGATGAGATAGGCATCAAGGTTGGGTACGGCCTCATGGCCGCGCCGGCTCTCGAAGACTATGGCCGCCTCCACGTAGTTGGCGACCGACATGCGGGGAAGCGAGGCTCTCACAATGGCATTGTCGAATCGGCCTGCGTCGCTTTCGCCGAAGAGTATCGCTAGAATCGCGGACGTATCGACGATCACCCGGGCAAACCTCGCTCGTCGTACAGAAATTCGCCGTGCTCGGACGCCGACGGTCCGTCACGGAGTGACTCGGCGCAACGACGGGAGATGGCTCGCATTGCATGAAGGCGTTTCTGGACATCCCGCTCGCGCTTCAGGCGCTCCTTGATCGCAACCGTGACTGCCCTGTCCTCTGTTTCGCCGGTGAGCTCTGCGAGCTCACTTGCCAGCCGGCTGTTTTCTTCGTTTTCGATGCTGACGCTCATCGGACTTCCTCTTAGGGCAAGATGAGGTGGATGTGTTTACTCTACACTCTCTCGCAACCGTCCACAACGTAGCCGTTCTTCGCGTCCCAGTCCGCCAGCGCCGGGTCCCGCTGCTTCGGGTGGCCGTAGCCGCCGCCGCCGGCCGACAGGCACAGGATGGTGTCGCCGGGGCTGACTATCACGCCCGTTTCCTTGGAGCCGAGGATGCGCTCGCTGCCGTTGGAGATGATGCTGTAGATGTGGGGCAGGCCGGGGTCGCCGCCGAAGAGGCCGAAGGGCGGGTTGACGGTGCCGTCGCCGGCGGTGTTTAGGCGGGCGTCGCCGGCGCCCTCGTACACCATCTCGCAGACCGCGCCGAGTCCGCCGCGCATCGCGCCGTCGCCCGCGGAGCCGGGCCGCAACTCGTGTCGGCGCACGAACAGCGGGAACCGCTCCTCCGTAACCTCGACGCTCGGCGAGCGGATGCCGCCCGCGACGTTCACCTCGCCGACGTTGGGCCAGCCGTCGTGGGCGTGAGACGCGCCGCCTCCGCCGCGCGCCATGAAGAAGTGCCATATAAACTCGCGGTCGGTGCGAGGGTCGACTCCGGTGATGGCGAACCTGAGACGCCGCGAAAAGCCAGCGTTCACGGCTTGGGGCACTGCGGGCGCGAGGGCCTTGAACACGGCCTCGACTATCTCCTCGGCGCAGTGGTTGGTGCTCATGCACACGGGCGCGGGGGGATTGGCGTTGACCACCAGCCCTCTTGGGGCGGTGACCGTGACCGGGCGCATCGAGCCCTCGTTCTTGGCTACGTCGGACGGGGCCATGTACATGATGGCGGCGTGGGCCAGCGAGCGGGTGTTGGCGTAGGCGCTGTTGATGAAGCCGGTCACCTGCGGGGCAGACTCGCCCAGGTCGATATCCATCGACGAGCCTTCTATGGTGACCGTGGCGCGTATGGGTATCATCTTCGACTCGAAGCCGTCGTCGTCGACGAGCGACTCGCCCTTGTATACGCCGTCTGGCCATTCAGAGATGAACTGGCGGACCTGCCGCTCGGTTGCGTTGAGGATGTCGGCGATGATGCGTTTTAGGGCGTTCGGCTCGTAGATGCTCAGCAGCTCGCCTATGCGTCGCGCGGCGATGTCTACCGAGCCTATCTGCGCGTTCAGGTCTCCGAGGAAGTTCTCGGGGTGGCGCACGTTGGCGGAGAGCATCTGTAGCAGGTCGCGCCGCGGCTCGCCCCGGTCGTGGATGCGCAGGGGCGGGATACGCAGCCCCTCGTGATAGATCTCGCTGGCCGAGGGGTTGTAGCCGCCGTGGGTCGCGCCGCCGACGTCGCTGTGGTGCGCCCGGTTTACCGAGTAGAATAGCAGCTCGCCGTCGTGGAAGATGGGCCGGATGACGGTTATGTCCGGCAGGTGGCTGCCGCCGAAGTAGGGGTCGTTAAGCGCGAACAGGTCCCCCGGCGATATGTCGTCGCCGAAGTAGTCGCGCACCGCGGCGCCCGCGATGGGCAGCGCGCTGATGTGCACCGGAATGCCCTCGCCCTGGGCGACGAGCTGGCAGTCGGCGTCCAGTATCGCGGTCGAGAAGTCGCGGCTGGAGTTGAGAATCTGCGACATGGAGGTTCGCAGCATCACCTCCATCATCTCCATCGCTATGGACTCGAGGCGGTTCTCCACCACCGCTAGCGTGACGGGGTCGGGCGCATTGGGGGCCGCGTGCAACTGTTCTCTTGCCTGGCTGGCGGCAACGCGCAAGGCCACGCCGCCAAAGCGATCCAGCGTCGCGGTGTCCCCCTCGTCCACCAGCACGGTGGTGAAGTCGGACTCGAGTATGGCGGGCCCCTCGATTTCGACGTCCGGGCTCAGCCCGCTGATCGCGTACGCCGGGACATTGCGCCACCCGCCGAGGTACACGCGGCGGCGGCCCGTAGGCACTGCCGCGCCGTCCCTGGGCGCCTGCGCGGAGAAGTCGGCCTTGGGCAGACGGCCGAGCGCGGACACACGGAGCGTGACGAGTCGAATCTCCTGGTCGGACTGGCGGTAGGAGTAGAGCTCCTCGTAGCGGCGGTGGAAGTTCGCCGCCCACTCCCGCAGCAACTCCTCAGGGGGCAGCGACAGGTCCGGGACGGGAACGTTCACCTCGTAAATCTGGTCAAGGTAGCGCATGTCGGCGGACACCGCGATGGTCGTGTCCTCGTCGCTCACGCCCTGCGCCCGGAGCCTGTCGCGGCCCTGCTCCTCCAGCCGCGCCACTATGTCGCGTACGGTGTCCAGGTCGATGCCGTCGAGGCTGGCCGGGTGCGAGAGGGACGAGTCGTACTGGAGGTCGGTGGACAGCATACCGAGCGCGGATAGCACCGGCGCCGCCGCGGGCACGTACACTTTCTCGATCTGGAGTTGGCGGGCCACGGCGCTCACGTGCAGGCCGGAAGCGCCGCCGAACGCGAGTATGGCGAAGTCGCGCGGGTCGACGCCGCGCTTTACGGACATGAGCCGTATGCCCTCGGCCATGGTTGTGGAGACGACGCGGTGCACTCCGAGGGCGGCCTCCAGGGTGTCGATGCCGAGCGGGCGGGCGACTCGTTCCCCGAGCGCCTTTTCCGCTTTCGCGAGGTCCAACGTCTCGCGCCCGCCGAGGAAACTGTCAGAGTCCAGGTAGCCCAGCACAAGGTTGGCGTCGGTCACGGTCGGCTCGTCTCCGCCGCGGCCGTAGCAGACAGGGCCGGGGTCGGCGCCGGCGCTGTCGGGGCCGACGCGGAGGATGCCGCCGGCGTCCACGCGGGCGATGCTCCCGCCGCCCGCGCCCAGCGTCTGGATGTCGATGGCGGGCACGGCAATCTTCCAGCCGGCCTCGAACTTCTCGTTGGTGAGGTGGGGAGAGCCGTTTTCGATGAGGGAGATGTCGGCGCTGGTGCCGCCCATGTCGAAGCCGATGATCTTCGATTCACCCAGGCCCTCGCCGTACCGCGCCGCGCCGCTCACGCCGCCCGCCGGCCCCGACAGGATCGCGCCGACGGCGAGGCGACTGGAGTCCTCGATGGAGGCCACGCCGCCGTTGGACTGCATAATGAGGATGTCGCTCACCCGGCTGAACGCGCTGAGGCGCTCTCTCAGGCGCAGCAGGTACTCACCGAACACCGGGCCGACGTAGGAGTTGATGACGGTCGCGCTGAGCCGGTCGAACTCCTTGATCTGCGGGATGACCTCATGGGACAGAGACACGTAGGCGCCGGGGAACTTCTCCCGGATGCGGTCGGCGGCGCGGCGTTCGTGGTCGGGATTCAGGTACGAGAATAGGAAGCATACGGCGAGCGCGTCGACGCCCTCGTCCGCAAGCGTGTCCAGCGCTTCGGCCAGCGCCGCCTCGTCCAGGGGGTGCTCCTCCGCGCCGTTCGCCCGCACGCGCTCCGGCACGCCGAGCCGCAAGTAGCGCGGCACGAGCGGCTGGACCGGCTCCATTCGCAGGTTGTACCGGTCCTCCTTCAACCCCTCGCGCATTTCGAGCAGGTCGCGAAAGCCATCGGTGGTGATGAGGCCGACACGAGATCCCTTGCGCTCCACCAGCGTGTTCGTGGCGACGGTGGTGCCGTGTATCAGCATCTCGGTATCGGCGAGCAGCTCTTCTATCGACAGGCCATGGTCGGCGGCCGCCTCGCGGAGGCCGCGCAGCACGCCTTCGGACGGGTCTCGCGGGGTCGAGGCGGTCTTGAACTGGCGGGGCGGGCCGCCGTCCTGGACCACCACGAAGTCGGTGAAGGTGCCGCCAACGTCGATGCCTATGCGGAACATGTGCGCTCCTTGGATGGGTGCTGGAAGGATGGGGTTGTCGGCTGCCGTCCGCCGGCTCAGGACGGAGCCGGCGAACGGCGCTAGTATACCACTTCCGGGGCGCGGCCCCGCTCGCGTGGAGCGCGGCGGACGATGCGCTCGATTGACGGGTGTACCAACCGAGATTTACAATCTGAGCGTCGACATATTCAGGAGGTCCGCATGTCTGAACAGGAGCGCAGGTGGGAATACGCCGTGGTGGAAATCGGGCAGGCGTCGCCCGAGACCCAGGTGGAGGTCACGGGCGATCTGATCGCGGCCTACGCCGGCGCCGTTCGCAACGATAACCCGGCGTACAGCGCGAACGACAGGTCCGTCCCCGCCCACGCGATGCCGTCGACCATCTTCCGCGTCGCGCCGCTGCGGCGTGGCGACATCGCGGCCAACAACGGCTTCGTTGCGCAGGAGCACGCGAAGGAGAACCCCTTCCAGACGCCGTTCGCGAAGTGCGAGGTGCGCTGGTTCGCGCCGATGCACGAGGGGGACACGATCACGAGCTTCGGGCACGTGGTGGACAAGTACGAGCGGCGCGGCAACAAGTTCGTCACCATTCGGGTGGAGGCGAGCAACCAGGCAGGCGACAAGGTGGCGGAGTACGACTACACGTGCATATTCCAGTACGCCCAGGGGCAGAAGCAGCCCGACTAGGGGCGCGAAGCCTCAGTCACACCCCCATCCTAACCTTCCCCCTGCGAGGGGGAAGGGACAATTGGGAAGCGACACTTGGAGGTGCCATGAAATGGCGACAACCGCAGGCAAGCTGACATTCGACGACATAGAGCAGGGCGACGCGCTGACGCCGTTCACCATAAGCGAGACGCAGGAGACCATCGACGGCGCGCGGCTGTCCGAGGGCGAGGACATGGAGGCGCCGAGGAACATCCACACTGATCCCGAGTTCGCCAAGGAGGGAATGTTCGGCGGCACGCTGAACGCGGGCGTCACCACGATGGCGTACCTGAACCAGATGCTGGAGCGCTGGCTGCCCAACGGCTCCCTGTACGGCAACGGCCGGCTGCTGTTCAAGGCGATCGAGCCGTTCCGGCCGGGAGACACTGTTGAGTTCACCGGCACGGTTACGGGCAAGCGCGTGGAAGGCGGCCTGAAGCTGGTGGACTGCGAGATCAAGGGATTCAACCAGCGCGGCAAGCTGATCGGGGTCGCCGAGGCGACGGTGGCGGTTGGCGAATGAGCCTGGACGGCTCCGACGTCGTAATCCGCACGGAGGCGCTCACCAAGCACTACGGCAGCGTGGCCGCGGTGGTGGACGCGGACATGGAGGTGCGGCGCGGCGAGGTGTTCGGCTACCTGGGCCCCAACGGCGCGGGCAAGACCACCACGATACGAGTGCTGCTGGACCACATACGCCCCACCAGCGGCTCGGCCACGGTGTTCGGCATGGACACACGCGCCGAGAGCGTGAGCATCAAGCGGAGGCTGGGCTACCTGCCGGGCGAGTTCTCGCTGTACGACAGCATGACCGGCGACGAGGTGCTCACCTACATGGCGAACCTGCGCGGCGGCGTGGACTGGGACTACACGCGGGACATCGCGGATCGCCTGGACGCGAACCTGGACCGCAAGTTCTCGCAGTTGTCGCGAGGCAACAAGCAGAAGGTGGGGCTGATACAGGCGTTCATGCACAAGCCAGAGCTGATCGTGCTGGACGAGCCGACGGGCGGCCTGGACCCGCTGGTGCAGCAGGCTTTCTATGAGATGATCGACGAGGTGAAGGCCGAGGGACGCACGGTCTTCTTCTCCTCCCACAACCTGCCGGAAGTGGAGCGCGTGTGCGATCGGGTGGCCTTCATCAGGGGCGGGCGGCTCATCGCCGTGGAGGACGTCAACGACATCGTTCAGAAGGCGTTTCACCGGTTCGAGGCGCGCATTGCCGACGACTTCACGGCGGAGGAGTTCGAGTCACTGCCGGGCGTTGCCGCCGTCGCCGTGAGCGGCGACACGCTGACCTTCGATGTCATCGGCAGCCCGGACGCGGTGGTGAAGGCGCTGGCGCGGCACAGCGTGACCAAGCTGTTCACCCACGAATCGGCGCTGGAGGACGTGTTCCTGGCCTACTACAGCGAGGGCGAACAGGATGCTTAGCAACATCTTCCTCAAGTCGCTCCGGGACCAGCGGCGCCCCATGCTCTGGTGGGAAGTCGGCATCATCATCGTGTCGCTGATTACGTGCGCCACCTATCCGAGCTTCAAGGGAAACACGCAGCTCGACGACATCATGGGCGACTCGGAGTTTCTGAAGGCGCTGGCCGGCGGATTCGAGAGCCTGAGTTCCGGCGAGGGCTTCATCAACACCCAACTGCTGGCGGTGTTCCTGCCCGTGCTGGTGATGATATTCGTCATACGTCTGGGAACGAACACCATTGCTGGCGAGGAGCGGGACGCCACTATCGATATCCTGTTGGCGAACCCGGTCAGCCGGCTCTCGGCGCTGGCGCAGAAGTTCGGCGCGCTCGCCGTGTCCAGCCTGGCGCTGGTTGGCGCGGTGTGGGTGTCGCTGCTCATCGGTTCGGCCGCCTTCGACATGGGGCTCGATCTCTGGAGGGTGTCCCAGGCGTGCGTGTCGCTGGCGCTGTTCGGCTGGGCGGTTGGCGCGCTGGCGCTCGCCGTCGGCAGCGCGACGGGGAAGACCGGCACGACGTTCGCCGTCACGAGCGCCGTGGGCGTGGCGGCTTACCTGGCGCACACGTTCGCGCCGCTGGTGGACGCGCTGGAACCTCTCAAGTACCTGTCGCTATTCTACTACTACATCGCCGTCGACCCGCTCACGAATGGAATCAGCATCGCCCACGCGCTGGTGCTCGCTGCTGTGACCGCCGTGCTGTTCGGAGTGGCGGCGTACACTTTCGAGCGCCGCGACCTGGCGATCTAGGACTATTCTCAGAGGGCGGGCCGTCGAATGAGCCAACACGATAGAATCGCGGACGTAATTCGCGAGTACGACTCCCAGGGTTACCACCGCACGGGCACAGCCGCCGACGTGGAGTCCGCGCGGTGGCTGGCGGACCGCGCTCGCTTGTATGCGCGGGACGTCGAGCTGGAGGAGGTGCCGCTGGATCGCCTGGCGCTCGGCGCGTGCCGCATCGAGGTCGGCGGACGCCACGTGCGGGGCCTGCCGCTGTTCGACGGCGGCCTGACCGGCACCGGCGGCGTCGAGGGCAGGCTGGGACCTGTCGGCTCGGACGCGGAGGTCGGCCTGCTGGAAGTGGGTGCGGGCGAGTACCAGGACGACTTCGACGCCGAGCGCGCGAATCCGTGTCACGAGGCGTACGTGGTGGTGACTCGGGGCGGCAGCGCCGGCCTGGCCTGTCGCAACGCGCCGGAGTTTACGTCGCCCTTCGGTCCGCCTGTCTTACAGGTGAGCGACGAGGCGGCGGGTTGGCTGCACGAGGCGGCGCGTGACGGAACGCGGGCGAGGTTGCTGGCGTGCGCGACGCGCAGCGCAGCGGTGTCGTACAACGTGGTGGCGGCGCTGCCGGGCCGTGACTCATCACTCGCACCGGTGGTGGTGATGACGCCGCGCAGCGGGTGGTGGCAGTGCGCCGCCGAGCGGGGCGGCGGCATCGCGGGCTGGCTGGAGGTTATGCGCCGTCTGTCCGAATCGGACCGGGCGAGGGACGTCACGTTCATGGCAACCACCGGCCACGAGCTGGGTCTGCTGGGCGTGCACAAGTTCCTGGAGAGCAGGGCCGGCCTGGTGAAAGGCGCGGAGGCGTGGATACACTTCGGCGCGTCCATCGGCGCGGCGGTGGACGCCGGGGTGCGTCTGGGCGCCGGGGACGAGGCGCTGGGGAGCGCGGCGAGCGCGGCACTGAAACGCCGCGGCGCGCCGGACACGCCGACCGCGGGCGAGGGCGTGATGGTCGGCGCGGAATCCAACGTGGTGCACGCGCTGGGCGCGCGCTGCGTGGCGATGGCGGGCGGGCACGCGTTCTTTCACATGCGCAGCGACCGCTGGCCGGGCGCGGTGGACGTCGGCGCCGTGGCGGCCTACTCCAACGCATTCGCGGACGTGGCGGTGGAGATAGCCTGCTGACAAAATCGTAAATGATGCGGCGAGTACGCTCGCCGGTGGACCGCCGAAACCGAACGAATGGAGAGAGCATTGCCGATACGACCGACCCTCCTGGACATCATGGAAGCAAAGGCGCGAGTCGCACCCTACGTGTCCCGGACGCCTCTGCACCGCTACCTTTCGCTGGACAAGCTGCTGGGCGCGGAAGTGTACGTCAAGCACGAGAACCACCAGCGGCTGGGAGCGTTCAAGATGCGCGGCGGCTTCAACTTCATCTCGCAGCTAAGCGAGGAGGACCGACGGCGCGGCGTGATCACCGCGTCCACCGGCAACCACGGCCAGTCCGTCGCCTACGCGTCGAGCGTGTTCGGGGTCAAGGCGGTCATCGTGGTGCCGGAGGGAGCCAACCCGGACAAGGTGGAGTCGATACGAAACCTTGGGGCCGAGATCGTGTTCTACGGCAGGGACTTCGACGAGTCGCGCGGGTACGTGGAGCGGGCCTCGAGAGAGGAGGGGTACCGCTACATCCACTCGGCCAACGAGCCCGTGCTCATCGCCGGGGTCGGCACCTACGGCCTCGAGATCATGGAGGACCTGCCCGACGTGGACACGATCATCGTGCCCGTGGGCGGCGGCAGCGGCGCGTGCGGCGTCTGCATCTCCGCGAAAGGCGTGAACCCGGGTGTCGAGGTGATCGGCGTGCAGGCGGCGGATGCCCCGGCAGCCTACCTGTCCTGGAAGGAAGGCCGCATCGTCGAGTCGGAGAATACCACGGTGGCCGAGGGTCTGGCGACCCGGCTGGGGTTCGAGCTGACGCAGGAAATCCTGCGCGACCTGCTGGACGACTTCGTGCTGGTGAGCGACTCGGAGATGAACCAGGCCATCGTGCTCCACCTACAGCACACGCACAACCTGATCGAGCACGCGGGAGCGGCCTCGCTGGCGGCGGCGGTGAAGATGCGCGACCGGCTGGCTGACAAGAAGGTGGTGCTGGTGGCGAGCGGCGGGAACGTTACGCTGGCGGGCCTGCGAGCGGCGTTGCAGGAAGGAGACTCAGACTAGGCGGCGCGTCTATCGCGTAGCGGCAGGTGCGGGCTACGCCGGTCCCTGCCCCGACTCGAGTATCCTGATTCGCGAGTCCAGCTCGCTCAGGTTGGCGTACTCCTCGCGCAGGATCAGGAAGCAGCGTTGCAGGTACAGGTGCGCCAGCTCGGCGTTGGCGTTGCCGGCGACCTTGGCGACCTCGAGCAGACGCGGGATCTGGTGGGTGTCCGGCAACAGCCTGGACAACGTCAGGATGTCGGACTCGGCCTCCCTCACCATCACCTCTTCGCCGCCCTCCACGGCGTAGCGCAGCCTGCCAACCAGCTTGGTGAGCTCGCTGAGCTTGTCGCCGTCGTTCATCAGGCTGTACATCACCTCGTTGATGCTAAAGCCCTCGGGGTCCTCGAGCGCCTCCAACTCCTCGTCTTCGTGGTCGAGGCTGGCGCAGGCGTCGGTGTACTGCTGCAGGACATCGCTCACGGTCGACATGGCGGTCACTACGTCCGATGGGTCGATTGCGCCGCCCAGTATGACGTCGTCACCGCGCTCGGCCGCCAGTTCCGTCAGATGGTCGTAGCTCTCGATCTTCTCGGGGAAAGGCGGGAAGGCGAAGGCTGACAGATCGTGGTCCGCGGAGTCTCCAAGCTGGCCCATCAGGAAGGGAGGCACGTACTTGGCCAGGTCTATGGAGATGGGGAGCACCACGAGGTACGTCGCCCACACTTCGCCTGGTCCGACGGAGTTCTGGAACACCAGAAAGGCGTGGCCTCTGGGTGTATCCGGGCTGCCATTTTCGAATGTCAGGTCCATAAAGTCTGCGCAACCTCTCGGCTGGTATTTGGGCACTCGCGACATTATACGGCAATCACAGACCGTTTTGGGCGCTCTCGGGAGCCGTCTGCGCATGGGACCGCTATTCAAAAAAGCGGCTGAACACCTCGTTGCCCAGCATTCGCCCGCGCTGCGTTAGCCGCAATCGGCCCGCGCCGTCGGTCAGCAGGCCCAGTTCGGTCAGCTCGGCCACGGTCTCGCCGTATGCGCTCTGGGCGGTCTGGCCGAACCTGCGCTCGAACTCCGCGTCCTCCACGCCGCGGTCCAGCCGCAGCCCCATCATGAGCGTCTCGGCCATCGCCAGCCGGCGGTCTATCGTCTCGACCTCGCTCACCACGGGCATAGACGCCAGCGCGTCGGCGTCCACCACCTCGGGCCGCCAGGCGCCGCTGCTCGCGCTCAGCCTGCGCACGTACTCGCGGGGCGAGCGGATGTTGGAGAAGCGGCACGAGGCGTAGTGAGAGTGCGCGCCCGGCCCGACGCCGATGTACGGTCGGTTGAGCCAGTAGGCGAGGTTGTGCGCGCTCTCGCGGCCCTCGACTGCCCAGTTGGAGATCTCGTAGTGGCGGTAGTCCAGCCCCGCCATGGCCTCCTGGGCCATCAGGTACATGTCGGCGGCGAGGTCGGCATCCGGGTCGGGGAGGGCGCCGTCGTCGACCCAGCGCTGCATCGGCGTGCCGTCCTCCAGCGTCAGGCAGTACATCGACACGTGTGGCGGCGCGAGCTCGCCGGTGCGCTCCAGGGTGGTGCGCCAGTGGTCCAGCGTCTGCCGCGGCAGCCCGTACATCAGGTCGATGCTCACGTTGTCGAATCCGGCGGAGACGGCGAGGGCGTATGCGTCCGCGGCCTGTCGCGCCGAGTGCCTGCGTCCGAGCATCGTCAGCAGCCCGTCGTCGAAGCTCTGCACGCCGATGCTGAGGCGGTTCACGCCGCAGCGCAGGTAGGAATCCAGCTTCGACTCGCACAGGTCGCCCGGATTGGACTCCAGCGTTATCTCCGCGTCCGGGCTGATCTGGAACTCGCGGCTTGCCGCGTCCATCACCTGCTCGATGCGCTCTGCGGGCAGGTAGGACGGCGTGCCGCCGCCAATGAACACGCTGGACAGTGCCGGGCGGCCCAGGACGCGGCCCCACATGGCGACTTCGCGGCAGAGAGCGTCGCAGTACGCCGGGATGAGCGGTTCGATGGCGGTGTAGGTGTTGAAGTCGCAGTAGGGGCACTTGGTCTCGCAGAACGGGATGTGGACGTAGAGGGCGAGCGGGAATTCGGCAGACTGCTCCGTTGGTGCGGCGGATTGCTGGCGGTCAGACATTGCTCAGGAAGTGTATCACGTCGCCGTCCCGTACCCCGTAGTCGCGGCCCTGCTGGCGCAGCAGACCCTGCCTGCGGCTCTCGGCGTAGCCGCCGCAGCGCGTGAAGTCGTCGAAGCCCACCACCTCGGCGCGGATGAACCCCGCCTCGAAGTCGGAGTGTATCTTGCCCGCGGCCCTGGACGCGGGCATGCCCCTGTCCACGGGCCAGGCCCGCAGCTCCCGCTGGTTGCCCGTGAAGAACGTGACCAGGTCCAGCGCCTCGTAGACCAGGCCGATGACGGTCTGGAGCGCCGGCTCCGGGGCGTCCATCATCTCGCGGAACTCGGCCTCGTCCTGCGGCTCCATCTGCGCCAGCTCCATTTCGAGCTTGCCTCGGAGCGTGGCGGCGAGAAGATTCGGCCACTCCAGGCCGTCGCGCAGGTCGCCCTCCAGCGCCGCGAGGTCATCCGGAGCGGCGTCCTCCGAGGCGTTGGCGGCCACGATGCAGGGCTTGGCGGTGAGGAACCGGTAGCCCGCGATGGCCGGGGCATCCGACTCCGACAGCCGCTGGCTTCCAACCGCCGTACCGGACTCCAGCTCCGCCTTCAGCCGCGCCATCAGCTCCAGCCCGCCGTCGATCTCCGCGCGCTCGGCCGCCCTGGCGCCCTTGAGTCCCGCCTTCAGGCGCTCGATGCGGCGGTCGACTATCTCCAGGTCCGAGAACACAAGCTCGTAGAGCATGGCCTCCGCGTCGCGGACAGGGTCCACGCTGCCCGTGGGGTGCGGCACGGAGGGGTCGTCGAATGCGCGGGCGACCAGCAGCAGCGCGTCGACGGCCTGCAGGTCGTTGAGGAACTGGCCGCCGATGCCGCGTGTCTCCCCGAAGCCCTCGGGGGCGGGCGGCAGGTCCACGAAGGCGAGCTCGGACTGGACCACGCGCCGCGAGTCGAAGATGTCGGCCAGCGCGTCCAGCCGGGGATCGGGCACCTTCACCACGCCTATGCTAGGCCGGGCTCGCCCGTCGGTCTGAGGCATGCTGCCCACGAGGGCCGAGAACAGGGTGGTCTTGCCGCTTGCGGGGAGGCCCACGATGCCGACTTGCATGGGGAACCCTTAGTCTGCGCCGCGGGCCTAGTTGTCGTCGACGCGGCGGTAGTCGCCGTCGATCACGTCGCCGCCGCGGTTGGGCTTGTCGCCACCCGATTTGGGCGGGGTCGGCGAGTTCAGGCCGCGCAGGTGTTCCCACAGCACCTCGCCCGGCACCATGCCCAGGAACATCACCGACGCCAGCATCAGCGCCAGCACGTCGTCTATCCACCCGTGCAGTGGTATTATGTCGGGCACGAGGTCGAACGGGGAGAGGATGTAGACGGCGGTCCCGACCACGAGCAGCTTTGCGCGCAGGGGGACGCGGCTGTCCCGCAGCAGCCGGCCGAGCAGCCGGGGGATGCCGGACCACGACAGCAGCATCAGCAGCGCTCTGCCCAACTTCGCCTCGCTTTCATCCGGTGGGTATGGGGCCATTCTAGCATACGCCACGCTTTCTGGAGTACCGGCGCTTGATTTACGTGCTGTACGGTGACGACGAGTTCTCGGTGCGCGAGGAGTTGGCCGCGCTGAGGGTGCAGGTGACTCCGGAGGAGATGCGCGACTCGAACGTGAGGGCGCTGCTGGGAGCGGAGGCGAGTTTCGACCTACTGGCCCAGGCGTGCTACGCCGTGCCGTTCATGGCGAACAAGAGGCTGGTGTCCGTCGACGGGCTGCTGGGCCGATTCGAGGCGAGGCGAGGCGGCGGCTCTCGCGGCAGGGGCGGGCGCGGTGGGCGCGCGTCGCTGGGCGAGTGGGAGGGCCTGGCCGACCTGCTGCCGGCCGTCCCTCCAACCACCGACCTCGTGTTCGTGGACGGCACGCTCACCGACCGCAACCCCCTCTTCGCTAGGGTGAGAGAGCATGCCACGCTGCGTGGCTTTCGCACGCCGAGGGGCGACGGCCTCCGCCGGTGGATCCTGGATCGCGCGGCGTCCCAGGGCATGGCAATCACGCCGGACGCGGCGACCGAGCTAGCGGACGCGGTGGGCGGCAACCTGCGGGTGCTCGCGAGCGAGCTGGACAAGCTGGCCGTCTACCGCTGGCGCGAGACGGTGAGCGCGGACGACGTGCGGCGGGCGGTGGTCTACACCAGGGACGCGAACATCTTCCAGACCGTGGACGCGGTGATCGAGGGCCGGGCGTCCGCCGCCATCGGGCAGATACTGCGGGCGCTGGATTCGGGCGCTGCGCCCAGCTTCGTCATCGCGATGCTGGCAAGACAGGTGCGGCACCTGCTGCTGGCCAAGGAGATGCGCGCCCGCGGCCTGGGGTCGGGGGAAATCGGACGCGCGCTGGGCATACCGGAGTTCGCCGCGCGGCGGGTGATGGGGCAGGAGCAGCGTCTGCACTTCGGGCAACTGGCGGCGATGCACCGGGAGTTGCTGGAGACGGACGCGAGCATCAAGCGGAGCGAGCTGGACGAGCGGGTGGCGGTGGAGATGCTGGCGGCGTCGCTGGTGGCGGTGAGCCAGGGGCGGGCGGCGCGGCCGCGCTAGTACCGTTTCAATCCGAATATGCTTGACAAAAATGTTGAGGTTTAGAGTGAGCGCGAGGAGTGGAGCGCCATTCTATGACGGTTCGAGCAACAGCATCTCCCGCTTCCCTCCCTTCAACTCCATCCTGTCCTCGATCGTGAATCGCCTTTCTATCTCCGACTGGAAGTTCTCTGACGTGTAGTCCGCGTACTGTTCGCTCTTGTTCTCTATCAGCTTGCCGAACATCTCGTCGTGTCGGCGGACGAATTCAACGATCACGGTGGCGTCCAAGCTCCGAAGCCATTCGACCAGCGAAGAGACAGGTATGTTTGCCGAAACTCGCAGATGGTGAATGAGCGCCAGACAGAGCGCCATGTCAGGACTTCGTCTCCCGGCGAACGCGGTGCGCTCGCGGCCGGCCCAGCCCTGGTGTGGCGACGGGTTTGCAAGGTCCATCACGATTGGAATGATGTTCCGGTCATCGTTCTCACGCGCCCCTCGGTACAGAATGTCCACCGCTTCATGATCCCCGTCCAGAGCGACCACTAGCTCCGAGTGTTGTGCCGCGATGCGGGAGAACGTCCCGGTGTTCGCACCCAGGTCCCACAGCAGGCGTGGTCGGCGCTGGCAAACATGCTTCTCCACGAACGCTTTCTTCCGCTCTAAATCGCCCTCCTCATACGAGTGGGTCTCCGAGTACAGCGACCAGTTGGATGAGTTCGACTGGCGGTGGTTCAACCCGGCGACGAGACGGCGCAGGTCGTCCAGCAAGGCCAGGAGTGATGTCTTGGACTGTATGCGCCTGGGGCCAGACGAGCGGCGTTTCCCGCCCTGATTCCGCATCCGGCGCTCTACCATCGCCGGAAACCAGACGTGAGAGGGTACGCCCCTCTTGAGCCTCCGCAGGCCGTAGAAGTACCTTGTCGCCTCTTCAGGAGGGATGCCCTCCAAGTTCGATCGCAGCAGCGGCTGAAACGGTACGCCCAGATGCGCCGTCAGCATAAGAGGGATCAGAAACGTGGAGCAGAACTGTCGGTATCCCTGCCAGTACTCTCCATGTTCCCACGGAACGAATGATGGAATGTCTATGAATACCGGCCTGGTACCCGCCCATTGGACGTTGTAGGGTGTGGCGTCCTTGAGCATCCAACCGCTTTGGACGCCCGTTTCCAGCAGACGCAATTGCAGCATAGCCGCATCCTTCAGCATAGAAAAGGGCCACTCGTAAGGCCAGGTCAGGAAGCCCACCGCCTCGTGCTCTACGACCGACGCCCAGCCCCGCTCGATGACGGCGAGGGCGACCGGGTCGACGGCGGGCAGAAAGTGTGTTTTCACCACGCTGCCATCCGCGATCAGCCGCCTGAAGAAAGGCTCTCCCAGTAGTCTCTCGACCGTTGCTGCCGTTGCCGGCGTCAGTCCTCGGACTACACGCTGACCAACGTCCCCGCCGTCGGCCAGATAGACCCGCCCCGACGGGTCCCTGTAAGACCCTCCGTCCGCTCTCAACAATTCGCCGCCTCGTCGTCGGCGTTGCTAGCTGCGTGTGACTCTTCGTTCCCGAATAGCCGCCGCTTCACGCGCCCGACGTATGACCGCGCCAGGTATCCAACGGAGGAGATAAAGCCCAGCACCGAGACGATGACAAAACCCGCTACGCCAGGGTCGATGTAGGCAAGCAAGACCTCGACGCCCCGGGTGCCGGTCGTGACTTCGGCGTCCAAGTGGGTAAGGGTGGCCAACGGCCACTCGGTTACCACGCCAACTGACGCCAATACCGGCAACACCAGTAAACTGCTATTCATACCGAAAGTCCTTGTAGTCGTATGAGTGGCCTTGAGGGATGTAGGTACCCCAAAACCTGTCGCGCCTCGGCTCCAGGAGAGGACTCTGCCCGCCCGACAGACATTCGATTATCGCGTGCACTACGTCCAGAGACGTAACGTAATCCTTGCGCTCCGCCTCGTCAAACTCCGCGGCGCACCTGTCGCGGGGATACACTCCGCCAAGGATACCAAACTGGTCTTGCAGTAAGAACACCGGGGCATCTTCAACGTCGACCCCTCGGGACAGCCACGCCCCATGGTCGCCAAAGACGAACAGGATCGAATCGGGGTCGTTGGCCCTCACGTGCTCTATGATCTGCCGCAGGTAAGTGGCCGCCTCGTTGAACTTTCTTTCGTAAGTCTCCAGAAAGCGCTCCCTGTCTCGGCTGTCTCCGTAACTGAATATCTTCGGAGTATGGCCTGGCAAGTAGAGAAGCGCGATCACGAACTGGGGGCTACCCCTGTCAACTCCAGACAGTTGTTGAACCAAGAAATCTCCGGCAGGGAGGTGCCCTGTGTCCGCCTCTTCCGCCCATCCCCAGCAGTAGCCCCAAAACGCCCACGGTCTTATGGCTCCGTCCAACAGAGAGCAAAGCGCGCCCGTCTCATTGACAACGTACTTGTCTATTCCGGGTCCTGCCGCGTGACCGAAATAAGTGCTTTGGTAGATAGAAGTGGTTTCGTACCCGTTCTGCCTCAACAGCCAGACGAGCGGGCTTAGGCAGTGTTGACATTTGCATTATACTAGGTATATGTCAACAGTCACACTATCTCCCGAACAGTGGCCAAAGGTGCTGGAGTTTCTTCGTAGCCAGCCCGATTTGTACG
>DAOUJL010000077.1:0-11570 GCA_034422735.1 Dehalococcoidia bacterium | reverse complement strand
AGTCGGGCCATTTCACACCGCTCTTCAATGGTGAGTTGGTGATAAGAGCTTCGCATGGCAACACCTTAACAAGATGTTGCACTTCGTTTGTGAGTCTAACGAATCCAGGGGCGCGGGGGCACCCCCCAGCGAAGCCACCCGGCAACCCGACGCAACCTCTTTCGTCAGCCCTACATCCCGCGCCCCCACTGCGCTAAACTACGACCATGCTCGCCAACACCGCCAAGCTCACCTCCATCGCCGAGGAGTACCTCGTGGAACTGAGACGCCTGCGCGACTCCGGCGGCGCGTCCGGTGAGGTATCGACGTATCCCGCGCTCGCCAACCAGGGCGCCGGACATCTGACGGATCGCTCCATGCTGTCCCATGTGGTCCGCCACAATCTGTCACAACGGTATGGCACAGCCGTACACTCCCGGTTGGATGATCTCCTCGCGTATCTCTGATGGCTGAGTGGACTTGGTAAGGCGGAGTGCTAGCGCAAGGTGCTGGGCAGGCCGCTGAAGCCGGACGAGGTGCATCGCTTTGTGGAAGTGGGCAGAAGGCTAGCGACGATACTCGCCCTCGTATCCTGAGACGGTTCGCTATTGGGGATAGTTGATGACAACGCCTCGGCATGACTACATATTCGTGGATGAGTCAGGAGACCCGGGCTTCAGTCTGGAACCAGGAACGGGTCGGCTGCAAAGCAGCAGTTACTTTTCCGCAGCCGCGCTGCATCTGTGCGACGACGCGTTTCGAGATATGAACAGGCACGTTGCGGCCTTCAGGTACTACACGGGCCTAAGCCGTGAACTGAAGATCCCTTCGGATAGGGACGAATTCTCCAGGCTTCTTGGCCCCATCAGAGCCATGGCAGAAGGAGGAAAAAACATTTGGGCATCGGCAATCTACGTGAACAAATTGGAATATACGGGTAGCTACCTGAAGCCTGGAGGTAGAAGACCCGGGAACCCGGTGCGATTCCGTAACTACATGCTACGCCGCCTACTGGAGACTTGACTATCAACCAGTACGTGCGGCGAAACGAACTGTGAGCCAGGACGGGCCTCCATGTTTCGGGAGACCCGCCTGGCCCACGGATTAGCAAAGTCACTAAGTGGAGTATTTCAGTCTGAAACAGATTTGTCAATACGCACGTAGCCCTCGAACCTATTTCGGATTGAGGGGTGTCCACAATCGCCTTTCTGGACTCCCTCAAGCAAGGAAGCATAGATGCGAACTCGAGCTGAGACACTACCCACGAGATTGCCGGTGACTCCCTGGCCTCCGTCTCAGTGCCAGGCCCTTGAGGTTCCTGGTAGACCGATGCGCCGGACACAGCGACGATGAGTCTTTGGTTCTGCTATAGCTGCAAGCAACTCTATCACAGCTCTGCTAACCAACTGCGCTGTCCAGTTTGCCACTCCACCGGGGCCTTGGTGCACCATCACCTGCCCGGCGCTCCTCCGGTTGAGCCGCGTGACGGTCTTGTCGTCATCCACGAGCCCGGCTGTTGCGGGCACGGCGACCCGCCCAAGCCGCCCGCAGAGCCTACCACCACCGGCGACGCCTAAGGCGTCGCGCCCCCGCCCCCCCGAAAAAAGCGTAACTCTCCCGCGCCGTCCCTTCCCCCTTGATACGCGTGATGCAGATTACGTCTTCATCGATTGAAGAGTGTCGCGCCCCCGCCCCTTGGCGCTCTACCACCAATTCCGCCGCTCACGGCTGGCTTGCGGAACGGGCCGTCCTCTGGACGTGCTCACGGAGGGCTCCATTGATGTCTGTCTGGTAACCGCGCCCTTCATGAGCCTGGGCCTTGAACCAGGCTATGATGTCCGCATCTATCCTCAGTGTGATCTGCTGCTTCACGGGCCGATAGAAGACCCCTCTCCTGGCATTCGACCAGTCGAGAATCTCAGGGATGTCCGCAGTGTCGATCTGGTCCTCAGGCATAGCCTCTAACGCCCGTATCTGCTCCTGCACGTCCGACGGCAGCTCAGTAATGTCCTTCTTCATAAGCCTCCCTCTCACGTCTCGTCGCTTTACGCGCAGAGATTATGCGACCGACCTCTTCGCCGGCCTCCGTGTCGAAATCGGGCCAAGTGTGGACTACCATCACGACTTGAGTGCCCACCATGCCGAACACTACGTAATTGTAGTTACAGAACCGGCACGAAGTCAATCCGCGCGCAGCCCTGGAGCCTCTTTCAGACTACTGCGCGCCCAACACCGTGTCTCTTTCACGAACAACCCACACCCCGGCCGCGCCCCCGTCGCCCTCTCCCACCCCAAAGGCACCCCCGCACCCCAAAAAACCGTCACTTTCCCGCGCCATCCGTTCCCGACCGTGCCCCACCCGTTCTCACCCGCGTCCCACCAGTCCCCACGCCTGCGCAATTTCTCCCCACCATTTCGCCCTGATCCGCCGATTTCGCCAGCGCCCTTGATTTAGACGCACATGCGTGCTATTCTACCACACGCGAGGGACTGACCCCGCGGCCCGGCAACCCTGCCCCCAAGCAGGATATGCGCCCGGCCATCCGTAGCAGCGTCGAAAACTGGTCACTGACCACCTGCCACTGGCCACCGACACCGTCCTCTTCTGCCACGCCGCGCGACACTTATGCCCTGAAGTGCCCACTCCGGCATGACAGAATTGAGCACAATCGCCGGTGTCCTCAGCTACGAATCGGACACAATGCAGCAGAATAGAGCAGATTTTTCGGAGACCCACGCCAAGAGGCGCAATCGCCGCCCCAACGGTGAGGCGAAGATTTGACCAAGCCGCCACACGGCAACTACGATTGCCATCCGCTCGCGGATTGGCCCCACACAAACAGGAGAAAGGAGCATCTTGAGCAACGGCGATAGCGACGCAACGACCGCCGCCGCCGACCAGTCGGTAGCCCAGGACTACGTCCGGCTTCCCAGGCGCCAGGTCGTGCTTGCGATGACCGGCCTTCTGACGGCCCTGTTCCTCGCCTCGCTGGACCAGACCGTCGTAGCCACCGCCATGCCCAGGATCATCGCCGACCTGGGCGGCTTCGACCGCTTCACCTGGGTCACGACGTCGTACCTCGTCGCGTCCACGACCGCCGTGCCCATAGTCGGCCGGCTCACCGACATCTACGGCCGCAAGGTCTTCTTCGTGGCCGGCATCGTCATCTTCCTGGTCGGCTCCGTCCTCGCGGGCCTGAGCCAGACCATGAACCAGCTCATCGCCTTCCGCGCCGTCCAGGGCATCGGCGGCGGAATGATCATGGTCAACAGCTTCACCGCCATAGCGGACCTGTTCCCGCCCGAATCGCGCGGCAAGTACCAGGGCTTCCTCGGAGTCGTGTTCGGGATGTCCTCGGTCTTAGGCCCCACGCTCGGCGGCTTCATCACCGACAACATCTCCTGGGGCTGGGTCTTCCTGATCAATGTCCCCATCGGCGTCCCGGTGCTGCTGCTGATCCTGATCCTGTTCCCGGTCATCAAGCCGGAGGTGGAAAACAGAAAGCACGACTACGCCGGCATGGTCACGCTCGTGCTCGCGGTGGTGCCCATTCTGCTCGCGCTCTCCTGGGGAGGCGTGCAGTACGGCTGGGCCACGCCGCAGGTGATCGGCCTGCTGGTCTTCGGCGCGGCAATGGTCGCCGCGTTCGTCACGATAGAGCGCCGCAGCGACTCGCCGATTATGCCGCTGGAGATCTACCGCAACCGGATGGTGGCCGTGTCGCTGGTGGTCGCCTTCCTGACCGGCTTCGGCATGTTCGGCGGCATCATCTTCATACCGCTCTTCTTCCAGGGCGTGCTCGGCGCGTCCGCGACCAGCAGCGGCAGCTTCCTCACGCCGATGATGCTGGGCATCGTGGTCGGTGCCACGCTGTCGGGCCAGCTGCTCGCCCGGACGGGCCTGCGCTACCGCGCCTTCGGGCTGGCGGGCGTAGCGCTGATGACGCTCGGCCTGTTCCTGGTGTCCACGATGGACGAGACCACGTCGTTCGCCCGCGCCGTCGTGTACATCGTGGTCATGGGCGCGGGACTGGGCTCCACCTTCCCGACGTTCACGCTCGCCGTGCAGAACTCCATACCCTTCAACCTGATGGGCGCCGCCACGTCCGCTTTGCAGTTCTTCAGGTCGATCGGCGGAATGCTCGGACTGGCGCTGCTCGGCGCGGTGATGGCCAACCGGTTCGCCGCCAGGTTCGAGGAGTCCCTGCCCGACTCCGTGAGGGACGTGCTGCCCGCCGACAGGATCGAGGCGATCAAGCAGAACCCGCAGGCTCTCGTGGACCCGTCCGCTCTGGCCGAGCTGCAGTCCAGATTCGCGGCCGCCGACGGCCAGCAGATTGCTGACCAGTTCCTGGCCGCGCTCAGGGCCTCCCTCTCCGGCGCCATCGCCGACGTCTTCACCGTAAGCGTGGCCCTCGTAGCCGCCGCCCTCATCGCCACCGCCTTCCTCAAACTCCCCCACGCCGACCACCCCCGCGGTCACGTCTGAAATTCCAAAGTGCTGTATACTTGAAGGGTCTGAGTTCAAAGCCCTCCTTCATCTGCAGAAACCGGAGCACGTTAGATGAAGAAGTTGACGCCAATCGTGGCGCTTGTATTTTCACTGATGCTGGCTTCGGCGCTGGCCTGGGGCAGCGCGTTGACCGCCATGGCCGACGGGCCTTCCGAAGTGGTGGCCTCCATACCGCGTACCTACACCGCCTCCAATGGCGAGGAGAGCGGAAACGACGACCAGGGTGACGACGATGAGGACACCCCGGAAACGGACTATGACGGCATTGATACGCCGACCACGGACGGCGATGGCGTCGATACTCCCACTCCGACGGACAATGACGGGATTGACACCCCGTACACTGATTACGACGGAGTAGACACGCCCACCGACAACGACGGCATCGACACCCCCACGCCGACCGACAACGATGGTCTGGACACTCCGTACACGGACTACGACGGCGTCGACACCCCGACAACTGACGGCGACGGCATCGACACCCCCACTCCCACCGACAACGATGGTCTGGACACTCCGTACACGGACTACGACGGCACCGACTCCGACGGCATCGACACGCCGACCCCGACCGACAACGACGGCACCGACTCCGACGGCATCGACACGCCGACCCCGACAGACAACGACGGCACCGACTCCGACGGCATCGACACGCCGACTCCGACAGACAACGACGGCACCGACTCCGACGGCATCGACACGCCGACCCCGACAGACAACAGCGACGACAGCGAAGATAGCGACGCCAGCAGCTAAGAACGATGGTGTCTTCGCCGGCGACCGTGCCGCTCTATCCGGAGATCGGCTTCCCTGAAGATCCCGGCTTGGGTGACTTGCCCAGGCTATTCGATTCAGAGTGGATATGGCGTGCGTACTGCCGACAGTTCGGGAGGCCGTGCACAGACCCCAGTCGCATCCGCATTCGCCAGTTCGCCCACAACCTGGGCAGGATCGCCATGGTCAGCTATGAGTTGGAGTGGCCGGCCGACGAATACATCCCTTCGCAGCACCTTGCAATCAGGATTGAGCGTGGCAAGCCTGCACAACTGTTCCGGTATCCGGAAGACAGTCTTCTGCCCGGACTTAACGACGCGGCCCGTCCCGAAACTGCTCTCAAGCTGTTGAACAGATATGTGCTGTCCGTCCGGGCGCGGCGCGCGAGTGTCGAGCTAATTCGGTACAGACCCGCCAGTCGCGCCGTTCTGCGTCACAGTGTGGGCAGAACCCGGTTCTTTGCCCGTGTGATGCGACCCAACGCGGTCGCGCCATTGCTCGCGGCCCAAAAGTTGATCGGGCAGTCCGGATTTGTACTGCCCCGGCTGGCCGGTTACTGGGCCGAAGGAGGGGTAGTCTGGCTCTCGGAGATACCCGGCAGAAACCTGCGCCAACGCATTCAGACCGGAAGACTGCCCGACCCTTCTCCGCTTCTCGACGGTCTACAGTCTCTGTGGAACGCACCCGAAGTCCCCGACGGCGCACGCGCATTCAACCTGTCCGGGGCATATCGGCGTGCCAAACGAAGCTTCACACACAACATTCGCGACGGCGAGCCTGCCCTTCGCAGTCTGAACGAAGCCGCCAAGTCGCTGGACCCGTTTGTCCGTTCCTGGCGCCCAACCGGCATTGCCCACAATGACTTTTACGACGACCAGATGCTGGTCCTGCGCGATGGCAGGATTGCGCTGGTAGACTTTGAGGAGGCGGGACCTGGCGACCCGATGCTCGACGTGGGCAACTTCCTCGCGCACCTGCGATGGGCTGCCTGCTTTGGACGCAAGAGGAAGAGGGACGGTAGTGGTGCCTTCTACTCGCTGTTCCGGCAAGCCTCGCTCGAGCGCTTCCGGTGGAGCGAACGTGCACTTGCCTTTCGTGAAGCGGTATGTCTCTTCAGAATCTGCACCAACGCGATTCGGCGGCCTCAGTCGGACTGGCGCGGCAGATTGGAAGCCGGGCTATCGCTGGTGAACGAAACCCTGGCGTGAGCCTGCCCGCCAACCGCTGCCCTGAGCACGACGCGGCCCCCTCTGCCGGTTATGAAGTCGAACAAGCTTCAGCGCGTGGGACGACTCCTCCTACTGTGATCCTATGGGTGCTCGGGCGCACCGGGTTCTGTAGGCGAGTCCAGCATGTGTGCGAAGTTCCGCTCCACGCGGCCCGCGTAGAGCATCGCTCCAATCACAACGAGCCACAGGACGAAGGCCATGCCGCTGAACCGATGCGCGGGCGTGGCCGCGTCGATCCAGATGAACTGCATGAGCAAGCCGATGACCGCCGACGCCGGCGCGATGCGCCTCAGCATGCCCCCGGCCTTCCACTGGTAGCGTGCGGCGGCCAGCAGGCCGAGGCCCGCGATTGCGAAGCCTATCTTGCCCGTCAACCAGCGGACGTCGGATACGAGCTCGGTGGATGTCGCGGCGGCAAAGGCGGCGATCGCTCCCGGCGCACCGGGGACGGATGCCGCCAGCCAGACCGCGCACGCCCCCGAGACCAGCGTGAACAAGCCGGACACCGCGAACAGGATGGGCACGATAGGCGAGCCGAACCGCTCTTTGATGATCCACGTGTTGAGCAGGTACCAGGCCGCGGCGGCCAAGGTGACTCCCGAGATCAGCCGCGCCACACCGCTTATGCCGTAAGCGGCCCGGCTTTCGGCTACCGCGGCCAGCGACTCCACGAGCGTGGCCTGGTCGGCGTCGGCCAAAACGCGCGCCCCGACCGCCACTACGGTAAACAGCGCCGTGAGCAGCAGCAAGACACCCGCCGCTAGTGCCGCATTGTCACGCACCCGTCCCGCTTGCCTCTACGCGGACACGGGCCCCGACACCCGTATGTGGCGCGCCCAGCGCGTGGGTATGCTGACCGCACGCTCGTCGAGGCTCAATTCGACAAGTCCTGCGCTGAGATCGACGTCCCGTATCAGGACCTCTGTGTCCGGCAGCACGCCGTTGTCGTGGGCGAAGTGGAGAAGCTCGTTGTCGTCCTCCCCCTCTTCGGTGATCCGCCAGACTTCTACGGTTTCTCCGGCGCGCGCGTCGGTCATCCTCCGCGCGCCCAGCAGCCTCTCTTCGTCCGCGGATCCCGGAAAGGGATTGCCGTGAGGGCAGGTCGTCGGCCCGTCGAGCTTTTCGTAAAGATACGCCTCCAGCTTTGGCGACAGCGTCTGCTCCATCCGCTCCGCCTCGTCGTCGGCATCGGCCCAGTCGAAGCCCAGCGTATCCACCAGCAGCCTTTCGATGAGGTAATGGCGGCGAATGATCGACTCGGCGATGTCGCGGCCTTCGGCGGTGAGCTGTATGCCGGACTCCGGGTCGATCACGGCCAGGCCCTGGCGCTCCATACGCTGAAAGGCCTGCGTCACCGCGGAGGCGGACACGCCCAGCCGCTCGGCCAGCCTGGAACCGACCACCCTGGAACCCTCACGCAGGGTCGTGTAGATGCGTATCAGGTATTCGCCCTGTACGGAAGACATGCTCGAACTGGAGGATCTCTGCGTCATAGCCCTTCGCGATCATCAATGGCCGGTTACGTCAGTCAAGGGCATTGTACGACGGGGAGGCGGATCCTGCCAACGGAGGAAAGGCCTCCGTCGAGCGTCGGCACGGACCGGAGTCGGCGGTCACTGCAATACGCCCACTTCCCTCAGAAGTCGCAGCGTGCCCTCCAGATCGCTGAGGTTGCCAAGGTCGACGTTGGGAGGGTCGAGCGACGCCAGGGGCGGCAAGTCGCCCTTGGGCTCGACCCCCGCGGCCACAGGGTACTCCCTGATCTCGGACGCGAAATAGCGCTGGGAATGTTCCGAAAGCAGGAAGTCGATGAACTCCTGTGCGGGCTCCTTGTTCTCGGCAATCTTCAGGATGCCGGCGCCCGCCACCAGCACCAGCGCGCCCGGGTCGCCGTTGCCGATGTAGTGGTTGCGGGCCGTGAACCCTTCGCCGTGCTCTTTCAGAAAGCGTTCGAGATAGTAGTGGTTGACGAAGCCCACGTCCACCTCACCGTTTGCGGTAGCCGCGACCGTGGTGGAGTTGTTCGTGTATTCCTGGGCATCGTTGGATTTCATGCCTTCCAGCCACTCTCGTGCGGCATCCTCGCCCAGTTGAGTCCTCAGCGCGGTGACAAACGCCTGGAAGGAGCCGTTCTGCGGCGCCCAGCCAACTCGCCCCTTCCATTCGGGGGCCGTGAAATCCAATATGGAGGCGGGGAGGTCCGCCTCCGGGTCAATGGTTTCCGTGTTGTAGATCACCGTCCTGGCGCGGCCCGACGTGCCCACCCACTCGCCGCCCGGGGCGCGGAACCTGGCGTCTACCTCGTCCAGCATCTCCTGTGGAAGCCGGTCGAGCGCGCCTGCGGCAGACAGCGTGCCCAGGGAGCCGGGGTCTTGCAGGAACACCACGTCGGCGGGCGAATTGTCGCCCTCTTCCAGCAGCGTGGCGACCGTCGACGCGCTGCTGGCGTACTTTACCCGGATGTCGATGCCGGTCTGCTCGCCAAATGTCGCGAGCAGCGGAGCCACCAGCGTCTCCGAGCGGCCGGAGTAGACGGTGAGGGTGCGGTCTTCCGGTTCCGGTACGGGCGTCGGGTCGGTCTCGCCGCAGGCCGCCAGCACGAGGGAGATCGCCGCGAGCAGCGCTCCAAGCGCGGGCAAAATCGACGGGAAGGTCGGACGAAGGCCGTGTGACATTTCGATTCCCCTATAGTCATGGATAATGTACAGTCAACATTGCTGCGGCCATGGACGACAATTCGACGACGTCGCTTGGCGTCGAGTCCAGCCTTAGATATTAAGCGCGCTTAATGCTAGTATAGACATATTACACTGTCAAGAGCTACCTGTTCGAGACGTTCGGACATGGCGACCAATTGCCCCAAAGGTGCTACGGGAGGCGGAAAATGAAACTGAACAGCGGCGACGTTGCGATACCGGAGAGTTCCGTCAGCGTGTACGACGCTATCTTCCGCAGGCGCAACGTAAAGGAGTTCGCCTCGGAGCCCGTTTCCCGCGATACACTGGAGCGGCTGTTTTCCGCGGCGGTTTGGGCGCCCAACCACCGGCTAACCGACCCCACACGGTTCTTCGCCGTTCGCAAGGACAGCCCAATGCGAAAGCGAATTGCCGAGGCCGCCTGGCAGTCGACGTACGACGGTGTGGCCAACCCGAACCTGGAGCAGAAGCGGCGGTCCGCCGACGCGTCCAGGGACCGCGTCCTGAACGGACCCGCGATGGTGTACGTCTTCAGCCTGGATGGGGCCAACGAAGAGGTGACACGGGAGAACTACGCCACCTCGTGCTGCGCCATCCAGAACATGGCGCTCGCGGCGGTAGCCGAGGGCCTGCGGCTAGACTGGACCACGGGCGGGCTCACCAGGATTCCCGGCATCGCCGGCATTCTCGGCGCGGACGAGGCCTGGACCATGGTGGGCGTAGTGTTCGTGGGCAAGGCGGCGAGCTTGCCGGAAACGCAGCGAATGCCGCACTCGGAAGTGGTCACCTGGCTGGAGTGACCGCCGACGCGAACGCGGGCCGGTCTTTGCTCTGCCGCCACATCATCTAATTTCTCTGGCGCATTGTAGAGATGCTACCGTACCGGGCGAATGATAAGAGGCATCAACTCCGCGCTGACCCCGTCGAACCGTGGGTAGCCCGTTTCGTGGAAAGCGGCGACGCTGGCTGAGGTCGGCGAAGGGAGTGATGTGGATATGGTGGACCTTTCAACGCTTGGCGCGGTCGTCGTGGTCGCCGCTCTCCTGACGTGTGCGTATTACTTCTACACCCAGCGTTGGTTCGGACAGAAAGTGGCGACTGCCCTGGCTCTTCTGGTGTTCTTCCTACTCTTCGTGCTGCTTGTCTGCTACCGCGTTACCTGAACCTGCTTACGTGACTGGACACTACCGAGGTGGGCCTGTCTCCCGACCGCTGTTGAAGCCACCTGTGTAATCTTGTATCTTCAGGGATGAATGGCATCGTCCGTCCGGCGAATGCCATCGGAGAATTGACATGCGTCCACTGAGTACGACCCTCGCCAAGATGTTCGCGTCGCTCCGAGAGCGGAGGTCGGCCGGCAGTCTTGGACCGGCCGGCGCGGTGCTGGGAATCCTGCTGGTTGCGCTCGGATGGATCCTGGAGGAACAGTCAGTTGGCGCGGGCGCGGCGGTGCGGACCCTTGGCGGGATACTGTTTCTGTGTGGGCTCGTAATCGTCGTCTTCGGTGACGCCCATCGCCGTGCGGCCGCGATTGGCGCTGCCGAGCGCACCTATGCGAGGTACATGAACCGGACTGCGCACTGGAGCTGGCCCGACAGGTGGGGACTGGCCGGAGTTGTCATTGGGTTCGCGTTGGTCGTTCCCGCCGTGATGCTGCAGATCATCTTTCGAAACGGTGTGGTGATAGCCGCGCCGGCCGTACTCCTCTTCTGGATTGGGGTGTTCCTCCTCATCTACGGGAGATTTCACCGCCAGGGCCTGCCCTCATCGTCATCGCGCAGAAACAGCCATAGAGGGGGACGCCTCGGCTAGTGGAGCACCTGCACCAGTCACTCTCGTGACACCGACGAAGACCCTGGGAGAACAGTCATGACGACGCCGGGAACCGCATCGGTCAAGAGGTCGGGACTGGCCTACAAAGTAGGCTGGGCGTGATCACGGCCGGCGCCACCATGTCCATACTTGAGACGGCTGGGGCTGTGGGTGGTGTCGTCTTCTTAGGTGCGCTTGCCGCCCTCATTCTCAGGAGACCCAACCTCAGGAGGGCGCTCCTCGGTTGGACGGACAGGATGGGATGGGGCAAGCTGGGCTACGGCTGGATCAACAAGCTGGCGCTCGGCCTGATCGCACTTGCGTTGGCAGGGGGCATTTTAGGGTTCGAGGATCCCGCCACTATAATCGCCGCGGCCGGGATTGCCGTCCTCCTGGTTGGAATCGTTCCCCATTTCCTGTCCGGCGGGGGACCGTAAGCAATAGCCGATTCTAGGCAGTGTTGACATTTGCATTATACTAGGTATATGTCAACAGTCACACTATCTCCCGAACAGTGGCCAAAGGTGCTGGAGTTTCTTCGTAGCCAGCCCGATTTGTACG
>DAOUJL010000076.1:0-85355 GCA_034422735.1 Dehalococcoidia bacterium | reverse complement strand
GTACAAATCGGGCTGGCTACGAAGAAACTCCAGCACCTTTGGCCACTGTTCGGGAGATAGTGTGACTGTTGACATATACCTAGTATAATGCAAATGTCAACACTGCCTAGTCTTCCCCCGTCAAGTGAGAGGGGACTGACTGGCACCCTCACCCTGACCCTCTCCCGTCAAGTGAGAGGGGACCGCTGGGTTCGGCGCGGGCGTGGAAGGGTGCTCCGCGGCGGATGCCCAGCTTCAGTCTGCCGTACTCGGAGCTGAGCTCGGCGCCGCAGATGATTATCAGGCTGCTGAGGTAGGTCCACAGCAGCAGCACGATGACCGGGGCCAGCGGGCCGTAGGTGTCATCGAAGGTGGCGAAGCCGTTGAGGTAGATGATGAAGATGTTCTTGGAGACCTCGAACAGGAACGCGGCGGCGAACGCGCCGGGCCAGATGTAGCGCCAGTAGGTCTTGGTGTTGGGCGTGAACTTGTAGATGAGCAGGAACGCGCTGAGCACCAGCACGAACGAGGTCGTCTGGAGCACCACGGTCCCGATGCGGTTGACCATGAACGCGACCTGTGGCGCATCCAGGTCGCCGAGCAGGCCCGCGGCCCGGACCAGCGTGGCCGCGCCGAACGACATCAGGAACAGGAAGGCGACTCCGACGGCCATCAGGAGCTGGCGCGACTTGTTTAGGTAGAAAGGGCGGTCCTGGTGGACGTCCCAGGCGCGGTTCACCGCCCGGCTGAGCGCGCCGAACACGGCGCTGGCCGACCAGAACATGCCGAGTACGGCGACCACGGTGGCGGCGCCGCGGAGGTTCAGCAGTGTATCGAGGTTTTCGGAGACGAACGTCTCTGAGCCGGGCAGGTACTCCGAGACGAAGTTGGTGACGTTGTCGGCCACCGCGGTCTGTCCCGCGTCCGTCGGGGAGTCTACGAAGTAGCTGAAAATCGCGATCAGCCCCAGCAGAAGGGGAAACAGCGAGAAGAGCGCGTAGTAGGCCACGCCCGCGGCCATGTGGGTGACGTCGTCGTCGGAAATCTCCTTGACCGTGCGGACGAGGAGATTGATGATGAAAATCCTGGTCAGACGCCGCTCGATGACCTTCGCGCGTGTCTTCGTCCTCGACAGGAACGTCCGGCCGTAGCGCAGCCCCGAGCTGATGGACGCCATGGCATCTCGCCGGAAGTCAGCGCGCGGCCCGGGGGAGCTTGCGGTTCGCCGTGCCGCCATCAGTGAAGCGCGGCGCTGAAGGCGTCGACGATCTCATCGTTGGTCTGCCTCAGGATGGTGGTGTTGACGGTGAGCGCGAAGTCGTCCTGGCTCCCCTCCCGGGGGGAGATGAAGACGCTGCGCTCGGCGAGCTTTTCGGCCGCCAGGTGGGCGTCCACACCGTCGTCGAAGTCGACGGGGAAGATGTTGGAGCCGTTCTCGTAGCGGCCGACATGGATGCCGGGAAGCGAGTTCAGCCGCTCGAAAAGCAGGGCCGCCTTGTCCATGGCGGCGCCGAACCGCTCCTCGAAACCCTTTGCGCCTTCGAGGGCGAGCGCGGCGGCGAAGTACGACGCGGGCAGGCCGCCGCCGAAGAGCCGGCGCTCGTGGTACAGGCCGTCGACGAACTCGGCGCTGCCGCACAGTATCGCGCCGAAGGGAGCGCCGAAGTACTTGTACAGCGACACGTAGGTGGTGTCGAACATGGCGGCGTAGTCGGCGGCGGGAATGCCGGTGGCGGCGGACATCATGAACAGCCGCGCGCCGTCCAGGTGGGTGGGTATGCCGCGCTCGCGGCACAGGTCCGTGATCTGGCGCATCACGTCTATGGGCACGACCTTGCCGCTCTGGCGCCGGACGGGGCTTTCTATCATCACGGCGCCGACCTCGTTTATCACCCTGCCGGAGACGGACGCGTCGAGGGTGTCTTCGAGCTCTTCGGTGGTGAAGTGGAGCCGCCCCGGCGCGAGCGGCACCAGGTTGATGGAGCTCAGGCGAGTCACGGTGTCGCCGGAGTCGTGGTAGAGGTGGCTCTGCTCCTGGACGATGGCCCTGGGGCTCGTGCCGCAGTGGCGGCGTATGGCGAGGTGGTTGGCGAGCGTGCCGGTGGGCATGAATATAGCGGCCTCGGCGCCGAGCATGCCGGCGAAGTGGCGTTCGAGCGCCTCGACGCTGCCGCCGAGGGAGTAGTTGTCGGGGTCCAGAGCGGACTGGGCGTCGAGCTCGGCCAGGCGGCTGATCATGCCGGCGGGGGTCTTCGGCTCGCCGTCGCCTCGGAAGACGACCGCGCGGTCGTCGAGTGCCGGGTCCGGAGGCGCGGGCTGGGCGGCCGCGGGTGCGGCGGTGGCGGCGGATGCGCCGGAAATCGCGTTCATTTGGTTTGTCTCCTTAGTCGCGTGGCGCCGCTACAAAAGCGCGGCGCCTATAGGTCGATGATACGAAACGGCTGGTTGGGGTGTCAACGCGGGGGCGTCGCTCCCATCTTCACCCTCACCCTAGCCCTCTCCCATCAAGGGAGAGGGGACTGTTCGGAAATCTGCTCATTTCTGCGACATTCTGTTGTGTTCGTAGCTGGGGACACCGGCGATCCTGCGCCATTCTGTGATGCCGGCGGGGGCATTTTAGGGCATATGTGTCGCGCCGCGTGGCAGAAGGGGGCAGGGGATCAGCCCGGTCTTCATCGTCACGGGGGCACCCATAAGGGACGCGCCTACCTGCCACCCCCATCCTAACCTTCCCCCTGCGAGGGGGAAGGGACGTTGGAAAGGCCCTGGTCGGTCCCGCGGGCGGACTTGATACCCGGCCCTGCTGTGAGCGAGGATAGCACGGATGTACGTATATTGCAAGAGCCCTGTCGACGACGCCGGATCGGGGCGGATTTGTGGGGAGAAATGGCGCATGGATGGGAACGGGGCGGGGCGTGCGTGGGGTGAGGGCGGGGCAGGTCTGGGGAACGGGTGGCGCGGGAAAGTGACGGTTTTTTCGGGGTGTGGGGTGCGGGTTTTGGGCGAGGGCAGGGGTGCGGGTGACGACTGGTCAACGGCTTTGTGCTGAGCAGATGAACGGTGTATATTCCACGCTGTACGCCGTTGGACTGCATACTGGACGACACGGACACCAAGGCGCCGGGGAGCGGGCGATCCACGGTTGTTCGATTGTTGCTCTGGAACTTCTATATGGGCTGCTCCCCCGAATTCAGGTCCAACTGAAATGCGAGTATTTGGGAATGATCCAGACTTACCGTAGAGGGGGCGTCTCGGTAGGGAATGCCACTTCGCCCCTGACCCAGGCGCGGCAAGTGTGGTAGCGGTCAACTGGTTATGCTAAGTTTCTCTACGTACAGTCCATGCTGTGATAGGGAGCGGCTAATGAGTCTTGAACTTGCCCGACAGTTCCTCGCTCGGGCAAGAAGCCAGTTGGAGAGGGTTCGGCTCGCCGCAGAAGGTTATGCCCCTGATCCCGAAAGTGCTGTGATGTGGGCCTTCTACGCCTACGAGAATAGCGTGGTTACGCTTGCTGAGTTGCACGGGCGTGCTTGGGCTCAAAACCACTATGCTAAGGCCCGGCTCGCTCGAGAATTGTATGCTGAGCAGCTAGTTTCCCGGGACATTGGAGATGAACTCGAAGAGTTGAATAGGTTGAGGAAGGATGTCGCTTATGGCGAGCCGGGGGCAGAGTTGGAGGAAAGGGACTTGGGAAGACTCGCCTTTGAACTCGAGGGTTTCATCGATGAAATCGAATCGCGTATGGAAGCCTTGACGTGAACAGAGCAGCAGAGATAAAGGCTGCGCCGGTGCTGGATGCTCTGGCGCTTCTAGGGATGTCGGATTCCGCGACTGTCGTGCTCATTGGCTCCAGCGCTCGTGGTACCACGCACGGAGGTAGCGACGTAGATGTACTCGTAATCCACGAAGATGACCGTCGGATTAAGCTCGACCGTCCGGGTGATATACACCTGCAGCAGGATAGTCGTTCGAGGTTTTTGCAAAGGCTTGAGAAGGGTGATGACTACCCGGGTTGGGCGCTGCGTTTTGGAATTCCGATTAGCGCCCCTGATGGATGGTGGGACAAACAGGTGGCTGCGGAACGAGAGAATCCGCACTGGCCTGACTATCGGCCAAAGGTCGATCATGCCAAAAAGCGAATCTTGACGTCACGCCAACTGCTAGACGTGGGCGATGTATACGCGGCATCGGAAGAGCTTATGCTCGCGGCTAGTCACGTTGCCAGAGCTGTTCTCCTGAAGAACGGAGAATTCCCCTTGTCGAGGATGGAGTTACCATCGCAGGTTGGGGACATAGCGCCGGATCTCGCATCGCTTCTGAGCCGACTCATCAATGGCGAGTACGCCCCAGATAAACTGCGGTCTGGAGAGGTGCTCCTTAGTCGCTGTTTGGCCGAACTCAACCATCAAGACTACGCACCTTGTAACGTCGGGCACGGCCCGCTGCGGATTGATGTTCAGGACCGCTAGGGCATTCGTGGGAATCAAGCGGCCTCTGGCGTCTCAACACGTTCCTTGAAGGGCTGTCCGCGCCGCCCTAGAATGATGTGTACACTAACGATTCTGGCATCCTATTCATACGCATACAAGGAGCGAGCAAATGGCCGCGCGAGGAGAGTTCACCAGCAAGGCACCGCCTGAGTTGCTGGCCGCGATGCGCGCCATCGCCGAGCGCGAGGGACGCGACTTCGACGCCGTGGTGGAAGACGCGATGTGGGAGTACCTCAGAGGCAAGGTGGGGCCGGGCGTCCGCCCGGAAGTGGGCCCACTTCTACGCCAGCGTGGAGAAGAACCGGCGCTTGATGGAGCTGCTGGCGCGTAGCTGAGGCAAGCGGGGCGTTGCAATGCCTGACGCCGAAAGGGAAGGGAGAATCGGCCAAATGACAACTGCCGATGAAATCAAGCAGGCAGTCCTGGGTCTTCCCGAATCCGAGTATGCCAAGCTCATGGACTGGCTTCACGAGTTGGCGGAAGAGGCGTGGGACAGGCAAATCGAAGAGGACATAAAGGCAGGCAAGCTGGACTTCATTATAGCGGAGGTTGAGCAGGCCAAACGGGAAGGCACATTGAAGGACCTGTAGTGCACCGCGCTACACGCCAATTCTGGTCGCACTTTGGCCGGCTACCCGAAGCAGTTCAGAGAACCGCGAGACGAAACTTCCAGTTGCTCAGGGAAAACCCGAGGCACCCCTCGCTTCACTTCAAAAGAGTCAACGATTACTGGGTAGTACGGGTTGGGCGTTCCTACAGAGCTATTGCGATTGAGAGAGGACCAGACCTGTACTGGGGCTGGATCGGCGACCACGACGAATACATGCGGATCATTGGCCAGTAAGCGTTGATTCACCGAACACTCTGGATGTTACTGGCGCTGGCAGCGTAGGGGTTTGGGGACGGATGGCGTGGTCGGGGTAAAGGTGCTAACTTATGTGGGCGCCGGTCGGTTGCGATGGCGTTGCGCGACGCTGCCGCCGGGGCGCTTACATTCAGGTTATCGAGACTTTGCGAGGAGGCGCCGCATGAGCTCTAATGGGAAGGTTGCGATTATAACGGGGGCGGGAACCGGCATAGGGAAGAGGACGGCGCTGCTGATGCTGAGCGAGGGGTACTCGGTGACGCTGGCCGGTCGCCGAGAGGAGCCGCTGCTTGCGACGAAAGAGGAGGCGGGCGAGGACGGCGAGCGGGCGCTGACGGTTCCGACGGACGTTGGCAAGCCGGACGACGTGCAGAGGCTGTTCGACGCGACGCAGGAGGCTTTCGGGCGGCTGGACGTGGTGTTCAATAACGCGGGGTTCGGCGCGCCGAGCGTGCCGCTGGAGGACTTGACCTACGAGCAGTGGCAGTCGGTGGTGGACGCGAACCTGACGGGGGCGTTCCTGTGCACGCAGCAGGCGTTCCGGCTGATGAAGAGCCAGGAGCCGATGGGCGGGCGGATCATCAACAACGGCTCGATTTCGGCGCACGTGCCGCGTCCCAACTCGGCTCCGTACACGGCGACCAAGCACGGGATGACGGGGCTGACGCGGTCGGCGTCGCTGGACGGTCGCAAGTACAACATCGCATGCGGCCAGATAGACATCGGCAACGCGGCGACGGAGATGACGGCGCGCATGGCGGGCGGGGTGCCTCAGGCGAGTGGTCACGTCTTGGCGGAGCCGCGGATGGACGCGGATGACGTGGCGCGGGCGGTGCTGTACATGGCGGAGTTGCCGCTGGAGGCGAACGTGCAGTTCATGACGATCATGGCGACGGCGATGCCGTACATCGGGAGGGGGTAGGCGGCGTTCACCCTCACCCTGACCCTCTCCCATCGAGGGAGAGGGGACCGATAGGAGGGGGTAGCTTTCTACACGTCCGCCCGATGAGTACGCTCCGGCGCGCCGTTCCCGCCGCCGTGTTGACGCTTGCGTCGCTCCTGCTGGTCGCGTGTTCGGCCTCGCTCGAGGGCGACGTTCCGACGCCAGACAACGCAGCAGCCACGCGAGACGCCCCGCCGGGGCGGGAGTTGTTCGCGGCGCACTGCGCCGTATGCCACGGGGCGGGCGGCGAAGGGCAACCCGACTGGCACGTCCGGAACGAAAACGGCACGCTGCCGGCGCCGCCTCTCAACGGCGACGGACACACCTGGCACCATGCGGACGGCCTGTTGTACCGCGTTGTCAGCCAGGGTGGTAAGCAGTTTGAGGACCCCAACATTCCGAGCTTCAAGAGCGCGATGCCCGCGTTCGGCGAGCGTCTCAGCCACCGGGAGATAGTGGCGGTGCTCACGCACGTCAAGAGCCTGTGGGGGGATAAGACGAGCAGGGGGCTGTCCATCCGGGAGCACCAGGCGTCGGTCAGCGAGGAGGATCCGTTTCCGCCCGGTGGGGGTTAGCGGCGGTACTCTCATCTTCACCCTCACCCTGACCCTCTCCCGTCAAGGGAGAGGGGACTACAAGGTGCGGCGGATGTGGTCTACTTCGAGGGCGACGCCTTCGGCGAGGGCCATCTTGGGGGTCCAGCCGAGGATGCGGCCGGCCTTGGAACAGTCCAGGGCTATCCTGTCGGCCTCGCCGGGGCGCTTGTTGCGGTAGGCAGGCTCGACGTCAGCGCCGGTGGCGGCGCGCACGGCGTCGAATATCTGGAAGTCCGTGGTCTCTACACCGCGAGCGATGTTGTACACGTCGTTGTCGCCGCGCGGGGCCATTGCCAGCAGGTTGGCCGACGCAACGTCGTCGACGTAGACGTAGTCGCGAGTCTTGGAGCCGTCGCCGAAAATGGTCGGCTGCGCGCCCTCCAGCATCTGGTTGGCGAATATGGCGACGACGCCGGCCTCGCCGTGCGGGTCCTGCCGGGGGCCGAAGACGTTGCCGTAGCGCAGGATCTTGTAGCGCAGGCCGTACTGGTCGGCGTAGAAGCGGACGTAGCTTTCGGCGGCGAGCTTGGCCATGCCGTAGGCGGACTGGGCGCGCTTGGGGTGGTCTTCGCGCAGGGGCAGATACAGCGGCTCGGAGTAGACGGCGCAGGTGGAGGAGAAGACGATCCGCTGCACGCCGTGCTCGACGCAGCTTTGCAGCGTGTTGATGGTGCCGAGCACGTTGGCGTTGGCGTCGAAGGCGGGCGCGGCCATGGAGCGCCGGACGCTGGTCTGGGCGGCCAGGTGGAAGACGGCCCGGGGCGTCTCGCGCGCGAACACGCCGCCAAGGGCGTCGACGTCGGTGACGTCGGCCACGTGCAGCCGGGCGCGCGAGTTGAGGTTGTCCTCTTTGCCGGTAGAGAAGTCGTCCACGGCCGCGACCGAGTGGCCGTCGTCGATGAGGGCGTCCACCAGGTGGGAGCCGATGAATCCGGCGGCGCCGGTTACGAGAATCTTCATTTGCCGTGCTTTCCCAGTCAGGATTGGCTACAGCAAGTTTATCATTCTCGGTCGCAGCAGGATGCGGATGGCGGAGAGGGCGAGCGCGCTCAACACGATGAACACGACGGTGGAGAGTTCCCAGCCGGGGAAGAACAGGCCCAGTGCCGTGCCTGCGGCGGGGGGATGCTCGGTGTTGGTGAGCACCATCACCAGCATGCTGACGCCCACGGCCAGCGCGGCGGCGAATACCCGTATGTAGTCTTCGCCTTCCGCCAGCGCTTCCAGACCGGGGATTAGCAGCATGAAGGCGAAGGCGCTGCCGAAAATGACGGACACGACATGGCCGCCGATCACCCTGCGCGGCGTGGCGGCCACGCTGTCGGGGATGATGAAGACGATGAAGACGGTGGAGCCGACGGCGACAACAATGGCCGCGTGCAGCAGGGCGTCCTCGATGAGCAGTATGAAGAGCAGCGTGAGCGTACCGAGTCCACACTGGAAGAGATACTGTCCGAACCTGCCCTTGGCCCTGCGGTCCACCAGGCCCGCCGTGAGGCGGCGAAAAAGACCGGACGTGGTCGTCTGGAGATGCACCAGTTTGTCTCCAATCGCCACGCGCAAGTCCCGGCGTGGCGGGATGCCGCAATGCTTCAGCTAATGAGTTTACTCAGCAGGGCAGAGTGTGCGCAAGCCGGAGTGGGTTTCGAATAGGGTAATCTGATTGACAATTCCAAGATTCGTTCATAGAATCCTGACGGAAGTCGCCCGCTGAGAGGACGCTGGAGGGCTATGTCGCGAGTCGATCGCAGGCCCGGGGCTGGCGATAGGGACGCCGCCGACCCCCGCCAATCCCACGCCGAAGGACGAGTATGATGGCCGCAGCCGGACGCAAGCGCCAGTCACGGGCTTCGGCCTCGCCGCTCATTCTGGTTTACATATTCGCGGGGCTCATCGCCGTCGGGACCGGGCTGCTGATGCTGCCGGTTACGAACCACGGCGGAGGCTTCACGCCCTTCATGGACGCGCTGTTCACGGCGACGTCCGCGGTGGCGGTCACGGGCCTGGTGGTGGAGGACACGCCCACGTACTGGACGAGCGTGGGCCAGGTGATCGTGATCGCGCTGGTGTACGTGGGCGGGCTGGGGTTCATGACCATCGCCACGTTCATGCTCATCCTCATCGGGCAGCGCCTCACGCTCACGCAGCGTCTGCTGGTGAGGGAGAGCCTGGGGGTCAACCGGCTGGGCGGACTGGTGCGGCTCACCGTCGGCGTGGTCATACTGGCGACGACGATCCAGGTGCTGGGATTCGGCGCGCTGCTGGCGCGGTTCTGGTTCGTGATGCCGCAGGAGGAGGCGATATGGCAGGCGGCCTTCCTTTCGATCTCCAGCTTCAACAACGCCGGCTTCATGTCGCTGACGAACCCGGAGGCGCTGACGGCCTACAGGGACGACCCGGCGATAATGGGCGTGATGGCCGGGCTCATCCTGCTGGGCAGCATCGGCTACGCCACGATGGCGGACCTGGCGCTGTCGCGCAGGTTTTCGCTGTACACTCTCAACACGAAGTTCGTGCTGATAACGACCGCCTTGCTCTTGCTGCTCGGCGGCGGGCTTTTCATGCTGTTCGAGCACGACAACGCCAGCACGATAGGCGAGCTGCCGGTGGAAGAGAAGCTGCTGGTTTCGGCGTTCGAGTCCACCAGCGGGCGCACCGCCGGCTTCAGCACGGTGGAGTTCGGCGAGACCCGGGAGCACACGTCGCTGCTGTATTGCGGGCTGATGCTGATAGGGGGCGCGACGGGATCGGTGGCGGGGGGCATAAAGGTGAACGCGTTCGCGATCATAGTGCTCACGCTGCTGGCGACGATGAGGGGCAGGGAGCGGGTGGCGGTGTTCAGGCGGGAGGTGCCCCAGTCGCAGGTGCGGCAGGCGATGGCCATTGGCGTGTTCTCGGTGGGGTTCGTGTTTCTGTGCACGCTGCTGCTGAGCGTGACCGAGAGCGGGCTGCCGTTTCTCAACCTGCTGTTCGAGAGCTTCTCGGCGGCGGGGACGGTGGGACTGAGCCGGGGGATCACGCCGGTCGTGTCCACCTGGGGGCAGATCATACTGATAGGGGCGATGTTCGTGGGCAGGGTGGGGCCGGTGACGCTGGGGCTGGCATTGGGGCAGCGGACGGACGTGGACGTGTACCGGTACGCCCAGGAACGGGTTACAATAGGTTGAGCGTGCCCGGCGCGGGTAGCGTTTCGCCGGGCTTTTCCGGGACCTGCGGGCGATTCACGCGGGGAGAGGTAGCATGAAGAGGCAAGTCATTGTAATTGGATTGGGCCGTTTCGGCATGGCGGTCACCAGGAAGCTGTACAACATGGGCCACGACGTGCTGGCGATAGACAAGGACGAGGGGCGCGTGCAGGGGGTGATGGGGCAGGCCACGCACGCGCTTTCGGGCGACGCGACCAACGAAAACGTGCTGCGCGAGCTCGGCATTACGGACTATGACGCGGCGGTGGTCGCGATCGGCCAGGACGTCATGTCCAGTGTTATGACGTCGGTGCTGCTCAAGACCATCGGCGTGCCCTACGTGGTGTCGCGAGCGCACAACGAGCTGCACGCCAACACGCTGGAGCGCATAGGCGTGGACAAGGTGGTCGAGGTCGAGTCTGAAATGGGCACTCGGCTCGCGCTGAGCTTGTTCAACCCCAACGTCGCGGAGTACCTGGAGCTTACGCCCAGGGTTGGCGTCAGCAAGCTGAGGGTGCCGGACAGGTTCCTAAACATGACGCTGGGAGAGGTCGGGTTTTCAGACCCGAAGCACAAGAACGGCCTGTCGCTGCTCGCCATACAGCGCGGCGACCGCGTGAACCTGATCCCGGACCAGGGAGAGCGCTTCAAGCGCGGCGACTGGCTGTTGCTGGCGGGCCAGGACGACCTGGTGGAGCGGCTGGAGCACGCCGAGGAGTAGCGTGTGCGGGCCGCGTCCGAGGGGGAAGGGACAGGCGGGCAGGTTACTCTCCGGCCTGGATGACGACGCGGCCGCCGTTCTCAACGTCGATGTTCAGGTTGTGGCTGTGGAGCAGGCGCATATCTACGATGGGTTCGTAGGCGGCGTTCACCACACCTTCGATCACCCGGTCCTCCGCAATGAACCGGCTCCGAAGGTGCGCAGCGCCCCGTATCCGATTCTAAGACACCAGATATCGGCGCTTGGGTCCTGGGCCAGCAGGCGTTCCGATGCGGCCAGACCGGTGTCATCAATGGCGTAGTCGCCGCTGTCCACGTTGATGGCGACTATCTCTCCATGGTGGTCGGCCTCGACCTGTGGCCGGATGTCCCGCTCGTAAATCTCATCGCCGAGGCGGGCCGTCTCTTCTGATCACTGACCACTCGCTGGCCCTAGTCGTTGTCTCGCTCGGTGACCTGCAGGGCGGGGGCGTCCATCCCGTCGTACACCGGGTCCTCCGCCCATTCATCCGGATCCATATTCAGGCACTCCGCCGACAGCGTGTAGATGGAGTGCAGGATGGTCAGAGTCTCGTGGTCCGAGTCGTCGTCCTCCGCGGCCGCCACGGTGATGGGCACGCCCACGTTCCAGGCGTAGGCTTCATCCCAGTCGAGGCGGATGCCGTCGCACCACTCCGGCAGGCCGGCGGTGTCGTAGCCGCTGGGCAGCAGTATCTTGAACTGCTGGAACGGCAGCTCGCCGCCCAGGTTCTCGTTGCCGGTCCCATCCCAGTGCAGCGTGACGAACAACGGCATGGTCGGCGCGCGGCTCAGCTTGACCCGGTAGGTGGCCTCGCCGCCCTCGGTCACCGTCAGCCGAGAGGGGCTCAGGACGACACTCCCGCCGCCAGCGGTGGCGGGGCCGACGTCCTTGGTGATCCCTCCGGGGGACCAGTCCCCGGCACCCACGGCGTTGAGGGCGCGCACCTCGAACTGGTACGTGCCTTCCCGGTTCAGCCCGGAGATGCTCCGCGAGGTGCCGCTGACACGGGTGGGAGCGACGATGTCGCACACCGCGTCCGCGCCGGACGGGCAGGGGCCGAACACGCGGTACTCGTAACCCGTCACCCGGCTGCGGCCGTCGTCCGCCGGCGGGTCCCAGGCCAGGGTCACCGCGGTGCGGTCTATCCTGGTGAACCGCAGGTTCATCGGCCACCCGGGGACATAGACCGCGCTGTCCTCCACGCTTTCGGTGGTTGCCTGGACGTAGGCCCACGGGCTGACGAGGTTGCCCCTGACCGCCGCCACCCGGTAGTGGTAGGTGACGCCCGAAAGCAGGCCGGGGTGGGAGTAGGTGGTGCCGCTGTGACTGCGGGCCAGGCTCCGCCAGAAGCCGGCCACGTCGGTGGCATACTCGATACGGTAGCGCAGGCCGGTCTCCCCCGCCGGCGCAAACCAGCTCAGGTCGATGCGGCCTACGCCGTGGGCCACCGTCGCGGTGGGGCTCGTGGGCGCGGCCAACTCCGCCGTTTGCGCCAGCACGTCGCTTCCTCCCGCGGGCAGGGACCACGGCCCGGGGTCTCCAAACTCGTTCACCGCCCGCACTCGATAGACGGAGTTCCCGCCGCGCTCCCGCAGGTCCAGGTACAGGGGTTCCCTGGCCTCAACGTCCAGGACCTGGTTGCCCCGCTGCACCTGGTAAAATGCCACCGGCCAGCGGCTCACTTTCTCCACCGCGTCCCAGCGCAGTAGGGCGATCCGGCCCAATTGGTCAACCCGCAGGGACACGGGAACTTCGGGATCAGGCTCCCCGCGGCCCGTGCCGACGGCGACGCTCACGTCCTTGCTGTTGGAGTCGTCCAAGTCCATTCCCCCGTAGGTGTAGGTGTTCCCCCCGACCATCACCGTCCGGGTCTGCGTGCTGGTGATGGTCGCGGTGATGGGCTTGGGGTCGTCGCCGTCCACCAGCAGGGTCAGCGTCGGCCCGTCGCTGCGGCCGCTGAGATACCGCTCCTCCCGGCCCTCCAACTCGCCGATTTTCCATATGCCTTCGCAGAGGCCGTTCTCGTCGCAGGCTCCACGGTCGTAGCGGCCGCCGTCGCTGCTGACTTCCGGTATCGCCCCCCGGGGCACGCCGGTCAGCGCGACCTCAACCTGCTCGACGGTCTCCTCCCGGTTGTTCTCAGCGCGCAGGGTGTACGCCTGTTGACCCTCGGGAAGGGTGCCGTGCAGGACCGCGTCATGCACCTGCAGGTCCGTGACGGCGCCCACGACATAGGTAAAGGTGGCGCTCGCCGAGAACATTTTACTGTCAGCTATGCGAATGAACTCGCGCCCCTCATTGACTTTATACACGCCCGGTGCGCTGAATACGACGATTCGTGTGAAATCATAAGTCGTCGTTGTATCATCTATAGATTCAGTCCGCTTATCACTTTTCGCGGGGTTCAATGCTTCGTGATAATTTATGACGCCATTAGCAAACCAGCGGTACATTACGGCTATCGTTCCTGGCCTCTCCTGTGGAGTGACGTCGCTGAATGTGAACTTGCGGGCTCTACCGACGGTGTGTCTTGTCGTACCGTGGGTCAACTTCACACCCGGCAAACTACAGTCATTACCATGTCCGCATGAATAGGTATGTCCGGTTGACCACGACCAGGTTACGTCGCCAAGTGTGCCGGCACTCTGATGCGCCACCGGATCCACCAGGAAGATCACGTCCTCCGGCCGGTAACGCTGGGTGCCTTGGGGGGTCGTGACATCCACTGTCATGATCAGGGTGGTTTCATCACCCTCCCTACAGGGATGGACCACTGGAGCCCGGCAGAGCGTAAAGTTTATACTCGCGTCGCCATCGGAGATCAGCAAAGCCTTTTTCGCCCCAAGGCACTCGGTGTGCAGCCCGCCCAGTCTGGGATGTGGAGTGGGGCGGCTGCTCACGATTTGGGCGGACAGGCACCGGCGATTCAGTGGTGGCGCAGCGCCGGCGTCGGTGGACAACCGCACCGGAACGCGCAGCGTCCCCGGCACCCTCTCCCCGGAGCCCAGGCGCCAGAGGCCGGTGGTCGCGGAAGTCCGGGAAAAGGAGGTGCTCGTCGACGCGCTCTGGCCCGAGGCGAAGGCAAGTCCCTCCGAAAGGGCGACCTTCACCACCACGTCCGCGTCTTCATTAGCGGTATCATCATTTGTTGCCGTATCTGGTACGGCATTCACTTCGAAAGCGTAATTTTCACCTTGTGCCGGCGACCTATTGACCACGTCCACTGAGATTGCCGTGTTGGAACGAACATGGAATTCCCCACGGGTAGTAAAATTAGCCCAGAACTCCGCCTGGTTATTGTCGAGGTGCGTCGAGCTTTCCGCGGGCACCGAACCGATGATTTCGGCGCGAACCTTGACAATTCCTATGGATCTAGCAGCATTAATCCGCCTACTATATGCAGGGCCATAAGCGATACTGCGACCCATAGGTTGTAAATCTGATAGAGGAGCAACAGGTACTTCGGGAATTGTCAATATGCCGCTGGAGGCGTCGTATACAGCCGGGTCAAATCTGCTGCCAGATGTCAAATATTCCCGCGCGGCTGGCGGCTCGGTTGTCAGTCTGACCCGCACGTTCCGCATTGGAATGATGGAGTGATTATAAATATAGATTGTAATGTTTCGAGTATTGTCGTCAGTAATTTTAATCGACAGGTCTCGAACGACTGGGATGGGCTGCCGCCCATCCTGCGCGCCAACCGCGCCGCCGTCGTTCAGCAGGAGCGCTGCCGGCGCTATCACCAGCAGCGGCATCAGGCGCAGGAGCCAACGGAAGGATCGCAGAAGACGCATAGAGCACACGGTTACACCTTGGGGGGGCTAAGGCCCACGGGTTCAGGATCGTCGGATGCTGGGGCCGGGTGGCAGACCCGACGCCGCCGGGAAAGGCGGCGCCGGATCCCCTGCCCGGCGTCGGTCAGAGAGCGGGCTGGATCAGTGTCGCCAGGTTATGGGGTACAGGGGCGATCGGTACACTGGACCGTTATCCCCATGGTGCACCTCGACAGCGTAGGTCACTGACCCCGCAGCTGCGCGTGTAATGGTGAACTCGTGGGCCATTTGGGTGCTCTCAGCTTCCTCGAGCAAATTGTAGGTTCCGCCGTTCCCGATGGTGTACAGCTTGTACTGATGCCTTCCTGGGCGTCCGTTGCGGATATCAACGACCACTTTAACCTGGTCGCCAACGCGTGGATTCTCGTTCAGGAACTTGAGGCTTGCCCACGGATCGGTGGTCGTCACCGTGACCCGCACCGGCACCACGTCGTCGATCACGTTATCGGCGTGGTTTTCGATGTCGCGTTTGTCCTTGATGCGGAGTTGCAGGTCAAATTGGGCCGGCTCATCCAAAAGCTGACTCCCCAGAGTGCCATACTCGGCCACCACCAACTGGACGGCGCTGCCCACGTAGTCTGTCGGCGCCGGTATGACCTTGAAGTTGTCGCTTCCCTCGCCTACCAGGCCATAGTGCAACTGATCATGGTCCCCGCCGTACACGGGGATGGGGGCACCCACCTTGGTACCCCAGCGCGCCAGGTGATCCACGGAGCGATGGTACCCGAAATGGGGCTGGGCGTTGACGTGCAGGTCGCCCACCTGGAAGACGAACCGCTTCACCTCGCTGGTGACCGTCTCGTCCACAGTGAGCGCCTTCCATGTGCCGTCCCGGATGTCATCCCAGTCGGACGGCTTTGTGTGGCGCACGTGGCCCTTGAGGTGGACCTGCAGGATGTAGGTGCCGGGCTTGGTGAAGACCCATTCCAGGTGCTCGTACTCCCCGGCCTCCATGGGCATCGAGTTGATGTCGGTGTCGAGGCCGTTCCACACGACCTCTGCCCTGTTGTTTTCCTCCCAGAGGTCGGGTTCCCAGTAGGTGAGCACGTGGGGCAGGGCGGCGGGATTCGGGCCTATGACCCGCACCGACTCCATCTCGTACTGGAAGGCTGGCAGATGATTGCCATGCTCATCGGTCTTGGGATTCTGCCAGTGATCCCCGTCCAGCAAGCCGGTGGAGAAGCCCATCACCAGGTTCGAGGGATCGGTGCCGAGGGCGGAGTCCTCCAATCGCAGCCACCAGACCTTGGTTCCGGCGGGCACGGGGGCACCGTCTGCAATACCCAGAGCCGCGCGGACCTCATCGTACTTCTCCAGCGAGAGCTTGGTGGTGCCGGCCGCCGCGTTGGTGGCCACCACGTCCGTCTTGTGCGTGTCCTTCACCTGGATGATGGTGGTGCGGACGTCGATTTTGGACGGGGAGCGGGTGGTGACTTCTTTCGTTACCCCGTCGACGGTCACATCGGTATGCGCAGCCGCAGGCGGGCAGAGGTTGTCGTTCAGGGCGCCGGGCCTGATGGCGCCGCCCGGCTGCCAGTAGGCGTCGAAGAGGGCGTAGTGGCCCTCGCTGACGACCTCATCCGGGTCTTCGGGGAAGTGGTCCTGGCCGGGGCCGCAGAGTTGAGGGACGTCAGTGCCGCCGCCGGTGCTGCCGCCGGTGTCGCCGCCGCCGCCGGGCGGGGCCTGGGCCTGGGCCGGGTCGGTGGCGAAGGTCACCGCCAGCAGGGTGATTGCCAGGGCGGCCAGGGTCAACCCCGCCGCGAAGAGCTTGAAGCGCTTGGGTGTGTTGATTATGGTATCCATCGTGGGGTTTGAGTTTCTCCTCTGTGTGATTTTCTTCCGTGTGTGTTGTCGTCCGTTCTAACTTCGTTGATATGCAGTATCAATTATTAGGGCGAAAGCAGGACCGCTAACGTGGCCCTGATGCCCTGTCGAGCGCCTCCTAATCTGTGTCAAATAGCGATACGAAGTCTCACTACAGGAGACGACATACCACTTCGAGTACGATTACTGGGATGAACGAGTTCCGTGGGTCCCAGTGGACTACCTTACCAGACCGTCTATATTGTGTGCGTATTGTTTACTATCGGTTTTGTATAGGTTATTATATGTTTCCGTCGGATTTCCTCGGGTGTCGTGGCCGCGCGGAGGCACGGCTGCGTACAGGCCGGGAGGAGGATACGATGCTGTCAGACCAGCGGGATCGGGAGATCGAGTCGCTGCGGGAGCGCCTGTCGCGCCTGAGCGAGGCCAGCCGGCGCATCAACGAGAGCCTGGACTTCGACCAGGTGCTCCAGGGGGTGCTGGACTCCGCCCGGTCCCTGACCTCCGCCCGCTACGGCGTGATGACGCTGCTGGACGACGGGGGCGGGGTGCAGGACTTCCTGTCGTCAGGACTGACGGCTGAGGAGTCGGAGCGGCTATGGCTGATGCCGGATGGGCTGGGCATCTTCCAGGCGCTGACCGGCATCTCCGAGCCCATGAGGGTTCCCGACCTGGCGGCGCACGTTCGGGAATTGGGCTTCACGGAGTTCAGAATCCCCCTGCCGGTGGGGGTGTTCCGATTCATGGCTTCGCCCATGTTCCACCGGGGCGTCCGGGTGGGGCACGTCTTCGTGGGCGACCGGGAGGACGGGAAGGAGTTCACGCAAGAGGACGAGGAGACGCTGGTGATGTTCGCCTCCCAGGCGGCGCTGGTCATCGCCAACGCCCGCGCCTACCGGGAGGAGCGGCAGGCCAGGGCGGACCTGGAGACGCTGGTGAACACCTCGCCCGTGGGAGTCGTCGTAATCGACGCCCACACCGGCACTCTCTTGTCCGTCAACCGGGAGGCCCTGCGCATCGTGGACGGACTGCGGGAGGGGGAGCAGACGGCGGAGGACCTGCTGGGGGTGGTGACCTGCGTGCGGGCCGACGGACGGGAGGTCTCCCTCGCGGAGCTGCCCCTGGCCGAGGTGCTCAGGTCCGGGGACACGGTGCGGGCCGAGGAGATCGCGCTCAGGGTCCCCGACGGGCGCAGCGTCAGCGTCCTGCTCAACGCCACGCCCATCCACGCAGAGGACGGCTGCGTGGCGTCCTTCGTCGTGACCCTACAGGACATGGCGCCGCTGGAGGAGCAGGAGCGGCTGCGGGCCGAGTTCCTGGCCATGGTGAGCCACGAGCTGAGGATGCCGCTGACGTCGGTAATGGGCGCGGGGACCACGCTGCTGAACGCGGCGGCGGACCTGGACCCCGCCGAGATGCGACAGTTCCACCGCATCATCGTGGACCGGGCCGAGCACATGCGCTACCTCATCGGCGACCTGCTGGACGTGGCCCGCATCCAGACTGGGGCGCTGCCGGTGGACCCGGAGCCGTCGGAGCTGCACCCGCTGGTGGAGGAGGCCGGGGACCGGTTCCGCAGCGCGAACACGAGGAACCCCCTGGAGGTGGAGATGGCGGCGGACCTGCCCCAGGTGATGGCCGATAGGCGGCGCATCGTCCAGGTGCTGGGCAACCTGCTCTCCAACGCCGCCGGGTACTCGCCCGATGGGTCGCCCATCACGGTGAGCGCCGTGCGGGACGGGGTACACGTCGCCGTCTCCGTGGCCGACCGGGGCCGGGGCATCCCGGCGGAGCTTCTGCCGGAGCTGTTCCGCAAGTTCTCGCGGGCGTCCGGCGAGGCGACGGCATCGGGCGCTGACGGGTCGGGGCTGGGTCTCGCCATCTGCAAGGGCATCGTGGAGGCCCACGGGGGCCGCATCCGGGCAGAGAGCGACGGGCCGGGCCTGGGGGCGCGGTTCACCTTCACGCTGCCGGCGGTGGAGCGGTCAGCGACTCCGGCTCCCGATGCCGCCACTGCCGGCTCGCGGCGCACGCCCCGGGTCCGCGTCCTGGCCGTGGACGACAACCCCCAGGACCTGCGGTACGTCCGCGACGTGCTCACACGCGCGGGCTATGCGCCCATCGCCACCGGCGACCCCGCCGAGGTGCCCCGCCTCATGGATGAGGAGCAGCCCCACCTCGTCCTGCTGGACCTGGTGCTGCCGGGGAGCGACGGCATCGAGCTGATGAACGACGTCCGCAGGACGGCGGACGTGCCGGTCATCTTCCTGTCGGTGTACGGCCAGGACGAGACCATCGCCCGTGCTCTCGACATGGGGGCGGCCGACTACGTGGTCAAGCCCTTCTCGCCCACGGAGCTTGCGGCGAGGATCAGGGCGGCGCTCAGGAAGCGGCTGGACCCCTTCCAGGGAGAGCCGTCGTCACCCTACTCGGTCGGGGGGCTAGGCATCGACTACGCCCTGCGCCGGGTGACGGTGGACGGGGAGCCGGTGGAGCTTACGGCCACGGAGTACGCGGTGCTCTACGAGTTGGCGGTCTACTCTCCTCGCACGCTGAGCCACGCCGTGCTGCTCCAGCGGGTCTGGGGTCCGGGGCGGGTGGGCGAAGCGTGGCTGGTGCGGAACGTGGTGAAGCTGCTGCGCCGCAAGCTGGGGGACGACGCGGACAATCCAAGGTACATCTTCACCGAGCCCCGCGTCGGCTACCGGATGGCGACGGGGGAGGGACTCTTAGGAGGCGCCGGCTAGGCCGTCGGTCTGGTGGGGTAGGACCCGAAGATCCTGAACATGGACACCTGCGAGCGTATCGCGTCGAGGGCGTCCCGTACGATGTCGTCCTCCCTGTGACCCTCGATGTCGATCAGGAAGATGTAGCGTCCCAGGGTCTCGCCGGTGGGCCGCGACTCTATCTTGGTCATGTTTATCTGGCGCCGGGCTATCTCGTAGAGCACCGAGTACATCATGCCCGGCGAGTCCTCCGAGAACGAGAAGCATATCGACGTCTTGTCGTGGCCTGTGGGGGCGTGGTCGGACGGGGCGAGGATGACGAACCTGGTCTGGTTGTTGGGTCTGTCCTGGATGCCGGTGGCTATGATGTGGGCGTCGTAGAGGTGGGCGGCCCTGCGGTTGGCGATGGCGGCGGCGGGCACGTCGCTTTCGCGCATCTGCTCGACTGCGGCGGAGGTGCTCAGCGACGCCATCTGCTGGGCCGACGGGAAGCACCTGTCGAGGAACGAGCGGCACTGCCCCAGGGCCTGAGGGTGGGAGTAGACGGCGCGGACGTCTTCCATGTCGGTGCCGGCCACGACGACCAGGCAATGGTCGATGGGAATCACCAGCTCGTTGCGCACTGAGAGGTCGGTCTCGCTGATGAGCAGGTCCAGCGTGAAGGTGACGGAGCCCTCCAGGGAGTTTTCAATCGGGACCACGCCCTCGTCGGCCAAGCCCGATCTCACGGCTGAGGCGACGGCCGGGATGGACACGAACGGCACGAGCCGGGCGGAGGCGTCGTAGTCCACCGCCGCCTGTTCGGTGTAGGTTCCCGGAGGTCCGAGGTATGCCAGCCGTTTCGTCATGGCGTCCTCCCAACAACCTGTTCGTCACCCCCATCCTAACCTTCCCCCGTCGAGGGGGAAGGGACTTATCGGATAGGCTTGTATATTGGCTGGCTGGCGCGGCGCGCTAGGCGCGCTCTTCGGCGGTCTGGTCGAGGCCGCCGTTCTTGGAAGAGCCCTCCGGGGGAACGTCGGCAGCGCCGTCTTCCGCCGCCTGCGCGCGTCCCAGCCGGGTGTTGACCTGCTCGACGATGGGGGTGACCCTCTCGCGCACGCCTTCCACCGCGGGTGTTATGCGCTCGCGCGCGGATTCGACGGCCGGGTCGATGCGCTCGCGCGCGGTGTCGACTGCCGGCGCGGCCCTTTCGCGCAGGTTGGCCGCCATTTCCTCGGCGCGGTTGCGCCAGGCCTCGCTGCGTCCGGCGAGCTCCGCGCGGGTGTCCTGTCCGGACCTGGGAGCCAGCAGCAGGCCGACGGCGGCGCCGACGATGCCGCCAATCAGAAAGCCCAGGACGAACGACCCGCCGCTATCGTTACTTGCCATTATCGTTGTCTCCCTTCCTCCGCTTGTTCTTTCTCAAGCCGAGTATGAATGCGCCCACTTTGCCCGCGCCGTAGGCCACGCCGGAGTTGGAAGCGGCGGGCTCGACGACGTTCTCGGTGAGCGTTTCGATCATTTCTCTGGTGTTTGTCACGACCTTCTGGGCCTCGGTGATGAGCGCGGACAGCTTTTTGATGACTATCAGCGCGCCCACCAGCAGCGCCAGCAGCAGGACGAAGAGCAAGATGTCCCGCGCCATCGCTATTATCAGCGCCACGTTCGAGACGGTTTCCAATCAATACTCCATGCTACGGTTGGATGAGCATTCTCATCGCGCCGTTGGGGTCCTTGCGCTGGGTGATGATGCTGTGCTTTTCGTTCTCGGCCCACTCGATGACGTCGTAGGTGTTGAGGACGCCGGGGATGATTACTTCGACGAACGAGCTGCCGTCGCGGGACATGTGCTCGGAGAGGGCGGCGATGATGCCGGCGCAGGTCTTGCCGGTGCCGTCGATGATCACCCAGCCGTTCTCGGAGACGCCGTTGGCGCCGTCGCCGTTGGAGGAGGCTGCGGGCGTGGAGAAGACGTCGATCTCGCCGGTCTGGCGCATGTCGAGCTGGCGCTTGAATTCGGCGACGGCTTCCCAGTAGACGCCGGAGGTGCGCTCGCCCTTGGCGCAGACGGCGCCGCGCACGCCGACGATGTCGGGGTTGATGCGCGAGAGCTCGTCGAGGTCGTCGAGGCGCAGGTGGCCGGAGAGGGCGGTGCTCATGCCCTGCTGCTTGCTCTCGAACACCATGGCGCGCAGCTCGGGTTCGGCGATGAAGTCGAACAGGTTGCGGCCGTCCTTGGTGAGGGTGTCGATGAGCCAGCCGTCGCACTTGCCGTCCTCGGCGAGTTGGGGCATGTGGTGGGCGTCGAGGCCGTCGTAGAGGGGGTTGTCGGCGAAAAGGGAGCCGATGAGCTTGGTGTCGAAGCCTTCGAGCGCCTCGCGGGAGGCGAGGAGGGTTTCGACTGCGGCGTCGTACTCGGTGTTCATGAAGCCGACCTTGACCGAGGTGGCGTCGAGGACGCCGGCGGTGTAGACGGCCATGGCGACGGTGCCGACCTGGTTGGGGACGACGCCGAGGGTGACGCTGGCGTGGTTGGCCATGGGCACGGCGTCCCGGACCTGCTTGACCACGTGCGGGTGGGCCGAGCCTACCAGGGCCTCCTGGAGGTTCTTCACGTCTACGATGTCCGCTCCGCCCTTGACGGCCTGGAGGGCCTCGGGAAGGTTCTGGACGCTAACCATCAGTATCATCTGATTCTCCCGGCTGGTGTCTGAGTGGATTCCCGCTTTCGCGGGAATGACGACGGCAAAGCTAGATGAAGCCTTCGAGGTCGCCCTTGAGTTCTTCTTTCTCCTCGTCGGTGAGGTTGCCGTGGGGCGCTCGGACGTGGCCTCCGGCCATGCCCATCAGCTCGCCCCAGTACTTGCACAGTGGGACGGGCAGGGCGCCGCCGAATTTCTGGACGGTGCGGCCCCACCACTTGTCGGATATCTGCTTGACGGGCGCGATGTGCTCGTCGTAGAAGTCGAGGTCCAGGTCGCCGCGCATGGCGCGGTCGATGAACTGGACGTAGTAGTTGCGTCCGGGGCGGTCGAAGCGCCAGTCGGAGGTGTTGGCGAACATCACCTGCTGTTCGAAGCCAAGCTCTTTGCCCTTGCGGAGGATCCACTCGTCGGGGGTGCTGATGATGGCGTCGCGGCCGATGCGGAGATGGGCCTCGATTGAGAGCTCCTGGTTGAAGCTGGCCTCCTTGACGCCCACCACGTTGGGGAGCTTGCAGATGCGGTCCAGCCCGTCGGCGCTCATCACGATGCCGAACTGTGGGGAGTTGTAGAACATGATGGCGAGCGGGGTGTGGTCGGCGAGCAGCTTGATGTAGTCGACGACCTGGTCCTCGGTCTTGGTCACCATGTAGGGCGCGGCGGCGATGAGCAGATCGAAGCCGACCTGTTCGGCGTGGTCGGCGAGGGCGAGCATACTCTTGTAGGAGGTGTGGGTGACGTGGGCGCCGATGGGCCAGTCGCCGCCGGCCTCGTCGGCAACGACGTCGTAGACGCGCAGGCGCTCCTCGCGGGTGAGGCTCCAGAACTCGCCCATGCCCCAGGTGCAGCCGCCGCCCTGGGTGCCGAGCTCGCGGATGTGGCGGATGTTGGCGCGCAGGCCGTCCTCGTCCAGCTCGTCGTCCGGGGTGAAGGGCGTCATCAGGGTGGTCCACTGTCCGCGGAGGTTTTCGCGCGCCCAGTCGAGGGCTTCGTCCTTGGTGTATTCGGCCATGTGTGCGCCTCCAGGCCTGTCCGTCGTGGTTCGTGTTCGCGCCCGGGTTTGGGGCGGGTCGTCGGGCGCGCCCGGGCGTGTCGCGGGGGCGCGCCGCACAGGTTTCATCATAGCCAGCATGGGCGCGTGATGTCAATGATTGGGCGCGTCCGCTTCCGGTCAGTAGCGGACATTTGCAAGGGACAAAACGGGCTGTAAAATGTAGGGACACCGGATGTCGGGCGTATTCTGAGCGGCGAGGGGCATTTTGGGCTATCTGGAGACTCACCCGTGGATAACCTTCGAGCTGGATCTCAGCAGGGCTCCCGCGAGGTTCTGGACCCTGTTGGGAGACGCCTGCTCGAAGTGCGAGGTCATATCCGGCATCCCTCTTATGCCTGAGACCGCGGAGGAGTTGAATCTGGTCTCGCTGGAGAAGGGCGCACAGGCGACGACGGCCATAGAGGGCAACACGCTGACACAGGAACAGGTCGGCTTGCTGGCTCGGGGCGAGCTCCAGTTGCCGCCATCGAAAGAGTACCTGGGCGTAGAGGTCAAGAACATTCTGCGCGGATTCAACGAGATGCTCGACGTCGATACACTTCCGACGTTGAACGCGGAGAGGGTCAAGTATCTGAACGGCGTGGTGCTGGATGGGCTGGAGCTGGACGAGGGCGTCGTGGCGGGCGAGGTGCGCATGCACGAAGTCGGGGTCGCGCGTTACAGGGGCGCGCCCGCGAGGGATTGCGAGTATCTGCTGGGCCGCCTGTGCGATTGGCTGGATGGCATGGACCTCCAACTGGGACACTCGAAGCTGTCGCTTCCCGTCGTGAAGGCGCTGGTTGCGCATCTGTACCTTGCCTGGATTCATCCTTTCGGCGACGGTAACGGCAGAGTGGCCCGTCTCGTGGAGTACCAGATACTGCTTGGCGCGGGCGTGCCGAATCCCGCCACGCACTTACTGAGCAACCACTACAACGATACCCGTAGCGAGTACTACCGCAGACTGGATGCATCGAGCAGGGCGCCCAACGGGGTGATGGAGTTTCTGGTGTACGCGCTGCAGGGGTTCGTGGACGGTTTGACGGACCAAGTCAACGCGATAAAGCGGCATATGCGAGAGGATATGTGGACCAACTACGTTCACATGAGGTTCCGAGACCGCTCAAGCCCAACTGACGTCAGGCGCAGGCACCTGGTGCTGGACCTGTCCGAGCGCGACGAACCGGCGCCTCGGCGCGACCTCCGGCTGCTCACGCCGAGGCTGGCCGCGGCTTATGCGGGAAAGACGGACAAGACCATTACCCGCGACCTGAACGCGCTGAGCGAGATGGGCCTGATAACGCGTACGCGGGAGGGGGTTGCGGCGAAGAAGGGGATTCTGGATGCGTTCGTGGGTTAAGGGAGGGGGGCCGCTTCGAGTGGTGTCACCCCCATCCTAACCCGTTCGACAAGCTCAGGGCAGGCTCTTCCCCCTGCGAGGGGGAAGGGACAATTAGGAAGGCTGAATCACGACGGGAAGGTGTAAGTTGGTGAAGTTAGTTTGCTGGAATATGGCGGGCAAGCGTGCCTCTTGGGAATTCCTGCTGGGCTGCGACGCGGAAGTCGCGCTGTTGCAGGAGGCGGTGACGCCGCCTGACGACGTGGCCGGAAGGGTCGAGGTGGACCCGGCGCCGTTCCTTGACGCGCGCGGTCATAGGATTTCGAGAGCGACCGCCGTGAAGCTGTCGGATGGCGTAGAGGTAGAGTGGCTCACGCCTGTGCCGATCGCCGATGCCCAAGCCGGCGACTTCGTGGTCAGCCACCCGGGGTCGATTGCGGCGGCTATAATCACCGCGCCGGGCGTCGAGCGGTTCGTCGCGGCCTCGATCTGCGCGGCATACGAGAAGTCCCACCCCCCAACTAGCTGGAACATAGTCGACGCCTCGGTCCACCGCATCATCTCCGATCTGTCGCTGTTTATCGGGAGACAGCGCGGGCACCGCATAGTGGCCGCGGGCGACGTCACCATCTGGCATGGCTACGGCAAGAACGAATACTGGAAACGGCGGTACGATACCGTGTTCGACCGCATGGAGGCTATCGGGCTGCCCTTCGTCGGGCCGCAGTATCCCAACGGGCGGCAGGCCGACCCGTGGCCGGGATGGTTGCCGCAAGACAGTCTGAACGTTCCGACGTACTACAACATCGGCTCGTCGCCAGCGAAGGCGAACAACCAGCTCGATTACGCTTTCGCGTCCGAGGGCATGGCGGAGTCTGTCACGGTGCGGGCGCTGAACGAGGTGGATGAGTGGGGGCCAAGCGACCACTGCCGGCTGGAAATCGAGGTGGGGTGAGTGGCATCTTTCACCCCCATCCTGACCTTCCCCCATCAAGGGGGAAGGGACATTGATTGGCATCCGAATTTAGGAGTGCATCTCTTTGGCAATTGAGACCCAGACGCCCGAAGCGGGGCCGGTGCGGGAGTCGGAGCGGATTGTCAGCCTGGACCTGATTCGCGGGGTGGCGGTGCTGGGCATTCTGCTGATGAACGCGGTGTCGTTCAGGTTCGGGACCGGCCCCTATCTGAACCTGTCGGCGGGTGGGTCGGAGATGTGGCTGGACTGGGCGGTGGGCGTCGCGGGCGAGGTGTTCGTCGACCAGAAGTTCATGGGGCTGTTCTCGCTGCTGTTCGGCGCGGGAATGATCCTGTTCATCGACCGCGCCAGCGCAAGGGGCAGGCGCGCGGTGACGCTGAACCTGTGGCGCAACGCGCTGCTGCTGCTCATCGGCATCGCGCACACGCTCGTCTGGGAGGGCGACGTGCTCGTCGCGTACGCGGCGGCGGCGGTGGTACTGGTCGCGCTGCGAAAGCTGCCGAACCGGGCGCTCGTCTCCGCAGGTGTTGGCGCGTTCGCGCTTTCCGTGGGGTGCGCGCTGATCGCGCAGTACATGGCCAACACCAGCGACGTGTCGCTCGCGGGGCTGTGGACGCCGGGTGAGTTCCCGACCGAGGAGGCGATCGGCGTGCCGGTGCTGCTCGGCTACTTCCTGCGCGCGCTGGGGCTGATTCTCATTGGCGCGGGCCTTTATCGCGCGGGGTTCATGGACGGGGGCCTGTCGCCGAGGACGTACCGGCTTACGGCGATCGTGGGCCTTGGAATCGGGCTGCCGCTTGCGGTGGTGGGTGTGGTGGTGACGGCGGCGAGCGACTACTCCCGCGAGATCGCGTTCGTGGGCCAGATTCCGAACACGCTGGGCACTATTCCGGCCTCGCTGGCGTACATGAGCATCATCATACTGTGGAGCAACCGGGCGGACAGCCGGTTGAAGCGGTGGCTTCGCAACGTGGGACGGATGGCGCTGACGAACTACCTGGCGCAGACGGTGCTGGGGGTGCTTGTGCTGACGACGCTGCTTGGCGATGCTGACTACGTGAACCGGAGCGCGGTGCTGGTGTTCGTGTTCGCGGTGTGGGGCTTGCAGTTGTGGTGGTCGCAGGCGTGGCTGGGCCGGTTCGTGTACGGGCCGGCGGAGTGGGTATGGCGGGTGGCGACGTATCGCAGGGGGCAGCCGCTGCGGAGACGGGCCGTGGCGACGCCTTCACCCCCATCCTAACCTTCCCCACCTTCCCCCTGCGAGGGGGAAGGGACTGTGGCGCCTGCCGCGGCGATTGTCATAGCAGCGTGTATCTGGTAACTTGCCAGCAGTCCACCCCCGGTAGTCCACACACAAGGTTGCTCCTATGGTTGCTCAGATTGATTCCGATACGCAGGCGCTGGCAGAGGAGCTGCGGCGCGTGGTCGACGGCGAGGTGCGCTTCGACAAGATGACGCGCTTGCTGTACGCCACGGACGCGAGCATCTACCAGATCGAGCCGGTGGGCGTGGTGCTGCCCCGCAACGCGGAGGACGTGATCGCGGTGGTGGAGGCCGCCCACCGCCACGGCGTGTCCGTGCTGCCGAGGGGCGGCGGCACCAGCCTGGCGGGGCAGACGGTGGGGCAGTCCGTGATCATGGACTTCTCCAAGTACATGCGGAACGTGGTGGAGGTGAACGCGGAGGAGGGCTGGGCGCGAACGCAGCCGGGCATCATCCTGGACGAGCTGAACCATCACCTCACGCCCTACAACATGCTGTTCACGCCGGACCCGAGCACCAGCAGCCGCGGCAACGTGGGCGGCGCGCTGGGCAACAACTCCTGCGGCGCGCACTCTCCGCTGTGGGGCAAGACGGTGGACAACGTGCTGGAGATGGACGTCGTCCTGTCCAACGGGGACCGGGCGCACTTCGGCGCTCTGGACGGCGGGCAGCTCGAGGCGAAGATGCGCGGCGAGGGGCTGGAGGGCGACATCTACCGCAAGCTGTTCGCAGTCGGCGAGGCGCACCGCGACGAGATACTGGCGCGCTATCCGCGAATCCAGCGGAGGGTCTCCGGCTACAACCTGGACGAGTTCGTGGGGGGGAGCGCGTTCAACATGGCGCGGTTCGCGGTCGGGTCGGAGGGGACGCTGGTCACCATCGCCGAGGCCAAGGTCAAGATAGTGCCGCGTCCCAAAGTGAGGGCGCTGGGCGTGCTGCACTTCAACGACCTGATCGAGTCGATGGAGGCCACGGTGGCGACGATGGAGCTGGAGCCGGCGGCGGTGGAGCACATCGGCAGCATGATACTGCGGCAGGCGCGCAACAACCTGGTCTACTCGCGGCTGACGGACTTCATCGAGGGGGATCCCGAGTCGATACTGGTGGTCGAGTTCGTCGGAGACACCGAGCCGGAGGTGACGGCCAAGCTCGACCTGTTGGAGGCGCGGATGAGGCGCGGCGGCATGGGCTACGCCATGCGGCGGCTGATGACGCCGGCGGAGCAGACGAAGGTGTGGGACGTGCGCAAGGCGGGGCTTGGGCTGATGATGAACACGCCGGGCAGCGCCAAGCCGCTTCCGTTCGTGGAGGACACGGCCGTGGCGCCGGAGGTGCTTCCGGAGTTCGTGCGGCGCTTCGACGAGATAGTGAAGGAGCACGGCACCACCGCGGGCTACTACGGCCACGCGAGCGTCGGCTGCCTGCACATCCGGCCGCTAATTGACCTGAAGCGGCAGGACGGCGTGGACCGCATGGTGTCCATCGCGGAGGAGATAAGCGACCTGGTGCTGGAGTACGGCGGCTCGATGAGCGGCGAGCACGGCGACGGGCTGGTGCGGAGCGGCTTCAACGAGAAGATGTTCGGCAGCACGCTGTACGACGCCTTCCGGCAGGTGAAGGCGGCGTTCGACCCGAAGGGCATAATGAACCCGGGCAAGGTCGTGGACTCGCCGCCCATGACGGACAGCCTGCGAATCGGCCCGGCCTACAGGGCGCTCACGCCCACGACCGGGTTCCACTACTCGGTGGAGGGCAGCTTCGCGCACGCTATCGAGATGTGCAACGGCCAGGGCGCGTGCCGCAAGGTGCTGGGGGGCACGATGTGCCCGTCGTACATGGTCACGCGGGACGAGGAGCACTCGACGCGGGGCAGGGCGAACGCGCTGCGGGCGGCGATGTCGGGGGCGCTGCCGGCGGAGGCGATGACGGGCGAGCGGATGCACGAGGTGATGGCGCTGTGCCTGGAGTGCAAGGGCTGCAAGGCGGAGTGCCCGTCCAACGTGGACATGGCCAAGCTGAAGTACGAGTTCCTGGGGAAGTACCACGAGGCCAACGGCCACTCGCTGCGGGACAGGATCTTCGGCGACGTGGCGCGGTGGAGCGCGCTGGGGTCGATGTTCGCGCCGCTGTCGAACCTGCCGCTGAGGCTCGGATTCGTGCGCAACATGATGGACGACTACGTTGGCATAGACCGGAGACGGCAACTGCCCGATTTCGCGGCGCAGACGTTCACCCAGTGGTTCAAGACGAGGCCGGAGCGGCTGCGCGCGGACGCGGCGCGGGGCCAGGTGGTGCTGTATCCGGACACGTTCACCAACTACAATCACCCCAACCTGGGGATGGCCTCGGTGAAGGTGCTGGAGGCGCTGGGCTACGAGGTTATCGTGCCGCGCGTGCGGTGCTGCGGCCGGCCGATGCTGTCCAAGGGGATGATGGACAAGGCGAAGCGGAGCGCGGCGGCGAACGTGCGCTCGGTGCTGCCGCACGTCCAGAGCGGGGCCAAGCTGGTGGGAATCGAGCCGAGCTGCATACTGAGCTTCCGGGACGACTACGTGGACCTGCTGGGAGGAGACGACGCCCGCAGCGTCAGCGAGAATACGATGCTGCTGGAGGAGTTCGTGCTGCACGCCATAGAGGAGGAGGGCGCGACGCTGGAGTTTTCGCGGCCGCCGGAGCGCGTGCTGCTGCACGGCCACTGTCACCAGAAGGCGCTGGTGGGGACGCAGGCGGCCATGCGGGTGCTACGGGCGCTGCCGGGGTGCGACGCGGCGGAGATACCGTCGGGCTGCTGCGGCATGGCGGGGTCGTTCGGCTTCGAGAAGGAGCACTACGACATTTCGATGCAGATCGGGGAGCAGACGCTGTTTCCGGCGATCCGGTCGCACGACGAGGGAGTGGGAGTTGTGGCGGAGGGGGTGTCGTGCCGGCAGCAGATCGAGCAGGGGACGGGTCGGCGCGCGCTGCACCTGGCGGAGGTGCTGGCGGAGGCATTGTAGGCGCGCGCTTTCACCGTCACCCCCATCCTGACCTTCCCCCGTCAAGGGGGAAGGGACAATTCGGAGGGCCTGCTAGCAGCGAGGCCTGTCCTTGTCAGCCCGGGCCGCTGCCGGGTATGAGGCGATCGATGTTGATGGCGCGGTAGCTCTTGGTGCACATCACGCGCATGTTCTCGCCGACTATGAGCAGATCGAACGTCTCGGCGTCCACCTCTATCCTGGTCGAGGCGACCCAGATGAAGTGTCTGCCCGACTCCAGGCCTCGCGCCTTGGTCTCCAGGTAGCCCTCTACGGTGCGGTACGGCGGCAGAATATCGTTAAACGACCATGCGGCGCGCCTGAGCTTGGACATGATTCGCGCGAGGAACGCCGGACGTGTCATAGCACGTCGAGGAGGGCCTCCTCCAGCTCCTCGAGCGTCGCGAACGCCTCGAACCGCGCCGCTACCACGCCCTCTTCGTCGAGCACGAAGGACCACTCGGTGCTCGGCAGGTTCCACTCCAGCACTGTGGGGGACACGATAGCCCTGTCGAGGTCGCCCTGGATTTCGTCCGGGTTGTCGAAGTAGTCCACGTGGATGAAGTTGGCCTGGTCGCGGTACTTGTCCTTGAGCTCCTTGAGGACGTCCACCTGCGGGCCGCAGACGGCGTTGGTGCAGAAGGCGGGGCTGGCGAACACGATCACCGCGGGGCGGCCGCTCTCCACGGCGTCGGCGATAGAGACCTGGTAGAGGTCGCCGTCGTGGAGCGAGCCGGTCGTAATTTGCTCGAAGCCGGGCACGTCGGCGAGGGTCTTGCTGTCGCTCGCCACGGCGGGCTGACCGGTGGCGGGCGCGTGGGCCTTCTCCGCAACCGGGAAGAAGAGCTCGGCGGTGTCGCTTTCGCCGCCGGCCGCGAGGTCGAGCACGCTCACGCGCAGCGCCCAATCGCCGGCGGTGGGGAAGTCGAGGTTGGTGGTGTACAGCCCGCGGGTGCCGTAGGGCCAGGGTCGGAAGACGGCAAGGGCGGTCTGCCCGTGCTCGGCGGGGCCGCCGCCCTCCGGCAGGTACTCGGAGGCCACGCGGACGGCGGGCGAGGTGACGATGCCGTCCGGCGACGTGAGGACGAAGCCTATGCGGTTGGGGCCGACGCCGAGGTCGGGGGTGCCGAAGATGATCTGCAGGCCGGAGTCGGAGACGGGCCCCTTTATGAGCGGCGCTTCCTTTGGCGGGCCGGTGACGGCCTGCGCCTGTTCGGGCGGTTCGGCGGTTTCGGGCTCGGACACGCCGGAGCAGCCGGCGGCGGCCAGCAGCACCAGGGCCATAGTAAACAGCAGCTTAGCCTTCATCGAGGTAGGCCCCCGGGACTACGACTGTGGTTGTGGCTCGCCGCCCTCGTAGGCGCCGAAAGTGAATGCGAACACCGAGAACTCGTCGGACTCGGAGCTGAGCTTCAGCTCGCTGCCACCGTACTCCGGAAGGTTGATGAGGTTGTACATGCGAGACTCTTCGACCAGCACGTAGGTGTCGCCTTCGGCGCCGAACATCACGTCGACCCCGGCCTGGGCGGCCGTCAGCGGCTGGTCGTCCAGCGTGACCCTCACGGTGTACGGCTCCTGCGACTCCTCCAGGCCCATCACCACGTTTACGCTGGTGCCGTAAAACTTGAGGGCCACGTAGTCTTCGTAGCCTTCGGTCTTGCGCGCGTGTACGAGACGCTCGGCCTCGTTGCGCCAGAGCCCGTGGAGGTACAGGAACTGGTTCCGGTGGTCGCCGGGGTCGGTGTAGAGCACCTCTGCATCGACCTTTTCGTAGTATTCGGGGTGCAGTATGTAGGGAGGAATCGCCTGCGACTGGATTGCGCCGAAGTTGCGCTCGAAGCCGGCGTACAGCTCGCGGGTCTGGAGCATGGACGGGTCGGCGACGTTGGCGGCGGAATCGCGCACGGGTTCGGGCGCGGACTCTGGGGAGATGCCGCTCAGGTCGGCGCCGGCGTCCTCCAGCAGGACGCGAATGAGGTCTTCGGTCTCCTGGTACTTGCCCTCGCCGAAGTGGGTGTAGCGGATATAGCCGTCCTTGTCGATGAGGTACTTGGCGGGCCAGTAGCGGTTGTTGTAGTTGCGCCAGGTGCCGAAGTCGTTGTCCTGGAAGACGGCGTACTCGAGGCCGAACTCCTCCATGGCGTCGATCACGTTCTCGCGGTCCTTCTCGAACTCGAACTCGGGCGCGTGTACGCCCACGATGACGAGACCACTGTCGGCGTACTTGGCGTGCCAGGACTTGATGTAGGGCAGGGTGCGAATGCAGTTGATGCAGGTGTAGGTCCAGAAGTCTATCAGCACCACCTTGCCGCGCTGGTCTTCGAGCGTGAACGGCTCGGTGTTGATCCAGCTTGTGACGTTGCGGAACCCCGGCGCGGGGGTGATGGCAGGCAGGAGCTTGTCGGCGACGGACTCCGTGGACGCGACGGTCGGCTCCGGCGCGGGGGCGGCCGTCGGCGCGGCTGGCGCGGCGGTGGGCGCGGTTACAGCGGCGGCCGGGGTTGCCGGGGCGGCGCCGTTGGTGTCCGGGGCGGGAGCGACAGTGCCGGCGACGGTGACCGTCGGAGCGGGTTCGCTCTCGCCACACGACACCGCGGCGAAGAGGGCGACCGCGGCCAACATCAGGCCGATAGCAAGGGTCTTGGTGGGGTTCATGGCAAACTCGCGCAGGGAATTGGCGGCCGACGCGCAGGCGCGGCGGGCGGGGACGAAGGCGCTTGAGACACGCGCTTTCATTATATAACAGATTCGCGCATACTTGGGTTAGCACGCCCGGACCGCGACAGACCGGCGACGATGGACCGTTTCCGCGCGCGGCGGGCCTGGCAGGAGACGATATGCGTATAGGATTCATAGGCGTGGGGTTCATGGGCCGGCACATGGCCCGCAATCTGCTGAACGGCGGGCACGAGCTGACGCTGTTCGACATACGCAGGGAGGCCGCGGAGGAGCTGCTGGAGATGGGCGCGGAGTGGGCAGACAGCCCGCGTGCCGTGGCGGAGGCGTGCGGCGTGGTGTTCACGTCGCTGCCGAGACCGCAGGACGTGGAGGAGGTGGCCGCGGGCGAGGGCGGCGTCCTGAGCGGCGCGGCTCCGGGCACCGCGCTGTTCGACCTGAGCACGACGGACCCGGACACCATCTCGCGCATCGCGGCGCAGGCGGAGGAGCGGGGCGTGAACGTGCTGGACGCGCCGGTGAGCGGCGGCACGGTGGGCGCGGAGGACGGGTCGCTGTGCATCATGGTGGGCGGCGACAAGGACGTGTACGACAGGTACGAGTCCGTCCTGTCGATCATAGGAAACCAGGTGATGTACTGCGGGCCGCTGGGCTCGGGCGCGATATGCAAGATCACCAACAACTTCATAGGGCTGAGTCTGGGCGTGCTGCTTTCCGAGGCGTTCACGCTGGGCGTGAAGGCGGGCGCTCCGCCGGAGACGCTGTTCGACGCGATCTCGCGCAGCACGGGCGACACCCGCTCCATGCGGGGAATGCCCAACGGGCTGTTCGCGGGCAACTTCGAGCCGGGGTTCCAGCTAGACCTGGCGGCTAAGGACGTGGGACTGGCGACCGAGATGGCGAGGCGGCTGCGCGTGCCGCTGGAGCTGGGCAACCTGGTGCAGCAGCGGTACATCGAGGGGCAGAACAGGGGCCTTGGACGGCTGGCGGCTGGCGCGGTGGCGCAGATACAGGAGGAGCGGGCGGGAGTGCAGGTGCGCTCGTCTTCACCCCCATCCTGACCCATTCGGCAAGCTCAGGGCAGGCCCTTCCCCCTGCGAGTGGGAAGGGACAGTTCGGAAGGTGAGCCGGTTGGCCCAAAACGCGGACGTGCTGTTCATTGACGCGCCGAAAAGTGCGCGTTTACAATTTTGGCATGGATAAGCAATCCGTCGCCTACGCCAACCCCTTTCAGAAGACCACTCTGCCCAACGGCCTGCGCGTTACGACGTGCGAAATGCCCCTCACCCGCTCGGTCAGCGTCAACGTGTACGTGGGCGTCGGCTCGCGCTACGAGGCGGACGAACGGGCGGGGATATCCCACTTCATAGAGCACATGCTCTTCAAGGGCACGGAGCGTCGTCCCACGCCGGTGGAGATAAGCTCGACCGTGGAGGGCACGGGCGGCATGATAAACGCCGGCACCGAGCATGAACTGACCGTCTACTGGTGCAAGGTGGCGCAGCCGCACTTCGAAGAGAGCCTGGACCTGCTTATGGACATCCTTCGCAACTCGCTGTTCGAGAGCGAGAGCGTCGAGAAGGAGCGCCAGGTGGTGATCGAGGAACTGAACATGATCAACGACTACCCGACGTACAGGGCGGACTCGTTGATCGACGAGCTGATGTGGCCCGAGCACGCCATGGGGCGCGAAATCGGCGGCACCAAGCAGTCCATCGGGGACATCACGCGCGAGATGATGCTCGAGCACCTGGGCGAGTACTACACGCCGGGCAACGTGGTGGTGAGCGTGGCCGGCAACGTGCGCCACGAGGACGTCGTTCGCCAGGTGGGGGAGCTGAGCGAGGACTGGCCGACGGCACAGGCGCGCGGATGGAGTCCGGTCACCCACACCCAGCAGTCGCCCCAACTGCGAGTGGAGTATCGCAAGACCGAGCAGACGCACCTGTGCATCGGCTTGCCCGGTATGTCCATCGTGGACCCGGACCGGTACGCGCTGGACGTGCTGAGCGTGATTCTGGGCGAGGGGATGAGCAGCCGGCTTTTCGTGGAAGTGCGCGAGAAGGGCGGGCTGGCCTACGACGTGCACAGCGGTGTGTCGCACTTCCTGGACTGCGGCGCGTTCATCGTGACGGCGGGCGTGGACCCCTCTCGCATCTACGAGGCGGTGGAGCTGATACTGGCGGAGGTGGGCGGCCTGCGCGGCAACGTGTCGGAGGACGAGTTGGAGCGGGCCAAGCGGCTGATTTCGGGCCGCATGATGCTGCGCATGGAGGACACGCGCGCCGTGGCGGGGTGGATAGGCAACCAGGAGCTGCTGCTGGGGCGAATCCTGGACGTGGACGACGTGGTGGAGCGAGTGAACGCCGTGACGGTGGACGACCTGGACCGCGTGAGCAACCAGGTGCTGGTCACCGACAAGCTGAACATGGCGGTGGTGGGGTCGTGCCGGGGGGTGCGGCGGCTCGAACGGCTGATGCAGTTGTAGGGGGCGCCTTCACCCCCATCCCCCTCACCCTAACCCTCTCCCACCAGGGGAGAGGGGACTAAAGGGAATAGGGGCTAGGCTGCCCGCAGGCTGTTGACCATGGCGCGGAGACGCTCCTCGTCGCCGGGGGCGCGCACGGGGATCGAGAAGGTGGTGGAGTCGGCGTAGCCGCCGAAGCGCTGCTTGATCTTGTCCACTATCTCGTCGTAGTTGCCGGTGACGGCGAACGTCTCCAGCATCTCGTCGGTGATCTCGCCGGGCATCTCAGACCACTGACCATCCACGGACATGCGGTAGAGCTTCTGGGCGGTGTCGTTCCAGCCGTGGGCGTTCAGCACGGGGGCGTAGACGCGGGTGGAGCCGTAGAAGGCGATGCGGGCCTTCATGGCCTGCCTGCTGGCTGCGATCTCCTCGTCGTTCGCGCCGGTCGCCAGCAGGATGCCGCCGCTCACTTCCACGTCAGCGAGCGAGCGTCCCGCCGACTCGGCGCCGCGCTTGAGGTTGGGGAGCACGGTCTCCTCGGTGTACTTGGCGGTGTTGAAGGGATGTAGCAGCACGCCGTCGCACACCTCGCCTGCCACCCTGAGCATGAGCGGGTTGACCGCGGCGAGGTAGACGCGGACGTTTGGGTGCTCGATTGGGCCGGGGTTGAAGAAGGGCGGCATGAGGTTGAAGTTGAAGTGGTCGCTCTTGAAGTCGAGCCTGCCGCCGTTCTGCCAGTTGTCCCACACGGCGCGCATGGCGAGCACGTAGTCGCGCATACGGCGTGCGGGGGCGGACCAGTCCATGTTGTAGCGTCTGATGACGTGGCCCCTGACCTGGCTGCCGAGTCCGAGGACGAACCTGCCGCCGGACAGGCGCTGGAGATCCCAGGCGATGTAGGCGGAGTCCATGGGGCTGCGGGCGAAGGCGAGGGCGATTGAGGTAACGAGGTCGACGCGGCTGGTGTGCTCCGCGGCGAGGGTGATGGGCAGGAAGGGGTTGTGGGAGCTTTCGCCGGTGGTGAGGAAGTCGTAGCCGCGGTCCTCTATGAGCCGGGCGGCCTCCGGGGCATCTTTAAGCGAGCCGGATAGCCCGGCGCCAATTCTCATCGCGCGAAACCTCCACGAAGCTGGGCCGGCGGGCGCGCCGGCGGCGGTTGTCAACGCGGGCGATTATATTGGCAGGCGCGGGAGGGGGTCAAGTTGGGGGCGGCGAGGGGGGGTGACTGCCTACTCCTCTTCGACTTCCTCCAGGGCGTTCAGGTGGACCTCGATAGCCTCCTCGAGGTTGGCAAAAGCCTCGTCTATCGTTGAGCCGCAGCTTACTGTTCCCAACTCTGGGCAGTGCGACACGTACTGACCATCTTCTTCAGTGACTACTTGCGTGAGGAGAATGGCATGATCAGTGCTTCCCACGTTGACCCTCCTGTCCGGTTCCCTCACGTTCTCCTACTCTCTCTGCGCCAGGTTGCATTAGTGGAGAGCCTAGCCTTTGCGCGCGGAGATTGTCAAATGATTCGGCGGCGAGTAACCGAAAGTCAAAGGCCCTCCCGGTCTATTTCGACACAGAATTCACGGTTGGAATGCTTCCAGGTGGGGCTTGGTCACGCAGTTCTTAGACATTCCGGTACTTGCCTGCCTCTGGCGTCTGGAGCCTGACGTCAAGTGAACCCTCTTCCCCACGCCGCGGGCGCTGTTCGTGTACAATGCCGCGCATCCGGCGCCGTCCGGCCGTGGGCGGAGCGCGGCGCCGCGACCGGATACCGCTAAGGATGCAGCACCGCGTAGATAGAAGGAGGCCCCGATGTCGGAGCATAGCAGCGTTGGCATGGTTCAGACGGTTGATGGGCTGGTGCCGCCCGAGCAGCTCGGCGCGACGCTCACGCACGAGCACCTGCTGATAAACCTGGCGTGGTTCCGGCAGGAGCCGTCGGAGGCGAGCGGAAGAGCCTTTATCAGGCAGCCCATGTCGCAGGAGATTCTGGGCTACGTTCGACACCACAACATGGTCAACTGGGACAACGGCCAGCTTTTCGACGTCGAGACGGCCATCGATGAGGTGAATCTGTACAAGCAGTTCGGCGGCGGCTCTATCGTGGACGCCACCAGCATCGGCATAGCCCGCGACCCCGTCGGACTCGCCCGCATAGCCAGGGCCACGGGTATAAACGTCATCATGGGCGCGTCGCACTACGTGGCGCCGGCGCACCCGGAGGACATGGACGACCGCTCGGAGGACTCGATATTCGAGAAGATAGTGGAGGACGTGACGGAGGGCGTGGACGGCACGGGCATACGCTCCGGAATCATCGGCGAGGTGGGCTGTAGCTGGCCGCTGACGGACAACGAGCGCAAGGTGCTGCGGGCGTCGGGACGGGCGCAGCTCGCCACGGGCGCGCCGCTGCTGATTCACCCGGGGCGGGACGAGACGGCGCCGCTGGAGATCATCGAGGTGCTGAGCGAGGTTGGAACCGACCTGAGCCGCACCATCATCGGCCACCTGGACCGGACGGTGTTCCTGCACGAGACGCTGAAGAGCATCGCCGAGAGCGGATGCTACCTGGAGTGGGACCTGTTCGGCTCGGAGCAGTCGTTCTACGCGCTCAACACCGAGATCGACATGCCGGGGGACGCGCGCAAGATGGACGACATCGCGTACGTCATTTCGCTGGGGTACGGCGACAAGATCGTGGTCGCGCACGACATCTGCGCCAAGCAGCGGCTGGTGCGCTATGGCGGGCACGGGTACTTCTACATCCTGCACAGCATAGTGCCCAGGATGCGGGCGCGGGGGTACACCGACGAGGCCATCGAGAAGATACTGGTGCACAACCCGGCGAGCATCCTGGCGTTCGTGGAGCCGAGGTAGGCGGCGGCGTCACCCCCATCCTAACCTTCCCCCGTCAAGGGGGAAGGGACAACCGGTTGCTACTCTTCCTTGAAGAGGCCTATGGCGTTGCCGTCCGGGTCGGAGAACATGCCCATGGTGCCGACGCCGGGGATGGGGGTGGGCGGCAGCAGCGTGCTGGCGCCCAAGGATCCCGCCTTGTCCAGCGCGGCCTGCACGTCGTCGACCTGGACGTAGAACGCGGTGTAGTTGGGCGGCATGGGAGGCGTGCACTGCACCAGACCTCCGCCTATTCCGCCCTCGCCGACGGCCGCCGTGGTGTAGCCGCCCATGATGTCGTGTACCTCCAGCTCCCAGTCGAACAGACTGCCGTAGAACTCGCGCATCTTCTGGGCGTCCTTGCCGCCTATCTCGAAATGGACTACCGGGTTACCCATGTGCTGGTCCTCCTGAAATTGTTTGGCTCTTTCCGGCCCGCGCCTCGCTATAGGCGCGAGCATCGTGGCGAATAGGTTATAGCAGTACATACGTTCGCGTCAATGGGTTTTGGCCTCCGAATCGAGTGACTTTCCGCAAGTGTTTCACGATATCTCAAATCTGTTACACTGGCATAAAATGGGATACCTGAGCTTGATACGGGAGCCGGTTCGATGAAAATACGCAGCTTCGGACTCGCAGTCCTGACCGGCGTCATGCTGTCGGCGCCGATGGTCGCCTTGATGTACTTGGCCGACAGGTGGCTGGACCTGTCATTCCCCCCTTTCGACACGTTCGACCTGGTTGCCCGCGAGCTGCCGGGGCCGCTGGTGACGTTCGGCATCGACACGATGATCGAGCTGCTGATGTTCGTCGGCCTGAGCGTGAAGGACTTCGCCAAGACTGCTGAGCAGATCATGGCCGTCGGCGGGTTCTTCATCGCTGGAGTTGTCGCGACCGCGGTGGTCTACGCCATCGTGCAGTGGCGCGGGCCGGAGCTGAGGCGCGAGGTGGGGCTGCTCATCGGCGCGGTCGTTGGGTTGGTGGTGGCGCTGATGACAGTCAGCATCACGCAGTCGTCGGCGAGCCTCATCCTCGTCTTTGTGTGGCTGCTGGCGCTGTTCCTGGTCTGGGGGTTCGCCTCCGTCTGGGTGGCGCGCAGGCTGGTGCTGGCGACCTCGACCGTTTACGAATCGGAGGACGGGGACAGATCGGTGGTGGTGTACGGGCGGCGCCAGTTCCTCATCCGGGTTGGCGCGGCGACGGCGGCGGTGACGGTGGCCGGCGTCGGACTGGGCCGGGTGCTGTCGATGAGCGACCAGAGCAGGCTTGAGGAGGAACTGGCCGCGGCGGAGGGGAGCATGCCCGACGCGGCCGCCATGATCGAGCTGCCCAACGAGGACGATCCGGTGAAGCCGGCGCTGGGTACCCGCCCCGAGTACACTCAGGTGAGGGACCACTACAAGGTGTTCATCCGCTCCGAGCCGACGCTGATCGATGGAGCCACGTATACGCTGCCGATAGTCGGGCTGGTGAACGCGCCGACTGAGTTCACGCTCGACGACCTGATGAACAAATACGAGCCCAGGAGCGAGTTCGTCACGCTCTCCTGCATATCCAACAGCGTTGGGGGCGACCTGATAAGCACGACCTACTGGACGGGCGTGAGCCTACAAGACATTCTCAGGGACGTGCAGCCGACCGAGGAGGCGCGCTACCTGGACATCACCAGCGGCGACGGCTTCTACGAGACGGTGGCGCTGGACCTGATAGAGTCGGACCCTCGTATCATGCTGGCGTACGCCTGGGACGGACGGCCCATCCCGTTCGATCACGGCTTTCCGCTGAGAATCTGGATCCCGGACCGGTATGGCATGAAGCAGCCCAAGTGGATCACCGGAATCGAGGTTGTGAGCGAGAGCGGGGTGAGGGACGGCTACTGGGTGGAGCGGGGCTGGGACGAGATCGCGCGCATGCACACCACTTCGGTTGTCGACACGGTAGCGATCGACTCGATCATCGAGGAGGGGGACGATCGGCTGGTCCCGGTCGGCGGCATCGCACACGCGGGCGCGCGCGGCGTGTCGCGGGTGGAGGTGCGCGTCGACGGCGAAGGCCCCTGGCACGAGGCGCGGCTCAGGTCGCCGCTCTCCGGCACTACCTGGGTGATCTGGAGGTACGACTGGCCATTCGAGGCGGGCAGGCACACCTTCGAGGTGCGCGCGGTGGAGAGCAACGGGACGCCGCAGACGGAGGAAGTGAACCCGGCGAGGCCCAGCGGCGCGACGGGCATTCACAGCAGGCAGGCGTCGCTGTAGTCGCTGTAGGGCGTGCCGTCTAGCCATCTGAGGAACAGCCGCGCGCGAGTGGAGTGGCCGATGGATACGATGCTGTACGACGGCGACTGCGGTTACTGCCGCGCCGTGCGGCGTTGCCTGTCGGCGCTGGACGTGACGGGCCGGGTGCGGTGGCAGACGTACCAATCGCTGGCCGAGCCGCCCGACGGCCTTACGTGGGCCGCCCTCGACCGCGCGGCGTACCTGCGCGCGGAGGACGGGCGGCTGTTCGAGGGGTACTACGCCTTCCGCGCGCTGACCGTGCGGATGCCGCTGCTGATGCCGCTCGCGCCGCTGGCGTGGCTTCCGGGCATGGGCGCGCTCGGTAGCAGGGCGTACAGGTGGGTCGCCGACAACCGGCGGCGCATCGGGTTCGGGTGCCGGATTGGGGGAAGGCGCACTTAGAGCCAATCCGACGGCCAGGCCTTCACCCCCATCCTAACCTTCCCCCTGCGAGCGGGAAGGGACTTATCGGATAGTCCCTCAGCCGGCCAGCAGCCTCTTTACCGTCTCGTAGTCGCGCTGCGCCTCGTCGCGCCTTCCAACGGCCCACAGGGCCAGGCCGCGGTCGTTGTAGGCGTACCAGTAGGCCGGGTCGATGCGGATGGCCTCTGTGTAGCAGGCGATGGCTTGGTCGTACTCCCCCTTGTCCGAGAGGGCGATGCCCATGTTGTTGTGGGCGTCCCTGTATTCGGGATCGAGCTCGATTGCCCTGGCGTAGTCCCTGATGGCGGCGTCGGGGTCGCCGGTCTGCCGCAGCGCGATGCCTCGGTTGTTGAGGGCCACGGCGTCTTCGGGCGTCAGCTCCAGCACGCGGGAGTAGTCGGCGATGGCGTTTTCGGAGTCGCCGCGGTCGAGGTAGGCGTTGCCGCGCAGAAAGAGCGTGCGCGCGTCGTCCGGGTTGGCGTGCGCCAGGTCGGTCAGGTGCTGGATGAGCTGGCGCAGGTAGTCGTCGTCGCTCATGTGGCTCAGGTTGGGGTCGCCGCGCCAGTTCACGGGCGCTTCTCGCGGCGGTGCGACGGCATGGGACGCTACAGCGTCTCGGACAGCCAGCGCCGGAACTCGGCGGCGGTGTCGGGGCGGCGCAGCGCGTCGTAAGCCGACGCCTTGAGCAGGCCGAGCGGAGTGCCGACGTCGAAGTGGACGCCGGGGAACTCGTAGGCGTGGGCGGCCTGGGTGGGGAGCAGCGCGGCGATGGCGTCGGTGAGCTGTATCTCGCCGCCCGCGCCGGGCGCTACTTGCTCAAGCGCGTCGAAAATCTGCGGGGGCAGCACGTAGCGGCCTATGATGGCGAGGTTGGACGGCGCGTCCTCCAAGCGGGGCTTTTCCACCATGCCGGTGATTCGGGACAGCGCGCCCGAGGCTTCCCGGACGTCCACGATACCCAGGCTGGGCACCGCCTCGTCGGGAACGCGCTTCACCGCGATTACGGGTCCGCCCAGTTCGGCGTGGCGCTCCGTCATGCTGCCGATGGTGGGCGCGTCGCTCCAGATCACGTCGTCGGGCAGTAGCACGCCGAACGGGTCGTCGCCCACGGCGTCGCGCGCCATAAGCACGGCGTGACCCAGGCCGAGCGGCTCGCGCTGGGTGACGCAGCTAACGTCCGCCATTCGCGCGATTTCGCGCATGAGGCCCAGCAGGGCGTGGTTGCCCCGGCGCTCCAGGGCGTCCTCGATTGCCGGCTTGGGCGTGAAGTAGTCGGCTATGGACTGCTGGCCCGGGGAGACGACGAGCACGACGTGGTCGATTCCGGCGCGCGCGGCCTCCTCCACGGCCAGGTGCAGGGGCGGCCGGTCCAGCACGGGGATGAGCACCTTGGGCACCGAGCGGGTGGCGGGTAGGAAGCGCGTGCCGAAGCCCGCCACGGGTATCACGGCCTTGCGAACGGTCAACTGCGCCTCCTGTCATGCGGGGAATGTGGGGCGGCGGGAGGCCCCTGCGAGGGTTGCGGCCCGCCCCGCCGCGCACCATAATTCTATGCGGCTCGATTTGCGGGCCGCAAGTGTGCATGGAAGCAACATGGAATCGTTTGACGCCATAGTGGTGGGCGCGGGGCCCGCCGGCAACCAGACTGCGCTCGGGCTGGCGGAGCGCGGCCGTCGCGTCGCGGTGCTGGACTGGCGGCGCGACCCTTCGGCAAGCTCAGGGCAGGCGGTGGGCGACAAGCTGTGCACCGGCATCATCGGCATCGATTGCGTGCGGCGCTTTCCGCCGGACAGCTCGGTGGTGCACCATCGAGCGAACGCCGCGACTGTGGTTTCGCCGGCAGGCAACCGCTACCGTATCGAGCGTGGTGAGCCGCAGGCGACCGTCATCGACCGCGCCGCTTACGTCGCCGGCATCGCGCGGCGCGCCAGTGAGGCGGGAGCGGAGTACCGGCTGGGGGCGCGCGTGACCGGCCTGGAGGTGCGGGCGGGCGGAGTCGAGGTGACCACCGAGGGCGAGGTGGGCAGCGGCCGTTTTCGCGGCGAGATGCTGGTGGTAGCGAGCGGCTTCCGGTCGCCGCTGCTGGACATGGCGGGGCTGCCCAGGGGGCGGCGGCGCGACCTGATGATCGGCTCGCAGGTGGAGGTGGAGACGGACGGCGTGGAGGACGCGGAGGTGTACCTGGGACGGAGCATCGCGCCGGGTTCGTTCGGCTGGCTGGTGCCCACGGGCGAGTCCACCGCGCTGGCGGGGCTGATGTCGCAGGAGCGGCTGAACGGCCACATGGACGACTTTCTGCGCTGCCTCTCACGCGATGGCAAGGTGCGGCGCGTCGCCGGTCGGGTGCGGAGCTGGGGCATACCGCTGAGGCCGCCTCCGAGGACGTTCGCGGACAGGGTGCTGGTTGTGGGGGACGCCGCGGGGCAGGTGAAGCCGACCACGGGCGGCGGCATCTACTACGCGCAGCTTTCGGGCGAACTGGCGGCCGAGGCCGCCGCGGGCGCGTTCGAGGCGGGCGACTTCTCGGCGCGGCGGCTGGCGGGCTACGAGCGGGCGTGGAAGGCGCTGCTGGGCAGGGAGCTACGCGTGGGCTACCTGGCGCGGCTGCTCTACTCCACGCTCGCGGACAGCCAGATCGAGCGCCTTCTCTCTCGCGTGGTGGGCGACGGCATGTGCGACGAGTTGGTGGGTTCGCGGCACTTCTCGTTCGACTGGCACAGCGAGACGATACTGCGCGCGGCGGGCAACCGCGAGTTCCGGTCACTGCTGCTGTCGCTGGGGCCGGTGGCGGCGCCGTCGCTGGCGCGGCTCGCGGGCGTGCTTCTGGGGCGCGGGCGTGCCGCGGAGGCGCGCGGGGGGCGCTAGCTCGGCGTCGCGGCGGCGTCCTCGGCGTAGGCGGCGTCTATCGACAGCATGTCGTGCAGTCCCACCATGTCGAAGCACTCCTCCAGCCCGAGCATGTAATCGATCATGCGCTGAGTGGTGCCGCTTTCTCTCAACTCGCGCATGAGGCGAGACACCATTTCGCCAACCATGGTGAAGGCGCTGACCGGGAAGATGACAATCTTGTAGCCCATCTCCTCCAACTCAGACGCGGAGAGACGCGGCGACTTGCCGGTCTCGATGAAGTTGTAGAGCATGGGCACGTCGAACGTGCGCACGACCTGTGCGGCCTGCCCGGGGGTGCGGAGCGCCTCCACGAACAGCACGTCGGCGCCCGCCTCCAGGTAGGCCTCGCAGCGCGTCATGGTGTCGTCCCAGTCGGTGACGGCGAGGGCGTCGGTGCGTGCGATGATGACGAAGTCGTCGTCGGTGCGCGCGTCCACGGCGGCGCGGAGCCTGCGCACCATCTCCTCGGTGGACACCACCCGCTTGTCGTCCAGGTGTCCGCAGCGTTTGGGCGACTCCTGGTCCTCGATGTGCACGGCGGCTACTCCGGCGCGCTCGTACTGGCGTATGGTGCGGCGGACGTTGAGCGTGCCGCCGTAGCCGGTGTCGGCGTCCGCGATGAGCGGCACGTCCACGGCGTCGGCGATCGCCTCGGCGTTGGCGACCATCTCGGACACGGAGGCGAGGCCCAGGTCGGGCATTCCGAGCCTGGACACGGAGGTGCCCGCGCCGGTCATGTAGACGGCGGGGAAGCCCTCGCGCTCGATGATCTTGGCGGTGAGGCAGTCGTAGGCGCCGGGGGCGACGATTATGCCCGGCTCGTTCAGCATCTGCCGCAGTCTGGTTGTGTTTCTCATGTTTCCTTTTAATCACCCCCATCCTAACCTTCCCCCTGCGAGGGGGAAGGGATAACTCGGAACCTTTCCCCAAACAGAAGAGGAAGGGACTACCGGAAGGTCTGGTCTTGTCGTAGCTCGCTCAAGTACTGCTTGTCGTCGTGGGATAGATCGGCGGTCTCCAGCAGGTCGGGCCGGCGGCGGAGCGTCTTGCGTAAGGACTCGCGCCTGCGCCATCGCGCGATCTCGGCGTGGTTGCCGGACAGCAGCGTGTCGGGCACACGCCAGCCCCTGTACTCGGCGGGCCGGGTGTACTGTGGATTCTGGATGAGGCCGGTGGTGAAGCTGTCGTCCTCGGTGGACGCGATCGAGCCGACGACGCCCGGCAGCAGGCGGCAAACGGCGTCGATGATCACCATCGCGGCCAGCTCGCCGCCGCTGAGCACGTAGTCTCCGATGCTTATCTCGTCCGTGACGAGGTGGTCCCGGACCCGCTCGTCCACGCCCTCGTAGCGCCCGCACACCAGCACCATCTCCGGCACGCGCGCCAGCTCTTCCACCACGGACTGCGTCAGCGGGCGGCCCTGGGGCGAGAGCAGGATGACAGGGCAGTCGGAGTCGCGGGCGGTCGAGAGCGTCGCCTCCACCGCGTCGAACAGCGGCTCCGCCTTCATCAGCATGCCCGGGCCGCCGCCGAACGGGTAGTCGTCTACCGTGCGGTGGTTGTCGCGGGCGTGGTCGCGAATGTCGTGTGGGCGCACCTCGACGAGGCCGTTCGCGATGGCCCTCGCCATGATGCCCTCGGAGAAGGGGCTGGTGAACATGGCGGGGAATATGGTGAGAACGTGAAAGCGCGTCGGGGTCGCTAGTGCGTCCGCCATCCCTTCACCATCTCCAGGGCGTGGGGCAGCGCCGGCAGCGCCACGTCCAGGCACTCGCGCACCGCCTTCGGGCTTCCGGGCAGGTTGACGATGAGGCAGCCGGAGCGCACGCCGGCAGTAGACCGGCTGAGCATGGCCAGCGGGGTGTTCGCCAGTGTCTGCATGCGCATGGCCTCGGCGATGCCCGGGGCCTCCACGTCCAGCACCTGGCGTGTGGCCTCGGGCGTTACGTCGCGCGGGCCCAGGCCGGTGCCGCCCGTGGTGAGCAGCAGGTCCAGCCCCTCCGAGTCGCACCAGTCGATCAGCCGTTGCGCTATCTGGTCGCGCTCGTCCGGGACGATGTCGCGCAGGCCCAGCTCGAACGTGCCGCCGTCCATCATCTCGGCGATGGTGTCGCCGCTGGTGTCGACGCGTTCGCCCTTGGAGCCCGCGTCGCTGATGGTGAGAATCGCGTACTTGAAGATTGTCCGCCTCCTGATATTTTGGCTATGCAGAAGAATATACTCTGTACAAAACTAGGGCGATTTTGCCTTGCAAGCGCCTGCGTACGTCTGTGACACTTTTGCCCAAGCTGCCGGAGTGTATCGGGTAGTCCCAATCTTACCACGATTGCCTGGACACAGCCCGCAGGCCCTGTTCGCAGGGAAGCGCGGCGCCAGTACAGACCGGGGCAGCGAGGCGGGATCGGCCCCGCGGTACGGTGTGGTATTGAGGCGATTTCATACGCCGGTAATGGCGCGGGAGGTCGTGAACGCCCTCGGGGTACGGCCCGGGGGCAGGTACATCGACTGCAACGTTGGGGAAGGCGGGCACTCACTGGCCATCCTGACGGCCGCCGAGCCGAGCCCGCGCGTTCTGGGCCTGGACCTGGACGCCGAAGCTATCGAGGCGGCGAGCCGCGAGTTGGCCCCTTTCGGGCCTGGGGCGACGCTGGTGAATGCGAACTTCGCGGATGTCGCGGAGGTGTCGCGGGAGCACGGGTTCCTGTGCGCGGACGGAGTCCTGTTCGATCTGGGCTTTTCGTCGCGGCAGGTGGAGACGTCGAGCAGGGGATTCAGCTTTTCGAGGGAGGCGCGGCTGGATATGCGTTTCGACCCCGGTGCGGGGGAGTCGGCTTACGAGGTAGTCAACAGCTACACCGAGGCCGCGCTAGCGGACATCATATTCGAGCTGGGAGAGGATCGGGCGGCGAGGCGGATAGCCGGCGCGATTGTTCGCAACAGGCCAATCGAGACCACCACCGAACTGGCGAGAGTGGTGGCAACGGCCAGCAGAAGGCCCCGCAGGGGTGGCGTCCATCCAGCCACCCGAACGTTTCAGGCGCTGCGAATGCACGTGAACAGAGAGTTGGAGAACCTGGAACGAGGATTGGAGCAGGCGATCGAGGTGCTAGGCACGAACGGCAGGCTTGCGGTCATAAGCTATCACTCGCTGGAGGACCGGCTGGTCAAGCGCACCCTGGCCCGAGAGGCCACCGACTGCGTGTGCCCGCCGGCGATGCCGCAATGCGTATGCGAACACGCCGCCAGTCTGCGGCTGGTGAACCGAAGGGTGGTCCGCCCATCGTCCGACGAGGTGCAGGCCAACCCCCGCAGCAGAAGCGCGCGAATGCGCGTTGCCGAGAAGATTCAACGCCAAAGCAACCATACAACCCAAAACCCGGCGTAGATCCGGTACAACGGTATAGAGGTAGGAACTCATGGCAAACCCAAGACTGATAACCGCGATCGACGTAGGTACAACCAAGGTTTGCGTCGTCGTCGGAGTCAAGGACGGCTATGCAGACCCAGAAGTCTTGGCGTATAGCGTAGTGCCGTGCGAGGGGCTCAGGAAAGGCGTAGTCTACGACGTAGAGGCGACGGCTAGGGCGATACGCGTGGCGGTGGCCGACGTCCAGAAGTCTGTCGGCGTCGATATAAGGTCGGCATACGTCGGAGTCACCGGCGCCCACATCGAATTCACCAATCGAACGGACACGATGGACTGGGTGGGGCAGAAGGGCGTCATCTCCACCGACGACATGGCGCTCGTGCCGCTGAAGGTGGCCGAGGCCGCCGAGGTCCCCGGCCGGACCATCATTCACGCGCTCTCTACAAGCTACACGCTGGACGGCAACTCCGGCATCATCAGCCCTGTCGGCATGCACACCAACAGCATGGACGTGACCACGCACGTCATTTCGGGCGCCAAGGGACTTGTCGACATGCTCATGGCCTCGGTCCGACAGGCGGAGATTGAGGTGGATGGGCTGGTGCTGGAGCCGCTGGCGAGCGGCCGAGCCGTGCTGCATCCTGCCGAACGGCAGGGGGTAGTCGCCCTGGTCGACATCGGCGGCGGCACCACCGACATGGTGGTGTTCCGCAACGGATTGCCGCATTACACCACAGCGATAGGTGTGGGCGGCTTCCACTTCACGAACGACATCGCGCTGATGTACGACACTTCGTACGCCACGGCCGAGAGTGTAAAGCTGGAACACGCCCACACCGACCCCGCAGGCGCCTCGGCCCACGAGGAGATTACGATCCAGGTGCTTGGCCCGGCGAGAGAGCGGAGGGTCCACCTGCACGATATCTGCCAGCTCACGCGTGAGCGCGCGGCGGAGCTTGCGGAGATCATCAAGATGAAGCTCATAGACGCGGGCATTCGCAACACTTTCGACGCGAGGATCGTGCTTACGGGCGGAGCTTCGCTTATGCCCGGGCTGCTCGAGCTGATGCGCAGGATGGTCAGTTCGAACATACGAATCGGCGCGCCGAACGGCAACGTCGGCATGCCCGACGGCCTGAGGGCTCCGTCGTTTTCCACCAGCGCGGGCATACTGCTCTGGGCGGCAGACCAGGCCGAATCCGGCAATGGAAACTGCGCTCACAGCAGCAGCGTCCCTCACGCCAATGGCAACGGCAACGGCCACACCAACGGCAACGGCAACGGCAAAACGAACGGCGCCAATGGCAAAAGCGGGGCAGGGTCCTTCTTCACCAGGCCGTTCAGGGCTTTGAGGAACTAGCGAAACATCTCGAACCCGGTATCTGGAACGGATGCCACGATACAAAGCAGCAACCAGGGGCAACACAAAAGGGAGGGACATAATGGCGGTCAGCAACACGCACCCCGATTCGGTGGCGCGGATTAAGGTCGTAGGCGTAGGAGGGGGTGGCTCGAACGCCGTCTCCAGGATGTACAGAGAGCGCATACCGGGCGTGGAGTACATGGTCGTCAACACCGACGACCAGGCGCTCGAGCGGTGCGACGTGCCCATGAGGATACGAGTCGGAGAGCATCTCACCGGCGGCAAGGGCGTCGGCGGCAACCCGGACCTGGGCATGCGCTCGGCCGAGGAGAGCAGGGAAGAGCTGTACGAGGCGATGTGCGACGCCGACATGGTGTTCATCGCGGCGGGCATGGGCGGCGGAACCGGCACGGGCGCGGCTCCGGTTGCGGCGCAGCTCGCCAAAGAGACCGGCGCGCTGACCGTCGGCGTGGTGACGCGCCCGTTCGACTTCGAGGGTCTGCGCCGCTCGCAGGTGGCCGAGGACGGCATCAACCGCCTCAAGCAGCACACGGACACCCTGCTGGCCATTCCCAACGAGCGCCTTCGCGTAATCTGCGAGGAGGAGATCACCGCTGAGAACGCCTTCCGGCTGGCCGACGACGTGCTGCGCATGGGCGTCCAGTCCATTGCCGAGCTCGTCACCGTGCCCGGAGAGATCAACCTCGACTTCGCCGACATCCAGGCCATTATGCAGGACGCCGGCCCCGCGTGGATGTCCATAGGCTGGGGCATCGGCGAGCACAGAGCGCGCGAGGCCGCCCAGCGCGCCATCTCCAACCCGTTGCTGGACGTGTCGATCGACGGCGCGCGCGGCGTGCTCTTCAACATAACCGGCGGCAGCGACCTGAAGCTGATGGAGTTGCACGAGGCCGCCGAGGTCATCCAGCGAAAGGTGGACTCCGAGGCCAACATCATCTTCGGCATGGTTACCGACTCCAAGATGGAGAACGAGATCAAGCTCACCATCATCGCCACCGGCTTCGCAAGCGGCGAGCTCTCGTATGACCGCGACGAGCAACTCAAGCACCTGCTGGAAGAGGCGCTGCCCAACGGCAAGGCCGGGGACAACAACATCCCCGACTTCCTGCGGATCGACCTGCCGCCGGTGCTCCGGAGGCACACCAAGGTGCGCGCGAGCAACCCGTCCGACATCAACTTGCAGTAAGCGAATGGGGCTTGCCATAGCCCCAGCGCCAACAACGCTATAGGAGGGGCAGGCCACGGGCCTGTCCCTCCGCGTTTGCCGGCCTACCGGTGGATGCTACAATGCACTCCCACCCGCACACACTCGACGAGCGCAAAGGAGGGCACACGTGGCCTTGCCGACACTGCCGAGACGCAGCATCTGGACCTGGGGGCTGGAGGCGGACGAGCCCACCGACGCGCAGCGCGCCGAGTACGCGAAAGGGCTTTCGGAGAAGCTGGGCGTGTCGCTCACGCCCCCGCCGATTCCCAGGGCGCGCGATCTGCGGCTGCGACCGCCGCGAGTTACGCCTCCGGCCACTATCGCCGGCTTCTGCTTCGCCGACAATCACGAGCGCGCCGCTCACTCCTACGGCGCGGACAAGGAGCGCGCGGTGTTCGGCGAGTTTCCGAACCCGCCGGATGTGGTGGCTTATCCCTCCAGCGACGACGAGCTGGAGGCCTGCCTGGAGTGGTGCTCGAACGGCGGCTACGCCACCATTCCCTACGGCGGCGGGTCGTCAGTGGTCGAGGGAGTCACGCCCCCGGAGGGCTGCGACGGCATCGTTACCATCGACATGAGCCGCTTCGACAGGGTGCTGGAGATCGACGGCGTGTCCAGGGCGGCGCGCATCCAGGCCGGCGTGTTCGGGCCCGCCCTGGAAGACCAGCTCCGGCCCAGCGGCTTCACTCTGCGCCACTTTCCGCAGAGCTTCACCGGCTCCACGCTGGGCGGCTGGATCGCCACCCGATCCGGGGGCCACTACGCCACCAACCACACCCACATCGACGACTTCGTGGAGTCGGTGCGTATGCTAACGCCGTCCGGCTGGTGGGAGTCGCGGCGTCTGCCGGGAAGCGGCGCGGGACCCAGCCCCGACCGGCTCGCCATCGGCAGCGAGGGCATCCTGGGCATCATAACCGAGTCGTGGGTGCGCATTCAGAAGCGGCCCGTCTTCAGGGCGACCGCCGGCGTGGAGTTTCCGTCGTGGGAGGCCGGCTACGATGCGACGCGCCAGATAGCCCAGGCCAAGCTGTGGCCGGCCAACCTGCGGCTGCTGGACCCGGAGCTGGCGCGGGAGGGCGCCGGGCTGGGCGGCACGCGGGCGTTGCTGATAATCGGGTTCGAGTCGGCCGAGACGCCGCAGGACTGGCCGATGAGGGCGGCGGTCGACATCGCCCGGGCCGCGGGCGGCCGGATAGACGACGAGGAGATCGCCATCTCGGACGGCACGGGGAGACCCACCGGCAGAAGCGGGGCCGCAGGCGCGTGGCGCAACTCGTTCATCAACATCGGGGGCGGCCTGTCCGACGGGCTGGGACTGGTGGGCGGCACCTTCGAGACGGCGATCACCTGGGACCGCTGGCCCGACTTCGACCATGCGGTGCGGGAGGCTACGATGCGCGCCCTGGACGAGGTGTGCGGCGGCGGCACGCTGAACTGCCGTTTCACTCACGTGTACCCGGACGGCCCCGCGCCGTACTACACGTTCGCCGGGCTGTACAGGGCCGGGTCTGCGGCGCGGCAGATGGCCGACATCAAGAAGGCGGCGTCCGACGCAATCATGAAGGCGGGTGGGACCATCACGCACCACCACGCCGTGGGGCGTCAGCACCGCCCGTGGTACGACGAGCAGAGGCCGGAGCCGTTCGCGATGGCGCTGCGCGCGGCCAAGCGCGCGGTGGACCCGAACGGCGTGCTCAACCCGGGCGTGCTCATCGACCCGTAGGGGGGCGGGTACCTTGGACCCTGCACCCCCATCCTAACCTTCCCCCTGCGAGGGGGAAGGGACTAGTAGTCGACCCAGTTCCCCCGTCAAGGGGGAAGGGACAATGAGTAAGGGCAGGTCCGGGAGACCTGCCCCCCTTTTGTGCTCGGTTTGCGGGCTTGCCTAGAAGGAAGGCTCGCCGTAGCCGTCGGCGCGGATGCAGGCGACCCAGTGGTCGGGGCTGACTTCGCGCAGCTCGGGGATGCCGGCGCGGCAGTCGTCGATCATCACGGGGCAGCGGGTGTGGAACACGCAGCCTTCGGGTGGGTTCCTGGGGCTGGGCACGTCGCCCTGGAGGATGATGCGCTCGCGCTGCGCCTCCACGACGGGGTCGGGGATCGGCACGGCGGAGAGCAGCGCCCGCGTGTACGGGTGCAGCGGGTTGTCGTACAGCTCCAGGCGGTCGGCGATCTCGACGATGTGTCCCAGGTACATCACGGCCACGCGGTCGCTGATGTGGCGCACCACGGACAGGTCGTGGGCGATGAACAGGTACGTGAGACCGAACTGCTCCTGGAGGTCTTCGAGCAGGTTGATAACCTGCGCCTGGATGGACACGTCCAGCGCGGAGACCGGCTCGTCGCAGACGATGAAGCTCGGGTTCACCGCGAGCGCCCGGGCGATTCCGATGCGCTGTCTCTGGCCGCCGCTGAACTCGTGCGGGTAGCGGTCTGCCATGTAGGGGTTCAGGCCCACGACCTGTAGGAGCTCGGCGACCCTGTCCCTGTACTCGCCCTTGCCCGAGGTGAGCTTGTGCACCACGAGGGGCTCGCCGACGATGTCGCCGCAGGTCATGCGCGGGTTGAGCGAGCCGTAGGGGTCCTGGAAGATCACCTGGATCTTGCGGCGCATGGCGCGCATGGCGGAGCCGTCCAGCTCGTTCAGGTTTTCGCCTTCGAAGTAGACGTCGCCCGCGGTGGGCTTGTAGAGCTGGAGGATGCAGCGTCCGGTGGTGGTCTTGCCGCAGCCGCTCTCGCCCACCAGGCCCAGCGTCTCACCGCGCTTGATGGAGAAGCTTACGCCGTCCACGGCCTTGACGTGCCCGACCGTGCGCTGGAATATGATTCCCGACGTAACGGGAAAGTGCATAGCGAGGTCTTTGACCTCGAGCAGCACCTCGTCGGAGGGGCCGCCGTTCCTGCTTTCAGTTTCTACCATGTGGTCGTCTCCTTAGCCGGCGCTGGCCGCCGCGGCTAGTTCGCGAATTTCCCTGAATCGCCAGCAGGCCGCCGTGTGTCCTTCCAGAACTTCCTCCAGTTCCGGGCTTTCCTGCAGGCACCTGTCGTATACGTACTTGCAGCGCGGCGCGAAGCTGCAGCCGGGCGGCAGGTCGATGAGGTCGGGGGGCAGGCCCTCGATGGGGTCCAGCTTCACGCGCCGGGTCTCGTCCAGGCGCGGAACGGAGTTGAGCAGGCCCAGGGTGTAGGGGTGCCTGGGGTTGTGATAGATCTCCTCCGAGGAGCCGGTCTCGATGATCTTGCCCGCGTACATCACGTTCACCCTGTCGGCGTAGCGCGCGACCACGCCGAGGTTGTGGGTGATGATGATCATGGCGGTGCCGAGTTCGCGCGACAGGTCGCGCATGAGCTCCAGGATCTGGGCCTGGATCGTGACGTCGAGCGCGGTGGTGGGCTCGTCGGCGATGATGAGCCTGGGGTCGCAGCTCAGGGCCATCGCGATCATCACCCTCTGCCTCATGCCGCCGCTGAACTGGTGGGGGTAGTCTCGAAGGCGGGCCGCCGCGTCGGGGATGCCGACCATGTCGAGCAGCTCTCCCGCCCTGGTCTGGGCCTGCGCCCGGGACATGCCCTGGTGAAGCTCCAGCGTCTCGGTCAACTGCCGGCCGATGGTGAGCACCGGGTTGAGCGAGGTCATGGGCTCCTGGAACACCATGGCGATTCGGTTGCCCCGGATGTGCCGCATCTCGGCTTCGTCTACCCGGAGGATGTCCTCGCCATCGAAGATCACCTCGCCGTTTACGGTTCTGCCCGGAGGATTGGCGACCAGGCGCATAACCGAGAGGGCGCTGACGCTCTTGCCGCAGCCGCTCTCTCCTACTATACCCAGCACCTCGCCTTCTTCGAGGTAGTAGCTGATGCCGTCTACCGCCTTGACGACGCCGTCCTGGGTGAAGAAGTAGGTCGCGAGGTCCCTAACTTCAAGTAGATTAGCCATAGGCCTCCCCTCCAGTCTCCTAGCCTGGTTCACTGTGTGGGGAAGTATTATTGAACAAGAGGCTGTTGTCAAGTCCGAGGGTCTTCTGAGGGGTTTCTCGGGGGGGCTTGGATTCCTCGGCTGCGCTCGGAATGACAGAGGCTGCGCTCGCGTCGTCACCCTCACCCTCACCCTAGCCCTCTCCCATCGAGGGAGAGGGAACAAGCGGAAGGGTCTTTGGGCGGGGCCTTACGAAAAATCTGCTCAGTTCTGCTACATTCCGCACATTCCGTAGCTGGGCGGCTGGTGTTCATGTCACTTTCTGTTAGCCAAGTTGTTAAGGTTCGTCACGCGCATTGCGCAGAATGTGGCAGAAGGTGGAGGTGGTCGAGTCTTCACCCTCACCCTGACCCTCTCCCATCAAGGGAGAGGGGACTGAGCGGTAGCGCCCTCGTTGTCACCCCCATCCTAACCTTACCTTCCCCCTGCGAGGGGGAAGGGACTTTGACAATCACGACCTCTGAAGGGTTGCCGCAGTGCCTATGCTGTAGAAAATAGCACGTGTGTGCTGTAAAATCAATGGGGCTGGCGAAGTTGCGCGGTTGAGGCGGATTCATGGGGAGAAATGGCGCATGAATGGGAACTGGTGGGACGTGGGTGAGAATGGGTGAGACACGACTGGGAACGGGTGGCGCGGGAAAGTGACGGTTTTTTCGGGGTTTCTCGGGCCTGTTGGTGGGAGTGGCGCAGCACCCGTGCCCAGCAGATACTCGCTCACACTGTAGTCGGCGAAGCAACTCAGGAACAGGTACTCCTCCGACAGACCTCCGCGTGCGATTGCCAGGAAGTTGGACTTCGCCGTCTCCCTGAAGTTAGGGTCCAATGTGTCCAGGGCTATCGTAAACAGCCCCTCCAAGTATGCCGCGTGCGGTATTTCGTCGTCCGCGTCCAGCTCCAGCCAGTACCGTATCGCATCCGCTCGCTGTCCGGCAGTCCTGGCGATGCCCCTCCAGTCGCACCGTGCGGAGTTCGCGACCGCCGTCCCTCGGAACGCCAAGTGCACCGGCGAAGCGCCCGCCAGTCGCAGGCCGCGCTCGAGCACCTCCTCCACCGTGGCGGCGGGACCGATGCTGAGCATGGCGTCGCCACCGGAGAACAGGCCCAAGACGCTGGCGCGGCGACCCTCCGTGTCCAGCGAAAGCGTCGACGTCGCCGGGGGCGGCGAAGGGTCTAATGGTTTGTAGATAAGCCGCTCCAAGCTGAATGCATCGATATTGACATTATGCCTATAAATGATGGCCATAGATGTGGGATAGCCCAGGGTGGGATGATACTCTGCTCTCAGATAGTAGACTGGCCAAGGGTCACGCAGAGCATCCTCGATCTGGTCGAACCGATCACCAATTGTATGGAAGGTGTACGTGTCATTGTATTCTCTTTCAGTCAGCGATCTCCCCGATTCCAGGTCGATAACCGACTCGATTACCCCGCCTCTGACAGTGATCTTGAGGGGCCTGTCGCTCTCTGGGCATGGGCACGACACAAGGGACTCCAGTTCATAGTCGGTCGACCCTCCGACCCTCCAGCGCGCCCTGGCCGCGGCAAGCTCGGCCCTGGCCTCCTCAACGTCATAGACGGGTTCTGGTGTAGGCGTGACCGGCGTAGGCGTGACTGTGGGGGTGGGTGTCACCACATCGTCCAGCGAAAGCGTTGACGTCGCCGGAGGCGGCGTAGGGTCTAATGGTTTGTAGATGAGCCGTTTCAATTCGAAGCCATCGCCAATCATATAAGCCTGATAATTGATTTCCAAATATGTGGGATAACCTAGCTCGGGATGATACTCTGCTATCAAATAGTAGACCGGCCGAGGGTCACTCAAGGCGCGCTCGATCTGGTCGAACCGATCGCTGATTGTGTGGAAGGTGTACGTGTTATTGTAATCTCTTTCAGTCAGCGCTCTGCCCGATTCCAGGTCGATAGCCGACTCGATTACCCCGTTTCTTACCGTGAACTTGAGGGGCCTGTTGCTTTCTGGGCAATGGCACCACACAAGGGATCCCAGTTCATAGTCGGCCGTCCCTCCAACCTCCCAGCGCGCCTTGGCCGCGGCAAGCTCGGCCCTGGCCTCCTTAACGTCGAAGGCGGGTGCGGCCGTCGGAGTGTAAAAGGGTGTCGGAGTAGGTTTGGGAGCGGGTGTAGGGGTGGAGGTTGCGGTAGGCTCATTGCCCTTCCCTTGGTTGTCACTGCACGCAGCTAGAACCAGCAGCAATGATAGCGCTGCGATACCTGCGAAGAGTGGAGCGTAGCGATTAGCGCGCGACATGAGCTACATCCTCGTTCATCTGCTCTGGTACAAGGCGTACAAAGCCATGACGTCAAATGGGTGAGGCGAGCAGCTTACGGTTTGATCTCGCAGCCCGTAACTCATGACGGAGTCTTCGATGTGTGGGTGATATTGACCTTGATCATTCGTTTGGGTCATGACACCTGCGATCCCTAGAGCATGTCCAGCCTCGTGCATAACCCGGCCGTAGCTCGTGTCCGTCGAACCGCAAGAGTTGAATGGAACCTCTCCGGGACTGGCGGTATCATCGGGACCCGGCACATTGAGGTTGGATATTTGGAACTTGCTTCCCAAGAAGCGGATATCAACTGTGTTCAATGGCGACTTTGGGAATGACGTGCAAGCGCCACGGCACCATCCATAACCAACCTGTGTTGATACTTCCTGAAACACCTGGACGCGTACCAGAATGTCGGAGGGGTCATCGTCAATCATCAGGACTTCGTTTAGTGCGGCGTCCAGTTTTCTGGCGTCCTTGATTTTCATGCCTGTCTTGTCGAACTTACTCAGAAGAGATCTGGCATGCGCCTCGATTTGCGACTCGCTTGGGGGAGGGCCAGGGAGGCTGGGGTTCGTTGCGAAACTAATGACTGCATTTCTTATTTCATCGACGAACCCCGAGAAATCGGCACACTCTCCGTCCTCGCGCTCGGTAGTCACAAGGCCATTAGTAGCCAGGTCCCACTGGCTGAATGCGTGGCTGATGAACTTCTTCCAGTCGGCCTCCCTTCCACTGGGGAAAGTCTCCTCGCAGACAACGTACGAGAAGGTCTTGTTCGACAGCGGATAATTCAGCGGGAAAGTCCCCACGCGTTCGCCGCCGCCCGCGGGTCTGTCCGACGGCCAGACATATGCATCGCGCGCGGCATAGACCTTGGTGGTCGTTCCGGTCGTTCCGGTCTTTTCGTATCTGAGCTGGATCGCGTAGATTTTTTCCTTTGTGAGGCCGCCTATCGTGTCGTTGTTGGCGCCCGTCATGTGCGCCTGATCCACTATTTCATCGGAGGCATACTTGCCAGGTTTCCACGTAAGCTGAGCATGATTTCCGTCCGCCCGGCGAAAGCGGAAGCTGTACGCGCCGCCAAAATACGAAGCGTCACCCAACACGTTCGCCATTGTCCGCCAACTGAGCTTGGCCTGGCCCTGACTCCCGGGGCTGTTGCCGTTTGCCGCGGTTATGGGAGTGTCGACGATGATGACGGTGTCGCTATACGCGCTGTCGTTGTGGGGGCTGCCGCTCTTGGTAGCCTTCACGTGAAACTCGTAGGCATGGGGCGCGTCGGCCAGCCCATCGCCCCCGAGCACTGAAGCTCGCAGTAGGCGTAGGTGTAGGTTGAGGGGGGGAGGAGGCGTAGGAGTTGGAGTAGTGTAGCGACACCGACATGCTCGACGGCGATTAGCTGTAGCTGACAGGCGTGGTCTGGCACAACTGCATGGTGGTGCGTGATGCGCTGATGCTCCCGGTCGGCGCCGGCTGGCGAGCGCGGCTGTGAGCGCCAACGCGATTGCGATTGTTTTGCCATGCATGCGCATGGACACGCCCCTTGTTTCGATTCGTCTGCGCGCGCCAGTATAGCAAAAGCAATCTGCAACGCGGGCAGGCATTGGCGTTAAGTTCGTTCAGCGCATACAATTGGTAAAATATTGGTAAAGTAGATGAGTCGCCCGGCGGGGCGACCGTAACACTGCCGCGCGCTGCCGCACGGGAGGCGCACGGCCTGGAGACTTGTCTGACTCGATGCAAGAGCGAACGAATACGCCGGACACGACGCCGACCACGCCCGCGCGCTACGAGCCGCCCCTCGATGGATCGGAGGACTTCGGCGACCCCGACCTGGACGTCCGGTCCGCCGTAAACCAGTACCAGGAAGAGTCGGCGAGGCGCGAAGCCCACTCCATCTGCCTCATCGGCTGCGGCGAGGCCGGGAGCAAGCTGGCCGGCGTTTTCCGGCTCAAGCCCGATTTCGTGCCCACGTACCTCGCGTCCCACTACCCGGTGCGGGCACTGGTCATGGATACCCAGTCGGACCTGGCGGAGAAGATGAACGACCTGTTCAACTGGCGGGACCCCAGGGTCCAGGTCTCTTTCGACCCTCCTCCCCCGACGGAGTACGGGAGGCTGCTTGGCACCAGTCCGCCGGACAGCGCCGACCCGGACGACGAACAGCAGGGCAGCGGCTACACGGTGGGAAGGACCGGGGGCGCCGGAGGATTCACCCTGCTGGGCCGGGCGTCGGCCATCTACAACATACTCGAAAACGACCAGGCGGCGGACACGATACGAGGCTCCCTCGCCGACGGCGGCGTCTTCAGCCGGGAGAACAACGGCTATCTGCTTACGCTCAGCGGCCTGGGCGGCGGCACCGGCTCCGGCATAGTGCCCATAGTGACCGACTGGATGCAGCGCACTCTCCAGCCGCCGCCCACCACCACGTTCAGCCTCTGCGTGCTGCCGGAGAGCCGGGGCGACGATGCCATCGCGGCCGAGTGGGGAGAGCCGCGCCTGCTATCCAATCTGCTCACGTCTCTCTACTACCTGGCCAAAGCGACGTCGGTAAACGGGGTGATTCTGGCCGACAACCTGACGATGGAAGATCTGGGCCATCCGAACTTCATCGGCAAAGACGGCATCAACCGCTACCTGCAGGACGTTCTCATGCCCCTGTTCCTGTCGGCGCAGACCACCTACCACTTCAACCCGTTCGGCACGCAGCTCGACGCGGCCAACGTGCGCACCACGCTGTCGCCCAAGGGTGACGGATTGCACGAGTTCATCGCCACCGGATTCTCGATCATTCCGCTCCGCAGAGCCCCCGACCGGATAAGGCGCATGACCGGCAGCATCGTGCCCGCCGGGCCGGACGGCGAGCTGCCCACCATCTCGGACATGCTTGACAAGGCGCTCGAGGCCACGGCGGTGGAATGCGAGCCGAACACCGCCCGCAACGCCCTGGCGCTGCTGGCCGGACCCGAACGACATCTGCGGCGCGTGGTCAGGGATAACAGGGAGCGCAGACGCTTCGAGGAGGAGCTGCGCGGCCACCTGGACGACGACGGCTCCTCGTCCCGCGTCTTCATGGCCAGCTTCCCCCAGATGACCGACATCCGGCTCACGGTGCTGCTGGGCGGCCCCCGATTCCCGCAGATAGAGCAGGGGATCCGGCAGGCCCTCGGCGACCTCGAATGGGCGCCGCGAGACGGCGAGTCCCTGGCCGATGCTCTCCGGCGACTGCCCGAGGAGACCATTATGGAGCGCGGATCGGTCGTATTGCCCGGAATCAATCCGACCCCGGATGCTAGCCCCGGCTGATCGCGAAGCGGAGTTAGCGAGTGAACGTTTTGGCCCTTCCCTCTGGTCGCGTGTTCGGCATAGGTATGCTGCCGTTGCTTGCGCTGGTTCTTCTCGGGGCCGCGAAAGCCGGCGACCCAGCGGCGGCCGCGGCCGCGGAGCCGACGCTCGCGCTCGTCGCGCCGCTGGGCGATACGGCCGGTGACGTATCCGCACAGGCCGGGGACGAATCGGCGAGCGGTTCGTCAGTCGTTTCGGGAATTTTCGGGATCGCCAGGCAGTACCTTCTGGTTACGATCGTCGCGGTGATCCTGCTGGCCGTCGGAGCGATACTGGCCATCTGGTTCTTCTTCTCCGGCAGGCCCGGGGGCAGACGCGCGCGAGAACCGAGGTCCCGGCGCGAAAGGGCCGAGCAGGCGCTGCCGGAGCTGCGGACCTCTGTGGACCGACTCCGCCGTCTCGCGAAGAACCTGCGTGAGGACGAAATGTGGACCGAGTGGCTCGATGAAATGCCGGACCCCAGGTCGGACGAATCCCCGGTAGAAGACCGGCTCAGGCTCGTCAAGGCTCTCGGGTCCAGGCTCGATGGAATGCGGCGGGAGACCTCGACGCATCGCCAGACCATCTCCCGGCTCGTCGACGAACGGCAGCGGGCGGGATACCGTACGGAGTCTCTGCGAGAGGCCGCCAACCTGGCCCCGGCCACCGCGGTCGCCCGCCTGCTCGGAGTGGTCGAGGAGATGGAGCAGCAGCGCGCAGAAAGCCAGGCCAGCCTGGAAGGTCTGCAGGAGCGCATCGACGAGGCCCGCCAGCTCTGCAACCGTGAAATCGCCGACACTGCGAGGCGACGCTTTCCGTTGGGAATCCTCGGCGTGGCCCAGGAGATGTTGATTCGAGCCAACAGCGCCGAGGAAGTCGCCGCGCGCAGCGAAGCGGTGGAAGGCATCCTGGATAACATCTACCGCCAGTACTTCCCCGCCGCTCACAGGCGTCGCCGTTGACCGGCCGCAGGTTCCGCCGCGCAATGCCCGCCGCCCTGGTCCGCGTCGCGTTCGCGTTCGCGCTGTGCCTGATTGCCCTGGGGCCGCTGCTCCTGACCACGCTCGTGGACGCGCCGGTTCGAGCGCAGCCGCAACAGAGTAATCATGATACGGCCACGTCAACGCCTACGGTCACACCTACTCCTACACCCGCGCCCACCAGCGACGAAGACGGAGACGGGCTGACGCTTGCGCAAGAGTCGACGCACGGGACCGACCCGCGAGACCCGGACACCGACAACGACGGCCTGAAAGACGGCGAAGAGGTCAACACTCACAACACCGACCCGAAAGACAACGACTCGGATGACGATGGCCTCAGCGACTTCGCCGAGATCAGAAATCACCAGACCAATCCCAACAGAGCCGACAGCGACAACGACGGCCTCAGCGACTTCGCGGAGATCAACCCCCCGGCCAACGTCTCCGCCACCAACCCCAACGACGACGATAGCGACAACGACGGCCTCAACGACGGCGCCGAGGTGAATACCCATCGCACCGATCCGAATAAGGACGACTCGGACAGCGACGGTCTCACCGACGGCGCCGAGGTGAACACCCACCGCACCGATCCCAAGGACCCGGACAGCGACGACGATGGCCTCGGCGACGCTGCCGAGGTGAACACCCACCGCTCCAATCCAAACGCTGCGGACAGCGACGGTGACGGCCTCACCGACGCGGCGGAGGTGAATACCCACGGCACCAATCCCACGCTGGCCGATACCGACGCCGACGGGCTGACCGACTCCGCCGAGATAACCCGGCATAGCACGAATCCCAACGACGTGGACAGCGACGACGACGGCCTCACCGACGGCGAGGAGATCAACACCCACAACACCAAGCCCAAGGTCGCCGATACCGACGGCGACGGGCTCTCGGACGGCGACGAGGTCGATCGCCACGGCTCCGACCCTAACAAGATGGACACCGACAACGACGGCCTCACCGACTCCGAGGAAATAGAGGAAGGCACGCTCCCGGCGAACAAAGACACCGACGGCGACGGCCTGGATGACGGCGTCGAGGTGAACACGCACAAGACGAGCCCGGTATCGACCGACACCGATGGCGACGCGCTTTCGGACTCCGACGAAATCAACGAACATCTCACCGACCCCCTGAAAAAAGACACCGACGGCGACGGCCTTACGGACAAGTTCGAAGTGGACCGCAGCATCAATCCGCTCCTGCCGGACACGGACGGCGACACGCTCACCGACGGCGACGAGGTGAACACGCACTTCACCGACCCTCTGAAGAAAGACACCGACGGCGACGGGCTGGATGACGCCTCCGAAGTCAGAAGTGGGACCAGTCCCACCTCCGGCGACAGCGACGGCGACGGGCTTCTCGACCAGGACGAGATAAACGTGCACCGCACGCAGCCGAATGAGAGAGACACCGATGGCGACGGCCTCGGCGACGGCGACGAGGTCAACGCCCACGAGACCAACCCGCTGCTGAGCGACAGCGACGGCGACGGCCTGTCCGACAGCGAAGAGGTGCTCGAGCGCCTGACCGACGCCCTGGATCCCGACACCGACGACGATGGGCTCGAGGACGGTCCCGAGGTGAGGACTCACGAAACCGACCCTCTGAAAAGAGACACGGACACCGACGGCCTCACCGACGGCGAAGAGGTGAACAGGTACAACACCGACCCCAACCTCACGGACACGGACGGCGATAAGCTCACCGACGGCGACGAGGTGCGGGGGTTCACCATCTCGCCCCTGGGCACGGAAATCCAGGTGTCGCCGAACCCGCTATTGGAAGACACCGACGGCGACGGCCTCACCGACGGCGAGGAGGTCGCCGAGCCGCATACGAACCCCCTGCTGAGCGACACCGACGGCGACGGGCTCTCAGACGGCGCCGAGCTGCGCACCCACATGACCGGCCTGACGGTCGCCGACACCGACGGCGACGGCCTCACCGACCTGGAGGAAGTCGAGGGCTACACCCTGACCATCGGCGGCGTGAATGTCGTCGTCAAGACCGACCCCAACGACACCGACACCGACGACGACGGGCTCTCGGACAACAGGGAACGAGAGGGAATCAAGCTGGAGGTGCGGGGCAGGGAACAGGTTGAGCAGAGCGACCCCACCCGGGCCGACACCGACGGCGACGGCCTGAGAGACAACCTCGAGTTCAGCCACGGGTGCAGCCCGCAACTGGCGGATACCGACGGGGACGGGCTGTCCGATCCGCTCGAGCACCAGAACCTCACCAACTGCACGGGCGTCGACACCGACAACGACCGCCTGGACGACCAGACGGAGATCGACCTGTGCACCAGCCCCACCGAAGCGGACACCGACGGCGACGGCCTGCTGGACGGGCCGGAATATCTCGAACTCCTGGACGGCGGAAATCTGGGCCTGATCGGCTCCGACCCCTGCTCCGCGGACACCGACGGCGACTCGATAGGCGACGGCGACGAGATCAATCGCCCCGACCCTTCGGACTCGCAGTCCCTGCTTCCGACGCATCCGGGCCGAGCCGATACAGACGGCGACGGGCTCTCGGACCTGCGCGAGAGGGAACTCACGACGGACCCGTTGAGCGTCGACACCGATGGCGACACGCTTCAGGACCGCGCCGAGGTGGAGGGATCGAGAGTCGAGGTGGGCGGTGAGGAGGTCGTCTACGTCACGAACCCGCTGAACACCGACTCGGACGGCGATAATCTAACGGACGCTGCCGAGATCGCTGGGTTCGTCATATCCATCGAGGATAGCCAGACCGTCGCGATTACCAATCCCAACGCTCCCGACACCGACGGCGACGGCCTCACCGACTTCGACGAGGTGAACGGAGTAGAGTACGAGGGCGAGACATGGTCCATAAATCCCACCGCGGTCGATTCGGACGGCGACGGCATCGACGACGGCGAGGAGGCCAAGGGTGGGAGCAATCCGGCGCTCTCTGACACCGACGGCGACGGCATCTCGGACGGCGACGAGCGGACGCTGAGCACCGACCCTGCCAACGCGGACTCCGACGGCGATGGGAAGACGGACGGCGAAGAGAAGACGGGTTTCAAGCGTTCGCTGCTGGGCATCTCGTACACCGTGAACACCGATCCGACCAACCCCGACACCGACGGCGACGGCTGGACCGACGACGAGGACTGGGTGCCCCTGGACTGGTTCCCCACGTGGCTGTTGAGGAGCACTCCGCTGTTTATGCTCGGCCTGAGCCTTGGCCTGTATCGGGTGCTGCAGGCGTCCCGGCAGGCCAGGTACAGGCGCGAGGGCGAGCCGTATCGCGACCTGGCGCTGCAGATGGCGGACGTTACGAGAGGCTATCTGTCGGCGAGCGATTTCCAGCGCATTCTGAACCAGTGGCACGAAACGCAGCAGATATCCGTTGTACAGGCGAACGCGTTCCTGCGCGCCTATGGGTTCCAGCCGCAGCGCCGGCGGGGGCGCGTGGCGGCGGCGGACCGGCTCTACTTCCACCCCGACATCAGGAGAAACTTCACCTTCGAGGGGCTGCCGGGCCACGTAGGCCCGGAAGAGCAGAAATGGAGCGACAACATCTGGAGCGAATACCTCGACAGAATCCGAGAGTCGCTCGATAGGGTGCTGCGCCGCTAAGCCTCACTCGATGGGGAAGTAGGGGTTCCAGGCGACCTCCCACAGGTAGCCCTCCGGGTCGGTGAAGTAGCCGGAGTAGCCGCCCCAGAACACGTCCTGTGCCGGCTTGACCAGCGTGGCGCCCGCGGCCACCGCCTCCGCCAGCACGGCGTCCACCTCCTCCCGCGTGCGGACGTTGTGCGCCAGGGTCACGCCCGAAAAGCCGCTGCCCTCTGTCGGCACCTGGGCGTCGTCCGCCAGCGCGTCGCGGGGGTACAGCGCCAGCCAGGTGCCGCGCAGCTCGAAGAACGCGATGGACTCGGTGTCCTCCTCGTGGCGGAGGGGCAACCCAAGCCCGTCCCGGTAGAACTCGATGGAGCGGGGCAGGTCCGTCACTCCCAGGGTGATTATGCTGATTCGCGGTTCCATGTACAGTCCTTTCTCATCGATAGTCAGGCGCGGGAATCCGAGCCATAAGTGGGGCCGTTCGGTGTGACTCCGCCGCGCTAGATGCGCTCGAAGTAGCGGGCGCGCTCCCAGTCCGTCACGGCGCGCCGGTACGCCTCCGCCTCGCTGGCGAAGAAGTGGGCGTAGTGCGCCACCACGCCCGCGCCGAACGCGGAGCGCGCAAGGTCGCTGCCGCTGAACGACTCGACCGCGGCCTCCAGGCTGCGCGGCAGCATCGTCTCGGCGGGCGCGGAGTACACGTCGCCGATGTACGCGGACGGCGGCTCGACGCGCTGCTCGATGCCCGCCAGACCCGACGCGATGGCCGCCGAGTAGGCCAGGTAGGGGTTCACGTCCGCGCCCGGAACCCTGCACTCGATCCGCAGGCCCGGTCCCGCGCCCACGACCCGGAACCCGGCGGTGCGGTTGTCCGGCGCCCACGCCAGCGCCGTCGGTGCCCAGCTCCTGGCCATGAAGCGCTTGTACGAGTTCACGGTCGGCGCGTAGCACACCATCATCTCCGCCGCGTACCGCATCCACCCGCCCAGGAACCAGCGAAACTCGTCCGAGCACGCGATGCCGGAAAGGTCTCCGTCTCCGGCGAAAGCGTTGACTTGCTCGCCGTTCCTGTCGGTCCACAGGCTCAGGTGCAGGTGGGAGCTCGAACCCGCCTGCCCGGCGTCCGGCTTCGCCATGAAGGTGACGCTACACCCCATCCGGTCCGAAATCTCTTTCACCGCCTGCTTCAGCACCAGGTGGCGGTCCGCCATCTCCAGCACCGGCGCGTAGCGGATGTTCAGCTCGTGCTGGCCGCGCCCGAACTCTCCCTTGGTCGACTCGACCGGCACCCCGGACGCGGCGAGGTGGCGGCGAAACGCGCCGTTCATGTCCTCGCTCCGGGTCCCCTGCAGAAGCTGGTAGTCCTCGATGTACCAGCCCGCCTCACGCATGTGCCGGTAGCCGTCGCGGGCGGCGTCCTCGTAGGACGTGCGGAACTGGTAGTACTCCAGCTCCGATCCCGCCTTGGCGACGAACCCGCGGCTGCGCAGCCGCTCCACCTGCCGGCGCAGGATCGAGCGGGGCGCGACGGCAACCGGCTCGCCGCCCGGCTCCAGCTCGGCGTCGCAGATTACCAGCGCGGTCCTGTCAAGCCACGTCAGCCTCCGCATCGTCGCCAGGTCCGGGGCCAGTCGCAGGTCTCCGTAGCCGCGCTCCCAGTTCGAGAACTCGTAGCCCTCCACCGGCTCCATCTCCATGTCCACGGTGAGAAGGTAGTCGCAGGCGTGCGTGCCCTCCTCCACGTCCGTGAGGAAGAACGAGGCATCCAGCCGCTTGCCGACCAGCCGCCCGTAGTGGTCCGGGCACGCCAGAATCACCGTGTCCACCGAGCCATCGGCGACCGCGGACCGCAGCGCCTCGACGTCCATCATGCCTCGTGTCATCGCCTTCCCCTTCCCTGGCGTGTGTAGATTCCGGCCCGCCGGCCAGGTCGCGCGCAATCAAATATAGATGGGGCGCCGGGCCGCCGCAATGGGTGAGCGAACTCGCGCGCCACCCGTGAACACCTGCCCTCTTCCGAGTAGAGGTCGCCGCTTCGTCAAGGTGAGTGCCTGCCAGAGCGCCCCGAAATGCCCGAAATTGCGATTCTGTGGCCTAGACACCGGCGTTTCGACGGTGGAAACATTAAGGTTACAACCTGAGAACAGGTGACGCGTGATAGCAAACAAGACTCTGAAGCGGGGCGCCGGAACGAGGCGCGGAAACTCAGCACCTGGAGGGAGCAAGAGATGGCAGGACTGGTCATTCGCTATCGGCAGGGCGGTAACGACAGGGTCAAGGCCTACGAGTGGACGCCCGAAAAGCGGGAGTTGGAGCGCGCGATGCTCAAGATCATGAGCAGGCCCGGCTTCGAGGAGTTCGTAGCGTACGAGGACTACGACGAAGTCCGCGCTCGTGGGGAAGTACACGGCCTCTAGCGCCGCCGCTCGAAGACAAGACAGGCTGCGTCCGCGCTCAGTGGGCGCGGCCTGTTGCCGTACACGGCTCCGAACTTCACAGCGTGTCGAAACCCTCCCAGCCGGGAATGGCGGCCGACTGGCGGACCCACTCCGAAAACTGCTCCTCGTCGAGTCCGCCCTCGTAGACGTCGACCCAGCGCGAGTCCGGGTCCTTGCCCGAACCGGGCGGTTCGGGGCTCAGTTCCGCGCCGTTGAGGAACGTCACCTTCACGTAGCGGGCGAAGACGTGGAAGCTCACGAACCAGCCCTGGCCCTCGATGCCGTAGAAGGGCGAGTTCCACCTCACCGCCTTGCGCACGCCGGGCGCGTTGCGCACTATCAGGTCGTCCAGCCTCCGCCCCAGCTCGCTCTTCCACTCCGGCATGGCCGCGATGTAAGCCTGCACCGGCGCGTCGCCGTCCCCCTTGGCGATCTGCGGGTTGCCGCCCGAAAGCAGCACCGTCTTACCATCGGCCGCCAGGGTTCCGTAGTCTCTTCCCGCCTTCATCGATCTTCTGGGCGCCTTGCGTGCCATCGGTCTCACTCCTCCATCAATCGGTATGGGACTATCCGATTATACTGGTGCGTGCTTGTTTCGCTAGGGTACGGCGGCGCGTGAAGTTCGGCGCCCAGGAGTTGGCAGATGACATTCGATCCCATGAATCCCGATAGAACGCGGTCCCGCGATGGCGGCCTCGGGCAGCCCATCGCGATTTCGCTGGACAGGGTGGAGGAAATCTCCGGCGAGGTCCAGCGTCTCGTCAAGGCGGGGCGGGAGAGCGCCGCCTGGGAGCTGATCCGCTACCTGCATCCCGCGGACATGGGGAGTATCGTGGTGAGCCTTCCGAGGCAGAGCAGGGAGGCGATGGTCCGGGTGATGTCGCCGGAGACGGTCGCCTGGATGCTCAGGCAGATGAACCCCGTCGAGGCCGGACGAGTGGGCACCCGCCTCGGCGTGAAGGTGCTCTCCCTCGTGTTCGGCCAGCTACACCCCGCCCAGGCGCTGGCGACGCTGCGGCGCTTGCCCTTCCTGCGTCCCCACGACGTGGCCGAGGCGCTCGACCGGCCGCTGGCCGACGAAGAGGCGCTCGCCCACGGGCCGGACACGGCGGGGTCTCTCATGGTCGGGGAGTTGCCGACGGTAGACGTCGACGGCCTCGCCGAATCGGCCCGGCGGAACCTGGCGAACCTGGCGGAGACGCGAGACATGCTCACGCACGTGTACGTTCTGAGCGGCGGCGAGCTGGCCGGCCAGGTGAGCATGGTGGACCTGGCCCTCGCCGACGACTCGACGCCGATACGGGACGTAGCGTCGCCCATAGTGGCCACGGTGACCGCCGACACGCCCGCCGAGGAGTGCGCCCGGCTACGGCGGCACTACAACCTGTCGCAGCTTCCGGTGGTCGACGGCGGCCGTCTGACGGGCGTGATCCTGGCGGACGCGCTGCTCGGCGTCACGGTCGAGCAGGACACGCGCCAGATGCAGCAGGTGGCCAACGTCGCCGGCGAAACAGTGGACGGCCCGCTGACCGGCTCGATCCGCTCGCGCCTCCCCTGGCTCACCGTCAACCTGGGCACCACGTTCCTGGCGGCGGCGACCGTGGCGCTGTTCGAATCGACGCTGGCCCAGGTGGTCGTGCTCGCGGCGTTCCTGCCCGTGGTCGCCGGGCAGGGCGGCATCGGCGGCACGCAGACGCTCACGCTCATCGTGAGGGCGATCGCGCTGGGCGAGCTTGCCGGCGTCGAGGCGCGGCGGCTCCTGTTCCGGGAGGCGCTGCTCGGGCTGCTTCACGGGGTCTGGCTGGGAGTGCTCGTGGCTGTCATCGCGTTCGTTTGGAAGCAGAACCCCGGGCTGAGCCTCGTGCTCGGGGTGGCGATGCTGGGCAACATGATCATCGCCGGGTCGGTGGGGGCCGCGGTGCCGCTGTTCCTGCGCAGAATCGGACAGGACCCGGCGGTGGCGTCGGCGGTGGTCGTAACCACCGCCACGGACGTGTTCGGCTTCCTGCTGTTCCTGGGAATCGCCACCGCCTCGCTCGGCCTGCTCACGTAGGGGCTATCCGATAAGTCCCTTCCCCCTCGCAGGGGGAAGGTTAGGATGGGGGTGATGACTTAGGCGTGCCGCCTGCGGAGGAGCAGGACGATCGCTACCACGCCGACACCCACGCCGACGAGCAGCACCACCGCGAGCACCACTCCCACCGCGGACGCTGCCTCGCCGCCGCCGTCCGCCGGTGCTGCGGTCGCTGCGGTCGTCGCGGGCGAAGCGGCCACTTCGACGTCTCCCGGCGAGCCGGCCGACGCCACGACAGCCGCGGCCGGCGTCGTCGCCGGCTCCGAGGTCGGAGTGGCCGCGGCCGCCGGCTCCGAGGTCGGCGCGACCGCCGCAGTCGGCAGCGGCCTCGGAGTGAACGTGGCCGTCGGTAGGGCCGTCGGCGTGGGCGTCGCGGTCCGGGTCGCGATCGGCGCGGCAGTCGGCGTGATCGTCGGCGTGGGAGTTGGGGTAGCCGTCGGCTCGGGCGTGGGCGTCGGAGTGGCGGTCGGCTCGGGTGTGGGCGTCGGAGTGGCCGTCGGTTCGGGAGTAGCGGTCGGTTCCGGTGTGGGAGTTGGCGTCGCCGTCGGCGTGGGCGGCGTGCCCACATTCACCTCGGCGTCGCCCGTTACGGGCCGCGGCAGCCTGATCTGGTTGCTGATGGTCCCCGAAAAGGTGTACGTGCCCTCCTCGGATGGAGCGGACACGGTGTAGGTGAAGCTGCTGGATTCCAATAGCAAGAACGTGACCGTCCGGCCCTCGACCGACACCGACGCGTCCGGGAGGTCCGAGCCCTCGTACCCGAAACCGGCCGGCAGCGTCTCCACCACCTGCGCGAACGCGCCGTAGCCCGCCGCCGATATGGACACCTCCAGCCGGCCGCCGGGCTCCACCCACGCGGCGGAGAAGGCGCGCTCGGCGCTGTGGTCCTGCGCTCCCGCCGTTCCGTGTGGCGCGAGAGCGCAGACAGCCGCGAGTACGATGGCGGCCAGGATGAGGACGGCGTTTCTGCGGGGTGCGTATGTGGCCATCGAGCGGGTAAGCATCTATCCGGCGTAGTAGACGCCGATCACCTCCATCACGCCGACAAAGTCCAGGTCGCCGGCGTAGTAGTCCCTGATGGCGGCGATGACCTCGTCCAGGTCTATGCGCCCGTCGCCGTTGGCGTCGTAGCGCGCCGCCGGCCCCGTGGCCGGGTCGCCGGGCAGCGCCGGGGTTATGGCGCCCGCCACGCCGTCGCCGCTGCCGTCCGGCTCGCCGTAGGTGACGATGGCGCGCAGCCGCCTGCCCGCGTCCCGCTCCGTTGGCGTGTAGGCGGTGCTCGTCGCGCCCTGGATGCCGGACCACAGCCCGTCGCCCGCCGAGCGATGCCACTGCCAGCGCGGGTCGACCGGCTCGCCGCCGCCGTGCGTGAGCGTGGCCGTCAGCGCCTGGCCCATCTGGGGCTGACCTGCGGGGCTTATGCTCACGGTCGCGGACTCCGCTACGTCCACCACCCTGATGTGGACGGTCGTCCGGACCGTGCTGCTCAGTCTCGGCTCGGCCACGACCTCCACCACGTAGCGGATGCGGTCAGACTCGTAGTCAAGCAGCGTGCCATGGCCCACCAGGATCTGCCCCGAGTCCCGCTCGATCTCGAACAGTGCTGCGTCGGCGCCCTCCAGGGAGTAGGCGATGGTGTTGCCGGAGTTCCTCTCGACGGCGACGGGAGCGCCCACCGGGGTGCCGGGCGCGCTGTTTTCGGCCACCCTGCGGGAGGTCTCCGCAGAGGCGAAGCGGGCGAACGCGGTCTCGGCCGCCGACACCGTCTCGGTTACTGTGACCACCCGGTCGCGGTAGACAGTCTCGGTGTTGGTTATGACTTCCGGCTCCGGCGTCTCCGGCTCCGGCACCGTGCCCTGCATGGGCATCGACCACGGGCCCTTCTGGTCCCAGTCGTTGACCGCCCGCACCCTGTACTGGAAGGTGTCTCCGGCATTCACGTCAGTGTCGACGTACCTGGTTCCAGTCACGTCATCCGCCACCGTTACCCACGGGTTGGTCTCCCGCTGCACCTCGTAGTGAGTCACCTTTCGCCCGTTGACTTCGGTTTCGGCATCCCAGGTGACGATGATGCTCGTGGTGGCCGCCCGCGGGCTCTGCAGCGCGGGCAGATCGGCGCCGGTGCCCGCCTTCGCCTTGATGGTGGTCGTGCTGTTGCCGGGGACGTGGTCGTAGTATTCGGTTGTGTGCCAGGTGTTGGTGGAGCTTGCGTTGGTGCAGGCCGTCTCGGAAGGGGAAGTGAGGTCAACGTCGGTGCCGCTGCTGTCGATGCAGACCTGGTAGTCCAGGGTGTTGGTGATGGCGGCGGTGATCTCGGTGTCGACGGCGGCGCTGGTGATGATGGTCAGCACCTCCCCGTCGCGGCCATAGATGCCCTGTTGGTAATCAGGCTCCCTCAACTCGCCGATGGTCCAAATGCCGGTGCTGGTGGCGAAGGTGCCCTTTGTAGCGGTGTGGGACACGTAGTCGCTGTCGTTCAGGTTGGTCACCGTCACTTGGACGGCGGGGGCGTCGTCCGGGCCGTTGTTCACGGCCACGATGGTAAAGGCGCGCTGGGTGGAAGCCACTCCCGTGTTCGGGCCCGCATCCCGCACCTCCATCTCCGCCACCGGGCCTACATGAAAGATGTAGCTGCCCGTGCCGGAGTAAGGGTTGGGGTGGTTGGTCGTGTCGGTATGGGTAACAGCCGCGGTGAAGTCGATTTTGTAGGTGCCTAGGGTCGAGAACTCAGCAAAATATGGAATTACCGTAGTGGAAACGGTGTTGAGTCCGAAGGTAGGTTTGGTAACGGTACCGGTGGTGAGGTCGTAAAAGGCACTTCCAGAACCGGGGAATCGGACTTTGACTATTCCCGGAGCGGTGCCTCCGTCCAGTCCGGTTACAGCCATCGTACGGGCCAGGTTGCTGTAGTTGTCTATCTGGGTGCTGGTGAACTCCCGGCGGGTGTAGGATATCTCGACGCCGCCAACGGTACGGTTCCCGCTGCGGGAGTCGGGCTCTCTCGCCGTCTGCCATGAGGGCGCGGTACCGGAGTTCACACTGTGGCTTTGGGTGTCAATGAGACGGGCCTCGGGGTCCTTGACCTGGATGAAGACCCTGTCCGGGTCAAGCACGGCTTCGTCGCGGGCTATTCCGGCCGCCCTGGCGGCGCTTCCCCCCACTACCCGCATTTCCAGGGTGTCGTCACTCGAGCACGGGTAGGCCGTAACGTCCACACAGGGGTACATATTCCAGAGGATTGCTTCCCCTTCCTGGAGCAGGACGACCGGGTCTTCCCGGAAGCAGAATTCTGCGCTGGTGACGCGCTCATCCAAGTTGGGCGGGCGCTCCGCCGTCAGCTCCGCCGTGAGGCACAGATCCGAGCGGGCCACGCCGGAGGGGAGCGGGTCATCCAAGGTAGTCGACACCACCAGGTCCAGGGCAGTATTCGATTGAAACGTGCCGATATCCCAGTCCCAGGTACGGGTCAGGCCCGAGGCCGCGGCGAAGGTGGTCCCGCTGGGCGGTGTTGCCGTCGCCGTCCCCATCCCCGGCGACAGTTTGAGCCTCAGTTTGACTCCATAGAGCGATGAATCCCTTGCTGTGGTCTCATAGGCCATCGTCGCCTTGAATGAGAACTTGACGGTGTCCCCGTCCTCGGGGAGATGGTCGTCGACGCTGGCCTCCAGCCAATACGTCCCGGTCGCGCGAGACCTGTTTGATACCTGGTCGATCGAAATCCAGCCCACGTCGGCATTGTTGTGTTTGAAGCGTTCCTCCTCCACCGGGAACGTGTTCTTGATGGCGGCCCGGCCGGGCACCGTCCAGTTTGTGCCGATGTTCGTGCAACACGGCAGCCCCGACGCCAATTTTGTGCTCAAATCGATAGTGGTTTCCTCGCCCGCGGCCAAGCGGCCCAGGGTCCAGACGCCGCTGATGCAGGTGGTGCCGGGGATGCTGCCCGAGCAGGCCGACCCAATGTTTTGCCGGAATCCCGGGTCATCGCCCGTACGCACTTGGTCGGCAACTTCGATGTCAACCGTCACGCCATCGGCATCCGCCGTTCCAAGGTTCCTGGCGTAAAACGTCCATGAGCCGCCCCCGGCGAATTCGATGGACAGGTCGACGTACGTGTCGTCTTGCGCGGTGGCGGTGTGTGTGGGGGGGGGGGGCGATGGCGAGCGCGGCCACCGCGATGAGCGCGGTGACGATCAGGGCGGCGAGCCGGAACCTCGAAACCGGCCGGCGTTCCTCGTTGTGCCGGGGCATGGCGGGCGCTCTCTCCTGTAACTCTCTCAGCGATCTCTCGCGCGGCCGGGCGTCGGGCGGGCGGGTCGTATCAGTCTGTCCTGGCCCGGTGCACGGTCGGGCATGTAACGATATGTTATATCAGTTTTAGCCGTTGCTGGTAGTGCGCGGGCCGGAGTTGGGATACAGATAGTGATACTCAATATCACAATGGGATATTATAGAACACTTACGAAAATATTACAAGTAGTTTGCTCGTGAAGTCTTACTTCCCTTGAAAGAGGACATTTCAGGACAAGAGTGACGACTCCCTTATAAAATGCTCACGAAGATGTTACAGACAGCCGGCACGGGAAGTCCCTGCCCTGAGCGTAGTCGAACGGGTGAGGGTGAATGCCGTCACAAACTCCGCCCGCCGCCGACAGTCCCCGCTAGAACACCGCGATCGGGTTCACCGGCGAGCCGGTGCCTCCCACCACGTACAGCGGGTTGATGGTGACCATGAACTCGTAGCGGCCCTCCTCGGCGCACGCCGCTGCCAGCGGCTCCAGCAGCGCGTTGTCCAGCAGCGCCACGCCGTAGGCGAATATCGCCCCGTGCACAGTCCACGGCACGTCGTACTCGTTGGGGATGATGTCCATCATGTCCCAGCCCAGAATCGAGATGTCGTTGTCGCGCACGAACGGCAGGCATGAGGCGTGCAGCCCCGGCCGCGGCGACGGCCCCCAGTGGCCCACGCTGCGGGTGTACTCCTCGCGACCGCTGTACACCATCACCGCGTCGCCGGGCGCTATCTCCACGCCCTGCGCGGCGGCCACGTCCTCCAGCTCCCAGCCGTGCACCGGCTCATCCGTCGTCACGTAGGGCCTGCCCCTGTGCCGGGGCACGTCCAGCAGCACGCCGCGCGTCAGGATGCCGTCGCTCCAGTTGTCCACCGAGCCGTAGGTGGAGCCGCTGAAGGTGATCACCTCGTCCGGGTCCTTGCCGTCCCACATGCCCTCGCTGTCCCACACGTGCGAGAGCGCGTCGATGTGGGTGGTCGCCCAGCCGTGGAATGCGACGCCGTAGTAGTCGCCCGCGCTGCCGCCGTCCGGCTCGCGCACGCCGCGCGTAACGTAGTGGTGCGCCGGGCGCGGGTTGCCGGGCGACGCCTGGACCGGAAACGGCCGGCTCAGCGACACGGCGCGGCCCTTCCGCACCAGCCGCGTCGCGGCCAGCCGCTTGGCGTCGTCGATCAGGTTCATCGCCCCCGCGGCGCCCTTGTCGCCCCATCTGCCCCAGTTGCGCCGGTCTCTCAGGTACGAAAGCACCTCCTGCCTGGTGGGAACGCTGCGATTCGTCATTGTCCTGGCCTCCTGCGCAAAGTGGTGGATGCGCGCAATCTATACGCCGCCCCGCACCCTGTCAAACCGCCGGGCGCGCCGGTGGTAGAATAGACCCATGCAGGGTATCCCCATCAACATCGACAACCTCGTTCACTCCCGCTCGGTCGAAGATAGCCGAAGGGAGTTCAAGTCCACGTGGAACGACTCGGTGAGAGACTCGACCGTTCGGACGGTGTGCGCGTTCGCCAACGACCTGCTCAACCTGAACGGCGGGTACGTGGTCCTGGGGATCGAGTCTGATGACGACGGCCGTCCCAATTTGCCTCCGCGTGGTCTCGATGGGCTTGACGTAGACCTGATCCAAAGGGAGATACGGGGCCAGTGCAACCGAATCGATCCGGACTATCAGCCGCTGCTGTTCCCGGAGCTGTACGAAGGCAAGAGCATTCTCATCGTCTGGGCCCCCGGCGGTGATAATCGCCCTTACCAGGCGCCGAAACGTGGGCAATCCAGCGAGCGCGCATACTACGTTCGCCAGGGCTCAGAAACCGTTGAGGCAACCGGAACGACGCTTACTCAGCTCATGGAACAGGCCGCCAGAGTTCCCTTCGATGACCGCCGCAGCCTGGTTGCAACGATGGAGCACGTCTCCCCGCTGCTTGTTCGCAGATTCCTCGCCGGCGTGCGAAGCGATCTGGTACGTGGCGGGATGAACGTCGCGGAGGTGGACCTTTATCAGCAGATGCGATTGGTCGTCCGCCTCAACGATCACTTCGCGCCGCGAAACTCCGCCGTCCTTTTCTTCAACGAGACGCCCGACACTTTCTTCCCGGGCGCTCGTATCGAGATCGTGCGATTCGGTGACGCCGCCGGAGGCGACCTCACCGAAGAGCGAGCGATTGGAGGACCCCTCGACGAACAGGTCAAGCTGACCGTGGAGCATCTGAACTCCCACGCCGTTGTGATCTTGAGTAAGCGTCCGGGCGAGGCCGAAGTGGAACGGATCGTCGCCTACCCCTACGAAGCGATGGAGGAGGCCGTCGTCAACGCGGTGTACCATCGTTCATACGACAACAACCCCGAACCGACGAAAGTCTACCTGTACCCGGACCGGATGGAGATAATCAGCTACCCGGGTCCGCAGCAGGGAGTCGAGAGACGCCACCTGGAGCCGGAAGGCAGGGTTCCCCCGATACCCGCCAGAAACCGGCGAATCGGTGAGTTTCTCAAGGAATTGAGGCTGGCCGAAGGGCGCGGTACGGGGCTCCCAAAGATCAGGCGAACGATGGAGGGAAACGGGTCGCCCGCTCCAGAGTTCGATTTCGACGAGGATCGGACTTACTTTCGAGTGACCCTGCCGGTACACCCCAGATACAAGGTGATTCACGAGCTGAGAGAAGGCACGTTGCTGTGGTCTACTGGCGAGCGCCTGGCGGCGCTCGCTCATCTGAACAGGGCTTTCGAGGCCCAGTCAGATTCCGGAGCACTGGCGCGCCAGATCATCGAATACAATGTGGCGAACGATGACCTTTCGGCGGCGGAACACACTCTCTGGCGGTTCCACTCTCACCCCGCAAAGACCGAACCGGCCCAGCCTTACCTGGCATACGCGAGGGCTCTGCTCGACAGAGACCAACCCGAGGCCGCCCGTCGCGTCCTGGGAGAGATGCCGGCGTCGAGAACGGCTGAAAACACGGCAGAGCTCGCGAAGCTTCTCGAACGGACTTCGTGACAATCAAGAGTCCCCTCGCCCACACCCGGTCCATTCGCTCCACCAAACCCCCGAAAGTTCCGTCACTTTCCCGCGCCACCCGTTCCCAGCCGTGCCCCACCCATTCTCACCCACGCCCCACGGGTCCCCATCCGTGCGCAATCTCTCCCCACAAATTCGCCCCAGTCCCGCAATTTCGCCACCGCACTTGAAGTATGCGCACATCCGTGCTATCCTATTACACCGTAGGAGCGGGTTCAAACCCGCCCGTGGCGCCACAAGTCCCCTCTCCCTCGATGGGAGAGGGTTAGGGTGAGGGTGACGGCGCGGCCACTGACCACCGGCCCGACCGGCCCCTGTCCTCTTCTGCCACGCGGCGCGACACTTCTGCCCTGAATTGCCCACGCCCGCATTACAGAATCGAACAAGACCGACGGAGGTCTCAGCTACGAAACCAACAGAATGTCGCAGAAAGCAACAGATCAAATAGTCCCTTCCTCCTTGATGGGGGAAGGTTAGGATGGGGGTGCCGCGTTGAATGCCCCCGCCCGCGCGTGATATAATCGCGGTTATTCTGCCGAACGGAGGAGCGCTCAGGCGCGCCCTCGCGTGGCCTCGTTGCCCGGTGGCCGGTCGTGCGGAAAGCCAACGCGGAAGGCCCCGGCGCCGCGCCATGATGGAACGAACTAGGAGAACAGCTTGGTAGACCAGCAAACCCGAAACTACGAGCTGATGATGATAATCAGCCCCGAGGCCAACGAGGTCGAAATCGACGCCGCAGGCGCTCGCGTCGCGGGCTTCATCACCGACCGCGGCGGCCTGGTGTACGAACAGGACATCTGGGGCCTGCGCCGGCTCGCCTACCCGATACAGAAGTTCCACGAGGGCAACTACGTGCTCACCCGCTTCGCCCTCGAACCGGGCGACGTCATAGAGCTGGACAACAGCCTGAAGGCGTCGGACGACGTGATGAGACACCTCACCATGCGGCTCGACAAGTCCGTCAAGGTGGAGGTGCCCGAGCCGGAAGCCGAAGTGGCAGCGGAAGAAGAGGCGCCCGGGGGACCGGTCGCTGAGGAGGAGCAGGCTGCGGAGGCGGAAGCATCCGACGCGCCGGTAGCCGAGGTCGAAACGGCGGAAGCGGAGACGGAAACGCCCGACGCGCCGGCAGCCCAGGAGGAGCCGGTCGCGGCGACGGCGACGCCCGATGCCCCGGTAGCCCAGGAGGAGCCGATCGCGGAGGCGGCGACGCCCGATGCCCCGGTAGCCCAGGCCGAGCCGCAAGCCGCCGCGGAAGCGGAAACGCCCGCCGAGCCGGGCGAGGAAGGCCGCGCCGAGGCGTAGGTCCCGCTTTCGCGGCAGGTCCGCGAGACGGCTATGATAGAGGCCCAGGAGGCGCCTTTTGGAAGAACGAATGAGAAACCTGGAGAATTTCGCCCAGCTCTCCGTGGAGATACACCGCCTGATGGAGGAATCCCAGCGGCGGATGGAGGAATCCTATCGGCGGATGGAAGAATCCCAGCGACGGATGGAAGAATCCCAGCGACGGATGGAAGAAACCCTGCGGCAAGTGGAGGAATCCCAACGACAGCGCGATGAGGTGATGGACCGCATGGCCCAGGCCATTGCCCTGATCCAGGCGGACATCGTTCGCATCGACGAGACTCGCTAGGGAAGCGAAGAGCGGCAGTTAGCCACTATCCACCAGAAAGAGATTTCGAAGTGCTGAACAAGATAATGGTAATCGGCAACCTGGGTTCCGACCCGGAGATGCGCTACACCCCCAGCGGCTCGCCCGTGACGTCGTTTAACATCGCCACCAGCCGCAGGTATACCACCCAGGACGGCGAACGCCGGGAGGACACCGAGTGGTTCAGGGTCGTAACCTGGAACCGCCTCGCCGAGCAGTGCAACCAGTACTTGACCAAGGGCAGGCGTGTGTACGCCGAGGGCCGCCTGAAAAGCGACACCTGGGTGGGCAACGACGGTCAGACTCGCTTCACCAACGAGATTAACGCCTTCACGGTGTTGTTCTTGGACAGCGGAGGCGGCGAGAGGTCCGGCCCACGCGACTCCTTCGGCGGCGGCGGAGACCAATTCTCGCCCGGCGGGCCTCCGCCCCAAGGCGATGACGACGACCTGCCCTGGTAAAGCCCTCACCCCACAGAGGCGAAGAAACTGACAACTGACCACTAGCCACCGGCCACTACGAGGACAGCCATGACCACAGGACAGAGAAGGCCCCGAAGGGGCAGACCCCGATACTACGCCCGGCGCAAGGTGTGCTCGTTCTGCGTCGACCGCGTGAAGTACATCGACTACAAGGAGCTCGACCGCTTCCGGCGATACCTCTCCGACCGCTTCAAGCTCGAGGCCCGCCGCAAGACGGGCGTGTGCGCCAAGCACCAGCGCGGCCTCTCCACCGCCATCAAGCGCGCCAGGCACCTCGCCCTGCTGCCCTTCAGCCCCGACCACCGCACGCCCGCGGCCGAGCGGTTCGCGCGCAGGTAGCCCGCAGGCGAAACCGTGGCAGAGCAGACCGGAATTCCGCTGGGGCAGGTCGTCGTCGACAGGCGACACCGGACCGTGCGCGCGGAGCGCGACGTCAAGCGCCGCCGCATCGGCCTGGCGGTCATCGGCGTCATGCTGCTCGCCATCGCCGGCATCGTAATCGCCGGCTACGCAATCATCTTCGTGCTGCCCTCCCGCGAGGTCGTCGTCCGCGTGAACGACGTCACCTACACGCGCGGCGACATGGTGAAGCTGCTTCGCGTAAGCCAGAAGGGCATGGAGTTCCTGGGCGGCCAGTTCAACGCCACCAACGACATCTTCCAGACCCTTCAGCTCTTCGTAGAAAACGAGATTATCGCCCAGTCCGCGCCCTCGCTCGGAATAGTCGTGTCCGAAGAGGAGATTCAGGCCCAGGTCCGCGATGTGTTCACGCCGCGCGCCGCCGCGGCGGGCGGCATGGACCCGGCACAGGTCGAGCGCGAGTTCCAGGAACGCTACAACGGCTACCTAAACGCCATCCAGTACAGCGAAGAGGAGTACTATCAGCTCACCAGGCGCTCCATCGTCAGGGAGAAGACGCGCCAGTACATCGGCGAAAGCGTCCCCGCCTTCGCCGAACAGGTGCGCGTGCAACAGATAATCGTGTCTCCAACTGACGAGATCGACATCATGCAGGTGAAGCTGCGGGACGCCGTGCGCGGTGTCACCGACCCCGAAGAGATGAGGGAGGCCGTGAAGGGCATCGTCCGCGAGTTCTCCAGGGACTCGCAGGAGATGGTCCGGCTCGGCGGAGACCTGGGCTGGCTGCCCCGCGGCATACTGAAGGACCACGAGTACGCCTTCTTCGACCTCGAGGTCGGCAAGCTGAGCGAGGTCAGCACCAGCGTACAGGACCAGCAGACGCTGTACTTCTTCATCGTCTCCGAGAGAGCCGAGGCCCGCGAGCTGGACCCCGAAGACCTTGACGCGCTGAAGACGGCCGCTCTCCAGACCTGGATAAACGAGCAGCGGGCCAAGTTCGACGTGTACTCCAACTTCGACTCCGAGATCTATTCCTGGATGCTGGAGCAGCTTGGACTGTCCGCCGCGCCGCAGGAGGAAGAAGAGCCGCAGCAGCCCCTCGGATCGTTCGGCTTCTGAGGAACGGGAGCCTGGGGCGCGTATGAAAACCTCGGTCGGCATTGGCCTGCTTGGCCTGGGAGTCGTGGGCGGCGGCGTCGCAAGAACGCTGGTCGAGCGCGCCGACCACGTGCGGCAACTCGCCGGTTGCGACCTCTCCCTGGAGGGAGTGCTGGTGAGGGATCCCTCCAAGCCTCGCTCTTTCGACGTGTCCCCGAGCCTTGTCACCACCAGCGTCGAGGACATTCTCGACAACCCCGCTGTCGACATCGTGGTCGAGGTCATGGGCGGCCAGACCCCCGCGCTGGACTACATCGTCAAGGCAATCTCCCTCGACAAGCACATCGTCACCGCCAACAAAGAGGTGATGGCCAAGCAGGGCCCCGACCTGCTCACCCTCGCCCGCAAGAAGGGCGTCCAGGTGATGTTCGAGGCCAGCGTGGCCGGCGGCACTCCCATCATCGGCCCGCTGCTGCGCGACCTCGTGTCCAACGAGATCTCCTCCATACATGCCATCATCAACGGCACCACCAACTACATCCTCACACAGATGGTGCAGCAGGGCGTGGGCTTCGATGACGCCCTTCGCGCAGCCCAGGAGCTGGGCTACGCCGAGGCCGACCCCACCAACGACGTCGAGGGCATCGACGCCGCCTACAAGCTCGCCATCCTGTCCACGCTCGCCTTTCGCGCCCGCATCAAGGACAGCGACGTGTACCGCGAGGGCATCACGCGCCTCGACGCGCGCGACTTCCTGTACGCAAGAGAGCTGGGCTACACCATCAAGCTGCTCGCCATAGCCAACATGCGCGACGGCGTGGTCGAGGCCCACGTGCACCCCGCGTTCGTGCCCGCCGACGTGATGCTGGCCAAGGTCGAGGGCGTGCTGAACGCCGTGGAGGTGGAGGCCGACATGGTGGGGCGCGTGCTGTTCACCGGCCCCGGCGCCGGCCCGGACCCCACCGCCAGCGCGGTCGTCGCCGACGCCATAGGCATCGCCCGCAACATCGTCGGCAACGTCACGCCGCCCACCCCGCTCAGGCTGTCGGAGAACGTGCGCGTAAGCCCCATGTCCGAGCTGGAGACCAAGTACTACCTGCGCCTCAACGTCGACGACCGCCCCGGCGTGTTCGCCCAGATCGCAAAGCTGCTCGGCGACCTTGACATCAGCATCGCCTCGGTCATCCAGAAGGAGACCGACGAGGCGGCGCAGCGCGCCGAGATCGTGATGATGACCCACCGCGCCAGGGAGGCCGCCATGACCAACGCCCTGGACCTGCTACGCGAGATGGACGTGGTGAACGAGGTGGGCAGCCTCGTCCGCGTCGAGGAGTGGGAGTAGCGGGGATGCTCATGGGCCTCCTCTCCCTTGATGGGAGAGGATTGAGGTGAGGGTGAAGACGCTGACGCTACGGACGCTCACCACCCCCAACCTGCTCCATGCAGCCCTCGCCCTCTCCGCGCTTGCCCTGCTGGCCGTCGCCTGCCACACCACCCTGCGAGAGGCCCCCGCGAGTCCAACGCCCACGACCGACAGCCTGGGCAACTCGATGAGCGTGGAAGTGCCCGTCGGCCTCGTGGCCCCCAGGGAAGAGTACGACACCGAGGCGTCGTTCGACGAGCTCGTCAAGCCGCACTTCTACGCGGCCTCAGAGGACGGCCGCCCGGTCGAGGCCGAGGCCGAGGGCCGGCCCGACCTGCTGACGCTGCGGCAGGGCAGGGCGAAGGTCCGGCTCGCCCACGACGACGGCCCGCGCTACCTCGACCCCCTCGCGCTCGCGCCGGAGCAACTCGGCGAGCACCCCGTCCACCGGCTGCGCCGTCTGCGCGCCATGGGCGTGCCGCTTGATCCGGCGCTCGCCGGGCGACTCGACCCCGAGGCGTTCGACCATGGTCTGTTCCATGCCGTGCGGTTCGAGTACCTCGCCGGTCGGGAGATCGAGGGCGTCGTGGCCGAGCTGTTCCCGGACGGCACCTTCCTCGTAATACCGGCCGAGGCGCCTGCGGAGTGGCGGCGCGACGACGACGGCCTGCCGCCGCCCACCCACTTCCACGTGAACGCCCGGGCGCTCAGCGCCCCCGGGTCCGACTTGGCGAAGCAGTTCGAGTCCGAGATACTCGCGCTCCCCTTCGACGACCAGCGCTACCCAGCGCCCACGCTCGCCCGCAAGCAGTGCGGCGTCTTCGCCGAGAGCCTCCGGGACGCCGGATACCGCGCGCTGCTTGATGCGGCGGGGTTCCGCTACACGCCCGCGCACACCGCCGACCCGGAGCCGGCCGCCACATCGACGCAGGGCTACGGCGAGCGTCTCTCGCGGGCGGTCCGCGGCGGTGCGGGCGAGGGGCTGAGCTACTTCGGATTCGAGGGCTACTGGGTCGCCGAGCAAGCCCGCGAGTTGGGCGCCGCCTGGCTGGACGAGTGCGACACACTGTACGCGCCGCGCGCCTATCCGCCGGACAGCGGCGAGTCCGGCCACTACCTGGTCATGCGGCGGTCGCTCGAGCCGGAGAAGGCACAGCGCTACCGGCTGATGCACATCGCTGAGGACGGCGCGGCGGAGCGCCTGTACACGGCGCCCGGCATACCGCTGATGGCGCATCCGCTGCCGGACGACGCCCGACGGTGGCTGGTGAGCGCCGAGGGCTGGCCCGCGCCCGATAGCCCGACGCCGGACCCGCGCTGGCAGTCCGTCTACCTGGTCGACCTGGACAGCCCCGGCGAGTACCGCCTGCTGGAGTATCCGCTGTCGCGCTTTCCCGACCCGCCCGACAACGGGCGGCTGTACGGCGGCTCTCCCCGGTTCAGCGAAGACGGCGCCCATATGCTCAACTCGCTGTACGGCTTTAACGACGAGGGCGGCGGGCTGTGGAGCGTGTCGCTGTCGGGCGCCGACTTCCACCGCGATCCCGACAGCTTCTCCCGCGTGGTGGCCTGGGACCACATGCTGAGCTGGTTCGCCCTGTCCGCCGACGGCGAGCCGCCAGACGAGTCCATGACGCTGTTCATCACGGGTAAAGAGGTCGCCGACGATTTCGCCATGACCGCGAACGTGCTGCGAATCGAGGGCGGCGGCCTGGGCTGGCAGGTGACGCGCAAGGAGCGGCTGCTGCAAATGGTGGGCTGGAACCCGGTGCCGTTTGCCCTACAGCGCCTGGACGGGGACCGCTTCATGGTGGCGGTGGAAACGCACCTGAACTACGAGAGCTCGCTGCTCCCCAGGGCCAAGGGCGTGTACATAGTCCCGGTGGAAACCGCGCCGTAGGCCCGTTTCCCCCTGTCATTTCGAGCGCGGCCGAGAAATCTAGGCGGTGGCAGTGCCCGTTGGTGACGCCCCCTAGCCACCCCGCGCCAGTTCCGCGGCGTTCTTCGCCGTGCCGACCACCAGCCGCCCGCCAACCTCCAGCAGCGGACGCCGCACCAGCCGCGGCTCCTGCACCATCAGCCGTACCAGGTCGTCGTCGGAGAGCGCGTCCCTGTCAAGCCCCATCTTCTTCACCGACGGGCTGCGCCACGAGAATATCTCCCTCGGCGAGTCGTCCCCCAGCAGCCCGCGCAACTCGGCCTCGTTGAACGGCTCCTTGAAGAAGTCCCTCTCCTCGACCTCCACTCCCTCTTGCGAAAGCAACGCTTTCACCTTCTTGCAGGTGCTTCAACGCTGCCAGGTGTACATCTTCATGGTGTCTGCTCCTTCACCCCCATCCTGGCCTTCCCCCATCAAGGGAGAAGGGACTTCATGCTGCCTGCGGAACGTACAACTCCCGCCGCAGCCCGTGCGTGTAGATGCCGCGGAATATCTGGCTGCGCCAGCTCGCCAGCACCGAGACTATGAACGCCGCCCCGGTCACCCACAGCAGCAGCGCCGGGTCGATGTAGTCGGCAAGGAAGCCGTTCAGCAGGTTCACCGACGCCATCAGCGCGCCCACGTGCATCGAGTATATCCCGGCCACACGTCCTCTCACCCCGTCGGGCACGACCGACTGGATGATGGTGTGCGTCAGCGTCATGAAGCCCCCCTGCGCCGCGCCCATCCCGGCCGCGGCGACCATAGCCATGGGCAGGTTGACCGAGGCGGCCAGAATCGCGGGGCACAGCCCGCTGAATATCCCCAGGTACAGGAACGCCTGCCCGCGAATCCGCTCGCTCTGAATCCCGGCGAGCAGCGAGACGGACACCAGCGCGCCGCCGCCCACGGCCATCATCAGGTAGGTGAACGCCGTGGCTCCCTCACTGCCGAGCTGCCGCGCCGACAGCACCGGCAGCAGCGATTCGAACGCCATGGTCAGCCCGCAGTGCAGCACCGCTATTATCACCATGCTGCGCATGATGGGCGTGCGGTACACGTAGAACAGTCCTTCAGTGAGATTGCTCACGAACGGCTTGCGGCTGTCCATCTCGCCCGTGGACGCCGTGCGCACGCGCAGGGCCTGCACCAGGCTCACGGCGTAGAAGGCGGTGCAGAGTACGAAAGCGCTCTCCACCCCGACGAAGTGGACCAGCGGCAGGATGCTCAGCGGCCCGATCAGCCGCGCGCCGTGATTGGTGGCCTGGTTCAGCGCGATGGCGTTGAGCAGCAGGTTGCGCGGCACCACGTTGGGAATCAGCGCCTGGGCCGCCGGCATGTGTGCCGCGCGCGCCGACCCGTTGACGAACGCCAGCGCCACCAGGTGCCATACCTCCACCACGCCGAACAGTATCACCGCCACCAGCACAATGTTGTGGACGAGGTTCAGCCCGAACATGGCCGCGAGCACGTTGCGGCGGTCGAACCGGTCGCTCAGGTATCCGGTGAACGGCGTAACCACCACGCGCGGTATCATAGCCATGAACGTGACGACGCCCACCCACAGCGAGGAATCGGAGATGTCGTAGGCCAGCCAGCCGCGCGCGATGATCAGCGCCCACGCGGCGGCGGAGGCGGCCATGCCCGCCGTCCACACAGTCCTGAAGTCGCGATGCTTCAGCGAGGGAAAGTACGTAAGGTCGATATCCTTAAGCGCGGATAAGTACCTGTTCATCAACCCACCTGCGCCTGCCCTCTGCGGCCTGTGTGCGACGGGCCTGCGCTCCATCGGGGTACACCGGATTCACCGCGCCACCCGTGCGGTCGCGACAACGTTACTTCAACGCCCCCACGAGCGCAAGCGTGAGCGAGCGCGTGAGGCGGGGTGGCGACGGCGGACCGGCCGGCGGAGTGCGTTACAAAGTAGGCTTTCGCCAAAAGTGTAACATTCCGTGTTTTTCGTACTTGGGGCCTGTCACGTAGCGGCGGACTCTTGTGTCGGAACTGTCACGAAATTGGGTGGGCGCGACGGGAATTCGGCGGGCTTGGGGGCGAAACGGGACTGGTTGTCTCGCCGGATCGGCCGGGCGGGTGACAGGGTGCGCTTCGGTTGTTAAGGTTGGCATGTGGGGATAATAGCACGAATGTACGAGAGCGTCAATGGGGGTTTCCGGGTGGGGGCTGTTTCAGATTACCAGGTGGGTTCGCAGAACCGCCGTCGAGGACGCCCCGCCCGCACTGGTTGAGAAGACAACGAGAATTCGCAGACCCTATTGGGGAGGCGGGATGATTGATCCGGAAGGGGTATTGACTCTGCGAGCACAGACGTTCTAACATCGATTCACGGAAAGAGACCGGACGCGCGACCTGCACGTGGTCACGGCTGGTCCTGACGATAGCGGCGCTGGCGTTGTGCCAGCCTGGAGACGTTGGTTAAGGAGAGGGGATCGATATGTGGCGATGGTGGATTCTCGCCGGTCTAGTGGTGATGGCCCTGGGGGCGGTGGCTTGCGCCGATCCCAGCCTCCAAGCCCGATGTTTCGGCTCATCGCCGGATGAGGGCGTCAACCCGACGTTTGCCCCCCAGCCCAACCGGGAGTTTCATCGTCTCTTTTCGTCGCGCCTCGACGTTGTATTGTGGGAGACAGCTCGGCTGACGATTGTGGTGCAGAACACCCAAGACTACAACCAGGTGCTCAACACTGGGCTCGTACCTCCTGCGAACTTCCTTGTTATCGAACCCGATTGTCGGCTGGTCTGGCACTCCCCTCGCGCCCAGCTATTGCCGAGCTACCAATTGGAGTTCGAACCACACGAAGTGAAGGGATTCTCCGGTGAGTGGAGCCTGATCGATGACTGGGGGGCACTGATCTCCCCCGGTGATTACATCGTGTACGGCAGCATGGCGGCTGACGTAAGATCCGACGCCGAAACTTCGCGGCATGCCCAGCTCGTGGTCTCCGCGGTCGTTGAGGTGGACGAGGCGCGCATCGGTGCTGCGCGACCCGCACACCCACCGACGCCCCTGGACCCGTCCGCGTGTGGCCCCGAGCCCGCGAGCGAGGCGCGTGTCCACAAGGTGATGGAGGAACACTCGGAGACGCTGAGGGAATGGGACCGCTGGGCTGTACGGGTGCTCGCTGCTGACTTACTAGACGAGAGCCGGATGTCTACGGGGAGGCGTGGGATTCGCGTCGTCTCGTGGCCGCTGGAGAATATGCCGGGGGACTCGCCGCTACACAGCCTGCCAGAGTGTCTGGACGGCGTGCCAGTGCAACTTGTGGTGAGGCCAGATGACTAGGCAGTGTTGACATTTGCATTATACTAGGTATATGTCAACAGTCACACTATCTCCCGAACAGTGGCCAAAGGTGCTGGAGTTTCTTCGTAGCCAGCCCGATTTGTACG
>DAOUJL010000075.1:0-25070 GCA_034422735.1 Dehalococcoidia bacterium | reverse complement strand
CGTACAAATCGGGCTGGCTACGAAGAAACTCCAGCACCTTTGGCCACTGTTCGGGAGATAGTGTGACTGTTGACATATACCTAGTATAATGCAAATGTCAACACTGCCTAGTCGGTGCACGGCTTTTTAACGCAGTGCCGGCATAGCTTCGTCACTCCCGCTTTCGCGGGAGTGTAAAGGTCCGAGCGCGAGAACGGCCTGACTCACATGACGTGCCGACTAAACTGTTACAGGCTCGCTGGCAGCTCAACCCTTGACAAGTGCCTATTATGACGTTTCGCTTGGGCGAAGGAACGCTCCACTTTCCAGTCCCCAAGCGTAACGTTTAAGAGTGACACAAGTGTGTCGCAGCGAACGCTTCAGAGGCTAGGAGGAGCGGACCGATGACCCTGACCACGGTACTCTTCACACAGAATTCCTTTGCCACGGACAGTTCCGCCGTTCGCATTTCGGCTTAGTGTCTTTCTTGGCTTCCCAAGAAGGCTGCATGTATTGAACACCAACAAAGCCGATGACAAGGTGTTCAGCCTTTACTCCACCACCCGAACAAAGCTCAGAGACACATACAATGCCTTCATCCTGCACGCCGCGCGCGGCGTGGCTGTGTTAGCGGTGTGCGCTGTGTCTACGTTACTCATCATCATAAACCTCAATGTGCAGCGGTGGTTAGAGGCCGCAAACCTTACTGGGGGTGCGAACCTTCAGGCTATCAACACCTTCCTGGGCACGTCGATTGTTGCATTGTCGTACTTAACTCTGGTTAAGATATTGAACGTGCGACTCCCCGCTAGACACGAAGGAAAGGAGGGAAATTCATGTTTGGAAGACGCTTGCGGCGAATAGGCCCGGCCATACTAGGGGCTGCGGTTTTCTCCGCAGCGTGGTTGCTCATGTTCGCTTTAAATGGGCACCCCGTCGAGGCATGGGCCGTTACAATCATCACGGTGTACGCTATTTGGCTCGCTGTGGTTAACTTGATGATGCTTGGCGTTACTTTGTACACCGAGTACATTTCTCGCCGGCTCGACGTTGTCAGCGCTAGGTTGGGCATCACACCTGTTGGGCATGGAAGGCATTCGGCGCGCGCAGTTGTGGTCGCTAACTGCTTTGTGTTGGCGATACTTGCTCTGTCGCAAAGTGTGTCGGTCGTGATTGCTAATCTCGTGCTGGCGATTTCAGAGTTCGTTGCCCTTCCCAGCGCCGTTTTGCAGGTTGCCGTAGCTCTTGGTGTGTTGTCGATTGTTTTCGTAGCCTTCGTGGTTATGAGTGCGTTGGTCGTACTCAGTCGGGCGGAGTCAATCGCTGACGAGAAGGCAGCGGAGCGCCACAGGCGAGTTGCTAGCTTCGTAGAATGGTGGGGAGCACGCAAACAATGGGCTTGGGTGCGAGCGGCCGTGCTCTAGACTCGAAAGGGGTTATGCTTTGTGCCGCCGCTCTCCAAGTGAGTCCCTAGCAGCCGGCGGGGTATCTTGCCCAACCAATCTGCTTTAGGCGCGTGTACGGCTAACGGCGGGATCCCGTCGCAACTGACTTTCTACACTAATTGCGCCCGCCTTGTTAGGCCGGGCGCTACGTGCCCCTGGGCCTAGTACGTAAGCTCGCAGTCCCCCTCTACGGTCCCGCTCCACTTCGTTCCTTCCCAACCCGCAGCTGGGGTGCGGGTTTCTTTTTCGACGGCCCAGCGTATGATCAACTCTTGGTCGCCCGTTGGGGGCGTAGCGACGAGGCGCTGGTCAAGCGCAACCCTCAATAGCAACACCTCTTCTACTTTAACGCGCTCAATACCTAGCGCCAGCACCTCCCCTTTCGTACGCACGCGCACACCGTACTTGTCGCTTCTAGGCTAAGGGAAACGTTGGCGCCCGGTTGTTCGAGCTCAAACTGCCGTTCGGAGTCGGGGAGCGCGGGTTTGACCGTCGCGTCCAAGATCTGGTTCCGTATGGCAATCGCGCCGCCGCATTGGGTTAGCAAGCCGTAGAACGCTTCGGGGTCTATCAGATCCCCGTCTATGTGGACGCCGCCGTACTCGCCCGTATCTCGAAGGCTTTGCTCCCAAACGCCGGGGTTCGCGTCGCTGGAGAGTTCTTCGGCACCTATCGCGTTGACAATGGGCTCGCGTATCAGGCCGTCCGCCACCCGCTTCAAATCCCACAGCACGCCCTCGCCGTAGCCATCGACCGGCCACATGGCGGCGGCAAACCCAAGTACGAGCACCGCCAGCACTCCGAGGAATACAAGCCCGCCGCTGCCGCCGCAACCGCCGCCGGGCCATCAGTTCCGCATTATGCACCGCCGCTGGGGTTGCCCCGCACAGCGGCGTTGTCGCTAGCGGTTCCGGGTGGCGTGCAGGATCTTTCGGTTATTTTGGACATATATTAGACTTGGAGGCATGATAGAGCAAGGACTGGGAGAGAGCTTACTCAGAGCCCTTGAGCAGGTTCCAGACCCTCGTTCCAGCCATGGCCGTCGCCACCCTCTGAGCGCCATACTTGCGCTGTCGGTATGCGCCATGGCCAGTGGCGCGCGCAGCATTTACGCCATCCACCGATGGGGGCGGATTCAAGGCCCTGACACGCTCGATACGCTGGGGTTCACAAGAGACAGGACTCCTGCGGTGTCTACGCTGCACAATGTGTTCAGCAGGCTGGACGCTGATGCGTTCGAGCGAGTTTTGGGGGAATGGTTTTCGACCCTTTTGGAAACGACGCAGCAGGAGGCTATAGCGATAGATGGCAAGGCGCTGAGAGGGATACACGGGGAGGAGCTGCCCGGGGTCAAGTTGGTCTCGGCTTACAGCCACCACAGAGGGGTGGTCGTGGGCCAAAAAGGGGGGCAATCGACAAAGAGCGCGAGTCGGAGTTGAGGATAGCCGAGGCGCTGCTGGACAGCATCGACGTGAAGGGAAAGGTGTTGACGGGCGACGCGCTATACTGCCAGAGGTGGCTGTGCCAACGGATGGTGAACAAGGAAGGAGACTACCTTGTGATGGTCAAGCGCAACCAGAAGTCTCTCTACGAGGACGTAGAGTTGTGCTTTGAGCCGCCTGCGCCCGGCATGAACTACCGATGCGCCGAGACCTTCAACGTCCACGGAAACCGCATCGAACGTCGCAGACTGTGGGCTACGGACGTGCTCAAGAACTATCTGGACTGGCCCCGGACACACCCAGGTACTCAAAGTGGAGAGTTGGCGCACCATAAAGGGCAAGACCACTCGGAAAGTCAGGTACGCCATCACCAGTCTCGCCCCCGGCGTGTCCGCCGACAGGCTGCTCGGCCTGGTGCGAGACCACTGGCTGATAGAGAACGGACTGCACTATGTCAAAGACGTATCGATGGGTGAGGATGCCTCAAGAGTCCGCACGGGCTCGGCGCCGCAGGTGATGGCCGCTCTGAGGAACACGGTGATTGGCATACTGAGGCTGCTTGGCTACAAGAACATCGCTGACGCTCTCAGGACGATAGGCTGGCAACCAAACGGCGCGCTCAAGTTGCTTGGACTTGCCACATCGCAATAACCGAAAGACCCTGGGGTGGCGTGCGCGTCCTTGACATCCCAGCACATCCGTGCTACGCTTCCTCCATCACGCACCTACACAACCAAATAGCAACCATCGACCGCCCCTTGCCGCGTGTCCCATTCCTGCGTCATTCCGGCGCTGACCCGTCCAAAACCCGTGCTATACGGGGCAAACGGCGCCCTGGACGCCACAAGCCACCCCCGCGCCCAGCTACGCTATGCATCGAAATGCATCAGTTTGCAACACCTTTCGCCAAAATCCCTTCCCCACCCCACCGCTTGACACCGCCCGCGCCGCCGCCCAAGATGGACTCACGACACACAGGAGGCCCATCGTGAGCACAACAACCGCCGCCACCGACAACGACGCACTCTTGACCGACCGGGACGTATCGCTACTCCAGTCCGACTGGGAGGCCAACCCCTCGCTTCGCCTGATGCAGAACGTGGTCGCCCAGCACGACGTAAACGACGTCGCCCTCGACCGCGCCCTGATCACCGGCGCCGAGCACAACTTCTCCAACGTGCTCGATAGCTGGCAGCCCACCGACCAGGGCAGGTCCGGCAGATGCTGGCTGTTCGCCGGGCTCAACCTGTTCCGCGTCGACACCATGAAGGCCCTGAACGTCGACCAGTTCGAGTTTAGCCAGAGCTACATGATGTTCTGGGACAAGATCGAGCGCGCCAACTTTTTCCTCGAGTCGGTCATCGACACCGCCGACCGCCCCACCGGAGACCGGCTGGTGGACTGGCTCATGGAGTCTCCCGCGCCGGACGCCGGCCAGTGGGATATGTTCATCAACCTCGTGAAGAAGCACGGCGTCGTCCCCAAGTCCGCCATGCCCGAGACCGAGAGCTCCATGTCCACCATGCGCATGAACTCGTCGCTCTTCTACCTGCTCCGGCAGGGCGCCCAGCGCATACGCGCCCTCTACGCCCAGGAGGCCGGCATAGACGCGATGCGCGAGTCCAAGCGCCAGACGCTCAAGGTCGTATACCGCGTGCTGTCCATTCACCTGGGCACCCCGCCCGCCAGCTTCTTCTGGCAGTGGAAGGACCGCGAAGACCGCTTCCACCGCGACGGCGACATCACCCCCCAGGAGTTCGCCCACAAGTACGTCACCACGCCCTACGAGGACTACGTCTGCCTGGTGCACGACCCCCGCGAGTCCAGCGAGCCGGGAAGCACCTACACCATCGGCTACCTCGGCAACGTCGTGGGCGGCGCCCCCGTCAAGTACCTGAACGTGGACATCGATCTGCTCAAGCGCGTGACCCTGGACTCGCTGCTCGACGGCCAAGCGGTGTGGATGGGCTGCGACGTCGGCAAGCAGATGCACCGCGACCAGGGCGTGTGGGACGCCGACCTGTTCGACTACGGCGCGGTCTACGGCGCCGACTTCGCGCTCGACAAGGCATCGCGCATGGAGTACGGCCAGACCCGCATGACCCACGCGATGCTCTTCACCGGCGTGGACGTGGTGGACGGCAGCCCGCGACGCTGGCGCGTGGAGAACAGCTACGGCGACGCCATCGGCGACAAGGGGTTCTGCGTGATGAACGACTCGTGGTTCGACGAGTATATGTTCGAGATCGCCGCCCCCAGGAGCCGGCTGCCCGAGGACCTCCAGCGCGCCCTGGACGGCGACCCCATACCGCTGCCCCCCTGGGACCCCATGGGCGCGCTGGCCGCTAGCTAAAGAGGGCCTCCTCTCCCTTGATGGGAGAGGATTGAGGTGAGGGTGACGTCGCCCCTCAGGAACTAAACCGCCCCGGGTCCAGCGCATCCACCTCCACGTCGGTCGAGCCGGTCGTGATGAGGTCCACGATCACCTTCGCCATGCCCGGCCCTAGCATGATGCCCTGGCGCCCGCCGCCCGTCGCCACGAACGCGCCCTCCGCACCGGGCGCGCGGCCAAGCAGCATCTGCCCGTCCGACGACACCGGCCGCAGGCACGCGGTCTGCTGCGCGAGCCGCGCGTCCTCCAGCGACGGCACCATCTTCAGCAGCGACGCCATTATCTTGTCCCGCGCCGCCGCCGTCGGCCTGTCGTCGAAACCGGCCTCCTCCTCCGTCGTGCCCGTCCACAGCAGCCCGTCCGGCTTGGTGGTGGCGTAGTCGCCCGCATAGCCAAGCGAGCACCGGAACGGGTCCCCCGGCGCCTGCAATCGCAGTATCTGCCCCTTCAGCGGACTGACGGGCACCGGCACGCCCAGCCACTCCGACGCGTCCGCGCTCCACGGCCCCATCGCCAGCACCACCGTCTCGCACGCGATCTCGCCGCCATCCAGCGTAACCCCGCGCACACGTCCTCCCTCCACGCGCAGCCCCGTCACCGTGCCGTGCCGCACCGTCGCTCCCTCGCGCTCGGCCGCCTGCACCAGCGCCAGCGTCAGCCGGTAAGGCTCCACGTCGCCACCGCCCTCCACGTACACGCCGCCTATCGCCTCCGGGTTAACCCGAGGCTCGATCTCGAACACCTCTTTCGCGTCCACCCAGCGCGTGGACGGCGCATCCGGATGCTGCGGCACATTCAGGCTCGCCCGGAGCTGCGCCGCCTCCTCGTCGCTGAACGCGAGCGCGAGCGACGGCCTCAGCCGGAACTCGGTGTTCACGCCGGTCTCCTCCGCCAGCTCCGTGCCGAACCGCTCGTGCAGCCGCCACGACTCGGCGAGCACCGGCACGTTGGGGCCTGTGCCCCTCGGACGGCTCAGCCCGCCGTAGGCGAACCCCGAAGCGTGGCTCCCCACCGAGTCCTTCTCCACGATGACGCTGCTCACGCCCTCCCTGGCGAGCAGGTACGCGGTGGACACGCCAACTATGCCGCCGCCTACGATAACCACGTCTGCCGAGTTCGAGCTGACCATGGGGGCATCTCCTGTCTTTCCAGATATTGGGCCAAGTATAGTTACGCGAAATGGGCGCGTCAAAAGTCCCTTCCCCCTTAATGGGGGAAGGTTAGGATGGGGGTGAAGGCCCTTTGTTCAGACTCGCCTAATCAACTCTGAACAGTTGCCCGCCATCCTGCGGTCTAACTTTCTTCACAATTCTTCGTTATAGTGGTGTCTGACGAAATCGCGGATGTACGCCCGCGAAGATGCCGGGCGAGTAGTTGAAGGACGTGGATTGGACTGGCTGAAACGCATACCTGTGGGGCAGATTGCCCTGCTGCTGGTGGTGCTGGCGATAGCCTTCGGTGGCACCTATGCCGGCTACTACTGGTACTCCGACCGTGAAGTAGAGGAGGACGGAGAGAACGACCTGCTCGTGCCCGTGCGCCGTGGCAACCTGGTCAACGAGGTGTCCATAAGCGGCAGCCTGGTGTACCCGGACCGCGAGACGGTGGGCTTCGACATCGAGGGCGTGATTGGCGAGATCCTGGTCGAAGAGGGCGACCGCGTGAGCAAGGGCCAGCTACTGGCGCGGCTGGACCAGGAGACCGTATCCGCGCTGGACCACGCCGCCGCCAAGGCCCGGGTGGACCTGCGCGACGCGGAGCAGGCGCTGATAGACGCGACCACGCCCCCTACTTCTTCCGCGCTCGACTTCGCGAAGGCCGAAGCCGCCATCGCCGACGCGGAGGTCGCCTACCGCGACGCCCAGAAAGCCTACGACGATATCGGCGTGGTCACCGAGTACGACCTCGCCAGGGCCCGCGAAAAGGTCGCCGCCGAACGGCTGGCGCTGTCCAATGCCGAGAACGCACTCGCCGAAACGATCGCCGGCGCCGACATCGACGACATCGCCGACGCCCACTCCTCCATCCGCACCGCCACCACCGACCTCGACAACGCGGAGCGGGACGAGGAGCTGGCCCGCCGCGAGTGGGACCGCAAGTTGCAGACCGCCCGCGACGCCGCCCAGGACTCCATCGACGTCATGGGGAACTACTACCAGAAGTGGTTCGGCGTCCGGCCCGATGACGATGACATCGCCAGGGGCCTCGACGAGGTGCTGGCGTCCTGGGGCACGGATCTCGAGTCCCTGATGGACCCCGAATCAGTGCCCCCGCTGCACCGCTATCCCGCGCCCGACGCCGCGCCGGCCCCTTCGGACGTCCCCTGGAACGAAGACACCCTCTTCTTCTGGCTCAGGGTCTACCCAGGCAACATATCGCTGACCTGCGAGGAGCCGCTCCCGCGAGATACCGTCTGCGTGAGGCCGGACTTCGACGACGAATGGGAGGTGTACAAGGAGAGGCTGTCGGACCTGGACGACCTGGAGTTGGAGGCGACGCGAGTCCTCTCCGCCCTCGAGGAGACCGTCACCAGCGCGAGCGAGAAGCTCTTCAACTCCCAGTACTCCCTGGCCGACGTTCTCGCCGGGCCGGATCCGGTGGACCTGGAACACAAACAGAGGGCCCTGGACCTGGCCAAAGAGGCGCTCAAAGTGGCCGAGCAGGAGCTGGAAGATCTGCGCAGCGAACCCGACCCCCTCGACGTCGAAGCCGCCGTCCTGGACATCGCTCTCAAGGCCGCCACCCTCCAACAGGCGCGCGAGGACCTGCTCGAACTGCGGAAGGTGGACGAGGTCGATCCGCTGGATATCGCCCTTTTCCGCGCCGACATCGAGGCGGCCCGCCTCGCGCTGGCCGGTGTGCTCACCGACCTCGAAGCGGTCGTGTTGCGCGCGCCGTGGAGCGGCATCGTTTCCGAGCTTCCGGCGGAAGAAGGCCAGCAGGTGAGGGTGGGCGAAGCGGTAGTGAGCCTGGTCGACCCCAACGTCGTGGAGATGTCGGGCATTGTCGACGAAATCGACGTGCTGTACCTGCGGGAGGGCGCGGTCGCCACCGTGCGCCTCGAGGCGCTTCAGGGCCAAACGCTGCCGGGCGTGGTGTCCGGAATCGCGACCGAGCCGAACAGCCAGCAGGGCGTGGTGAGCTACCCGCTGGACGTGACCCTGGAGGCTACCCCCGGCGATCAGCTTCTCGAGGGCCTCAGCGCCGTCGCCAGCGTCGTCATACGGGAAGAAAACGACGTGCTGCTCATCCCGCTCCAGGCCCTGCACGGCACCTTCGACAGGCCGGCGGTGCGCGTTCTCGGCGAAGACGGGGAGGTCGAGCTGAGGGAGATCATCCTCGGTAGCAGCGACGACTTCTGGACCGTAGTGGAGAGCGGCCTCAGCGAGGGCGAGACGCTGCTGATGCAGTCTCAGGACGCTTCCGAATCGTTCTTCGGCTTCGGCAGGGGATTCGGCGGCGGCGCGACCCGTACCCTCGTAGTGCCCGCAGGCGGCGGCAGGGGCCGCTAGCGTGATAAGCCTCGAGGACGTATCCAAGATATACCGCATGGGCAACGTGGAAGTTGCCGCGCTCCAGGGCGTCAGCGTGTTCGTCGAGCCGGGCGAGATGGTCGCCATAATGGGGCCGTCCGGCTCCGGCAAGTCCACGATGATGAACATCATCGGCTGCCTGGACGTGCCCACCTCCGGCAGCTACACGCTGGAGGGCGAGGACGTGGGCTCAATGAACGACAACCGACTCGCCGAGATTCGCAACGGCAAGATAGGCTTCGTCTTCCAGACCTACAACCTGCTGCCGCGCCTGTCCGCCCTCGCCAACGTGGAGCTGCCGCTCCTGTACGGCAGCCGCCGGAACCGGCGGCGGCGCGCCCTGGAGGCGCTGGATAGGGTGGGCCTGTCCGACCGCGTCTCGCACAAGCCCACCGAGCTATCGGGCGGCCAGCAGCAGCGCGTGGGCATCGCGCGGGCGCTCGTTAAGCAACCGTCCATACTCATGGCCGACGAGCCGACCGGCAACCTGGACAGCACCTCCAGCGAGGAGATCCTGGCCATCCTGGAGCGCCTCAACCGCGAAGAGGGCATGACCGTCGTCCTGGTGACGCACGAGGCCCCCATCGCCGCCCGCGCCCAGCGCGTACTGTCGATGCTGGACGGGCGCATCGTCAGCGACGAGCGCCAGCCCGCCGAGTCGGCCCGGAGCGCCCCGTGACGCCTGCCGACGTGCTCAGGACGGCGCTGGTCTCGCTTGGCGCCAACAAGCTGCGCGCCGTGCTTACGCTTCTTGGCATCGTCATCGGCGTCAGCGCCGTCATAACCCTCATGTCGCTCGGACGGGGGGCGCAGGAGTCCATCACCTCCCGCATCGAGGAGCTGGGCACCAACCTGCTCTTCGTGCGTCCCGGCGAGTCCAGCGCCGGGGGCGCGTTCGGCGGGCTGGGCAGCGCGAACACGCTGACGCTGGGGGACGCCTACGCGCTCGTCGACCCGCAGGCCGCGCCGTCCGTGGCCGCCGTGGCGCCCGAGATACGCACCAGCGGCCAGGTGGTCGCCATGGGCAACAACACCTTCACCCAGATAGTGGGCGTTACGCCGGAATACGAGGTGGTGCGCAACTCCCCCGTGGAGCAGGGCCAGTTCATATCCGAGGCGCACGTCAGAAACCGCTCCGAGGTCGCGGTGCTGGGCGCGCCCATCGCCGAGCAGCTATTCGGGTTCCGAAGTCCTATCGGCCAGCACATGCGCGTAAACGGCCGGGAGTTCACCGTCATAGGCGTGCTGCCCAGCCAGGGCGGCGGCTTCTTCGGAGTCTTCGGCAACGAGGTGCTCGTTCCCATAACCACCGCCTACTATCGGCTCGACTTCGAGCGGACCGTGCAGGGCGACGTCATAATCGACTCCATCAACGTCAGCGCGAAGGACGACACCGTGTCGCAGGACACGATAAACGAGATAACGGCGGTGCTGAGGCTGCGCCACCGGCTCACCGGCGACAACGACTTCACGGTGACAAGCCAGGAGGAGACGATCGAGGCGCTGGAGGAGACCACCAACACCTTCGTGGTGTTCCTGGGGGCGATAGCCGGCATCTCCCTGCTGGTGGGCGGCATCGGCGTCATGAACATCATGCTGGTGTCGGTCACCGAACGTACACGCGAGATCGGCGTGCGCAAGGCGATGGGCGCCAAGCGCCGCGACATCCTGCTTCAGTTCCTTACGGAGGCCACCCTGCTCAGTCTCGGCGGCGGAGCCGTCGGCGTAGTCGCGGGCCTGGCGCTCTCGCGCTCCCTGGACGGACGCGACCTGATCGGCACAGGCGCCTTCCAGACGAGCGTCAGCGGCGACATCGCCGTGCTGGCCATCGTGGTCTCCGCGGCGATTGGCATATTCTTCGGACTCTACCCCGCGGTCCGAGCCGCCGGCCTCCACCCCATCGACGCGCTGCGCTACGAGTAAGGCCGCGACGCGACGACGCAATCACGAATCGCAAACAGAGAGAAGGCAATGAACGGGCGCATATTCGCACTGCTACTGATCGCGGCGGTCATCATCGGCGTCGGGGCCGCCTTTGGCCTGATCGCATACATGGAGCGCGACGACGACGAAGGCCGGACCGCGCTTGCGGAGTTGCCGGATGCGCCAGCCGCCGCTCCGTCCGGCGGCGCCTCCGCGCCCGCGGCGCCGCAGGCAAACGCGTCCCAGCCCGCGATCGAAGAGTTGGAGACCCTCGCCGGCACGGTCGAGAGCGTCGAGGAGAGCGGCTTCACTCTCGCGACCGCCGAGCGCACGGAGACAGTTGTCGTAGCAGAAGACACGCGGCTCACGCTGTTTCTCGAACGCTCCCCCGAAAACCTTAAGGAGGGGATGAGCGTCACTCTGATGGGCCAACGCGACGATCAGGGCGAGATGCGAGCCACCGTCCTCCTTATTGGCGACGCGGGAGGGGCAGCGTTCGGAGGCCTCGCCGGAGCGCTCGGGACCGGCGGTCTACGGGCGGGCGGCGAACAGATCAGCCCCGAGGACATCGCGGCTCTGCGCGCCGAACTCGGCGCCCTGGCCGGCGCGGGCGACGGCGGTCAGATTCCACCGGAAGCTCGGCAGCGCCTCCGGGCGCTCGCCGACCAGCAAGGCGGCGGGGGCGCTGGACCAGACCAAGGTACAGGCTTCGCACGGCGCGGCGGCATCAGCGGCACGATAGCGCAGGTTGGCGAGGGCCGCGTCACCATCGAGACCGACCGCGGGCCGGTGGCCGCCGTGCTCGATGACGAGACTCTGATACGAGAGGTGACCGGCGAGGGCCAACTTGCCGACCTGCCCGTGGGCGCACAGGTAACCGTGCTGGGCAACCGGGACGGCGACTCCTTCCAGGCCGCTCAGGTCATCATGAACCCGGACTTTGGCGAGGCGCTAGGCGGCCTGTTCGGCACCGGCGGCCCCCCGTCGACAGGTTCCACCGGCCCCTAGACGTCCCTGCCCCTGCATCTGACGACGACGCCAGTCCCTTCCCCCTCGCAGGGGGAAGGTTAGGATGGGGGTGCCGTCACCGGCCACACGTCCCTTTCCCCCGAGCGGAGCCCAGCGGAACTCCCCCCTGTCATTCCGAGCGTAGCCGAGGAATCTAAAGCAGCCGCCTTAAGTTCCGCTGTCCGCATCGGCGATGTATACGTGCCCATCTCCCAGGGTGAATAGAATCTCGGTCCCACTCGGTGACCAGGACAGGGAGGATTCAAGTGTGTGTGCCGAACTCGGCGACGGCGCGCAGACCTGAGCCGTTGGCCTCAATGATATGCACAACAGATACGGGATCAAATTCTCTTTCCTCGTCTGTGGCAAGGGCAACGTAATCAGGGTGGGTGGTAGCACGAATGAACGTCAGCGTCTCCCCGTCGGGCGACCAGATCTGACCCCACCGGGGCTCGTGCCCATAGGGACCGCTCTCCTCCCTCATTGCCCGTGCCCGCGCCAGAATGCAACGTGTGAGGGTATGTCCCAAGAGGTAAACGAAAGAACGAAGCGCAGACCTCGGCTGACGCCCACCGAGAGAGCTAGGGTGAGGGTGAGCGCGCCCCTTCTCCCTTATCAGGGGCTTCAGCCTCTCCCACGTCGGAGAAGTTGGTGATGGCAACCTCGCCTTCGGGAAACTCGGCGACGATCTTCAGCTTGCCGCCCACCGCCTCGATGTAGGACCGAAGGCTGGACACGTACACGTCGGCCCGCTGCTCCAGCTTGGACACGGCTGGCTGGTTCACCTTCAGCATCTTCGCCATATCCCTCTGGGTCAATGCCCGCGCCCGGCGAAGCTCGTGCAGCGGCATCTCGGCGAGCAACTCCCTCTTCATGTCGTCGATGCGCCGTCGGCGCTCTGGTGTCAAGTCCCTCGTCAACTCGCTGAACGGATGTCGTCCACTCATTCGATCAGCCCCTCCCTTCGCAGTTCATCCAGATGCTCATCGTAGAGATTGTCGGCCAACGGCACGTACTCCTCGTAGAACCTATCGTTGCCAGTCTTGTCTCCGCCGATGAGCAGGATCGACGTTCGTCTTGGGTCGAAGGCGTAGAAGACCCGGATTGGCCTGCCGCGGCTCTGAGCTCGAAGCTCTCGCATGACTCCGTGCCGCGAGCCTCTGATGCCCGAGGAGTATGGGTACGGCAGGTTGGGGCCGTGTTCAATCAGCAACTCGACTCTGGCGACCACTGCGTCCTGCTGGCCCTCCGAGAGTTCCCGCCACCATTGCCCGAACTCGTTCGTGTACTCGACCTCCCAAGGCATTGGCGAATTATATTCCAGCTACGGAATCAAACGCAACAAGAATCCCTTCCCCCTCCGTCATTCCCGCGGAAGCGGGAATCCAGGGGCCAGGGCCATTGACACGCTCAGCACATCCGTGCTACGCTCCCTTCATCACAAACAACCGACCACCGGCCACTGGCCTCCGGCCACCAACGTAACAACCGTGACAACAATCCGTCAGATATATTCCCGTCCAACCGAAAAACGTTCCATCCGCAACCTGAAACGCAGATCGCCCAGCTACGAAATGCGAGGAGATAAGACAAAAGAAACGAAACGGGACACTTTTTTCTAGCTGAATTGTCCCACCCGGCAGTTTGGCAACTGCCTCTGCCCGGATGCTACTCCGCTTGGTAGCCCGTCACCCGTCCATCTCTTGCCCCTTCCCCCTCGCAGGGGGAAGGTTAGGATGGGGGTGACGTCAGCGAAAAGCCGTCCGGGACCCGTACCGCGCACGCCGCCAGGCCGGCGCGGAGTTCCGGTCCCGGTTCCGCATCACCTTGCCGACGGCGTCCCCGGCCCAATAACGCGGCAGCAGGTCGAGAGGTGCTGCGCGGTCTGTCCTCGTGGCCACCGCGCGAGCCAGTCCCGGCCCTGCCGCGCCGCCACTACCGCTTGTCCCTTCCCCCTCGCAGGGGGAAGGTTAGGATGGGGGTGACACTCCCCCGCGAGCCTTTAACAACTTAATCGGCATCCCATCCGAGTCGAGGCCGTTCTCGCGCACTTTCTTTGATTGGCCTTATATGCGACAATGCACGGTACGTTTTCGCGCGTCACCAGCAAGAACATCGAGTCAGCGTAGGGGGGAAGTATGGCGGTAACTGCCGTTGAAGTCGTGTACCGGGGCATTTTCCAGAAGACCCTGTCCAGAAACATCTGCCGCAACATCGTGCTCGCGGCCCGCAAAGAAGGCAAGATCGGCACCGCTTTCGGCCGCTACGGCGACTCCCCGGAGCGCAATGGCATCCCCGCCAAGTACTTCGCCGTCGTCGCCGATGACGAGCTCGAACTGGAAGAGAGCCTCGCCAAGTACGAGCCGACTGAAGTGGACGTCACCATCGTCGTGGACGACACGCTCTGCAAGGGCGTGGAGTCCTGGGCGTGGTACGGCCTGCAGCCCATCAACGAGCTGACCGTAAACGGCGGCACCGTGCTCGTCACCTCCATCCAGTCGCCCGAAGAGCTTCTCCAGGACATCCACGTCAAGGACGTGGCCTACAACCTCTCCATAGTGAAGGCTGTCAAGAGCTTTTCCGGCCTGTGGGTGTACAAGGACGACCACACCGACGTCCGCATACTCGGCGCGCTCGCCCGCGTCTGCCCTCAGCTCGTCGGTCTCGACGCCTACGTCGACACCATCCGCGAGCAGTCGAGCGATGACAAGGCCGGCTCCGCGCAGCGCGCCTTCGATCGCGTGACCACCTACCCGGTAGAGCCGGGCCAGGGCAACACCGAGACCCCGTTCAGCTTCGACATGCCAGGCTGGACCAAGATGGAGGAAGCGCTCGTCATCCCCGGCATCGAGGCCGGCGGCGGCTTCCGGGGCGGCGACGGCGGCTTCCAGCCCGTGCGCAGCGAGGTGTTCAAGAAGTGGTCCACCCGCACCATGCGCCCGGTCATCAACTTCGAGACCTGCACCAAGTGCACCCTCTGCTGGCTTCAGTGCCCCGACTCCTGCTTCGACGTTACCCCCGAGGGCCTGTACGACTCCGACATGGAGTCCTGCTGTGGCTGCGGCGTGTGCGAAGAGGTGTGCCCGGTCCCCAATTGCATCACCATGGTCAACGAGGCGTCCTTCGAGGACAACTCCAGCCAGCACGACCACTGGAAGCGCGACAGGGACGACTACATGAAGTGGCTTGAAGAAAAGATCGCCGCCGCGAAAGCCGAAAAGGGCGACGCGGGCCGCGACCACGGCCTGTACGAGTGGACCGGCTACGAAAAGAAGATCGCGGCGCAGGGAGTGAGCAATGACGACTGAGACCCAGCCCGCGCTCGAGCGCGAGGAGCTCATCAGCGGCTCGGAGGCGATCGCCATCGCGTGCGCCCTGGCCGACGTGGACGTGATAACGGCCTACCCCATCCGCCCCTACGACACGGTCATGCAGTTCGTGTCGCGGCTCATCGCCAACGGCGAGTTGAAGTGCGAGTACATAGTCGCCGAGAGCGAGCACTCGCAGTTCGAGATCGTCAAGCACGCTTCCGCCGTTGGCGCCAGGGTGTTCTCCGGATCGAGCGGCGTCGGCTGGTTCTACGCCTTCGAGGCGCTCGCTGTGACTTGCGGCCTGCGGCTGCCGATGGTGGCCATGGTCGGCAACCGCGCGCTGGACGACCCCGGCGCGTTCGGCTGCGAGCACAACGACGCGCTCGCCGTCCGTGACCTGGGCTGGATGCTTCGCTGGGTCGACACCGGCCAGGAGGCGATGGACGCTGCGTTCATGGCCTGGCGAGTGGCCGAGGACCCGCGTGTGTATCTGCCCTGCGCCATCAGCACCGATGGCGCGTTCCTCACCCACTCCCAGCAGATAGTGAAGGTGCCGGACAAGAATCTGGTCGACGAGTACCTGCCCCCCTACGACAGGGGCAAGTTCCTGCTGCACCCCGACAACCCAATCACCATCGCGCCGCAGGTGAACGAGGACTGGCTGCTCGAGATTCGCCGCCAGACCGACGACGCCATGCGCCGCGCCAAGGGCGTGATCACCGAGGCGCACGACGACCTGAAGCGCATATTCGGGCGCGGCGGCGACAACCCCTTCATCGAGGAGTACATGACCGACGACGCCGACGTGGTGCTGGTGGGCATGGGAACGCTCGCTATGCCGCTGCGCGTTACCGTGCGCCGGCTGCGCGAGCAGGGCCGCAAGGTGGGCTTCGTCCGCATCAAGTGGTTCCGGCCCTTCCCTGACGAGGAACTGCTCGAGTGCCTGACCAAGTTCAAGGCGGTAGGCGTGATAGACCGCGACTACTCGCTGGGCGCTCCGTACAACGGCGGCGTGCTCTACAACGAGGTGCGCTCGGCGCTGTACGACGCCGACAAGCGGGTGCCTATAATGGGCTTCATCGCCGGGCTGGGCGGAAGGGAGATCACCGTTCCGGCAACCACTGAGATGTTCGATGCCGTGCAAGAGGTGGCCGACACCGGCCGCGTCGACGAGCCGCTGCGCTGGATAGGCGTCAGAGAGTAGGGGTAACGGCGTCACCCCATCCTAACCTTCCCCCTCAACGGGGGAAGGGAATAAAGGAGCGAAGCGAAATGACAACTTCCAATGTCCTGGCCACCATCAAGGGCGTCCACGACTCGCCGCTGGAGGAGTACTTCACCTCCGGCCATCGCACCTGCCAGGGTTGCGAGTCCGCGCTGGTCATGAAGCTCATGGTCAAGTCCGCCGGGCCGCGCACCATCGTGCTGGGCAGCACCGGCTGCATGTACGTCGCCAACACCACCTACTACTCCACGCCGTGGGTGGTGCCCTGGATGCACACCCAGCTCGGCTCGTCCGGCTCCGCCGCGACCGGCACCGCCGCCGGCTTGCAGGCGCTGATGAGCAAGGGCAAGATGAAGGAGGAGAAGATCAACGTCATCGCCTTCTGCGGCGACGGCGGCGGCGCCGACATGGGCATCTCCTCCATATCCGGATCGCTCACTCATCAGCAGTACAACCTGCTCATCCTCATGTACGACAACGAGTCCTACGCCAACACCGACATCCAGGTGTCCGGCTCGTCCCCCTGGGGCGCGAACACCACGTTCAGCCCGCCGGGCAAGGTCCACCGTATAATGCACAACAGGTGGAAGAAGAACATGGCCCCGATGATGGCCGTGGGACATCCGGGCGTTAAGTACGTCGCCACGGGCTGCGCCTCCTACGCCGTCGACCTGATGAACAAGGTGCGCAAGGGCCTGAGCATAGGCGGCCCCACCTTCATCCACTCCTACGACCCGTGCCCCAAGGGCTGGGACTACGACCCGATGTACTCCCACGAGCTCGGTATGCTGGCGGTGGAGACGGGCATCTGGGTCCAGTACGAGATCGAGGAGGGCAGGCTCTCCCTCAACGGCCCGTCGCGAATGATCGCCCAGGGCCGGCGCCCCCGAAAGCCCGTCTACGACTTCCTCAAGCGCCAGGGCCGGTTCGCGCACTTCACCGACGAGGACGTGGACTACTTCCAGTCCCGCATCGACGAGATGTGGGAGCAGTGGTGGCTGCCGGGCATAATCCCCGTGATGAAGGACGGCCTGCCGACGGGCTAACTCTCTGGCCGACAGGGGGTCGTTCGTACACGGCCCCTGCTCAGATGGCGGTGCTGCGCAGCCTAAGGCGTGCGGTTCGCCGCCGCCTCGGGGTTGACGCACGAGACCATCGGCCCGCCGGTGAGGGCCGCGATGACGTTCTCGGCGGCCATCATCCCCATCCTGCGGACTGTCGCGGCGCTGCCGCTGGAGATGTGCGGCGTCACGATTACGTTCGGCATCCCCAGCAGCGGGTGGTCCGGCGGCAGCGGCTCGGGGTCGGTCACGTCCAGAGCAGCCCCTGCCAGCCGGCCCTCGGCCAGGGCATCGTAGAGCGCGCCCGTGTCCACCACAGGGCCACGCGCTGTGTTCACCAGGTACGACGCCGGGCGCATCAGCGCCAGCTCGCGCCGGCCTATCAGCCCGCTCGTCTCCAGGGTCAGGGGAACGTGCAGCGACACGAAGTCGGAGTCGGACAGCAGCGAGTCCAGTTCGGGGGCCCACTCGCCGCCGTAGTCCCGCTCCGCCTGGGGCTTGCGCGAGCGGCTGTGGTAGAGCACGCGCATGTCGAAGCCGGCGGCCCGGCGCATGACCGCCTCGCCTATGCCGCCCAGTCCCACGATGCCGAGCGTCGCGCCGTGGACGTCCGCGCCCAGATATGGCGACTGGTCGAACATCTTCCACGCGCCTGCCCTCACCTGACGGTCGGCGTAGGGCACGTTGCGGGCGAGCGCCAGGATCATGGCAAAGGCGAAGTCGGCGCAGGACTCCTGGAGCACGCCGGGCGTGTTCGACACCAGCACACCCAGACGGGTGGCCGCGCCCACGTCCACGTTGTCCAGGCCAACGGCCCTGTTGGCGACGACGCACAGGTTGGGCGCGGAGCGAAGCACGGCCTCGTCCACCACGTCGTCTATCTCGGTGACGACGGCCTCGCAGTAGGCCAGGCGCTTGAGCAGCTCATCGCGCGGGGGCGGGGTGCGCTCGGGCCAGACCTCGACGTCGAAGCGCGATTCGAGCAGCGCGACCGCCTCCGGCACGCGCCGCCGGGTCATGAACACACGTGGCTTGCTAGACACGCCGGACAATGGGCCAACCTCTACCAGCCGATGGCGTAGCCGTCCCTGCGGGGGTCGGCGCCGCCCTGGAACACGCCGGCGTCCGAGTCTACCTGTATGCCGTGAGCGCCGCCCACGGACATGGAAAACGGCTCGACGACCTTAACGTCGTGGCCCCGGTCCTCGAGGGCGCGGCGCACGTGGGCGGGGAAGCGCTCCTCCATCTCGACCTGCGTGCCCTGGACGCACTTGAAGCGCGGCGCCTCGATGGCCTCCTGCGGGTTCATGCCGAAGTCCAGCACGTTGCTGACGAACTGCGGCGTAGTCTGGAGGATGCCGTAGCTGCCGGGGGTGCCCATGCTCAGGAAGAACTTGCCGTCCTTGAACGTCTGGGTCGGCGCGACCACGAGGTCGACGCGCTTGCCCGGCGCGATGAGGTTGGGGCTGCCCTCCTCGAGGTCGAACCAGTAGCACATGTTGTTCAGGAACAGGCCGGTGTCGCCCATAGCGACGGCGGAGCCGAATCCTCCGCCCAGCGTCTGGGTGATGGTGACTACGTTGCCGTCGGCGTCTGCGACCGCGAAGTGGGTGGTCATGCCGCCGTCGAAGTCCAGCGGGCTGCCGGGGGTGAGCGCGTTGGGCGGGCCGTCGGTGACGTAGTGTTCGCCCACCACCGGCGCGGCGCTCTGACGGTCGATGCGCTTGCGCTGGCTCGCGGCGTAGGCGTCCGAGAGCAGGTTGTCGATCGGCACGTCCACGTAATCGGGGTCTCCGCCGTAGCGAATGCGGTCGGTGATGCTCAGCTTGGCGGACTCCATGAACAGGTGGAGCGTGTTGGGATGCTGGAAGATGAAGTCCTCGCCGCCGAAGCCCTCCATCGTCTTCAGCGTCTGCAGCACCTGGAAGCTGCTACAGCTGGGCGGCGTGGTGTGGACCTTGTAGCCGCGGTAGTCGATGCTGATGGGGTCGTTCCAGGTGGCCTTGTAGGTGGCCATGTCGTCCATCGTGAACAGGCCACCCATCTGCTGGTTGGCCTTCACTATGCGCTCGGCGAGCGCGCCGTGGTAGAAGGTGTCCAGGCCGTTCTTGGCGATGTCGCCCAGCGACTCGGCGAGCTGGGGCATCTTCAGCCGGGCACCCGGACTGGGGGCGCGGCCTTCGTCGTCGAGGATGATGTGCGCCGAGGGGAAGCGGACGAGCCGCGGGGCATTGTTGCGCATCATGCGGCTGTTGAGGGGGGTGATAGGCACGCCGTCCCGGGCGTAGCCGATGGCGGGGGCGAAGAGGCGCTCGCGGTCCATGCTGCCGTAGGTGCCGTGCAGGGTGAGCCAGCCGGCGACGTTGCCCGGCACCAGCGGGGCGAGTATGCCGGTCTGCTTGGTCTCGTAGGTGAACCTGTCAGGCTCGGCGCCGCTCGGCGCCCTGCCGGAGAAGTCGAGCGCACGGACGCGGTTCTCCTTGGCGACGTAGGCCAGCCCAACACCGATGCCGCCCGCGCCGGACATGTACGGCTCAGCGACGTTGAGCGTGGCGGCGACCGCGACGGCGGCGTCGAAGGCGTTGCCCCCGTCGATCAGCACTCGCAGTCCCGACAGCGACGCCAGCGGGTGGGCCGACGCGACCATGCCGTTGACGCCCATGGCCACGGGCCGGTTGGAGGTGGGATAGACGGAGAGATTAGCCATCGAAGCGCTCCTGTTGCGAGTGGTCAGTTGCCAGTGGCCGGTTGCCTGCCAGGCCGTCGTTGAGACGGCTCGGCCATTGTACCAGAACAATGTTGGCTAAGGGGCCGCCTCGGTGAGGGCGTGGGCTATCTCGTCGGCCACCTCGGGGGCGGGTTCGGTGGGGTGGGCGGCGTGGAGGGCGGTGCGGGCGGACTCGCTGCCGATGCGGCCTAGGGCCCAGGCGGCGTGGGAGCGGACGAGGGGGTCGTTGTCGTCCGTCAGGGCGGTTGCGAGGGCGGGGACGGCCGCCGGGTCGCCGAGGTTGCCGAGGGCTACGCAGGCGTTGCGCTTGAGGCCGGACAGCTTGGCGCGCTTGATGGGGCTGCCGCGAAAGCGCTCGCTGAACCCCCGCTGGTCGAGCGCCAGCAAGGGGATGAGCTCGGGGGCGGCGAAGTCTCCGCGCTGGCGGAAGGCGGACTCGCCTCCGAGACGCGCCTTGCGGTTGACGGGGCAGACGTCCTGGCAGATGTCGCAGCCGAAGACCCACGCGCCCACCAGGGGCCGCAGCTCGCGGGGGATGGGGCCGCGCAGCTCGATGGTGAGGAACGAGATGCACTTGCGGTTGTCGATGACGTAGGGGGCGACGATGGCTCCGGTGGGGCAGTCGTCGATGCAGCGGACGCAGTTGCCGCAGGTCTTGGCGAGCGGGGCGTCCGGTTCGAGATCCAAGTCGGTCACCACCTGACCGAGGAACACCCAGGAGCCGTGCGTCGGCGTGAGGATGTTGGTGTTCTTGCCGAACCAGCCGAGGCCGGAGCGGGCGGCGGCGGCGCGGTCGTTCATGGGGCCGTCGTCGACGAAGACGCGGGTGCGCACTTCCCTGCCCGCCAGCGGCGTCAGGGCGTCGGCGAAACGGCGCAGGCGCGGCTTCAGCAGCTCGTGGTAGTCGTCGCCCCAGGCGTAGCGGGCGACCTTGCCGCGCATGGCGTCGTCAGCGTCGTCAGGCTCGCCGGTGTTGTAGCTGACGGCGAGCGAGACGACCGACTTCGCGCCCTCGAGCAGGCTCCGGGGGCGGTTGGCCTTGCGAACTCGCTCCTCGGTGTACCAGGGCAGGCCGTCCATCAAGCCCTCGCGCACGCGGTCGACCGCGGCCTGCTCGTCGCGCAGGAACGGCTCCGCCGTGGTGACGCGGGCCAGGTCGAAGCCCAGATCAAGGGCGCATTGCTTGACGCGCGCGGTCAGGTCGGACACGTCACCCCCATCCTAACCTTCCCCCATCAAGGGGGAAGGGATTATTCGGAAAGACCTTTCCTCTGCGAGGGGGAAGGGACACTTCGGCACCCCCATCCTGACCCATTCGACTACGCTCAGGGTAGGCTCTTTCCTCTGCGAGGGGGAAGGGATTCCTCACGCCTGGCCGGTGTGGGCATCGATGAAGGACTTGATGACGGCGTTGAACTGTTCGGGGTGCTCGCGGAAGGGGTAGTGGCCGGAGCGGTTGAAGATGTGCATCTGGGAGTCCTTGACGTTGGGCAGGACCAGGTTCAGGCAGTTGACGCCGATGGGGTCCCAGACCGCCGAGGGGTCCTCGAGTCCCCACACCACGAGCGTCGGGCACTGGAGGTCGCCTGCGCGGATCCTGTCGTGGATTTCGTGCTGCATGGCGGCGAGGTTGTCGTCGAACTGGCCCTGCAGCTCGGAGTTCTTGGCGGTGGCGCGCTGGACGGAGTCGAGGGCGTCCATGCGAATCTTGCCGTCGGTCCACTCGTCGGTGATGTGGTCGGTGCCGAACGAGTTCTGGGCGGTGAGGTACTTGGACCGCTCTCGCGGATCGTCGAAGTGGGGCGCGGCGTCGGCGACGTCCTGGTAGAAGGTGATGGGCTGCATGAGGGTGGCGCTGTCCACGATGACGATGGTGCGCACCAGTTCGGGGCGCTCGATGGCGACGCGGGCGGCGAGGTAGCCGCCGCGGGAGTGGCCCACGATGTGGGCGGGGGCGATGTCGAGCGTGTCCAGGAAGTCCATGGAGTGCTGGACGGCGGAGGCGATCACGTAGTCCTCGTCGTTCGGGGGCGGGTCGCTGTAGCCCTGGCCGGTCTTGTCGATGGCGTAGACGTGGAACGACTCGGCGAGCGCGTCGAAGTTGAGGAACCAGTCCTCGGCGCTGGCGCCGCCGCCGAACTGGCCGCCGTGCACGAGCAGCATCGTCTCGCCCTCCCCCGCCTCGAAGTAGCGGGTGTTGGTGCCCTTCACGTCGACGAACTTGGCGTCCTTGTAGCTGACCATGGTGGCGCCTCCTCTGTGGCTGTCCTGTCCGCGGGCCGGCGAGTGCGGGCCGCGTTTCCGCTGGATTGTGGTGGTTATCCTATCGCAAATGGCGACTTCGCGCAGCCGCCCGGATGGCCGGAAGCGGACTGAAGGCCGCCTGTGCGCAGGGCTTTCCGAAAAATCTGCTCGATTCTGCTACATTCCGCCCATTCCGTAGCTGGGCGAGCCGGTGTTCTTGTCACTTTCTGTGAGCCAAGTTGTTAAAGATCGTCACGCGCATTGCGCCAAATGTGGCAGAACGGGACCCGTTCGGCAGGCTCAGGGCAGGCTCCGCGCCTAGTCCACGACTGGTGGCGACGCCACCTATGGGGTAGAGACTAGCACAGACGTGCTGTAGAATCAAGAGGGGTTCTGGGCGAGCCTGTGTCAGATTACCGGATGACATTGCGGCGTATGGCCTCGCCCCCCTGGGTTCCGGTTCCCCGCTTCCACGGGGACAAACTTCACGGGAACGACTTATGTGGATTCGCCGGGGTGAATGCGCCGATCTGTCGGCGGAAGGCGAGGCTACTTGACATAAGATCGTGGGAAGGGCCTGAGGGTGGGAATTTTTGTGACGAACGGGTGACAGAGGTGGGGAGACGTCAGAATGTGTGTGGCGTTTGGGTTACGCGGTTGGGAAGGTTTGAGACACGATTTCTTGGGGTGGTTCCGGCTATGACTCGTGGTAGCATAGGCAGGGGGCCGGCGTCGATCAGGTCGACTTGTCCGATTGGGCGTGCCCGAGACGCTAAGGATTGAGGAAGGCTGATGTACGAGTACAAAGTGGTGAACGCTGAACGCACGGACTCGCTAGAAAGGACACTGAACGAGTTGGCCGCCGAGGGCTGGCGCGTCGTGGCGGGGGGAGCGGCAGCGTCAGGAACAGGTCTCCTAAGTGCGCTCGTCATCGTACTCGAGCGAAGGAAAGCGCAATGACCACCCCCAACTTTGCGGACAAGACTATCTGGACGGGCGACAACCTGGACATCCTGCGCGGGATGAACTCGGAGTGCGTCGACCTCATCTACCTCGACCCGCCCTTCAACTCCAACCGCAACTACGCCGCGCCCATCGGCAGCGCGGCGGCGGGCGCCGCCTTCGAGGACACCTGGACGCTCGACAAGCTCGACGTGGCCTGGATGGGCCTGATCGCTGACGAGGAGCCCGCGATCGCCAACCTGCTGCACACCGCCAAGCTCACGCACGGCAAGGGGATGCAGAGCTACCTCACCATGATGGCCGTCCGGCTGCTGGAGATGAAGCGCGTGCTCAAGCCGACGGGCAGTATCTATCTTCACTGCGATCCCACCGCCAGCCACTACCTCAAGCTGCTCATGGACGCAGTGTTCGGGTCCGGCCTGTACCTGAACGAGATGACCTGGAAGCGTTCGAGCGCCCACAGCGACACAAGGCAAGGAATGCGCAGAGCGGGAAAGATCCGAGACGTGGTGCTCGTCTACACCAGGACAGATGGCTACGTTTGGAATCCCCAGTACATGCCCTATACGGAAGACTACCTTGAGGCGGAGTATCGCCACGTCGCGCCCGACCGTCGCCGCTACAAGGAGACGGACGTGACCGCCGCCAAGCCGGGAGGAGACACCGAATACGAGTGGCGCGTCAAACGCCCAACGCATGAGAAGACCAGGTGGTCGGCAGACCTTGCGGACGAGTACCTGAACCCAGTGCCGGGATGGGAGTACAAGGCGGTTAAACCCTATAGGGGCCGCTTTTGGGCCTATTCGAGGTCTAATCTGGCCAGCTTCTGGAATGAGGGAAAGTTGGTCCACCGGGAGACCGGGATGCCGCGCCTAATGCAGTTTGCTGAGGACATGCCAGGGGTTTCCCTGCAAGACTTGTGGGACGACATTCCCCCGGTGTTGGGCAATGAGCGCATTGGCTACCCGACTCAGAAGCCGCTGGCCCTGCTGGAGCGCATTATCAAAGCGTCATCTAACGAAGGCGACCTGGTGCTCGACCCGTTCTGCGGTTGCGCCACCGCCTGCGTCGCCGCCGAGCAGCTCGGCCGCCGCTGGGCGGGCATCGACATCTCATCCAAGGCCGTCGAACTGGTCAACATGCGCCTCAAGCAGTCGATGGGCGACCTGTTCCACGACCGGCTCGTAACGGTGCGCACGGACATTCCCCGGCGCACCGACGTCGACGCGCCCAGAAACTACCGCCTCAACAAGCATGTGCTGTTCGGGGAGCAGGAGGGCCTGTGCGCCGGCTGCGGGGTGATGTTCCCGTTCCGCAACTTCACCGTCGACCACATCGTGCCGCAGAGCAGGGGCGGCACGGACCACCTCGACAACCTGCAGCTACTGTGCGGCGCGTGCAACTCGCTCAAGGGCGACCGGCCGCAGGAGTACCTCGTGGCCAGGCTTGCGGAGATGCAAGTGACCGCGTGAAAGGATGGATGGCGAAAGCATGACCCAAGAGACCACACGGGAAGGCGATGACTTTAGCTTCCGGCTCATGCCAGAAGTCCGCTCACACGCTCGCGAGCTACTGCCTGAATTAGAGGCTCGTCCGGATTAGCTGGGTGTTCTAGAATCTTTAGCATTCTGACCCGGAAATTGCGGTTCCCATGCCAGATTGTTCCTCGGCTGGTCGTATGTGAGAACACGATGCCCTCGGATGCTAGGCAGTGTTGACATTTGCATTATACTAGGTATATGTCAACAGTCACACTATCTCCCGAACAGTGGCCAAAGGTGCTGGAGTTTCTTCGTAGCCAGCCCGATTTGTACGT
>DAOUJL010000074.1:0-63143 GCA_034422735.1 Dehalococcoidia bacterium | reverse complement strand
ATGTAAGGTTTCTCCAACAGGACCGGGAGGAACCGCATGACGCAACAAGATACGTTAGGGACCATTTGGGAAGTGCCGGACGAGCTTTGGGAAATCATCGAGCCTATCATCCTGGAGGAAGACCCACCCAAGACCAGGGGCCGCAAGCGTGCATGTCCCCGACAGATGCTCAACGGCATCATCTTCCGGTTGCGTAGCGGGTGTCAATGGAACCGGTTGCCGAGAGAGCTTGGGGACGACAGCACCATCCATCGCACCTTTCAACGGTGGGTCGAACTGGGGGTCTTGCGCCGAATGTGGGGAGTCTTGGTGGAGGGATGCGAAGAGTTGGGCGGCGTAGACTGGGAATGGCAGTCGGCGGACGCTGCCATGGGCAAGGCACGTTTGGGGGGGACTTGATTGGACGCAACCCGACGGACCGTGGCAAGGCTGGCTCCAAGCGGAGTCTGCTTGTGGACGAAAAGGGCGGCCCATTGAGCATTGTGGTTGCCGGAGCAAACGTGCACGATGCCAGGCTGTTGGAGGCGACACTGGACTCCATCGTGGTCGAACGACCGCAGCCCACCGAGAAGAAACCCCAACACCTGTGCCTGGACAAAGGGTATGACAATCCTTCAGGCCGTGGAGCTGCCGCCAGACACGGCTACAGGGAGCATATCCGGCGCATCGGCGAGGAGAAGCTGGACGGTTCTGGCAACAAGCGGTATCCGGCGCGGCGGTGGGTAGTGGAACGAACGCTGGCATGGCTCTCCAAGTGCCGTGCGGTCCTGGTCCGCTACGACAAGAAGGCGTCGAACTACCTTGGATTGCTACAACTCGCATGTACGCTTCTGTGGTTCCGTCGTCAGTGGCATCTGACCATTTTGAGATAGTTTCTAAATGTTAGCCGGGTGGCTTTTGCGACGCGACGATCGCGGCCACCACGTCTTCCGCGGTTTCGTCTCTGTCGCTAAGTCGGGCTGCCCATTCACGCCCTGGGTGTAACGTATCCCAACGAGACCGACGCTGATTCCTACGTCCCGCGCCAGGGTCATGATTACCGAATCCATCGACGACCACGTTCCACAAAGGCTGGTACTCCGCAATCAGCACTTGCTCGGTAAGGCTAACCCATACAGGGTCCAACACAAGCCAGCGGCAACGAAACTCTGAAAGGTCCAGATTAGCTGCAGAGGCAATCGAATCGGCATGTTCGTGCAGACGCCGATTAAGAACTTGGGTCGATGCCTGTGTTCGGCCCTGTCTACGCCCAGGCGGGTCAGCTTTTCCTACATAGATCGGAACGCCTTCCCCTATGCTGGCATATGGAGCAAAAGCCCCGTAGTAATGCAGGGTGTAGACACCAGCGCCGTCGAATGTCTCGCCTGGGGGCAAGGCGTCAGCAGGATACTCCAACAGGGCACGGGCCGCATTTCGCCCCAGTTCGTCCACACTCAGCGGGTTGTAAACACGCATTGGTCACCGTTCGCACCTGACGCTGTTGCGACAGACTATCCAGAAGCAGTGCCGTTTCCTGGCATGGTGAGCGGTGGTCCACTTGGTAGAAACCATCGGCCCAGTACGGATCTTGATGATCAGGTCGCACACCGTAAACCCTGCGTCCTCGGCCATACGCATGAAATCGCAGTGGCTCCACTTCGACCGATGGCTGTTCACCATGTCCGTGATCTTTGCTAGCAATAAACCATCGGGCTTCAAAACCCTCTTCGCCTGTTCCAGGAACGGAGGATAGAGATAGCTCAAGCTCCAGTTGTGTTCCTTCCCACAGGCAACGGTTGCGCCAAAATCCTCGTCGAACTTTTTGGTGCTCTTGTCCCGCCCTTGTGGTCCAACATGAGGAGGATCGTACACAACAGCGCCGTATGCAGCATCAGGAACCCCGTGCATGACCCGATTGTCGCCGACGATCATCGGCTCGAACTTCGGGTTGATGTCCATTGACACGACCTCGCGAGATGACCCCTTCCAGAATCTGCCCCTGTTGTAGGTAGAGTCCAGAATCGGCTCGGGAGGAATAGACGCGTAAAACTCCAGCATCGTTTCAATCAAGTCCGCGTCGTTACCCTCCCACACACTGCTGATGGGTTGGTAGTCCGCTGGCATGGCGGACTCTTTCTGGACGTTCGGTTCCAGTTGAAAAAGTTGTAGCTCTGACATCAGCAGTTTCCGCTTTCTACGCCTTCGGCGGTGCGATTCGGCATTACTCAAGTACTGATGATACTTCGGTGCCTTCGCCTTCGCCCGCTTCCGTCTCTCCTCACTGCGTACATCCGTGTTGCCATACTACCATGCGATAGGCCGAAATAAAACGTAACCGTTCCGTGCGGGTTCCCGGCCACGGAAAGTGGCCTGTGGTACAATTGCGGCGATTTTCTGCGGGTTGCGCGGTGGGCGCCGGCGGGCGCATGTGCCGCTGGCGTTCGGTGAGTACGGAGGGTGTTTTCCATGGGCTATGACTTCATCGAGTACGAGGTGTCCGGCGGCGTTGGGCGCATCAGGCTGGACCGGCCGGAGAAGCTGAACGCGCTGAGCCAGCAGCTTCAGGACGAGCTGATTGAGTGCGCGCTGCGGGCCGACGACGATCCGGAGGTCCGGGTGATTACGCTGCGGGCGAACGGGAGGGCGTTCAGCGCCGGCTACGACATCACGCCGTCGGCGCCCAGCTCGCCGGAGGAGGCGGAGAGGGCGCGCGAGCGGCGCGAGAACATCCGCTGGGACATGCATCGCATGAAGCAGACGCCGGAGCGCTGGTCCACGCTGCTGAACCTGAGCAAGCCGATCATCGCCGGAGTGCACGGCTACTGCATCGCGGGCGGCACGGACCTGGCGATGCACTGCGACATCGTGATCGCGGCGGACGACGCGCAGATAGGGTTCCCGCCCGTCCGCTCGATGGGCACGCCGCCGACGCACATGTGGACGTACATGGTGGGGCCGCAGTGGGCCAAGTGGTTCCTGCTCACCGGGGAGTCGGTGTCCGGGACCAAGGCCGCGGAGCTGGGCTTCGCGCTGAAGTCGGTGCCGCGCGAGGAGCTGGACGACGAGGTTGAGGCGCTGGCGGGCACGATGGCGAAGATTCCGTGGGAGCTGCTGGCGGCGAACAAGAGCATCGTCAACAAGGCGATGGAGCTGATGGGCCGCAACACGCTGCAGGTGCTGGCGGCGGAGACCGATGCGGTGGCCCACCAGGCGCCGATAGTCAAGGAGTTCACGCGGCGCTCGCACACGGAGGGGCTGAAGTCCGCCCTGGACTGGCGCGACCGGCCGTTCCGCGACTACCGGGGCCGCGAGGGATAGCGCGGCGGCCTCACGTTCACCCTCACCCTACGACAAGCTCAGGGCAGGCACTCAATCCTCTCCCATCAGGGGAGAGGAGGACGATAGGAGGCTTACGCTGCGAATCCTGACGATGCAGGTCAGCCGAACGCCGTCCGCGGCAGAGGGGGGCCGCTGGCAGTCCTTCGACGTGCCGTTCGCGGGCGAGAGCATGAGCCTGCTCGACGGGCTCATCTGGATTCAGCGCAACGTTGACCCGACGCTCGCGTTCCGGTGCGCCTGCCGCGTGGGGATGTGCGGCACGTGCGGGGTGGTGGTGAACGGCAGGGAGGGCCTGGCGTGCCGGACGATGGCGCGGGACCTGCTGGACGGAGGCGCGCGTGTGGAGCCGATGCGTCACATGCCGGTCGTGCGCGATCTGGTGACCGACCCTTCCGCGTTCCATGCCAAGGTGGGCGCGGTCTCGCCGGGAGCGCCCGAGACGTCCGGCGGCGCGGGCATCGCGGTCGTCGACCCGGGGACGCGGGAGCGGGAGGCGGTGGATCTGCAGCGGGAGTGCATCTACTGCGGGCTCTGCTATTCGGCGTGCACGGTGGCGGGCCTGGACGAGGACTTTCTGGGACCGGCGGCGCTCAACCGGGCGTTTCTCACGATCTTGGACGAACGCAGCGCGTCGGCCGATGAGACGCTCGACGCGGTGGCGAACGAGCGCGGGCTGTGGCGGTGTCACACGATGTTCGAGTGCGCGGCGGTGTGTCCGAAGGGGATATCGCCGACACTGGCTATCCAGCAGCTCAAGCGGCGGGCCATCGGGCGGAAGCTGAGGCGGCTGTTGGGGAGGTGAGCCATGGCTGAAGCGTATACGGCGTGGGATGTTACGGAGTATCTGCAGACTGCGGAAGAAATCCGTCTATTTCTCGAGGAGTGCGCGAAAGGAGACCCCGGCGACGGCAGCTTGATTTCTGCTGCACTCGACAACCTCGCCGAGGGTCGAAACCTACACCGCACAATACGCGAGATTACCAAGATCGAAAAAGGACTGTAGCTGAGGGCGATGTACGACGAGCTGGAACTGGACGTTCTAATCATTGGCGGGGGCGGCGCTGGCCTGATGGCCGCGCTGCACGTGCTGGCGCGCGAGCCGCGGCTGAGCGTGGGCGTGGCGGCGAAGGGTCTGTTCGGGCAGAGCGGCTGCACGCGCATGGTGCAGGGCGGCTACAACGCCGTAATGAGCGAGAACGACTCCATAGAGATGCACTTCGCGGACACGATTCGCGGCGGGGCGTTTCTGAACGACCAGGAGCTTGCGTGGACGCTGGTGAATCGCGCGCCGGGGACCATCGCGGAGCTGGAAAGCTACGGCTGCCTGTTCGACCGGGGACCGGACGGCCGCATCTACCAGAAGGCGTTCGCGGGGCAGTCGTTCGACCGCACGGTGCACAAGGGCGACCTGACGGGCATAGAGATCATGTCGCGTCTCAAGGACGCGGTGCTGTCCACGTCCGCGCAGACTCTGGACGAGCACCGCGCGGTGGCGCTGCTGGGCGACGCGGGGTCCGGGGTGTCCGGCGCGCTGCTGCTGGACGTGCGGACGGGCCGGTTCGTGGCGGTGTCGGCCAAGGCCACGCTGATGGCGGCCGGGGGCGGCGCCCGGATGTACCGCATCGCGGCGCCGTCGCTGGAGAAGGCGGGCGACGGCATGGCGCTGAGCTACCGGGCCGGCTGCGTGATGCAGGACATGGAGATGTACCAGTTTCACCCGACGGGCCTGGTGGCGGGAAGCTCGGTGCTGACCGGCGCGGTGCTGGAGGAGGGGCTGCGGGGCGCGGGCGGCCACATGCGCAACTCGCTCGGCGAGCGGTTCATGGAGCGCTACGACCCGGAACGTATGGAGCGGTCGACGCGAGACCTGGTGTCCAGGGCCGGATACATGGAGATTCAGGCCGGGCGCGGCACCTCGGACGGCGCGGTGCTGCTGGACGTGTCGCACCTGGGCGCGGAGTTCGTGGAGGCTACGTTCCCGGGCATGGCGGACCGCTGCCGTGAGGTCGGGTACGACCTGGCGAGAGGGCCTGTTCGCGTGTCGCCGACGGCGCACTTCCACATGGGCGGGGCGCGTATCGACTCCGATTGCCTGACCAACCTGGAGGGGCTGTTCGTCAGCGGCGAGGACGCGGGAGGCGTTCACGGCGCGAACAGGCTGGGCGGCAACGGCGTCGCGGAGTCCACGGTGTTCGGTGGAATCGCGGGCGACGCGATGGCGGGCTACGTGGTCGGGCGCGAGCAGCCGTCGCTGTCGCCGGGGCAGATCGAGCAGGCCATCGCCGAGTTGCTCGCGCCGATGAGCACCGAGGGCGGGGAGAACGTGTTCGCGATACGGTCGGAGATCGAGGACCTGATGTGGGAGAAGGCGGGGCTGGTGCGCGACGAGCGGGGGCTGAACGAGGCGCTGGCGGGTCTGGACGCGCTGGAGGAACGGCACGCGCGCTCTCCGGTGCCGCCGCTGCGGGAGTTCAACCCGGCGTGGCAGGAGTGGCTGAACGTGCGGAGCATACTGACGGTGGCGCGGCTGACGTGCGTGAGCGCGCTGGCCCGAACGGAGTCGCGCGGCTCGCACTACCGCAGCGACCACCCGCAGCCCAACGACGAGGAGTGGGTGCGCAACCTGCTGGTGCGGGCCGAGCCGGATGGGAGCGCGCGCGCGTGGGACGAGGAGGTGGCGTTCACGCGGATGCGGCCGGGGGAGTGAGGGTGGCAGCGTAAAGGCTGTGATATGCTGAATTGGCAACCAAGCAAAGCCCTTTTGGACGTTAACTGTTCGATATCAGAAAGACGGATTCAGGTAGGGGTAACCGGCAAGTGCAAGCGAAACAGACCAAGACCCATTCACATGGCATTGCCCCCGAATCGAGGCCTGCCGCAAACGACTTGGCGAAGAAGTCTGTAGATGCCATCGAAGTCGATGAGGCGCTGAGTCTCTTCGTGGAGCGGGTTCGCGCAATCGAATACGTGGATGAGATAAGGTGTGTTCAACTAGACAGCGGTCACGAGGTCTGGACCTTCATTTCCGCGCCCCCTTTCAAGGCTGAGTTGAGGTTTCCGATCTACGACGTCGAGTGGGAAGTCACGGAGAGAGTCAGCGAACCCTTACTTGACTTTCGCGTCGTCAACACTAGGGAGTTGGACCGTAACAGCGGGAAGGCGATTGCTCCCGAAGGTAGCCTGATGCTCTGGAAGAAGGTCGATGCCAAGTGAAGCCGACCATCTGGCCAAGGCGGAGCGCAACGAGCGGTTCAGCGACACCATAGCCGGCGGTACTGCGCCGTCAGCGGAGCAGTTCCAGGAATGGGAAGTGGTCGCGCTATTCTATTCGGCGTTGCACTATGTGGACGCATACATGGATCACAGTGATGGAACTCACCCGGCATCACACCGCGAACGCCGCTACGCAATTGCGAATAGCCCTGAACTTTGGAGGATACGGCGCCTTTATTCCACCCTGTACAACTACAGCCTGGATGCCAGATACAGTATCAGCAGCTTTTCTGAATCTTTCGCTCAGGACATACGCGTCAACTACTACAACCGCCTAAAGGTCCAGTTGCGTAGCTTGATCGAGCTGTAGAGGCTCGCCATTCAATGGATCGGAAGACGTTGACGCATGGGTGCTATCGCTCTACAATCAGGCTCACATTTCATACTGGTACAAACTTTTGCTTGCGAACTGACGTTAGACAGCCAAGCTAGCAATGAATGAAGGAGGTCTTCCATGACTCTTACCAAGTACAGGCTCGAAGATTTCATTCACGACATGACGGAGCTGGTCGAGAGCCAGCCCGAGCAGGACAAGCTGTTCGACAAGGGCTCGGCTTACCTGGAGAGGCTGATCAACAACCCTGACGGCATTCCCGAAGAGTACCGGACGCCGAGGGGAGTCGGGCCTAGGCCCAACCACGGGTCCTATCTGCTCCACCACAACCCCGAGAACGGGCTGCTCGTCACCACCGTCGTGTGGGGTCCCGGCGACCACACCGGCCCGCACGACCACAAGACGTGGGGCATGATCGGCGTGATGGGGAACACGCTCACCGAGACCCGCTTCCAGCGCAAGGACGACCGCTCCCGCGACGACTTCGCCATCCTGGAGAGGGACCGCGTGACCAACGTCCGGCCGGGCGAGGTCTCGCTGCTCATTCCCGATGTGGACGAGATTCACCAGATGGACAACCTGACGGACCGCCCGACGCCGGAGATCCACGTGTACGGCGACGACCTTCGGGGGCTGGAGCGGTGCCGCTTCAACCTGGAGACGGGCGAGATCAAGTCGTTCATGACGACGCGGTACGACAACTGCTAGCATCGGCGCGGCTCTGCGTGCCAGCGACAACGGAGGACGGGTCGACATGCCAGGCGAAGTTTCACCCGGCGCGCTGCGGGACATGCTGTCCGGCAGTTCGCAGTTCGCGCTCATTGACGTCCGGGAGGCGGGCGAGTACAACAGCTCGCACATCCCCGGCGCGAGTCTGATACCGCGCCGGCTGCTGGAATCGCAGGTCGGCGACGCGGTGCCGCACGCGGCGACGCCGGTCGTGGTGTGCGACGACGATGGCCGCCGCGCGAGGCTGGCGGCGGAGACCCTGGAACGGCTGGGCTACGGCGACGTCTCCCACTTGGCCGGGGGCATCAACCGCTGGGTTACCGAGCATCTCCCCACCGAGTGGGGCGTCAACGTGCCGAGCAAAGACTTCGGCGAGCGCGTGGAGGTCGAGAACGGCGTCCCCGAGATTACCGCCGTGGAACTGCAAGAGCGCATGGAGCGCGGCGACAAGCTGGTGGTGCTGGACACTCGCACGCCGGAGGAGTACAACCGCTTCTGCATACCGGGCGGGCGCAGCGTTCCGGGCGCGGAGTTGCCGCTGAGAATCTCCGACATCGTTCGGGAGAGCGGCGACGACACCACGGTCATCGTCAACTGCGCCGGCCGCACCCGCAGCATCATCGGCACCCGCACGCTGCAGCGCATGGGCATGGGCAACGTGTTCGGCCTGCAAAACGGCACGTCCGGGTGGGTGCTGGCGGGCTACGAGCTGGAGACGGGCGCGGACCGGTTCGCGCTGCCGGCTCCCTCCGATGAGGGGCGGGCCGAGGCCGAACAGTACGCGCGGCGCGTGGCGGGCGAGGACGGTGTCCAGTTCGCCGACGTGGACGGGCTGCGGGCGGTTATGGACCGGCGTGGCGGCGAGACGGTGTACCTGATCGACGTTCGCACGCAGGAGGAGCACGAGTCTGGCCATATCCCGGGCTTCCGGTGGTTCCCCGGCGGCCAGGCGGTGCAGCGGTCGGACGAGGCCGCGAGCGTGCACAATGCGCCGGTGGTGTTCGCGTGCGACGGCATAGCGCGCGCGGGCGTGACGGCGTCGTGGTTCCGGCAGATGGGCTACGGCGAGGTGTACGTGGTGGAGGGCGGCACGTCCGCCTGGACGGGGGCGGGACTATCGCTGGAGACGGGCCTCGCGCCGTCACGAACGCTGGGTCTGGACGAGGCCCGCGCGAAAGTGCGCCGCGTCTCCCCCGCCGATCTGGACGCCGCCGGTCCTCACGCCGTGATGTTCGTGGACACGAGCCAGGACTTCGCGCAGGGCCACGTGCCGGGGTCGCGCTGGGCGCCGCGGGGATGGTTGGAGTTGTGGGTGGGCGACCTTGCGCCGTCGCTCAATGAGCCGGTGTCGGTGACATGCCTGGACGGGGTGCACTCTACTCTCGCGGCGGCGACGCTGCTGGAACTGGGCTACACGGACGTTGCTGTGCTGGACGGCGGGCTGGGCGCGTGGCGTGAGGCGGGGCTGCCCGTCGAGATGGGGTTGTCTGGCGTCATGTCGTCGCCGAACGACGTGGTGCTGTCCGGGCCGGACCGGAACTACGCGGATATGATGAACTACCTTCGCTGGGAGGAGGCGCTCGGCGAGAAGTACGAGCGGCTTTAGGACATCCAGGGCGCCCACAAGGGACGCCCCTACGTACTGTCATGCTGTAGGGGCAGCCCTCGTGGTTGCCCGAATGGGGGTAAACGCCGCCATGCCAATCATAAGTCACGGTGAAACGCCGATGCCCGCGCCGGTGGACCGCGTGAGCGAGCGCGCGCTGGCGTCGAGCAGACACGGACTCAGCGACCTGCGAGTGCGCCAGGTGGTAGTCCATCCGGGCCACCCGGGCAAGCTGCACACGCATCCAACGGATCAGGTGATCATGGTGACGGCGGGCGCGGTGCAGTTCATAGTCGGCGACGAATTCCAGACCGTGCGCTCCGGCAATTCGCTGGCGGCGCCCGCGGGCGTACCGCACAAGGTCGTCAACAACCTGTGGGTGGCGGCCACGATGCTGGTGATAGACGCCACAAACGATCTCAGCACGCAATACCTCGAGGACTAGGAGGCGCAGCGAAAATGGCAACCGCACAGACCTTAGTTACCGCGAAGCCCCAGCTCATTCCGACCAACGCGGGGGAGCGCACCTTCGCCACGCCTCCGGAGGCGATGCAGGAGAACATCGTACCCAACGACCTGTTCTACATTCGCAACCACTGGAAGGGCGCGCCGGACATCGACTCCGACACCTTCCGGCTGTCCGTCGACGGCGAGGTGGAGCGCACGCTCAGCCTGTCCATGGAGGCGTTGCGGGCGTTGCCGCTGCAGCGGTTCGAGGTCACGTTCGAGTGCTGCGGCAACAGCATGGTGCCGGAGTACTGGGCCAAGAAGACGCGGGCGGCGATGGAGCAGCTCAAGGGTCACGGCATCATGGGGAACGCGGAGTGGGCCGGGGTGTCGCTGCGCGACGTGCTCGAGAAGGCCGGTCTGAAGGACTCGGCGGTGGAGGTGCTGTTCGAGGGCGCCGACCACGGCCCCGACGAGGTGAACGGCGACCCGCCGGAGGTGACGTACGAGCGCAGCCTGCCGGTGGAGAAGGCGATGCACCCGGACACGCTGCTTGCGTTCGAGATGAACGGCGAGCCGCTGCCCCCGATGCACGGCTACCCGCTGCGCCTGCTGGTGCCGGGCTGGTACGGCATGACGTCCGTGAAGTGGCTGGTGGGGATACACGTCATCGACCACGAGTTCCAGGGGCTGTACCAGAAGGAGCGGTACATGGTTATCGCCGGCCCCGAGTCGGATGATTTCTACAAGTACCACACCGAGATGATGGTGAAGTCCATCATCACCGCGCCCATGCCGGGCGAGACGGTGCGCGCGGGGGAGGAGTACACCGTGAGCGGCGCGGCCTGGTCGGGCGAGGTGGAGATCGCGCGGGTGGAGGTGAGCGCCGACGGCGGACGGACCTGGGAGGATGCCGAGGTACAGCCTCGCAGCGGCTACTCGTGGCACCGCTGGTCGTACAATTGGCGAGCGCCCACGGTAGGCGGCCACACGCTCATGTCCAGGGCGACCAACGCCAAGGGCGAGACGCAGCCGATGGAGTTCCCCAACCAGTGGGACGGGCACAACTACGGCAACAACATGGTGTTCCCGTTCGAGGTGCAGGTAACCGAAAGCTAGCGCGAACGGCGCGCTCGTGCGCGCGAGGACGATAACGAACAAGGGGTGGGCGCCGAGCGTCCGCCCCTTCCGTCGTTTAGGGGGGGCCAATCGGGAACCCTTTTGGCCGTCACTGCGTATAATCTAATAGAGGGACTGTTCGAGCCGGCGGCTGGAGCCTCCGGTCCGGCTATCAAACTCAGGAGGAATGTGAATTGAATCAAGTGAAGTGGTTTGTCGCCGTCGGGGTACTGGCAATCGCGCTCGCGCTGGCCGTGGCTTGTGGTGATAACGATGACGATGAGGGCAATACACCCGCTCCGGCACCCGCCGCCGCGCAGCAGACCGCGCCCGCGGCCGAGCCGCGGACGACGCAGGTGACGCAGCAGGTGTCCGGCCAGCAGACCGGCATATGGGTGTCGGGCGTGGGCAGGCTGTCGATGGAGCCGGACCTGGTGGACTTCAGGGTCGGCGTGGACGTCCTGAGCGAGACGGTTGCCGAGGCCAACGGGGCCGCGTCCGAAGCGATGGCCGCTATCGTAGCCGTGCTCGAGCAGAACGGCATAGAGGACAAGGACATCCAGACCAGCCGGTTCAACATCCGTCCGGAGTACGACTACAGGGAGACGACCGTAGACGGGGTCCGCACGAGTTCGCAGGTGCTGACGGGCTACAACGTGAGGAACACGGTCACGGTGAAGGTCAGGGACCTGGAGGGCCTGCCGGAGCTGGTGGACGCCGTGGTCACGGCCGGCGGCGACAGCATCAGGGTGGACTCGGTGGAGTTCACGGTTGAGGACCCCGACGCGCGGCTTGGCGAACTGCGCGAACTGGCGGTTGCCGACGCCGCGGCCAAGGCGGCGCACATGGCCGAGCTGGCGGGCGTGACGCTGGGCGGCCTGACCTACCTGAGCGAGGGAGGCGCGCCTTCAGTCCCATCGCCGTTCGCGCAGCCCGCCGCCTTCGCGATGGAGGCCAGGGCCGCGCCCAGCTTCAGCGCGGGCGAGCTGGAGCTATCGCTGGCGGTGCAGGCCTCGTTCGCCATCGAGTAGGAGGCGCGACGGCGAGCGCCTTAGATTCCTCGGCTCCGCTCGGAGCGGAACAGGCGCGCGTTCCGCTCAAGACCAGTGAAGGGTTCACGCCTGCCAACGAGCGGCAGGCGTGAACCTAGAGACGGTTTGACGAAGACAACCGCAGGTCAGGATCAACAGTTGGTATGGTTCGAGCCCGTGCTACGCCGAGAAGAGGCTCTACATACTCAAAAAAAATTGAAAGCTCTCGTTCGTAAGAATCGCCGCGCGGTGCGGCAGATTGTTGCAGACTTTCAAGCACTGGTCCGTGAACTCAGTGAACTTTGAAATGATGGCTCGCCTCAAGAAGCGCCAGGTTCACATAACCACCCCGAGCCCCCTCTCCCCTACTCTGCGTATCTGCTACTCCCCCAGAATCCGTCCGGCAGCTCCAGCAGATCTCTCACGCCTGCCCTGTCCAGCATCCTCTCTGTTGCCCTTTGAGCCACCTCCAGCGCCTCCGACTCGCTCACGCTCTTCACCGCTCGGCCTTCCATCAGCACCTTCCTGTCCACCATCACCGTATCCACGTCGTGCCCGCTGGCAAAGTTGGTGATGCGGAACACTGGCATATTGGACGGGTAGAGATGCGGCTTCTCCATGTCGACCAATATCAGGTCTGCCTTCTTGCCCGCCTCCAGCGACCCCAGATCGTTCTCCACACCCAGCGCCCTCGCCGAATCAATGGTCACCATCTCCAGCACCTTGCCCTGCGGCATGTATGACGGATCGTGAAAGTGCGTCCTCTGGTAGTGCATGCACTGGAACATGTGCCTGAACATGTCGAAGCCCCTGTCCGGGGCGTTCCCGTCCGAGCCGAGTATCACCGTCACCCCCGCGTCTATCAGCTCAGGTACCGGGCACCGAGCCATTATCGCCGCCACCGCGCTGGGGTTGTGCACAATCTTGGTGTCCGTCTCCCGGCAGATCTCTATCTCCTCGTCTGTCAGCCCCGTGGAGTGCGATAGCAAAGCGTCCGGCCCCAGTACCCCCAGCTGCTCATGCGCGAACTTCACCGAGCCCCTGGAGTGCCCGTCCTGCGCGAACATCACCCCGTGCTTCCTGGTCAACGACCTGACAGCGTCTGCCTGTGCCTTTAGCTCCCCCGAATCGACGCGACCGCCTTCCGGTTTGTGCACCGGAAGCATCACCATCAGCCGCATCCGTCCATCCGCCCCTCCATGCCACCCCTGTATCAGCGATTCGCTGCTGGCAAGGTAATCCTCGAAACCCACCATCCTCTCACTGCGCTTCTCCCCGTCCCATTCCACGTACCTTCTCGGATACGGGGCGTTGCTCGGCCCCACTGCCAGGAACTCCCGCGTTCCCATGCGCTCCACCGCCTCGCAGTGCCGTTCTCCGTATACCTGACTATCCGAGCGGACCACCATCGTCCCGCCGCCCAGGAAGGTGACGCCCGAGGTCACTCCGAACTTCAGCCGCTCCAACGATGTGAGCAGCGCGTCCGCGTACCAGTACTCCTCGTCGGTGGCTTCGGCGTATATGCGATCCGCCGTCTCCGCCCACACCCCAGGGCGGCCCACCCCCAAGGTCTTCACCAGGCTGTGGCCCGCGTGGCCGTGGCCGTCAATCAGCCCCGGCATCACCACCTTGCCGCTTGCCTCTATCACCCTGCCTGCCTGGTGCCTGGCCTCCACCTCCCCCCTTGACCCCACCTCAAGTATGCGGTCGCCCCCTATCGCCACCGCGCCGTTCTGAATGACCCTCCGACCTGGGTCCATGGTTATCACGCATCCACCGGCAACCAGTATGTCAGCCACGCTTAGCCCCCAACTATAGGCACGTACAGCACCTGGAGTCTGTTTTTCAGGAATGACACTAAGCTACTGCGCGGTTACGCCGCCGTCGATGACGAGCTCGGAGCCGGTGACGAAGGACGATTCGTCCGAGGCGAGGTAGAGGATTCCGTAGGCTATCTCGTCCGCGTCGCCGATCCTGTTCATCGGTATGCGGGAGAGCAGCTCCGCCTCCCGTTCGGGGTCGTCGAACCTGGGCACGGTCAGCGGGGTGCGCATGAAGCCGGGGTGGACCGAGTTCACGCGTATGTTGTCGGGGGCGTACTGGACGGCGGCGGCCTTGCTGAAGATGCGTATGGCGCCCTTGGCGGCGTGGTAGGCGGTTGAGCCGACGCTCCCCACCAGTCCGTAGATGGACGAGGTGTTGATGATCGAGCCGCCGCCGACCTTGCGCATTTCGGGGATGGCGTACTTGGTGCCCAGGAAGACGCCCTTGGCGTGGACGTCCATCTGGCCGTCCCAGACTTCAATCGTGGTGTCCTCGACGGTCGCGGGCCCGCTGGTGCCGGCGTTGTTCACCATCACGTCGAGCCTGCCGTAGGCGTCCAGCGTAGCTCTTATGGCGTTCTGCCAGTCCTCGTCGCTGGTGACGTCCAGCTTGACGAAGATGGCGTCGCCGCCCATCTCCCGTATCTCGGCGGCGGACCGCTCGCCCTGCTCCACCAGGATGTCGGTGAGGACGACCTTGGCGCCCTCGCGGGCGAACAGCCGGGCCGCCGCGCCGCCGAAGCCCATCAGCTCGCCTTCGACTCCGGCGGCGGCGCCGGTTATCAGAGCGACCTTGCCTTCCAAGCGCATTTTTCACACTCCCAGCACGTCTTGTTCTTCACCCTGTCCTCAACCCTCACCCTAACCCTCTCCCAGTCTTGGGAGACGGGATAAGAGGTTTGGGTGGATGATAGCCGATAGCCCCCAGCGCGGCAAGCTCTGCTAGAATTGGCGCCATGCCGCTAAGACTGGCAGCCGAACGCCGCGCCCGTCTGGGCCGGCGAGCGCGGCGGATTGCCCTTTGGGCGGCCCTGGCGTTGGGCTGCGCGGCGGTCGCCGTGTTGGCGGCGCGTGAGGCGAACTTGCTCGACAGATTGCTTGTGTATTTTCCGGTGCGGACGCTGGACGCCACGCCCGCGGACCTGGGCATGGACTACGAGGACGTGTACTTCGAGACGTCCGACGGCGTGACGCTGCACGGCTGGTACGTGCCGGGCGCGGACGACGTGTGCGTGGTGTGGTTCCACGGCAACGCTGGGAACATAGGCCACCGCGTGTACAATCTGGCGCTGATGCACTCCCGCGTGGGCGCGAGCGTGTTTCTGTTCGACTACCGCGGTTACGGTCGCAGCCAGGGCAGCCCGTCTGAGCCGGGGCTGTATCTGGACGCCGAGGCGGCGGTAGAGCAGGCCAAGCTGAGGTGCGGCGTGGGCGACGAGGGCATCGTGCTGTTCGGGCGCTCGCTGGGCGGCGCGGTCGCGGTGGAGATGGCGACGCGCCGTCCGTTCCGGGCGGTGGTCGTGGAGTCGGCGTTCACCTCTGTCAAGGCGATGGCGCGCGTCTCCAATCGTCTCATCTCCCGCTTCCTGCCCCCGTTCGTGATAGTCAAAGCGAGGTACGACAACCTGGCCAAGATTCCAAGCGCGCAGTCGCCGGTGCTGATCGTGCACGGCGACGCGGACAGGACGGTGCCCTATCGAATGGGTCTGGCGCTGTACGAGGCCGCGCCCGAGCCCAAGGCCGTCCACCTGGTGGAGGGCGCGGGCCACGACGACGTCCACGTGGTGGGCGGAGAGGCGTACTTCGACGCGCTGCGGAGGTTCGTGACGGAGCCGCGCCGGTGAGTGGGCAGGGTCTTTTCGAAGTCCCTTCCCCCTTGATGGGGGAAGGCTAGGATGGGGGTGACGGCGCCCGCGTTGACGCGCCAGCTTACCACACAATACAATCGACTCTGAGCAATCCTACGAATCCCGAGAGACTTTTTGAGACTTTTCGCGCACATGATCAAGACGCTCGTATCCAGGCTCACGGCCCCTATCAGGCGCATACGCCGCGCCCTTACGTCGTCGCGAGCGCCCGTTCTGGCGCAGTCGGACTACGACCAGATGCGGCGCGTGATGCTGAAATGAGACGACGAATATATGGCCGTGAGCGCCATATACGAGATGGCCGGGGTGAACAGGATTCCCCGTAACTTGTAGGTCCTGTACGCACGCGCGCTTGTCAGTGCGGGAATCACCCCCATCCTAACCTTCCCCCTGCGAGAGGGAAGGGATTTTTCGGCAGAGAGGTGAATCGTGGAATTTGGATTTGGAGTGCCCACGCGTGGGCCGATGGCCAACCCCGACAGTCTCGCCGCGCTGGCCAGCGGCGGCGAGGAAATGGGGTTCGAGATAGTGAGCGTGAGCGATCACCTGGTGATTCCGCGCAGCATAGAATCGCGCTATCCGTACAATGAGACGGGCGAGTTCGCCGGCGGCCCTACGGGCGAGTGCCTGGAGCAGCTCACGATGCTCAGCTTCCTGGCGGGAGTGACCTCCAGCGCGCGGCTGCTCACGTCGGTGATGGTGCTGCCCCACCGCAGCCCTGTGCTCGCGGCCAAGATGATAGCCACTGTGGACGTGCTGTCCGGCGGGCGGGTGATCCTGGGATGCGGCGTGGGCTGGATGCGCGAGGAGTTCGAGGCCATCGGCGCGCCGCCCTACGACGAGCGGGGCGCGGTGGGCAACGAGTACATCCGGGTATTCAAGGAGCTTTGGACCAGCGACGACCCATCGTATGAGGGCGACTACGCCGCTTTCTCGGACGTGTCGTTCCAGCCCAAGCCGGTGCAGAAGCCGCACCCGCCAATCTGGATCGGCGGCGAGAGTCCGCCCGCGCTGCGAAGGGCCGGGACGCTGGGCGACGCCTGGTACCCCATCGGCAGCAACCCGCAGTTCCGGGTGGCCACCATCGAGCAGCTCACCGGCTACATGTCCCGCGTGCGCAACTACGCGCGCGACGCCGGCCGCGACCCCGCTGAGGTCGACTTCGCCTACAGCGCCGGCTGGTACAACGACCGGGAGGCGCAGACCGGGCCGGACGGCTCGCGGCTGGTGTTCACGGGCGCGCCGGAGCAGATCGCGGGCGACGTGCGGGCGTTCGAGGAGCTGGGGGTGCGACACCTGATGGTTGGCCTGCAGGCGGACAGCGTGGACGAGTCGCTGGCGCGGATGGACCGGTTCGCCGGCACCGTGCGGCCTCTAATCTAACATCCCTGAATCTGATACCGGGAGTAACCATGAAAGCAGTCTACCTGACAGAACACGGCGGGCCGGAGGTGCTCACCTACGGCGACCTGCCGGAGCCGACGCCTGGCCCCAACGACGTGAAGGTGCGGGTGAGGGCGTGCGCGCTCAACCGGCTGGACGTGTTCACCCGCGCGGGCGTGCGCGGCACGCGCATCCGCTTCCGGGGCCCGCACGTGCTGGGCGGCGACATCGCGGGCGACGTCGCGGAGGTGGGCAGCGAGGTCACGAACGTGAGCGTCGGCGACCCGGTGCTGCTCAACCCGCGCGTGACGTGCGCACAGTGCCAGTACTGCCTTTCGGGCGAGGACGAGTTCTGTGGCCGCTCGTACATGCTCGGCTCGCGCAACGGCGGCGGATACGCCGAGTACGTGTGCGCGCCCGCGGCGAACGCGCTTGCGCTGCCCGAGTCGGTGAGCTACGCGCAGGCGGCGGCGCTGCCGACGGTGTTCTTGCCCTGCTGGACGATACTGATGCGGCGCGCGGCGCTCAAGCCGTGGGAGACGGCGCTCATCCTCTCGGCGTCCAGCGGCGTCGGCACAGCGGGCATACAGGTGGCCAAGAATGTAATCGGGGCCAACGTCATCACCACCACCAGCACCGACGACAAGGCGCGCATGGCGAGGGATCTGGGCGCCGACGAGGTGATCAACTACACCAGCGAGGACATAGCCGAGCGTGTGAAAGAGATCACCGGCGGGCGCGGCGTGGACGTGGTGCTCGACCACGTGGGCGCGGACTTCTGGCCGGCCGCGACGGCGTCGCTCGCCAGGGGCGGCCGCTACGGCATCTGCGGCGTGACCACGGGCTACCGCGCCGAGCTGCAGATGGGAGCGATGTTCCTGAACTACCACACCGTCTTCGGCGTGTTCATGGGCCGCAAGGAGGACCTGCGGCTCATCCTGGACAGAGCGGCGCGCGGGGTCATCCGCAGCGTCATCCACCAGGAGTACCCATTGGAGGAGGCGGCGCAGGCCCACCGCGACATGGAGGGGCTAAACTTCTTCGGCAAGCTCGTGCTGACGGTGGGGTAGGCTCACTGTCATGTAGCCTTCAATCCTACAAATAGGCCGTTGTTTGCGTCGGTATTCACCTTCCAGTATAGTCGCCTGAAGAGCGACGGGGAGGTGATACGCCATGATCCTGCAGACCCTCTTTGACTTGGTGAACGAGCTTAGGCAGCGCATCGAGACGCACGGCCCACAACTACGCTCGAACGAGATGCAGACGCGCTACGCCCTCATCGATCCACTGTTGCGCGAACTCGGCTGGGACACGTCCAACCCGTCGCAGGTGACGCCGGAGTATTCGGTGGGCGGCGGTAGCGCTGATTACGCTCTGCTTCGTGACGGTAAGCCAGTCATGATGGTCGAGGCGAAAAGGCTAGGCTACGACTTGCAGTCCGCGCTGTCTCAGGGCATAGGGTACTGCGTAGAACAAGGAACGCCGTACTTTGCTCTGAGTGATGGTCGGCGATGGGAAGTCTTTGAAACTTTTCGGGCGGTACCGATTGAGGAAAGAAAGCTAGTCTCCTTCGATGTTTCGAGCGACGCACCAGGAACCATATGCCTGAAGGCGCTGGCCCTGTGGAGACCTAGCGTGCTGGACGGCAGTGTTCGTGCTGGCAATGAGCCGATTCTCAGTCAGGATGGCATTACACCGGATTCACCAACGGAAAGCCCTGGGTCATTGCCCGTTACGGTACCAGAGCCAAGCCTTACCACTCCAAACACCTCTGCTACTGCGTCCTCACCTCAGTGGAAGCCCCTAGACAGGTCTAGTTTGAAGCTTGATGAGAGTGGTCACAACGTCCAGCCCGTCGAAATTGCGTTCCCCGAAGGCTCCTCTCTTCCAGTGAGGTATTGGTGGGAAATAACGGCTTTGGTCGCGGGATGGCTTATCGACAACGAGAAACTCACTGCAAGTGACTGTCCCATCAGTCTGGGGCGCGCGCGCAGGTACATTCTCTCAGCCAGGCCAGTCCACTCAACTGGCACTGCAATGAAACAGCCCAAGCAGGTAAAATCGCTTTACATGGAGGCCAATTACAGTGCCGCAAATCATGTGGACAATGCCAGGGCTGTCGTTGAAAAATCTCTCCAGAACCCAGCGCAATTCAAGCTGCGTTTTCCGTAGGACACGGTTTCAGAAGCGACTCTCTTGACTACACAAAGGGAAACGACCGTCGAAGAATACGCCACGCAGGCGCTGAAGTTCCTCGAACAATCGGATGCGGAGTTCGCGGCGGGCGACACGCGCCAGGGCGCCGAGAAGCTGTACGGCGCGGCTTGCCAGGCAGTCATCGCCGCGTCCAAGCAGCGTGGGTGGGGGCATCATTCCCACCGCGACAACAAGAACGCTACGGTGCGACTTGCAGATGAGAATGATGACCCGTTCCTGCTTGCTGGATTCTGCGCCGCCGAGATGTTTCATTATCACTCTCGCTACGGCAACTTGGAGGACTACCAGATAGAGTTAGACCGCCCCGCGGTTCATAGCTACGTGCGGCGCATGGTGGACCTAGTTGAGGCTTACGCAGCAGACGGAGGCGCGTGACCCTCTCGCCCGCCAGCCGCAACCACCCAAAACCCTTGTCCCAAACCTTCCCAATCCCGTAACTCCAACGCCACCCCTCGCCCAACGCCACCCCATTCGCGCCCACGTACCCCGAAAAAACCGTCACTTTCCTGCGTCACCCGTTCCCCATCCCTTCCCCCCCCACGCCCCACGCACGCCCCGCCCTGTCCCCACGCCTGCGCCATTTCTCCCCACAAATTCGGCCTGCCCCGACAATTTCGCCAGCCCTCTTGATTTTACAGCACACACGTGCTATTTTCTATTCATAGGCGCTATGGAACGCGTGGTAGGGGCGGGTTGCAAACCCGCCCGCGGTCCACGACCACCCTCGCGCTCCTGCTACATTCTGCGCCACGACTGCGCCAAATCTAACGCCGGTGTACCGCGATTGAGCACAAAGAGGACGGGTCGCCCAGCTACGAATTGGGCAGGATGTAGCAGAATTGAGCAGATTTTTTCGGAGCGCCGCGCCCAAAGGCCCCGTTCCGCTGAGGCCGCAAGTTTGACGCGCTTTTGGGCGCGGAGTATCATAGCCGCAAACCGGGTGCGGGCCGCTTTGTGCGGCTGAGCCGCTCCACACACCGTGAAATGGCAACGTCCAGAAGGGAGGAACGTCTTGGCAAACACCGTACTTTTCGAGGTGCGCGATAGGGTAGCGTACCTGACACTGAATCGCCCTGAGAAGCTGAACGCGATCAACAACGAGATGATCGGCGACCTGTTCGACACCTTCAACGAGGTGAAGACCAACCCCGACATCTGGGCCGCGGTGGTCACCGGCTCCGGCAGGGCCTTCTCCACGGGCCACGACCTGGTCATGGGCCGGGCCGAGCGCGAGGAGTCGTCGCCCGACAGGCCGCGCGGCAACACCGACAACCTGTACCTGTTCATCAGCCAGGTTTACAAGCCCATCATCGCCGCCATCAACGGCTACGCGCTGGCGCAGGGCGGCGGCATCGCGCTGCTGAGCGACATCCGCATCGCGTCCGACAGGGCGCAGTTCGGGTGGCCGCAGGTGAAGCGCGGCATCGCGTCCATGAGCGGACCCACGATCCTGGCGCACTACGTGCCGCTGGGGTCGGCGTTCAAGTTCCTGTTCACCGGCGAGTTCTGCGACGCCGCCGAGGCGCACCGCATCGGCCTGGTCCAGGAAGTGGTCCCGCATGAGCAGGTATTGGATCGCGCCGAGGAGATGGTGCGAGGCATCGTCGAGAACTGCGCGCCGCTGGCCGTCCGCGCGATCAAGGAAGCCGCCATCACCGGCCGCTCGTTCCCCAACTTCGAGGAGCGCATGAAGAACGCCTCGAAGGTGAACTCGGGCATGTCCGGCAGCGAGGACCAGCGCGAGGGTCTGGCGGCATTCGCCGAGAAGCGCAAGCCCAACTTCAAAGGCCGCTAGCCAGCGGATTCCCGCCAAAGCGGGAACAACGCACGAGCCGAATGACTACCGCTGACCGGCACACCGAAACAAGTGCAAAGTTTCTAGAGCAAGCCGAGGCTGAGTTTGAGGCTGGCGACCTGGTCCAAGCCTCAGAGAAGGCGTGGGGTGCCGTGTCACGGTATGTCAAGGCGGTGTCGTCACAGCACGGCTGGGATCACTACTCGCACTACCACATCCGCCGTAACGCCATCAGGCTGATCAGATTGACCAGCGCCGAGAGAGCGAACCGAGACAGGTTCACTCATGCCGAACGACTGCATGCCAATTTCTACGAAGGCGACCTTGAGCCAGTCGACGTGCGTTGCTATATGGACGACGCACGCGACTTGCTCGAGGCGCTGAAGCGAGCCGCACCTGTGTCGTTGCAGGAATAGGTGCTGCCGTAGCCCTAGTCGCGCCATCCCGCTAAGGGACGAAGATTGGACTCATCCCCATCCCAAGTACGGGGATGGCTCCGACCTTTTCCCGTCAAGGGGGAAGCAGCCCTTGGCGTCTCCTCTCACTCAAGATGGACGGAAACGCCCGAATCGAGGTGAGCCATGTCCCATGCCCTGGAAGGCTACCTGGTCGTCGATCTCACGCAGCGCGTAGCGGGGCCGTACTGCACCAAGCTGATGGCGCTGCAGGGCGCCGAGGTCGTCAAGATCGAGCCGCCGGGTACGGGCGACGCCATGCGAGCCATGGGTCCGTTCGTGGGCGACGACCCCAATCCCGAAAAGAGCGTCCCGTTCCTGTACCTGAACACGGGCAAGAAGAGCGTGACGCTGGACGTGGAACAGCACAGCTCCCGCGGGCTGCTGCTGGAGTTCGCCAAGCGCGCCGACATCTTGGTCGAGGACTGTGCCCCCGGCTACATGGCCTCGCTTGGGCTTGGTCACGACGCTCTGATGGAGGCCAACCCGCGGCTGGTGGTCAGCTCGATAACCCACTTTGGGCAGGACGGCCCTTATAGCGCGTTCAAGGGCGAGGAGATCGTAGACCAGGCCGTAAGCGGCCACGTGAGCATCACCGGAGAGCCGGACCGCGAGCCGATCAAGATGGGCGGGAATCTGGCGCAGTACGTCGGAGGGCAGGCCGCGTTCGCGGCCACGCTCATCGCGCTTTACCACGCGGCTCTGACCGGCGAGGGCCAGCACGTCGACAACGCCATCAGCGAGGCCAACGTCGACCTGCTGGATAGCTGGGGAATCAACAGCCTGTTCGGCGACGTGCCCACGCGGTTGGGCAATGCCGCGCCGGGTGGGGTGCTGCGGGGGCGCGGCGGGCTGTACGAGACGGCGGACGGCTACATCGCGCTGGGGCAGGTTCCTGGCGGGTGGGACGCGTTCGTGGACATGATAGGGCTCGAGGAACTGCGCGATCCCAAGTATGCCGACCCGGGCTCGCGCTCCGAACACCGCGAAGAGCTGGAATCCATAGTCGCCCCGTGGGTGCGGAAGAATAGCAAGCTGGACATCTACAACGCATCGCAGCGGCGGCGCAACGCCATCGGCTACGTCGCTACGCCGCACGACATGCTCACCTCTCCGCAGTTGGAGCATCGCCAGTTTTTCCAGGAGATCGACCACCCCGCGGCGGGGAGCGCCAGGTATCCCGGACCGCCCTATCGCCTGACGGCAAGCGGCGAGACGCTCAGCCGCGCGCCGCTGCTGGGCGAGCACAACGCGGAGGTATTCTGCGACCTGCTGGGGCTGGAGCGCGCGGAGCTGGTGCGGCTACGGCAGCTGGGTGTCGTGTAGCTCAACAGTGTTGTGGAGTCGCTGTACGGATCGTATCGGGTAGGGTCGGGTCTCACACTGGCCGAAGATTGCCGGACCATCGGGAGCTGAAAAATGCCGCGAATGCCGCTTGAGGGATTGCGAGTGCTGGACGTTACGCAGATTCGCGCCGGGCCGAAGGCCGCGCGTTGGCTTGCCGACGCCGGCGCGGAGGTGATCAAGGTCGAGTCGGTGACGCGGCCCGACGGCCGCTTCCGCACGAGTTCCGCGCTCGCACTGGCCGGCCAGGCCGCCGCAGGCGCGCGCGCTCGCTACACGCGCCCCATCCCGGAGTCCGCCCAACGCGAGACGAACCGCACGGGGTTCGATGTGTTGCACCGCAACAAGATGGGGCTGTCGGTCAACCTGCGCAGCGAGGAGGGCGTCGCCATCTTCCGCGCGCTCGCCGCCGTAAGCGACGTGGTGTTAGACAACTTCAGCCAGGGCGTGATGGACCGCTTGGGGCTTGGGTACGACGATCTGCGCAAGGTCAACCCCGCGATCATCGTGCTGTCCATGCCTGCGTTTGGCTCGGATGGGCCGGACAAGAGCTACATAGGCTTCGGTTGGGCACAGGAGCACCTGAGCGGCGTGACGTCGATGACGGGATACGAGGGCGGCCCGCCGTTGCGTACCGGCACGGTCACGCCGGACCCGCTCAACGGCATGCACGCGGCGGGCGCGATCTTAGCCGCGCTGCTGCACCGCGCACGCACGGGCGAGGGTCAGTACGTGGAGCTCTCGCACTGGGAGTCCATGATTTCGCTGGTGGGCGATTGGCTGATGGAGTATTCGTACAACGGCACGGTCGCCAAGCGCATCGGCAACAGGCACCCGGCCTGGGCGCCGCAGGGTTGCTATCCGTCCGAGGGCGAGGATCGCTGGGTGGCGCTGACGGTCACGTGCGACGAGGAGTGGATGGCGCTGTGCGAGGCCATCGGCAGGCCGGAGCTGGCGAACGATCCGCGGTTCGCGAGCGTGCTGGAGCGTCGCACGAACCACGACGCGCTGGACGAGATAATAGGTGAGTGGACGCGGGGGCGCTCGAACGTCGAGGCCATGGAGGCGCTGCAGCGCGCGGGAGTGCGGAGCGGCGCGGTGCTGGACAACAAGGAAGCGATGACGAACCCACACGCCGAGGCCCGCGGCACGCTCCCCCGTATCACCCACCCGGACGGCGTGAGCCACCCGTACATCAACTCGCCGTGGCAGTTCTCGCGCACCCCCCAGGGCGTGCGAAAGGCCGCCCCGATTCTCGGCGAGCACAACGAGTACCTGCTCGGCGAGGTGTTGGGAATATCGGAAGACGAGCGTCGCCGGTTGGAGTCTAGCCAGGTGACGGCAACGTTCCTGACACCACCGGCGGAGTAGCTGACAGAGATAGGTCAGACCCTCCAAGAGTCCCTTCCCCCTCGATGGGGGAAGGGTAGGATGGGGGTGAGGCCGCAAACAGGAGGTGACACTCCCATGAAACTGGAAGGCAAGACCGCGCTGGTGACCGGCTCGGGGCGCAACATCGGGCGGGCTACGATACTGGCGATGGCGGCGGAGGGCGCGAACGTGGTGGTGAACGCCCGGACGAACCAGGCTGAGGCGGACGCCGTGGCCGAAGAGGCCCGCGCGCTCGGCGTGGGCGCTATCAGCGTGCTGGCGGACGTGGCGGATCGGGCGCAGGTGGACGCGATGGCGGCGCGGGCGCTGGATGAGTTCGGCCGGATCGACTTGCTGGTGAGCAACGCGGCCATACGTCCGCACAAGCCGTTTCTGGAGGTCACCTACGAGGACTGGCGGCGCGTGGTGGGCGTGGTGCTGGAAGGGGCGTTCTTCTGCGCGCAGGCGGTGCTGCCGTCGATGCTGGAGAACGGCGGCGGACGCATCATCTTCATCAGCGGCGACGGCGCGTTCGCCGGATCCGCGACGCGCGCCCACGTGTCGGCGCCGAAGATGGGGCTCTCGGGACTGGCGCGCGGTCTGGCGTCCGAGTTCGCGGGACAGGGCATCACGGTGAACGTAGTCTCTCCAGGCGCGATAGACACGACGCGGGACCTGTCTTGGTATCCCGGGGGGTCCAACCCGAGCGCCGGTGCGAGCCGCATTCCCGTGCAGCGGCTCGGCAAGCCGGAGGAGATTGCCGCTACGTGCCTGTTTCTGGCGTCCGAGGAGGGCGGGTTCATCACCGGCCAGACGATACACGTGAACGGTGGCGCCGGTTACTTTTAGTGGCCGGCGGCCGCTAAGGAGCGCACTATGCCTTATGCTGAAGTGAATGGCGTTAGCCTGTACTACGAATCGACGGGGGATGGGTTTCCGTTGGTCTGGAGCCACGAGTTCGCGGGAGACTACCGGTCGTGGGAGCCGCAGGTGAGGTTCTTCTCGCGGCGCTACCGGGTGATCACATACTGCGCCCGGGGGTATCCGCCGTCGGATGTGCCGAGTGAGCTGGATGCCTATAGCCAGGAGCAGGCGGTGGAGGACCTGCGCGGCCTGCTCGAGCACCTGGGCATCGAGCGCGCCCACGTTGGAGGGCTGTCGATGGGCGGTAACGTCGCGCTCAACTTCGGGCTGGCACATCCGGGCATGGCGCGGTCGCTCGTCGTCGCGGGCACCGGCACCGGCTCGGACAGTCCCGAGTCGTTCGCCGAGAACGTGTCCGGCTTCGCGGGTCGCATGGAGTCCGGCGGCATGGCGGCGATGGAGGACTACACGCGTGGGCCGGCGCGGGTGCAGCTTTTGCGCAAGGACCCCAAGGGCTGGCGGGAGTTCGCGGACCAGTTCGCCGAGCACTCGGCCACCGGGTCGGCGTTCACGTTCCGGGGCGTACAGGGCAGGCGTCCGCCCATCTACGCGCTCGAGGACCGGCTGCGCGCTCTCGACGTGCCGACGCTGATCATGGTGGGCGACGAGGACGACCCGTGCGTCGAGCCGGCAATCTTCATGAAGAGGTGCATTCCCGGTTCCGGGCTGGCGATGATCCCGCAGTCCGGCCACGCGATCAACCTGGAGGAGCCAGACCTGTTCAACCGCTTGGTGCTCGACTTCCTGACCGCGGTCGAATCGGGTAGCTGGGCGCGACGGGATGCGGGGTTAGCGTCCGGCTCACTGACGTAGGGGTGGCGACACCCCCATCCCCGTATCGTACGGGGCAGGCACTGAACTTTCCTCGTCAACGGGGAAGGGATGTCTTGAGCAGCGATGATCCAGTATGACTTTTCGGCGCATCTGACGCGGTTCTGCCGGGCGCTGCGCGGGCATGGGCTGCTGGTGGGGCCGAGCGAGGCTGCGGACGCGGTGCGCGCGCTGGGTGGGGTGGACGCCCTGGACCGCACGCGGGTCTTCTGGACGCTGCGGGCGGCGTTGATCTCGCGCCGCGACGACGGGCCGGTGTTCGACGCGCTGTTCGAGCGTTTCTGGGACTTCGAGCCGCTGCCGGAGGGTTCCGTACCCCGGGGTTTGCCGTCGCCCGCCGAGGGAGCGCGTCGGCTGAGGCCGCGCCCGCGCTCCTTCGCGCTGTTGGAGGAGGACCAGCGGTCCGAGGATACCCTGATCCAGATGTTGCGCACCGGCGCCAGCGCCAGAGAGTGGATGGCGGGCCAGGAACTCGTTGCGCTGAGCGAGGGGGAGTCGGCGGAGCTGGCGGCGATTGCCGCGCGGATGGTGCGAGCGCTGGCGTCCAGGCCGGGACGCAGGCGCAGGCGGCACAGACGCAAGGGTACGCCGGACCTGCGGGGAGCGTTCAGAGCGAACCTGGCGACCGGGGGCGACATCATCCGGTTGCCGCGGATGCGCCGGGTGCCCCGCACGCCGCGGCTGCTGGCGCTGCTGGACGTGAGCGGCTCGATGCAGAGCCATGCGTGGCTGCTGCTCCAGCTACTCTACGCCGTGTACCAGCAGACAAAGAGTATAGAGACCATCGTGTTCAGCACGAGGCCGACGCGCGTGACGCGGCAGATGCGGGCGCCGTCGCTGCGGGAGGCGCTGCGGCGGATGGGCGAGTCGGTGCCGCACTGGTCGGGGGGCACGCGCATCGGCGAGAGTCTGGCGCGAGTCAACTCCGAGTACGAGTGGCTTCTGGACCGGTTCACGACGGTGATGCTGCTGAGCGACGGCTGGGAGACGGGCGACCCGGAGGGTCTGGCGCGGGAGTTGCGCCGGATGCGGCGGCGGGTGCGGCGCGTGGTGTGGCTGAATCCGCTGCTGGGCACGCGGGACTACGAGCCGCTGGCGCGTGGGCTGCGTGCCGCAACGCCGCACGTGGACGACTTCGCGTCGGCGCGGGACGTGGCGAGCCTGAAGCGGCTGCCGGCGTTGTTGAGGGGGAAGAGAATGTAGATTGCGCCCGCCCTCACCGCTGGCTTTCGTTGCCGAGTGTGATTCCATCGGACATGGCTTGGGCGGCGGCTGAGTAGGGATCGATTTCGCCGCGCTCGACGCGGGAGGCGAGGTCGCTTAGCGGGCCGCCGGGGGAGGTGGCGTCTTCCAGCCGGGACTGGATGCGCTCGGTGAGGGAGCGGGTGAACTCCTCGCGCAGCCGCTCGCCGCGGCGCTTGCGGAGGCCGCAGCCCGTGCTCAGGCTCTCGCGGTGGCGGGCAATGGCGTCGTGCAGTTCGGGGATGCCGAGGCGACGGTGGGCTTGGGACATTATCACCGGGGGCATCCAGTCGGGGCGGTGTTCGCCGATTTCGATCATGGAGCGGAGGGCGGAAACCATCCGGTCGGCGCCGGAGCGGTCGGACTTGTTGACGACGAACACGTCGGCTATCTCCATCAGGCCGGCCTTCATCGCCTGGACGGCGTCGCCCGCCTCCGGCACGAGCGCGACGACCACGGTGTCGGCTACGCGCATCACCTCCAGCTCGGTCTGGCCCACGCCGACGGTCTCGACGTACACGACGTCCCTGCCGCTGGCGTCCAGCAGCCGCTGGGCGGCCCAGGCCACGCGGGACAGGCCGCCGTGCGCGCCCTTGGTGGCCAGGCTGCGGATGAAGACGCCGCGGTCGAGGAAGTGCTGCTGCATCCGTATGCGGTCGCCAAGCACCGCGCCGCCGCTGAAGGGGCTGGTGGGGTCGACGGCCAGAACGCCCACGCTGAGGCCCTCGTCGCGGGAGGCGCGGACGAGCCCGTCGACGAGGGTGCTCTTGCCGGCGCCGGGGGGTCCGGTGATGCCGACGGTGTAGGCGTTTCCGGCGTGAGCGTGGGTTGCGCGCACGATGGCGGCGAGGGTGTCGTCGTCACGCTCGAGGAGGGTGAACAGGCGGGCGAGCGAGCGGCGGTTGCCGCGGACCGCGTCGTCAACGAGTTGGGAGACCAGGTTGGGCAATGTGACTAGGAGTCGGCTTCGAAGGCGGCGAGCAGTTTGGCCATTTCGATGGCGGCGAGGCCGGCGGAGTAGCCGTTGTTGCCCTGCTTGCCGCCGGCGCGGTTGATGGCCTGTTCGAGCGTGTCGGTGGTGAGCACGCCGAAAATGACGGGCCTGCCGGAGGAGAGCGCCGCGGCGGCTATGCCCTTGGCGGCCTCGCCGGCGACGTGCTCGTAGTGGTCGGTTTCGCCGCGTATGACGGCGCCCAGGCAGATGACGGCGTGGTAGTTGCCGGACTCGGCCAGCTTCTTCGCGGCGAGCGGCAGTTCGAACGAGCCGGGGACGCTGGCCACGGTCACATCGTCGTCGGACACGCCGTGGCTCTCCAGCGCGGCGCGCGCGCCTTCCAGCAACCTGGAGGTGATGAAGTCGTTGAAGCGGGCGACGACGATGGCGACATGCAGCCCCTCGCCGCGCAGGCCGCCCTGAAGTTCGCGGCTCACTCCTGGTCACCCGCGGCGACGCCGGCGCCATCGATGTTGAGCATGTGGCCCAGCCTGGACTGCTTGGTGGCGAGGTAGCGGCGGTTGTGCTCGGTGGAGCGGGTGATTATGGGCACGCGCTCTACGATGTCCAGGCCGAAGCTGTCGAGGCCCACGACCTTCTTGGGGTTGTTGGTGAGGAGGCGCATCTTTCGGACGCCGAGGTCCACCAGGATCTGGGCGCCGACGCCGTAGTGGCGAAGGTCGGGGGCGAAACCGAGTTGGAGGTTGGCCTCCACGGTGTCGAGTCCAGTGTCCTGGAGGGCGTAGGCCTTGAGCTTGTTGTGGATGCCGATGCCGCGACCCTCCTGGCGCATGTACAGGAAGATGCCCGTGCCCTCGGCCGCGATGTCGTGGAGGGCCTGGGCCATCTGGTCTCCGCAGTCGCAGCGCACGCTGTCGAACACGTCGCCGGTGAGGCACTCGCTGTGGACGCGCACCAGCGTGGGCTCGCCGGGTACGATATCGCCCTTCACCAGCGCCACGTGCTCGTCCCGGTCCACGATGCTGCGGTAGGAGACGGCGGTGAACTCGCCGTAGGAGGTGGGGAGGCGGGCCTCGGCGACGCGCTCGACCAGCTTCTCGTGCTCGCGGCGGTAGGCGATTATGTCGGCCACGGACACTATCTTGATGTCGTGTTCTTCGGCGACACGGTCGAGCTGGGGCATACGCGCCATCTCGCCGTCGTCGGCCATCACCTCGCAGATCACGGCGGCGGGGTACATGCCCGCGAGCCGGGCGAGGTCCACGGACGCTTCGGTTTGGCCGGCGCGCACCAGCACGCCGCCCTCCATGTAGCGGAGCGGGAAGATGTGGCCGGGCCGGCCGAGGTCTTCGGGCTGGGTGTCCGGGTGGATCAGGGCCTTGATGGTGGCGGAGCGGTCGAAGGCGGAGATGCCGGTTGTGGCGCCCTTGAGCACGTCCACGGACACGGTGAAGGCGGTGCCGAGGCGGGCGGTGTTGTCCTGCACCATCATGGGGAGCCTGAGCTCTTCGAGGCGGCTGCCCATCATGGGCACGCAGATCAGTCCCCTGCCCTGCGCCGCCATGAAGTTGATGGCCTCGGGCGAGACCGACTCCGCGGCCATGGCGAAGTCTCCCTCGTTCTCGCGGTCCTCGTCGTCCACGATAATGACGATTCGGCCCGCCTTAAAATCTGCGATCGCTTCTTGCACGGACGAAAGAGGCATCGTTACTGCTTCCCCCTATAGCTCGTCCAGAATGTCCACCGGCGCTCGCGGCACGGTGGACAGGCGCTCGACGTATTTTGCCAGGATGTCGGTCTCTATGTTGACGGTATCCCCCACCCTTCGGCTGTGGAAGACGGTGTTGTCCCTCGTGTAGGGGATTATGGTTACCGAGAACCTGTCGAGTGCACAGTTTACAACTGTGAGGCTCGTTCCGTCCACTGCCACGAAGCCTTTCTCGACGATGTAGCGCATGATCGAGGCCGGTGCACGGAAGCCGATCATGAGCGCCTCGCCGTCGTCGGTGATGGCATCGATGGCGGCGGTGCCATCGACGTGGCCCTGGACGACGTGGCCGCCGAGCCGGTCGCTCAGGGCGAGTGGGCGCTCCAGGTTGACGGGGTCGCCCTCACTGAGCGCGCCGAGGTTGGTGCGGCGCAGGGTCTCGGGCACGACGTCGACGCTGAACGTGTCGCCGTCGAGCTCGGTGACGGTGAGGCAGGCGCCGTTGACGCAGATGCTGTCGCTGACCTTCAGGTCGGAGGTGACCTTTTGCCCGGCGACGGTCAGGCCCGTCGGCTCTACGCGGGCCACGGCGCCGACTTCTTCCACGATTCCGGTGAACATTTTCACGCTCCCTAGCCGCCCGTGTGCGGCGTATTTTAGCAGAGGGGCAGGGTCCTGAGGGTGCGGCACTCCAAAAAATCTGCTCAATTCTGCTACATTCCGCACATTCCGTAGCTGGGCGGGCCGATGTTCTTGTCACTTTCTGTTAGCCAAGTTGTTAAGGTTCGTCACGCACAATGCGCCAAATGTGGCAGAACGGGACGGTGGTCTTCACCCCCATTTTCACCCTCACCCTCTCCCATCAAGGGAGAGGGGACTTTTGGGAATCACCCTCATTTTCACCCCCATCCCCGTATCAAGTACGGGGCAGGCTCTAACCTTCCCCCTGCGAGGGGGAAGGGATTTATCGGATAGGCTCTGAGTAGAAAATAGCACGTGCGTGCTGTAGAATCAATAGGGTTGGCGAGATTGTCGGGGCAGGCCGAATTTGTGGGGAGAAATTGCGCACGAATGGGAACTGGCGGGACGTGGGTGAGAATGGGTGGGGCACGGATAGGAACGGGTGGCGCGGGAAAGTGACGCTTTTTTCGGGGTACTTGGGCGCGAATGGGCTGGAGTTGGGCGAGGGGTGGCGCTCGAGTTACGCGTTTGGGGTGCTTTGGGTGGGTCGGGCTACCGCGCGTCGCGGATGCGGAGCATGAGCTTGTCGCCGGTGTGCCAGGGCTGGGAGGGCGCGGGCCAGGTCAGAGTGTTGGTGGCGGCGTCGACGGTGGCGTCGGCGACGTTGAGGGACAGCGTCACTGAGCCGTCGAGGGCGATGAAGTCCAGGATGTGGTTGGCGATGCCGGTGTGGGGCGAGAGCTTCATCTCGACGCTGCCGGGTTCCCAGGCGATGCGGTGGATGGTCGTGGTGACGCCGTTGGCGTCGGTGAACTGCGCGGGGTTGAGGACGCCGTGCGTGCTGTCGGCGGCGACGGCGCTGCCGTCCGTGACGGGGTCGAAGAACGCCTCGTGGAGCGTGCCTTCGGGGGCGGTGGCGGTGACCGTCCATTCGTAGCGGATCTTATAGCCGTCGCAGAGGCTGTAGGATGGGGCTTCGTGATTGAAGTAGAAGCTGTACTCCCCCTCAATGAGCGGGCGTGCTGTCAAGACGCGATAGTCTTGGCTAGGTGTAGCCGCTTCAAAGATGCCTTCATCCCCACTGTCGAGCCATACCTGCACCGAGACGTAAGGTGCTATGTCAGACCCTTCAGGCAACCTATAGACAACAGAACCCGCGGCCAGACCGGAACTGATTTGATGAACGTGTGGAGGACTGATGTTAGTTCCGGTGTACAATCTCTCAGGTCGAGTCTCCCTGAGATGGCGGTCCAGCCTTTCCAGAAAGTACGATTCAGTAACGCATTGCATGTACTCCTCTGAACCGTCGCTGGCGGCAAGCTTGGCGGTTACTGCGGCGATACGAGCCTTCACCTCGCCCAGCGTAATCGTGGGCGCGCCCCCTGTCGCCGGCGGCACGTCCAGCAGAAAGCGCTGCTGGTCGCCGCTGGACTGTGACGACGTAGCCACAGCCGCCTCGGAAGGGAGCCACAGCTTGCTGTATCGGCTGGCTATGCTGTACCCGTCGTCGGTAGCTGAGTGCTCCAACGACAGGTGGTATCGATCAGCCTGCTGCGTGCTAGGAAGATAAGACACAGAGTGTTGGAGGAAGACAATTGCCTCGTAGCCATCCCAGCGTGTGTTCCTCGCAGCGGAAATCGCCGGTAACGCGGCCTCAGCCTCCTGGCGGGTGTCGAAATCAGGAGCGGCATCCCACACTGCCACAATATCGTTCGCACCCCTGCCCTTTAGATACTCGAGTACACTGAACCTGAACTCTAGAGTTGGCATGTATCTCGCGCCATAGCTTGTGGTGCCATACTCCACCGTTGAGGAAGCAGATACGAACTGCGCCCGGACTATCACGGGTGATTCGAGAATCCTCTCTTCTAGAGAACTTGGACCGAAATAGGGGGACTTTGAAGGCATAATGGTGCTCTGTGCTGTGTCCGACACTGTCGGTACTGGCGACGCTACGCCTTCAGCGGGATCAGGCGTCGCTGTCGGCGATCGCAGTTCGCGGATGCGGAGCATGAGCTTGTCGCCGCTGTGCCAGGGCTGGGACGCGACAGGCCAGCTCAGGGTGTCGTTGGCGGCGTCGACGGTTGCGTCGGCGACGTTGAGGGACAACGTCACGGAGCCGTCGAGGGCGATGAAGTCTAGGATGTGGTTGGCGATGCCGGTGTGGGGCGAGAGCCGCATCTTTACGCTGCCGGCCTCCCACGCGATGCGCTGGATGGTCGTGGTCGCGCCGTTGGAGTCCGTGAACGACGCTGGCTTTAGGACACCGTTCGCGCTGTCGGCGGCGACGGCGCTGCCGTCTGTGACGGGGTCGAAGAACGCCTCGTGCAACGTGCCTTCGGGGGCGGTGGCGGTGACTGTCCATTCGGTGACAATGAAAGCGTTACACGGTATCATATTGGGGTGCAGGTCCTTGACGGTGAACCCGTACTCCCCCGCCGGAATCGGTCGCACCGGCCTGAGCGATTGAGTGTATCGAATCTCGTCAATCCCGGCAGTGAGTACACCATCGCGGTTCCAATCGTCGGGAGTCGTGGGCCCGTCGACGGTCTCGAAAAGGGCGGCGTCTCCGCCTTGGAGCGAGGTCTGCATTTTGGTGTCGGGGTAGACGCCAAACCAATCGCTCTCAAATATCACTGTGCCTGCGGACGACCCGGACGCCAAGCTGTGAGTGTCGAGGACAGCTCTGACACCCAACTTCCTGTCCTCGCTTTGGGCGTGCCGTTCCTCGCGTTCAGCTTGGTACTTGATGCTGACGCAATTCCTGTAAGCTTCAGAACCGTCCCCAGCACTCACCTCGGCGTTGATCGCAGCGATGCGGCTCTTCAGCTCCCGAGTGGTTATCTTCGGGGTGTCCTTGCCCGGCTCGGGCGCGGCGAGTAGAAACTCATGATCGTCCCCAGTCCCGCTCGTCCCCGCGGACGGAAGCCACAGCTTGCTATGTCGATCTTTCAGGCTATACCAGTCACTATCTGTGGCGCCGATGGTCAGGAAGTAGTCGTTGGCACCCTGAACAGGCGCGCTGAAGTTGTCTTCGGGGTCATCTTCGGTCAGAAAGATGATCCCTTCGCGGTCGTCCCAGGTGCTAACCCTGTTTGACATGATGCTCGGTCTAGCGTCTTCGGCCTCCCTCCGCGTGTCGTAGAATCCACCCTGGATCGCGAGCGCAGTTATGCTGCTTGCGCCGCTCCCTTTCAGATATTCGCTCACCGCCAGGTGGAATTTCAGCGCCACGAAGTGATAGTCGCTCCATCCCTCCCCCGCTCCCGTTACAACTTCACTAGTCGTGGTGCTGAGTCTCGCCCTGACGATGATATCGGCATTTACTATACGCTCTTCAATGGACTGCTCCCCGAAGTACGGGTGCGGAGGGCTACCTGTGGACGGGGGTGGCGCGGGGGGCGCTGCAGTCGGCTCGACTGGTTCGTTCGGTCGCGTGACTAGGGAACAGGCCAGCAGGGTGCAGGCCAGCAGCGTCGCTATGGTCAGTCGTGTCCTCATGGTAGTTCAATCAGCTTCAAGTATCTCACGAAGCACAATGGTAGAGCGAAGGCCGGTACGAGTGTTTGGTCTCCATGCTAACATGACGTCGGGAGGGCTGTGACGTGCTCGTGACGAAACAGACGATGGCTTTGGAGGGCGAGGGACGCCGGTGAAACGCCGCACTGATGACTCTGGGGGCGAGGACCCAGAGCCCTTTGACTTTCATCATCCCTCATTGGGAAAAGCGCTGACTGGGGTGGGTGTTGGAAATGAAAATGGTTGCGCCCGCGCCGTCACCCCCATCCTAACCTTCCCCCATCAAGGGGGAAGGGACTTTGAAAGGACTGAGGGCGAGGATCCAGAGTACCTGACGCGGCAGCTTATCACGTACATCGGGAACAAGCGGGCGCTGCTGGGGCAGATTGGGGACGCGGTGGAGAGGGTGAAGGAGCGGCTGGGTAAGAGACGGCTACGGGTGTTGGACGCTTTCAGCGGCTCGGGGGTGGTGTCGCGGCTGTTCAAGGCGCACGCTGAGCTGGTGGTGAGCAACGACATCGAGCCTTATGCGGCGGCGGTGTCGCGGTGCTTTTTGAGCAACCGGAGCGAGGTGGACCTCCGATCGTTGGCGGAGGTCGTTGCCGAGTTGAACGAGCGGGTGGAGGATGCGCCCTACCCTCGCGGTTTCATCGAGGAGCTGTACGCGCCGGAGGACGAGTCGCGAATCACGCGGGCGGACCGGGTCTTCTACACGAAGGAGAACGCGAGGCGTCTGGACAACTACCGGCGCATGATGGACGAGTTGTCTCCTCGAACGCGGGAGATGCTGATGGGGCCGCTGCTCAGCGAGGCGTCCGTACACGCGAACACGGCGGGGGTGTTCAAGGGGTTTTACAAGGACCGGCGCACGAAGGTGGGGAGGTTTGGCGGGAGCGGTTCGGACGCGCTGAGTCGCATCAGGGGGCGGATCGTGCTGAGCGCGCCGGCGCTGAGCAGGTTCGAGTGCGAGTACGAGGTGACGCAGGAGGACGCCAACGCGCTCGCGCCTCGGCTGTGGGGCCTGGACCTGGCGTACCTGGACCCGCCGTACAACCAGCATCCTTACGGCTCGAACTACTTCATGCTGAATCTGCTGCTGCGGTACGAGAGGCCCGGGAGCATCAGCCGGGTTTCGGGCATACCGCGAGACTGGCAGCGGTCGGGGTACAACGTGCGGGCTAAGGCGCTGCCGTTGTTCGAGCGACTGGTGGAGTCGCTGGACGCGGCGTTCGTGCTGGTGTCGTTCAACGACGAGGGGTTCATTCCGGCGGAGACGATGCTGGCTACGCTGGAGAAGTTCGGCGCGGTGGAGACGTTTTCGACGCGGTATAACGCTTTCCGGGGCAGCCGGAGCTTTCGGAACCGGTCGGTGCACGTGAACGAGTACCTGTTCCTGGTGGACAAGCGGGGGTAGCGGGGCGGGGCGCCACCACCGCGCGGCCCCTGGATTCCCGCTTTCGCGGGAATGACGGTTGGGGCTGGAATGACGGCTGTAGCTGGAGCGACGGCGGCTCGACCCTCCCCTACTCTTCGCAGTAGCCTATGATCGCCACGTCGCGGCCGAGGGGCAGGGTTCGGACGCGGGTGAGCAGGGCGGCGTCGGCGATGTGCTGGGCGCCGGCGCCGGCCACGGGTGAGGGAGCGCCTGCGCCGCCGATGATGGTGGGCGCGATGAAGGCCACGACTTTGTCGACGAGCCCTGCGTCGAAGAGCGATCCGTGCAGCGCGCCGCCGCCCTCGACGAGGACGCTGGTGGTGTTGTTGCGGCCGAGCTCCGCCAGCAGCGCGCCCAGGTCCACGGCGCCGTCGTGCGATGGCGCGTGGACGACGCGGGCGCCGGCCTGCTCGAGGGCGCGGCAGCGCGCGTCCGGGGCGTCGGACACGGCGACGATGGTGTGGCCCGGCTCGGACAGCATGCGCGCGGTGGGCGGGAGCCGGGCGTCGCTGTCCACGACTACGCGGGTGGGCTGGCGCGGGCGCGGGTTGCCGCGGGCGTTCCTGGCGGTGAGCTGGGGGTCGTCTGTGAGCGCGGTTCCGATGCCCACCATTATCGCGTCGGTGGCGGCTCTCAACTCGTGCGCGTAGGCCCTGGCCTGCTCGCCGGTGATCCACCTGGATTCGCCGGTGGCGGTGGCGATCTTGCCGTCCAGGCTGGCGGCGAACTTGGCGGTCACGAAGGGCGTGCCGGTCACGACGTGCCTGGCGTAGGCCTCGATGATCTCGCGCGCCTGGTCCTCGCACTCGCCCACGCTGACGGCGATGCCGGCCTCGCGGAGTTGGTCGAATCCGGCGCCGTTGACGCGCGGGTTGGGGTCGGTGACGGCGGAGCGGACCTCGGCGATTCCGGCGTGGATGATGGCCTGGGTGCAGGGGGGAGTCCTGCCGTGGTGGGCGCACGGCTCGAGCGTGGTGTAGAGAACCGCGCCCGTTGTGCGGCTTCTCGCGCGGCGCAGGGCCTCGATCTCGGCGTGCGCGCCGCCGGGCGGCTGGGTGTGACCCTCGGCGATTACGGCGCCATCCCTGACGACGACCGCGCCGACGGCGGGGTTGGGGCTGACCGAGCCTACGGCGCGGCGAGCCAGATCGAGCGCCCGCTGCATGTGGGACATGGGGCTAGGACTCGTCCGGCTCTTCGGGTGGTTCCTGCTCCGCCGGTTCTTCGAGTGCCTCCTGGTGGGAAGCGTCTTCGCGCGGGGCGTACTGGGGCAGGCGGGTCAGCGTGAACAGCTTGGGCCGATTCTCGGCGTTGGGCACGCGGCGACCGTACACCCAGTCCTCCACTGTCTTGAGAGGAAGGTCGAGCGTGTCCGCCAGCTCCTTCACGTTGCCGTCGAAACGGCTGTCTCTGAGCCACTGTCTCAGGGTGACGGGTTCCCAGCGCCTGCGCCCGCTCGAACCGAAGTTGAGGTAGTAGCGGCTGGGAGTGGGCGCGTCCTGGCGCTGGTACTTGCTGCCGAGGGTTCCGTGGCCGTAGGGACGCTCGGCGGGGCTGGAGGTCTGGTAGAAGGAGATCTGGGCGATGGGCATGCCGGCGTAGAGGGTGATGGGCAGGGGCGATATGTTGCTGAACTCGAGCACTATGCCGCCCTGGAAGCCGGGGTCGATGAATCCGGCGGTGGAGTGGACCAGCAGGCCGAGCCGGCCGAGTGAGCTTTTGCCGTCCAGGCGGCCCATCAGGTCGGCGGGGAGCCTTATCCACTCGCCGGTAATGCCGAGCACGAACGCGCCGGGGTGGAGGATGAAGGGGTTGAGCTCGTCGATCTCCACGACTTCGGTGAGGTTGGGCATCTCCTGCTTGACGTCGATGAGGTAGTAGCGCTCGCTGCGGAAGACGCGGAGCTTGTTGCCGAGGGTGAGGTCGACGCTGACCGGCTGCACGGCCTCTTCGCGGTAGGGTTCCACGAGCAGGCGTCCGGCGCGAATGGCGCGTTTGATGTCCCTGTCGCTCAGCGCCATAGTGTCACCCCCATCCTAACCTTCCCCCTGCGAGGGGGAAGGGACTTTTGCCGCCCGCTTCTATAGCTCGCGTCCGGCGAGCACGCCGGCGAAGGCGGCGGCGAGTCCCACCGCGATGCTGCCGAACAGGTTCGCCGACGCGCGGGCCAGATGGCCGTCGCCGATTAGCTGGATGCTGGCGACGGTGAGCGTCGAGAAGGTGGTGAACGACGCCAGGAATCCCGCCGCGAGGAATGGGCGCGCGGCCTGCGGCAGGGTGGGCCTGTCCAGCTCGACGGCGACGAAGACGCCCAGTGCGAACGAGCCGGCGATGTTGACCAGGAACGTGGCCAGCACGCCGGGCCCCAGCGCGGCCGTTACGACGCGGTCCACTCCGAATCTCGACAGCGCCCCGAGCGAGCCGCCCAGGGCAACGAACAGCCATTCCATGGGTCCTTATGTTCTGGCGCGCTAGCCGCGGGGCAGGCCCAGGCCCCTGCCGGCGATGATGTTGCGCTGTATCTCGGAGGTGCCGCCGCGGATGGTGAGCGAGATGGAGTCCATCCACAGCCAGGCGAGTCTGCCGTCCAGGTAGGCCCACTTCGATCCCTTGTCCAGTATGCCGTACATGCCGAGCATCTGGACGCCGAGCTCGTGAATCTGCTGGGCAATCTCGCTGCCCATCATCTTGGAAATCGACGCCTCGCGGTTGGGCACGAGTCCCTGGCTCTGCATCCAGGCGACGTTGTAGGCGATGGTCTTGCCGGCCTCGTTGCGGGTCCAGAGCTCGGCGAGGCGCTGCCTAATCATGGGGTCGTCGTTCAGGGGCTTGCCGTTCGTGCCGGTCTCGCGGGCAAGCTCCACAAGCTCCTCGATGCTGCGGCGGTTGGAGGCGAAGCTGGCGACGCCGGAGCGCTCGAAGTCCAGGGTGGTGGCGGCGATGTACCAGCCGCGGTCCTTTTCGCCGATCATGGCGCGCTTGGGGACGCGGACGTTGTCGAAGAACACCTGGTTGAAGTAGTGGATGCCGAACATGTTGATGATGGGCCGGACCTCGATGCCGGGGGTGTCCATGTCGACGATGAACACGCTGATGCCGCGGTGCTTGGGGGCGTCGGGGTCGGTGCGGGTGAGCAGGTAGCAGTGGGTGGAGCGGTGTGCGCCGCTGGTCCATATCTTGGAGCCGTTGAGCACGTAGTCGTCGCCGTCCTCGACGGCGCGGAGTTGGAGGGAGGCGAGGTCTGAGCCGGATTCGGGCTCGCTGAAGCCCTGGCAGTAGACGGCCTCGCCGCTGGCGATTTCGGGCAGGTAGTGGGTCTTCTGCTCCTCGGTGCCGTAGAGCATGAGGGTGGGGCCGACCATGTGGGTGCCGATGCTGACGTCGCGGGTGGGGGCGCGGAAGTAGGCGGTCTCCTCGTTGTAGATCATCTGCTCGATGTGGGGCCGGCCCTGGCCGCCGTACTCCCTGGGCCAGGCGAGGGTGAGCCAGCCGCGTTCGGCCATCTTGGCCGTGAGGTCGCGGATGTGGAACCAGTTTTCGTCGTGGAAGTAGGCGTCGGGGTCGATGCCGCGCCAGTCTTCGCCGAGGTTTTCGGTGAGGAAGTCGCGTAGTTCCTGGCGGAAGGCTTCCTGTTCGTCTGTGAAGCGGTAGTCCATGGTGGGTGCTCCTGGTGGGGGTAGAGCCTATTTCACCCGCGTGCCAATTGGGTTACGCCTCGGGCCAGGCGGCGCCTTTGACGTAGCGGTGGGCGGCTATGGCGGCGGTGGCGCCGTCGCCGGCGGACGTTACGAGCTGGGCGGCGGAGTGCTGGCGCACGTCGCCGGCGGCGAAGAGGCCGGGCAGCGGGGTGCGCATCCAGGCGTCGGTGGGCACGTGGCCGCCGCCGTCCAGATCAAGCAGGGCGTCCAGAGGGCCGGAGTTGGGGTCCAGGCCGACGTAGATGAAGAGGCCGGACAGGTCGACGCGGGTGGTCTCGCCGGAGTCGAGGTCGGTTATGTTCACGGCCTCGACCGCGGCGTCGCCCAGAATCTGGTCGACGGTGGTGTTGTAACGGACCTCGATCTTGGGGTTGGCGGCTGCCCTGTCCTGGAAGACCTTCTGGGCGCTAAGCTCGCCGCCGCGGTGGAACACGACCACGTTGGAGGCGAATTCGGCCAGCACGAGCGCCTCGTCCAGGGCGGAGTCGCCGCCACCGACCACGCCGACGGTCTCGCCCTGGAAGAACGGGCCGTCGCAGGTGGCGCAGTAGGAGACGCCGGCGCCCTCCAACTCCTGCTCGCCTGGCACGCCGAGCTTGCGCAGGGTGGAGCCGGCGGCGTAGATGACGGCGCGCGCGTGCTCGAGGCCACCGTAGAGCTCGATGGCCCAGATGGGCGGTTCGGGACGCAGCGCGGTGACCTCGCCCAGGCGGATGTCGAGGCCGTAGCGGGTGGCCTGGTCCTGAAGCAGGGGGCCGAACTCGGCGCCGGAGAGGCCTTCCGGGAAGCCTGGGAAGTTCTCGATGGTTTCGGCGTTGATCACCTGGCCGCCGGTCATCAGGCTCTCGAAGAGGACGGTCTTCAGTCCGGCGCGGGAGGCGTACAGTCCGGCGGTGAGGCCGGCGGCGCCGCCTCCGACGATTGCGAGGTCGTATGTCTGGTCGGGCATGGAATCACCCCGTATCGTGGTTTACGGCGGCGGGCGGGTTGTGGAAACCCGCCCCTGTATGGTTGGTTGCGGCGGTCGGCGCAATCCCCCTCTCCTCAATCCTCTCCCCTGGCGGGAGAGGAGATGCCCAGCCTAGATGAGGCCGGACTGGCGCAACTCGGTGAGCGCGCGTTCGGTGGCGTCGACCGTGGCGTCGATGTCCTGCTCGCGGTGGGCCGAGCTCATGATGAAGCGGGTTGTGGCGTGAACGCCGTTGTTGAGCATCGACAGCACGAACTGGCCGTCGCGGTGGGCGTCGTGCGCCCGCGCCGCCTGTTCGGGCGTCATTTCGGGGTCCTCGCCCAGCCGCAGGAAGATTAGCGACGCTATACCGCTGGCGTAGCCGGGAATCTCCATGCGCGTCAGAAGGTCGTTCAGGCCGTCCTTGAGGCGCGCGCCCATGGCGTTGGCCGTCTCGACGACGTCGGTGTTCATGATGAGGTCGAGCGCGACGGTGCCGGCGGCCGCGGAGAGGGGGTTGGCGTTGAAGGTGCCGTTGTGGGCGACGCGGCGGTTCCGGTCGAAGTCGGCGTCGCCGCGCGCCTGGATCATGTTGATGATGTCGGCCTTGCCGGCGACCGCTCCGCCGGGGAGTCCGCCGCCCAGGATCTTGGCCATGGTGGTCATGTCGGGCGTGACGCCGTAGTGAGCCTGCGCGCCGCCCTTGGAGATGCGGAAACCGGTGACGACTTCGTCGAAGATGAGCACGACGCCGGTGCGCTCGGTCAGCTCTCTCAGCTCGTTCAGGAAGCTGGGCTGAACGGGGATCTGGCCCATGTGCGCACCGGTGGGCTCCAGGATGATGGCCGCTACGTCGGGGTTGTCCTGGACGGTCTTTTCCACGATGCCGATGTCGTTGGGGGGCAGCACTATCATGGTGTTCTTGGTCTCTTCGGGAATGCCGCCAACGCCCGCGCTGCCGACGGAGAGGTAGTCGCTCCAGCCATGGAAGTGCTCGACGAACTTGATCACCTTGCTCTTGCCGGTGTAGGCGCGGGCCATGCGAATGGCCATCATGGTGGCCTCGGTGCCGGAGCTGTGGAAGCGGACCTTTTCAGCGCTGGGGATGAGCTGCTGGACCTGCTGGCCCCACTTGATTTCGAGGTCCGAGGAGGCGCTGAGGTGCGTGCCACGTCCCATCTGGCTGGCGACGGCGGCGACTACCTCGGGGTGCGAATGGCCGAGGATCATGGAGCCGTGGCCGGTCCAGTAGTCGATGATGCGGTTGCCGTCCACGTCCCACTTGTGGGGGCCGATGCCGTGGGTGGCGTAGATGGGGAACGGGCTCATGCGGCGGCCGTCGTGGGTCACGCCGTCGGGGAAGATGTCCCGCGCCGTGGCGTGGCGTTCGAGCGAGCCGGGGTGAAGGTCGATGTAGCGCTGTTCGATAGGGCTGACCATGAGCAGTGGGCCTCCGTTCGGATAAGTGTGTAGGCTGTGGTGGGTATTATAGCCGCCGTTTGGGTGGCGCGCCACCGGAGGAGACCCAGGGGAGTGGCGTGAGTGGCCTGCTAACCGCGGGGCCGTCGCTATGCTATAGTTGCTCAGGCTTAGTCCGAGAAACCGGACCCGCTTAAGGAGGTGAACTCATGGCCGCCAATGCCGACCTTCTGGCCCGCATCACCGTACGAGCGGACGTATTTCAAGGCAAGCCAATTGTTCGAGACATGAGGATTGCGGTTGAGCACGTTTTGGGATTGCTCGCTTCGGGTGACTCGCCGGAGACAATACTCCGAGAATATCCGATTCTGGAGGAAGAGGACATCCAGGCATGTCTGCTCTTCGCCCATCGGTCTATTGCCGGAGAGCGGGTTCATGAACGCTTGGCTTTACGATAGGCGTAATGAGGTTCCTCCTCGACGTATGCGCGGCGTCTCGCAGTATGCACAACTCGTTGACGCAACTCGGACACGATGTCTTGTCTGCGTTGGAGGTTTTCCCCTATGCCACAGATGAAGAGTTGCTCGCCATTGCGAACGAGCAGCGAAGGACAATTATCACTGAAGACAAGGACTTCGGAGAGTTGGTCTTTGTACGGCGTCTGCCTCACCCCTGCATCGTACGGCTTGCGGAGATGACGGTTGCCGAAAAAGTAGATGCAGTGCGAGAGTTGATAGAAAACTATGAGGACGCCATTCGCGAGAGGTCGCTCATTGTAGCAACTCGAAACCAGATACGTATACGACGCGTGGAAAATCACGGACGCGGTAAAATGGAGGAGACATGAAGAGCTACATTACCGAGCTGGAGTGCACCTACTGTCACGAGACCTACTCGGCGGACGAGCCGCACCGCACGTGCGACGACTGCGGCAAGGTGCTTTACGCGCGCTACGATCTGGATGGCGCGGCACGAGCGCTGGATCGCGCCGCGCTGCGCGACAGGCCCGCGAACATGTGGCGGTATTTCGAGGTGATGCCCGTTCGCGACGAGGCGAACGTGATTACGCTCGGAGAAGGCTACACTCCTATCTTCCAGGCAAAGCGCCTGGGGGCTGAGTTCGGCTGCAAGGACCTGCTCATCAAGGACGAGGGGTTGAATCCCACCGGGTCGTTCAAGGCGAGGGGCCTGTCCGCGGCGGTGTCCAAGGCCAAGGAGTTGGGTCTCACCCGGCTCACGATGCCGTCCGCAGGCAACGCCGCGGGGGCCATGGCCGCCTACGCCGCGAAGGGCGGTCTGGATGCGTACGTATTCATGCCGAAGGACGTTCCCGACTCCAACCGCAAGGAGGTGGCCATTACCGGCGGCAACCTCACCCTCGTGGACGGTCTCATCAACGACGCCGGTCGCGTGTCCCGCGAGAGGGCCGCTGAAGAGGACCTGTTCGACGTGTCAACTCTCCAGGAGCCTTACCGCGCTGAGGGCAAGAAGACGATGGGCTACGAGATAGCCGAGCAGTTCGACTGGACGCTGCCGGACGTGATTCTCTACCCCACGGGCGGCGGTACGGGTATCGTGGGCATGTGGAAGGCGTTCGAAGAGATGGAGCACATGGGGTGGATCGGCAGCGAGAGGCCGCGGATGTACTGCGTCCAGGCGGAGGGCTGCGCGCCGCTGGTGCGGGCGTTCCGGGAGGGCCAGGAGTTCGCCGAGCCGTGGCAGAACGCGCACACGCTGGCGCCGGGCATCCGGGTGCCGGTGGCGATAGGCGACTACATGATCCTGCGTTCGCTGCGGGAGAGCGGCGGCGGCGCGCTGACCGTGTCGGACGACGAAATCGTGCACTACATGGGGCTTGTGGCGTCGCTGGAGGGCATGTTCGTCTGCCCGGAGGGCGCCGCGACGGCGGCGGCGCTCAACAAGCTGCTCGCGGACGGCACAGTGCTGCCGGACGAACGCGTGCTGCTGATGAACACGGGGAACGGCCTCAAGAACCTGGAGCTGGTGGAGGGGTAGAGCGGGCACCGCCATCCTAACCCGTTCGACAAGCTCAGGGCAGGCCCTTCCTCCTGCGAGGGGGAAGGGCCTCCAGCAGCGCCTAGTTTAGGCGTTCGAAGATTGTGGCTACTCCCTGGCCGCCGCCTACGCACATGGTGACCAGGCCGAGGTGCTGGTCGCGCAAGGCTATCTCCTCCATCAGCTTGACGGTCATTATGGCGCCGGTGGCTCCCACGGGGTGGCCCAGGCTGATGCCGCTTCCGTTGACGTTGGTCTTGTCTGTGTCCAGTCCGAGCTCGCGAACGCAGTAGAGCGCCTGGGCGGCGAACGCCTCGTTGAGCTCGACCAGGTCGATGTCGTCGACGGTCATGCCGGACTTGTCGAGCGCCTTGCGCACTGCGGGCACTGGGCCGATTCCCATGATGGCCGGGTCGACGCCGGCGACGCCGCGGGTGTGCCAGCGCAGCCGGGGCGTGAGGCCGAGCTCGGCGGCCTTCTCGGCGGACATTATGACCACCGCCGCCGCGCCGTCGTTGATGCTGGAGGCGTTGCCGGCGGTGACTGTGCCGTCGCGCTTGAAGACGGGGCGTAGCTGGGCGAGCCGCTCGATTGTGGTGTCCTCGCGGGGTCCTTCGTCCACGGCGACCTCTATCGGGTCCGCCCTGCGCTGTGGAACGCTCACGGTGGTTATCTGGCTCTCGAAGCGCCCTTCCTTGATGGCGGAAGCGGCGCGCATGTGGCTGTTGAAGGCCATCTCGTCCTGGTCTTCCCTGCTCACGCCGAAGCGCTCGGCCACGTTCTCTGCCGTGACGCCCATGTGATAGCGGTTCACCGGGCAGCCGAGGCCCTCTATCAGCCCGTCCACCATCTCGGCGTTGCCCATGCGGAGGCCGTCGAAGCGCGCCTTGTAGTCGAGCAGGAAGGGCGACTGGCTCATGTTCTCGGTTCCGCCGGCGATGGCGATGTCCACCTCACCGGTGCGGACGAGTTGCGCCGCCATGTTGATGGCCTCGAGGCCAGACGAGCACTGGCGGTTGACGGCGATGGTGGGCACATCTTCAGGGATGCCGGCCCTGATGGACGCCAGCCGCGCCGCGTAGCCCGCCTCCGTCGCCTGTAGCGCGTTGCCCATCACGACCTCGTCCACCTGGTCGGGGGAAAGGTTGGCCCGTTCGAGTGCGGCCTTTATCGCCGCCGCGCCCAGCTCCGGCGCCGAAATGTCCTTGAACGCCCCGCCGAATCTGCCGACCGGAGTGCGCGCACCGCTGACTATAACCGCGTCCTGCATATGAACCCCCTGCAAAGTTGCATGATCTTGACTTGATGACTACCGCCAAGCATAGCATTTTGGCCGGGGTTCAGGAAGTGCGGCTATCGCGGCGGCGCCGCGCTATGCGGGCGGCCAGAGGGCGCCCTGGGACGGCGGTTCGGGCCAGTCGCGGACGTAGGTCCGCTGCTGGGTCGTCTCGGGGGACCGGGAGTGCGGGCGGGCCTTCTGCATTTTCTGGAACCACTCGCTGACCTGACGGAGGGCGGCGTCGCCGGTCTGACCGTGCCGCACGAGCCAGCATCCGACCACCGTGCCGGTCCGGCCCACTCCGCCCCAGCAGTGGACGTAGACCGTTTTGCCCTCGTCCAACGCGTTGTCGATGGCGTCCAGGGTCTCGGTCATCTGCTGCGGTGTGCGCGGGACGCCCAAGTCCCTTATCGGATGGCTCGCGTGCTCGACGTCCAGGCCGAGGCGTTCGGCTTGCCGCTGAGCGATGAGCGCGTAGGGAGCGAGGCCGTCTCGTCGCTGGGTCAGATCGATGAAGTGGTCTATACCGGCGTCGAGCATCCGCGTGACTTTTTCGGCGGCCATGTCGTCGTTCCAGTGGCCGGGGTACTCTCCTGCGGCGAATCGTCCGGGGACTACCCAGTAGCTGTTGGGGATGGGGGGTCTGGGCGGGTCGGTCGGACGCATGGGGAACAGGTCTCCTTGCTGCGGGAGGGACGGATGATGCGGGCTGGCCCACGCCGTCGGCTATCGGCGCGTGGCGTCGGTTTGCTATTATACACTCACCCAACTACTAACGAGGTCTGGCAATGGCTGCTTTGGCTATGGACAAGTACACGGGCGCCCCGGACGAGCTTTTGGAGCGGGCGCGCAAGGCCGCAAGGACGCCGGAGTCCGCCGCGCTGATGCTGGCCGCGGTCAACAAGCGGCTGGCGGAGATAGCGCCTGGCGAGGAACCGTTCGCTGCCGCGAAACGGCTTGCGGCGGAGTGGGACGAGTGGGGAATCAGGGAAGGATACCGCCTGTTGAATCTCTATTATGAAGACAGTATCGACCCTCCAAACTTCGCGGTCTCTTACGAGGACACAGACCACGAAGATTACATGGATATGGCTGAGGACGTGCTCTCGTTCTTGAGAGAGGGGAATGCCTGAACGTTCTTCTGAGGAGTTCGTTCGCGCCGCTCGCATCCGCCTCGCCTTGGCTGTGAGCATTTACGTTCAAGTCGAGGATTTGTCCTTTGGCGACCGATACGTCGAAATGGCGAACGTTGCGATGCTCGTCTGGAGCGCGGGCATAGACCTAGTTAGCGTTCACATGCTGTTGAATGGAGAGCCCGTTCTCGGTACGTCGGCTGGCCGACGCCGCTACTTAAGAGGTCGGATTCGGTCAGCCGAGTGGCCGAGGCATTTGCGAACTGGATGGAACGGATTGGTGCGACTTCACAACTTTCAGCACAATCTCTCCATGGTAGAGTCTGACTTTGCGGACGACTGTCGCCTCAGCGCGCAGACGCTTGCGAGCCTCAACAGTCTACTCCCAGCCACGCTGAGGCTTTCGCCGGACTCTTACGGGTGGCTGGCCGAGGTGGGCTAGTCCAGGCAGGCGCCGCGCTGCCGTCTTCTCTTCACTATGAGTTGCCCGGCGTGATATTCTTGCGCCACTATACGCAGGGAGCGGCGAGTTGTACGTCATAGGCACCGCCGGGCACGTGGATCACGGAAAGTCCACGCTGGTCCAGGCGCTCACCGGCATCGACCCGGACAGGCTCAGGGAAGAGAAAGAGCGCGGCATGACCATCGACCTGGGCTTCGCGTGGCTGCGACTGCCCAGCGGCAACGAGGTTAGCATCGTGGACGTGCCTGGCCACGAGCGCTTCGTCAACAACATGCTGGCGGGCGTGGGAGGCATCGACCTGGCGCTGCTGGTGGTGGCCGCCGACGAGTCCGTTATGCCGCAGACGCGTGAGCACCTGGCGATCCTGGACCTGCTGAAGGTGGAACGGGGCCTGGTGGCGGTGACCAAGGCGGACCTGGTGGACGACGACTGGTACGAGCTGGTGGAGGCGGACGTCGAGGACGTGCTCGAGGGCACCGTACTGGAGGGATCGTCCATCCTGCCCGTGTCGGCCATCACAGGACAGGGCCTGCCCGAGCTGCTGGCCGCGGTGGACGACATGCTGGCCGACACGCCGCCCAAGCGGGACCTGGAACGGCCGCGGCTGCCCATCGACCGGTCGTTCACCATCGCCGGTTTCGGCACTGTGGTTACGGGCACGCTGATCGACGGCTCGCTCGACGCGGGCGAGAGTGTGGAGCTGGTGCTGTCGCGCAGGGAGACTCGCATCCGGGGCTTGCAGACGCACCGCTCGAAGGTGGAGCGTGCGGTGCCGGGTACCCGCGTGGCGGCTAATCTGAGCGGCGTCTCGCATGAGGACATCAGCCGCGGCGAGGTGCTGGCCCGCGCGGGCTGGCTACGCCCGACGGGCGCAATGGACGTGCGCTTGAAGGTGATCCCGGACGCACCGCATCCCGTGCGCCACAACATGTTCGTCACGGTGCATACGGGCAGCAGCGAGGCGATAGCGCGGGTGCGACTGCTCGAGGCGCATTCCGCTGCGCCCGGCGACGCGACCTGGGCGCAGCTCAAGCTGAGCACGCCGCTCGCCGTAATCAAGGGCGACTCGTTCGTCATCCGCTCCAACCGGACGACTCTGGGTGGCGGCGACGTGGTGGACCCGCACGCTCGACGGCACAGGCGAATGTTCGCCCCGCTGCTGGACAGGCTGGAGGTGATGGACAGCGGCTCAGAGAGGGATGTGATCCTGAAGACGATCGAGCTGTCGGAGCCGAGCGAGTTCAGCACGCTGGTTACGCGCGCCAACCTGGCGCCGGAGGCCGCGCGCCGCGAGCTCCAGGCTATGGCCGACGAGGATATGGTGGTGCCGCTGGGAGGCCAGGCCATTGGGCCGGGCGTGTTCGTCTACAGCGCCGCGGGCTGGGATGCCGTGTCGAGCGGTGCCGAGGGCGCGCTGGAGGCTTACCACAGGCAGTATCCGCTGCGGAAGGGCGCTCCAAAGGAGGAGTTGCGCAGCCGCATGAGGATGACGCAGCAGATCTTCAACGGCGCCCTGCCCGCCCTGATGGACGACAACGTGCTGGTGGAGGAGGGCGCGCTGGTGCGGCTTACGGGCCACAGCCCTCACCTGAACGACGCCCAGCGCAAGACCGCCGACGACTACGTGCGATTGCTGGAGACCACGCCGTACTCGCCGCCCACCGACGCGCCAATCGACCCGGAGGTGCTGAACCTGCTCGTGGACGAGGGGCGGGTCGCCCGTGTCAGCGACACGGTCGTGTTTTCGGCGTCGGCCTACGAGGAGCTGCTGGAGCGGGTTACGGCGCATCTCAGGGAGCACGGTGAGATCACCGTAGCGGATGTGCGGGACATGTTCGGCACGAGCCGCAAGTACGCGCTGGCGTTGATGGACCACCTGGACAAGCGGCGCGTTACACGGCGGGTGGGCGACGCGCGGGTGCTGAGGTAGGAACTTTGTGGTGGTTGCGGTTGTGGCCGCATCGTCACCCCCATCCTAACCTTCCCCTATCGAAGGGGGAAGGGACATGAGGAAATCTGATGGGCTTGGACCTGGGCCGCACGGCTTTGCAGATAGACCGCATGGCGGACGAGGTGAGCGCTCGCCAGTCGGACTATGGGGAGCGGCTGCGGCGCGCACTGGACTCGCTGCGCAACTTCGACACGTACAGCTACCTGGACAAGCTGGGCCGCAGCAGGTCCACGCTCGCCTGGAATCTGCCGGAGCCGATGGACGATCCGGGCGCGCGGTACTCCCCGCCTGCCCTACCCATCGACTACCGGGTCGTTGCCGCGGACGGCTCGCACATCGACGTCGACAGGCATCTGGCGGCTCGGTGCTTTCTCATCAACATCGGCGTCGCGGCGCTCACCTACGGGTCGGCGCCGGACGCCGGTCTCTACAGCAGGCCGAGGCTGTACGCCGGCGACGACGAGCTGACGATACGCGACGCCGACTCCGGGCGTGAGGAGCAGATACAGGGCGCGGTGCTGGGCGCCAAGCGCGCGGTGGAGGAGTTGAGCGCCCTCGTAGACGCGGTGCGCGAGATGCCGCCGGAGACGCCGACGCTGGCGCTGATGGATGGGACGCTGGTGATGCTGGGCATAGGGCTGCTGCGCTACGGCAACCGCCAGTTCGTATTGAAGCACCTGGTAGGGGACGGATTTGTGGAGGCGCTGGCGGAGTTGCGGGAGATGGCGCGGCAGCGTCCGCTCGCCGTCGCAAGCTACGTGAGCCTGCCCAACAGCGCGGAGGTCGCCAACGCGACGAGGCTGCTGGCCTGCCCCTACGAGGTGGCCGCGTGCGAGGCCAGGTGCGGCGGACTGCCCGCGCGAGCGAGGCCGTGCGAGGTCGCGGTGGGCGGCCTGCGGGACCGGCACCTGTTCGGCGAGATGCTGGCCAGGGGGGAGAGGTCGGCGGTGTTCAGGGGAAGCTACCGCATGGTGGAGGACTACTACGGGGATCAGGGAGTCTGCTTCTTCTACGTCAACACGGGGGAGGAGATCGGCCGCGTGGAGGTGCCGTCGTGGGTGGCGGAGGACGAGGCGGCGCTGGGTCTGGCGCACGCCATGATCGTGGACCAGTGCGGCAAGGGGCCGGGCTATCCCACGGCGCTGATGGAGGCGCACGAGCAGGCGGTGGTGACCGGACTGGACAGGCGGCTGTTCGCCGAGCTGGTGGAGAACGCGCTCCAGGACCGGGGGCTGCCGGTGTACACGTCGGAGAAGAACCGCACCAAGCGGCTGAGGTGGGTTTAGCGGAATGAGAGAGGACGTGACGATTCGCGCAGTCAGAGCCGACGACTGCGACGACCTGTACGAGATGCTGGCCTGTCCCGGCGTGGTGAGAAACACGTTGCAGCTCCCCTACGTTTCGCTGGACAGTCGCGAGCAGTGGCTCAGCAAACTGACGGACAACGACTACATGCTGGTAGCGGAGGTGGACGGGAGAGTGGTCGGCAACATTGAAATCACTCGCAGAAAGCACCGTCTCGCTCACGTGGCGCAGCTTGGCATGGCGGTGCACGACGACTACCAGGACCGGGGAATCGGAACGGCCTTGATGGAGGCCGCGCTGGACTTGGCGGACAACTGGCTGAACGTCAAGCGGGTGGAGCTGGACGTTTACACCGACAATGACCGAGCCGTTCACCTGTACGAGAAGTTTGGATTCGAGATAGAGGGCACGCTGAGGTCGCTCGCCTTCCGCGAAGGCGAGTACGTGGACGCATATCACATGGCGCGGTTGAGGGAGTGAAAATCCTACGCCTATGGTAGAGAAATCGCAGAACGGCGCGCGGCTCGGCGAGGTGGTGGAATCCACCTCCACCGGGTTTACTACGCACTGCTACAGGCTGGACGAACTGCCGCCGCTGGGCGGGCTGGTGCGGGGCGGAGAGACCGCGCAGGTGTACGGTATCGTGTACGCGGCGTCCACGCGCAGCATAGACCCGGCGCGTCATCCCATTCCGCGAGGCTCGGACGCCGAATCCGAGGAGGACGTGTACCGTGACAACCCGCAGTTGGAGCGGCTGCTGGTGTCCGAGTTCCAGTCCGTGATCGTGGGATACCGGCTCGATGACCAGGTGACGCGTCAACTGCCGCCGCGGCCTCCGAGGATCCACTCGTTCGTGCGGGAGTGCGGCGGCGACGATCTGCGTGAGTTCAGCGCGTCCATGGACTTCGCGCCGCTGCTGCTGGCGGCCTCCACCACCGCGCAGGACGAGGTGCTGGCGGCGTTCCTGCGGCTGGCGCGCGATTCCCACCCGGACCCGGACGGCTTCCTGGTCCGGGCGGGCCGCGAGTTGGTGGCGCACTTCCCGGGACAGGCGCAGCGCCTGGGGGGCGTGCTGAGGAGGCTGGCATGGTGAACGGCGGGGGCGTGTTCGACTCGCTGGGCAGGGTTCGCCTCGGCTCCGTGGTGAGCGGTTCGCTCACGGGCGGGCTGGAAGTCAGGCTCGATCCTGAGGCGTCCATCGAGGACATCAAGGTGGGCGCGTTCGTGACCATGCAGGGCGAGAGGCAGCGTTACTTCGGCGTGGTGACGGACCTGGAGCTTGGCGCCACCGACGACAGCCTGCGGCTCAATCCGCCGGGGCTGTCGGACCCGCTGGCCGCGCGGGTGTTCGCGGGCACGGCGGCCTATGGGTCGATAATGGTCGAGCCGATGCTCACCGTGGGCGCTGATGCGGAGGACGGACCGCAGCCGGCCAAGACGATACCGCCGCACTTTTCGGAAGTCTCGCTGGCGTCCGAGCAGGACATACAGGACGTGTTCGGCGCGGAAGGGCCGGGCCACTTCTGGATCGGCAACCCGCTGGACATGGAGACGCGGCTGTGCCTGGACGTGGCCGAGCTGGTCAAGCGCAGCAACGGCGTCTTCGGCAAGAGCGGCACGGGCAAGACCTTCCTGACACGGCTGCTGCTGATGGGTATTCTTCAGAGCGGGCAGGCCACCAACCTGGTGTTCGACATGCAGAGCGAGTACGGCTGGATGGGCTACAGCGAGGCGAACCGGCAGGTGAAGGGTCTCAAGCAGCTATTCGAGTCCAGGGTGGCGGTTTTCTCGCTGGACGAGGAGAGCTCGCGGCGGCGCGGGCTGAGTCCCGATTACGTGGTGCGCATCGGGTTCGACGAGGTGGACGCCGACGACGTGAGGATGCTGCGCGAGTCGCTCAACCTGTCGGAGGTGGCCGCGGACGCCTCGTTCGAATTGGAGCGCCACCTGGGAGGGAACTGGCTCAAGAAGTTCCTGGACTATTCCGGAGGGGAGGAGTTCGGGGAATTGGCGAACTCGCTGAACGTGAACCAGGCGGCGCTCAGCTCGCTGCGGAGGAGGCTGGCTCGGCTGGAGCGGTTTGGCTTCATGGACGACAAGACGGGACATAACTCGGTCAACCGGATTCTGGACTACCTGGGCAGGGGTATGCACGTGGTGCTGGAGTTCGGGCGGTACGGTAACGACATCTCGGCTTACATCCTGGTTGCCAACCTGATAACGCGGCGGATATACGACCGCTACCAGGAGTTGACGGAGCGGGCGAGCGGCGACGACACGCAGAAGCCCACGCCGCTGGTGGTGACCATCGAGGAGGCTCACAAGTTCCTGACGCGAGAGGTCGCGGGCCAGACCATCTTCGGCAACATCGCCAGGGAGATGCGAAAGTACAACGTGACGCTGCTGGTGGTGGACCAGCGGCCCAGCGGCATAGACCACGAGGTGATGAGCCAGCTCGGTACGAAGATAACGTGCCTGCTGGACAACGAGCGGGACGTGGACGCGGTGCTCACGGGGGTGTCAGGCAGCCGCAAGCTGCGCTCGGTGCTGTCCAAGCTGGACTCGAGGCAGCAGGCGCTGGCGTTCGGGCACGCGCTGCCCATGCCGGTGGTGTTCCGCACGCGGGACTACGGCACCGAGGAGTCGTACCGGGAGTTCGGCTTCATGGATGAGGCCGAACTGCAGGCGCAGACGGATCGGGACATCGAGGAACTGTTTGGCCCGGCGCGGTGACCGGAGGACCTACATGAGCGTTACATTCGACGGCCATGCCCATTGCTTCCCTCCGCTGGCCGAGGACCGGGGCATCAAGAGGAGGCGGCTGGCCGAGCATCAACACCACGTGCGCTTTCACGGCCAGGGCATACGGAGGCTCAAGGACGGGGTGAGGATTCCGGAGCTGCTGCTCGTGGGCGAAGGCGACGGCATCTCGTCCCAGCCCGACGTCGACTTTCGGATCGGTTCCTTCGGCAGGCTGGAGTTTACCCGCGGCGGCGAGGACTATTACATCCAGTGGATGCCTCCGACGCTCCGGGATATGTCGTGCCCGCCGGAACTGATGATCGCGCAGATGGACTACGTGGGCGTCGACCGGGCGGTACTTCAGCACGACAGGATCTACGGAAAGCTGGATGACTTTTTTGGGGACTGCGTGCGTAGCTACCCGGACCGGTTCGTTGCCCTGTCGCAGGTCGACGAGTGGGTGGGAGGCCGGGACGACCAGCTAGAGAGGCTGCGCCGGCAGGTGGAGGACCTTGGCCACTCGGGGTTGTTCTTCTCCACGGGCGGGTTCTTCCAGGACGACTTCAGGATCGGGGTCAACGACCCCAGCCTCGAGCCTCTGTGGGATCTGGTGAGAGAGCTGGGCATTCCCATTCACTGGTACGCGGCCAAGCTGAGGCAGCCCCTGGCAGAAGACTACCTCGAGGAGTTGCGCGAGTTCATCGCCTGGGCGGAGGCTCACCCCGGCATAGCCTCGGTGCTGACCCACGGGCTCAACAACGTTCACTATGACGTCGGCAAGCCGGGTCGGTTCAGCGTTCCGGAGGAGATTTGGACGCTTCTGAGTTTCCCCGGCTGGCACATGGAGTTGATGCTGCATCTGATGGCCGGGGACCTGGAGTTTCCTCCCTACGAGGACGGGCTGTCGGAGCTGGTGCAAACCCTGGTCGAGGGCGCGGGCGCTGACAGGCTCGTGTGGGGATCGGACATGCCCGCGTGCGAGCGAACCGTGACGTTCAAGCAGTCGATGACGCTGTTCCGGTCGCGGTGCGAATTTCTTTCCGAGGAGCAGATCGACGCCATCATGGGGGAGAACCTGGCGCGGTTGTACCCGCTGCGGGACTCACCCCCATCCTAACCTTCCCCCTGCGAGGGGGAAGGGACAATTCGGAAGGCTCATTTGTGATGCCCGCCCCTGTTGGCCCTGCGAGGGGGAAGGGACTGAAACGAGCGCGCTAGATACCGAGGCTGTCGAGGGAGGGGTCGTCGTAGCCGAAGTGGTGGGCGACCTCGTGGGTGATGGTGTCGCGTATCTCGCGCATGATCTCTTCGTCGGTCGAGCAGATGGACTCGATGGCCTTCTGGAAGAGGGTGATCTTGTCCGGCAGGACCATGTCGTAGCCGTATCGCTCTGTGAGCGGGATGCCCTCGTAGAGTCCGAGCAGAAGCTCGTCCTCGTCGAGGCCGGAGCCGATTAGCTGGTCCTTCGTGGGCCAGTCCTCCACGACCAGATCCACGTTCTCGAGGTTGTCGAGGACGTCCTGGGGGAGCTGGTTGAAGGCCTCACGGACGAGGCGCTCGAAATTGGATCGGGTGAGGGCTGCCAGTTTGCTACCTGTTCGCTTCGAGGAAGCGCCTCGAGCCGTCTAGTATGAGCGAGTTGAGCGCCACGGTCTCGGTAATGTCGGTGGACAGCTTGCGGCCCGCGGCGTGGATGCGGTCGCCGATGGCGTTCTGGGCCTCCTGCACGGCGGGGTGTTCGGGCTGGCCGGGATAGCCCATGGACTGGGCGAGGTCGTTGGTGCCCCAGGCGAAGGCGTCGATTCCCTCCACCTCCAGGATGGCATCCAGGTTGGAGAAGGCGGTGGCGGTTTCGAGTTGGCACATCACCAGCATCTCGGCGTTGGCGTGGGCCATGTACTCCGAGCGGTCGAGGCCGGGCTGGTCAATCAGGCCGCTCTCGTTGTAGAAGGTGCCCCTACCGCCGCCCCAGCTTCGCTGTCCGTCCGGGACGAACCGGCAGGCGTCGACGAGGGCCTTCGCCTGCTCGGCGGTGTCCACGTGCGGGCCCAGCACGCCGATGACGCCGCGGTCGAGGAAGGAGTTGATGGTGGAGGGTATGATGTTGGGAACGCGGGCGGTGACGGTGAGGCCGTATCCGTCGGCGGTGCGGCACATGTGGTCGATGGATTCGGGCGAGAACAGGCCGTGCTCGCCGTCCAGATTCACGAAGTCGAAGCCGCCCAGCATACCGGCGAGCTCGATGGCCTCGGCGGAGGGAAAGACGAGGCCGAGGCCCAGGCCCTTCTTTCCCTGGCGGTTCTTTTCGAGGATGTTGTTTGTGCGGAACCTGACCATCGCGTCTGCCTCGGTTCTACTCCGGCTTGGGTGCCAAACTTTTCGTACTGGGGGGTTGATGGAGCGGGAGAAGGGATTCGAACCCTCGGCCCTCTGCTTGGGAAGCAGATGCTCTACCCCTGAGCTACTCCCGCGTCCGGCGTGGTCAAGATTTTAGCAATTCGGTTGGGTTTGGACAAGGCGGCGAGCGGTTCAGGTGAGCCGGCTGCGACGGGCCGGGATGCGCGGCAGGATGCCTGGTGGGGAAGAAATACTCGAAGAAGTGTTTCATTTCGTTCCATTCGGTTTCAAGTGTCTCATCTGGTAGCTTGGCTGCCGGGGATTCGTGCCATTGGCGGGACGCTAAAAGCACGGGTTGCGACCCCGAAATGGCAGAAATGAGGCGGTGTTGGGACAGCCGGCCAGGGACCACGTCAGGGCCGTCGGCGGTCGCTGAATTGAGGTGTGGGTGCGTCATGGCGGGATGGTAGTACATTTGTGCGCGTGGTGTCAAGAGGGGTGGCGGGCGGGAGCTGGTTGAGGGAGGGAAGGCATGGTGACCGTGTAGTGATGGTTGGAAGTTCCGGGATATGTCAAGTGTAGCTGAAAGTATCTCTACCTGCTTTGCGGTCACCGACCATGAGAAGTTCTGGACAACGGGCCTTTCGTGGTAAGCAGGACGGCTTTGCCATATACTTGAGCATCTGAGATGCAGAACAGTTGCAGAGAAGTTGTCGTGTACTTTCGGAGAGAAACAGATGGCAGCTAGCCCAATTGCCGCAACCATCAACCACACTGCCGTTGGTGATGAGAGAGAGGAAGAAGGGATAGAAGTTGAGCATGACGACCCAGAGGAACAGATAACCGATCCGTTCAATCCCGAAGAGATAAGGATACGAACGGTTCCTCTCCTTGTTTCACAGCTCATCTCCCGTATTGAGCACGGCGAGATAGACTTGGCCCCCGACTTTCAGCGCATGAGTGGAATCTGGAACGCTCAGCGCAAGAGCCGGCTTGTCGAATCGCTGCTCTTGCGTATCCCTATCCCGGTGTTCTATGTGGCTGCCGACAAGGACGAAAATTGGTCGGTAGTTGATGGCATCCAGCGAATGACGACGATAAACGACTACGTAACCGGGAAGTTCGCCCTTGGAGGCCTCCAATACCTGACCTCGTTCGACGGGTCCAAGTACGAGGACCTCCCCCGGCCGATGCAGCGGAGGATCGACGAGACTTCGCTTGTCGTCAATGTTATAGAGCCTGGTACTCCCCCGGAGGTAATGTTCAACGTCTTTCTCCGCATCAACACTGGTGGCCTGACGCTCAATGGGCAAGAAATCCGTCACGCGCTTCACTCAGGACCTGTGAGGGAATACCTGAAGAGCTTGGCGGAATCGCAAGAGTTCCTCAAGGCAACGGATGGATCCATCAGTCGCGGCAGAATGGCCGATAGGGAGTGCGTTCTGCGATTCTTGGCTTTCCATATCGAACCTTGGGAGAAGTACTCGGACAACAGCTTGGACGATTACCTCGGCAAGACCATGGACAAGTTGAACGAGATGAGTGACAGCGAACGCCAAGCGATTGCCAAACAGTTCGCGAAGGCTATGGAGGCCGCGTACCGAATCTTCGGCGACGATGCCTTTCGCAAGCGGAAGAACACAAAGGATAATCGGCGTCCTGTCAGCAAGGCGCTGTTCGAGACTTGGAGCGTTCAACTTGCACGGTGTTCTCCTGAGGACGTGTCCTCGCTGATACGGAAGAAGAAGAGTGTTCGGAGGGCGTTTATCGACCTGCTGAATAACGACAGCGAGTTCGACAGGGCCATTTCCTATTCGACCGGTACGCCGACTCGCGTGCGGCTGCGCTTCCGTGCTATCAAGGAGCTCGTTGAGGGGTTGGTGTGATGCTGAGCAGGGTTGATCTTGTCAACTTCAAGTGCTTCGAAAGGCTGGAACTGCGTTGCGCGGCTATCAATCTCTTGTGCGGTCTGAACGGCATGGGCAAGAGCAGCCTGCTGCAGGCCCTTTTGGTTTTGCGTCAATCGGTCGAGACCGGAGAGCTAAGCAGGGGCAGACTTGTGCTTGGCGGCGAACGGGCAGACCTAGGCACAGGCTCGGACGTGCTGTTTGATGGAGCGGAAGAAGACACCCTGGGTTTTAGCCTGCACAGCGACGAAGCGCAGGTGCCCTGGGAAGTGCGCTTCACATACTCGCAGACTGCCGACCAGTTGAGCGCTATCGGCGATGAACTTGCCCATGATTTCGTACCCGATGCATGGCTAGAGATACCGCCGCTTGGCGGGCTTCTCATCTACGTCAGCGCGGACCGCGTCGGCCCCAGGAAGTTGTACCCACTTTCTCACATACGGTCGAGGCAACGTGACTTCGGATCGAGCAGCGAGTACGCCTGGAGTTACCTGAACCAACACCAAGGCGACTCCTTAGGCGCGGACGACCCGCGCTGCACACATCCACAAAGCAGGCGAATGCGAGACCTAGTTGACTTCTGGTTGCAGGAAGTAAGCCCGGGCGTCCATTTGAATCTGGAACCAGTCGCCGCCGCCGATTCGGTCATCGCCAGGTTTTCGTTTGACAGACCGTCGGACGTCGCGTCCGGCCCCTATCGCGCGACCAACGTGGGTTTCGGCCTGTCGTACACGCTTCCGGTTATCGTGGCCCTGCTTGCGCCTCCCGGCGCAATGTGCCTGATTGAGAACCCTGAATCTCACCTACACCCGCGGGGACAGACCAAATTGGCCGAGCTTGCGGCTCGCGCTGCTGGGGCAGGCGTCCAGGTGTTCATCGAGACGCATAGCGACCATTTCATGGACGGCGTGCGTATTGCTGTGCGCGACGGATTGATTGTGCCAGAGGATACGGCCTTCCACTACTTTGAGCGTGATGGTGATAGGTCGGTCGTAACTTCACCCAAGGTGGACGGGGACGGTCGCCTGTCACATTGGCCAGTCGGATTCTTCGACCAGCACACTGAGAACATGATGAAGTTAATGGGGCCAAGGTAGATAGATGCGCGAGATGGTGTTGAATCACACCAGCTTGGTTCCTTTTGACAAAAGACGTTCTCTAGCGTGGTTCAAGGACATGACGCTAGGTATGAACTCACTCATTGACCTGCGAGTTTGTTCGTTACAACAGGGTCTCAGGATGAGCCATGAAGGGGAAACGACACTTTACTCAATGCTGTTTGGTGAATTTGACGGCATGTCGAATCCGACGATAAGAGATGAGCTTCTTTTCCTTGGGAGCTTGGCCTCGAGGAGCCCACTTCTGAAAGACGTTGACGATGACCTAGAAGACCGTTTCATGCGATGCCAGGAGAAGACTCTTCCCCAAGAAGATTGCAAGCCACTACTGTTTTGTGCTCTGTCAGGTGGAATAGCGATAGGGTTTTGTTCCGATGAGGCTTGGGACCGCGATGAGTTGACGGTCTACTTTGAAGAACTGCTTCCGGATGAGACCGTCGCGGAATTGAGCGAGACTGTTGACAATCTCACTCTACCACCTCATGCTCAAGTCATTTACAGTCGTCACGTAGATGTCCTTCGCAGATTCGCGGATAGAGCCGCACTTTGGGGTGCCCGCGATGAAGTGTTCAGCAGCCTCAAGTTCCTCCCGGAGGTTAGGGGACAGCTTATGAACCTTGACTCAACGGCGTGGACTAGGGTGGTGAAAGCGTTTGACCAGATGGAATCCGGCAACTTGGCGAGTGCTAAGGCACTGGGTGGGGGCATATCTGAGTTCCGACTCTTTTTTGGTCCGGGATACAGAGTGTATTTCGGGCAAGAAGGAAGTTCGCTGGTAATACTGCGCTGTGGTACAAAGCAAGGCCAGAATCAGGATGTACAGGCTGCGCGTAACCTGTGGCAGACTTACAGGGAAGGCGGCTGAGTCAAGGCTTCAGGGCCGGTGCGCGCAAGGCCCCTTGTCGCCTCACAGATACCGCGTCGGGCCGAGCGTGAGACGATCAGCGCCGCGGCGCCTCTGGAATCGTACTCGGCCCGCGCTCATCCATGAGCCCAGGGGCTTATGACATCGAGTCCGCAGCCTTCGAAGCCGTCGACGTCACGCGTCACGATCGAGGCTCCGTTGGAGCGTGCGACGGCGGCGATCTGGCAGTCGAATTGGCTAATGGGTCGTCCGGCAGTCCTGCGCTCGGCAGCAAGCATTGCATAAGCCCGGGCAGCGTCACTATCGAACGGTAGGATGCGTTCGGCGAAGAACACGCCGAAGAGACGTTCAGCGGCGGCAGCCAGTCCACTTCGCCGCTCTCCCACAGGCAATATGGCGATGCCGGTTCGAATCTCCGCCTCGGTCACGGAGGTCACAAACAGGCTACTGGTGAGCTGTTCGTCGACCCATCCCAGGACCTTTGGAGTGGGACGCTCCCTCATCAGTTCGGATACGACATTGGTATCGAGGATAAACATGAGCGCGGCCCTCAATCGAATCGCGGGGGTTCGCGCATTGGTTCCCTGGGGGGAGTCTCCAATTCCACTCCGCCGAGTGGTCTGAACAGCTCATGTATCGCTGTGCCAAGATTCCTGTCCGGCGCGACGTCTTGGTCAAGGGCCGCCCGCAGGATATCCCGGACCTCCTGCTCCATGGAGCGCCCGTTCTCGGCCGCGCGGATGCGTAGTCGACGCTTTAGCCCGTCGTCCAGATTGCGCACGGTTATGCTGGCCAAGGTCCAGTCTCCTTGTCGTGATGCGCAGAATTGTACCATGATTGCATTGCAGTCATTAGTGAGAGCCAATCTCCGGTTCGCTTGCGGACGTTGGCGTCGTCTTGTATATTGCAAAAGAGGGCAGCCGAGTCGACGGCGCTTGTCATTTGGATGGATTCACCAGCAAATCGTACTATCGCCGGGAGGTCTCACCATGACGACCGACAATGAGTCTCTGAAGGCCGTAAAGGGATACGCGGACGATAACGACCTGGACCTGGGGTGGATGGACACGCGCGGCGAGTGGGGCATCAAGGCCGAGCCGGGCCGACGCGGCCTGACGCTGGCCGACATCCAGGAAGGCTCCTACGGCGACGCGCCGGAGCGCAGCGACAACTACACCGGCAAGCCGAGGGGCGCCGCCTCGCGGCCGGGCTCGTTCCGCATCGGCGGCTACTCGGTGGCGACCAAGTCCGACATCTGGCTGACCAACGCGGCGATGCTGTACGAGGAGGCGCTGCAGCGCCAGTGGAGTTCGGCGACGGACATTCCGTGGGACAGCGTGAAGCCGCTGCCGGACGACATCGAGCGCGCGCAGTGCCAGTTGGCGACGTTTCTCACCGAGGTGGAGTTCGTCGCGGCGGACGTGCCCGGCAGGTGGGTCGCCAACACCACGCCGGACTACTTCGAGCCGCGGATGTTTCTCATCACGCAGATCATGGACGAGTCCCGGCACCTGGACGTGTTCCGCAAGCGGGCGTTCGCCAACGGCGGCGGGCTGATGCAGCGGCCCACAATCACCACGAGCGGCGTGGTGGGCAACATCGACCTTTCGCGCGATTTCACCGAGATGTCGTCCCGGCTGCACATATCGGGTGAGGGCGGCGTGCTGACCATCTTCCGCATGGGCGAGCTGATGGCGTACAACGAGGCCGAGAAGCGGATGTACCGGCTCGCCGCGCAGGACGAGTCCCGGCACGTGGCGTTCGGCGTGATGCACATGCGCTACCTGTCCGAGACCGAGCCGGACCGCTGCGAGGAGGTACACACGTACCTGGACGAGGGCGAGCGCGCCATGATGGCGGGCAACCAGAACCCGGCCGGCGGGGACTCCCTGACCACCGAAGCGATGGCCATACTTCTGGGCGGCGGCAAGAACAACTACGATGAGGGCATCAAGAAGCTGATGGCCATACGCCGCCGGCAGGTGAAGGAGTACGTCCAGCGCATACGGTCGGCGGGATTCGGCGAGCGCTTTGTCAACGGGCGCGCCAACGCCGAGATGATGGCGTACCTGTAGTGGTCTGCCCCCTCACCCTAACCCTCTCCCACGCGGGGGAGAGGGGACTCTTGGGACCTGTTCTATGAGCGAGAAGAACGCGCAGGACGCCGTGGTGGAGGAGCCGGCCGCCGAGCCGGAGATTCCCGCGCCGTCGCTGGAGTGGATGGGACGCACGCTGGAGTGGGGCGTCCGTGTGCGGCCGGGCAAGTCCGGCATGACCCTGGGGTCGCTCAACGTGGGCGTGTACGGAGACATCCCGGACCACTGGGACGACCAGACGCGAATGCCGCGCGGCGCGTATCCGATGCCGGGCGTTCCGCCCATCGGGTTCAGCATCCGCAACAAGCACGAGCTGTGGGCCGACAACGCCGCCGACCTGTATGAAGAGGCCATCCAGCGGCGCTGGGCGCCAGCGACCGACGTGCCCTGGGAGACGATAGAGCCGCTGCCGGACGACGTGGAGACCGCGATGTGCCAGCTCTCCACGGAGCTGAGCCAGCAGGCCAACGTGGAGTTCGAGACCATCGGCGGCTGGCTGCACCAGATGTCCTACGGCTACCATGAGGTCAAAAACTTTCTCGCCACCGAGATGTTCGACGCGGCGCGGCACTGCGAGGTCTTTCGCAAGCGCGCGCTCGCCAACGGCGGCGGCATGGGGCTGGAGAGCAAGGGCGACGTCAACCGCATGATCCTGGAGAGCAAGGGCGGCTGGACCGAGACGGTGCTGTTTCTGCACCTGCTGCGCGGCGACCTGACGATGACGGTGTACCGGTATGGCGAGCAGTTCGCTCACAACGACGCCGAGCGCGTCATCTTCTCGCGCTGCGTGCAGGACAAGGCCCGCCACGTCGCCTACGGTCTCCAGCACCTGCGCTACGCAATGTCGCACCAGCCGGACAAGGCGCTGGTGTTCCAGCGGCTGCTCAATATAGGCGAGCGAGTGCTGGAGCGCGAGCTCGAGGACCCGGCGTTCAGGGAGTCGTTGGCCATCATCCTGGGCGGCGGCATCGAGGGCGCGCGTGTGGGCATGGAGCGGTACGAACGCCTGATGGGTGACTACGTGCGACAGTACCTGGCGCACCTCGAATGGCTGGGCATAGACCGGGGCCAGGGGTTCCCCGCCGGTCTGGCGCGGTACCTGGAGGCGTAGCCGTGCCGGTGTTCCCGTCCGTGGAATGGTTCGACGCGGTGCGCGAGGTGTATAACTCCGACGACGCCTACCGCGGCGCGGGCGGCGGAATGTGCGACGCGCTGGTGGGCATCAAGGTCGGGCAGCGGCTGTTCAAGCTCGTGTTCGAGGGTTTCGAGTGCTCCGGGGCGAGCGAGATCGACGAGGCGGGGCTGGAGGAGACGGACTTCTACCTGGACCTGAGCGCCGAGGAGTGGCGGGAGATGATCGCCAACATCGGCGAGAACGGGGCGGCGGACTTCGACCACACGCTGAACACGCTGGACCTGGATCTTGAAGACGGCCTGGCCCACTCCGCGACCGGGGACCAATACAGGCAGGACCTGTTCTTCCGGTACAACCAGACGTTTCAGTTCTTTTTCGACGCCTCGGCCCGAATAGAGACCACGCAGTGGGAGTGACGCGAGTGCCGGAGTTTCCGTCGCTGGAGTGGTTCGAGGAGGTGCGCCGCGCGGCCAACGCCGGCGGTGCGCTGCGCCGGCTCGGCTCGTGCAACGCGAGCGTGGGCGCTAAGGTGGGCGATTGCGCCTACCTGCTCAGCTTCGAGGGTTTCGAGTGCGACGCCGTCGAGCGCATCGAACCGGATGAACTGCTGTACGCGGACTTCTACCTCGACATGCCGCTCGACAAGTGGCAGGCGCTCATCCGCTGCATTCGCGACAGCGGACGCGCCGACGCCGAGCACGGCCTGAACCGGCTGGACCTCGCCGTGCCCGGCGGCATCGTGAAATCTGCGGACGAGTACAAGCGCAACGGCTTTCTGCGGTACCACCTTACACTGCAGGCCTTCTTCGATGCGGCGGCGGAGGTGGAGACGACGTTCCCGGCGCGGGAAGTGCGGGCGTAAGGCGTTCGGCGAGCCGAACGGTTCTTCCGAGGAAGGCGAAATGCCCATCTACGAATACAGATGTCGGAGTTGCAGCCACAAGTCCAGCAAGCTGTGGCGCAACTTTTCGCCGCCGGAGTCCATCGACTGCGAGCAGTGCGGCGACGGCGACACCACGCGCGTCATATCGTCTGTGGCCTTTCACAAGTCGCTGTCCACGCGGCTGGGGGAGCTCGACCCGCGCTACGATAAGATGGTCGACGCGGCGGCGGCGAGCACCGCCGAGGCCGACCCGTACCGCTTCATGGGGCGCGACATCCAGCGCATGAGCGAGGCGCCGGAGCCGCCCGCGGAATAGGCGATCCCCACCCCTGGATTCGTTAGACTCACAAACGAAGTGCAACATCTTGTTAAGGTGTTGCCATGCGAAGCTCTTATCACCAACTCACCATTGAAGAGCGGTGTGAAATGGCCCGACTAC
>DAOUJL010000073.1:0-52672 GCA_034422735.1 Dehalococcoidia bacterium | reverse complement strand
AACGTATCTTGTTGCGTCATGCGGTTCCTCCCGGTCCTGTTGGAGAAACCTTACATTCGTCCCTGAATCCACTCTATGCATCTGTGGGTTAGGATTTTGAGATAGTTACTTAGCACGGTTACTCTCGCAGACGATGAAATGGCGCTAGCTGCTGATCCGTTGCCGCCGGATCTCGAACACGTGATGTTGGAGTGCCTTGAGTTTTTGGAAAGGCGACACCGTGTGTCTTATGAGCCGGACCGTGATGACTTTGAAAGCGAAACTCTCCTTCACCAACTGACGGCTTATATCCATATAGCCGCTGCGCGAGCGTTCCGAATCAAACACAGTGAGAGACGTGAGAAGGGACTGTCAGAGGAAACCATAGACTGCCTCCGGGAGATAGAGCGGGCCGTCGAGTGGATAAACTCATTTTCTGGGACAGGATTAGGTTATGTTCTGCTCCCAGACACGGCGGACCCCTTAACTGACGTATCGACGGGAGTTGTTGCCGCTCTAGCATACGCGGAGTTGAGCAGCTTCAAGAAGGCCGATGGTGATTACATGGATGCGCTCCGTTATCTCGCCGAGGCAACGTCCCTGTCCTATAGAGCCCATGTCTATATCGAGCAAACCGGAGCGAGAAGTGAGATTCACGAAATGGTCTCGGAACACTCCAAGCTGCCGATGCTAGCGTTCGACGAGGCCTCCGGTATCTTCCAGGCGGTTAGAGCAAACAGCCCATCCATTGAGAATTGGCAGCAAGTCGTAAACGATTGCAGGGTGATTGCGGATGTCTGGGAGCAAGGCATCGAATACAGTGATTCAGGCGTTGAAGCGGAGGATGCCGCAAAGTGGTTAGCGTTTTGGCGGCAAGCAGTGGGGTGGCAGAGTCTCAACTCAGCCCGAGCGAATATCGCAAGTTGCGCGATCAGGATGAGAAGGACGCGGCAAAACGGCGGCTGAAGAACTACTTCTTTGGCAACATTTGGTCGACTTTGCCTTCGCGCGCCCGGGGTGCGCTCATAAATGCAGACCAAATGTGGAACTCACGGGAGAAGGGGCGTCCAGAGTCAATTCTGAACGAACTGCTCAGGGCAACCGAGGAGATGTGCTACGAGTTCATCTGGAAGCCATTGTCAGAGAGCAGGGAGTCTTCGCTAGAGTTTCTGAAGTTTGAGGCCAGGGCGACAGACAGACACTCCACCCCATCGTCGCGACACTACGTCGACTTGTGCAAACAGAGATTTCTTCACGACCACCTTCGGCGGCAGAAGTTGGCTGAGGAGGAATTCCGCCTCTTGACAGTAACCTTACCCAACTTGCTTGGGCAACTCATCGACCGCAGAAATCCAGCGGACCACGAGACGGGAGGCACCACTCCGCACGAAACGGTAGAGGACTGCTACAAGACATTCCTCGGCATCGGCAAGATGGGCGTGCTGCCGGAGCTTGCGCGGATTGGGCGCAAGCTGCGCGGCGGGCGACGTGGCAGGCGCTAAGCTAGTTGGAAGGTTCCGGTCTGGGTGCCGTTCGATTGTTCACGCGTTACGAGCAGGTGTGACAGAGGATGCGACAATCTGTCCGATGCGCTCTCTGAACATCGTTTCGTCGGAAGCGCCATCCTTGACCAACGCTATCTCGGCAGCAACCCGATCGACGACGTCTTGCGCTGGTCCGTCCTCTTCCCACGCGAGAGGAATCACGAGGTCTTCAAGCGACACAAAGTCCAGGTCGCCCGTCGAGTAACTGGTCAGTAGTTCAAGAATTCTGCTGTTCATGTCAATCTCACCCGGTCAACCAGTTTCCATGTCAGTAAGCGACGAAGTGCGGTATGAACTGTACGACATCTTGGAGGTTAGAACAAAGTTGCAGACGGGTCAAGCCTACGTGGAAGTTGCCCGAAAGATGTCTGGCCAACCTAGAAGCGGATTTCCGGCCGGTACGCGGAGCCGCATGGTTAGAATCAGGTTGACCGTGAACGACTGGCTTTTGTGCTATGCGCATCAGTACGTTTCAGCTTCTGGAGCGGCCATCACTGGGCCAGACCCGAAGTGGATCAGAATAGACGACGTTATCTTCAAACAGGGGGGCTAACTACCTCATTCCACTTGCCCACGCGTCGATTGTACACCCGCGCGCCCCTCCCGCGCCCGCGCCAGCGCCAGCACGGCCACGACGGCGATGACGCCGGTGACGGAGAACGCCGCGCCCCACTCTATGGATGCCGGGGCCAGGTCGAGCACGCCGCCGGCGAGGATCGGGCCGATGACGCCGCCCATGAAGCCCAGGAACGACTGCACCGCCATCGTGGAACCGAGTTGCTCCGGCTTGGCGACTTCCGTGACCGCCGTGGTGTAGATGGCGGAGTCGGCGGCGATGGCCCAGCCGTACACGACGGCGACGCCAACAATGAGCGGCCAAGGGAAGCCTCCAATCCAGCCGATGAGCCATGAGCACGCCCCGCTGAGGGCGAAGATGGCCGCCGCGGACGCCGCCCGGCCCAGCCTGTCGGATATGATCCCGCCCATCACCGGGCCGAGCGCGCCCACGCCCAGCGCGATGCCCCCTACCGCCGCGCCGGTCGTCACCGCCTGATCGTGCGCCATCCCCCTCATCACGAGCGCCGCGGTCAGGAAGGCGGGCAGCCAGCCCCGCACGATGTACAGCTCGGCCGCGTGGAGCGTGTAGCCGAGGATGTAGACCCGGGAGCGTCGATTGCGCAGCACGGACACATCCAGCCGCCCTCCAGACGAACCGGACGCCGCGACCGGCCGCGGCCGGCGGAGCAGGAACCACGCGAGCGGCAGGCTGGCTAAGGAGGCCAGCGACAGCCAGAGGTAGGCGTCCCGCCATTCGAGCCACTCCAGCAGCCAGCCCGTGGCGACCAGGGAGACGCCGTTTCCCGCATAGAACGCGGTGACGTATAGGCCCATCGCCATGCCGCGTCCCTTGTCGGCGAACCGCTCGGAGATGACACGCAGGCCCGGAACGTAGACGCCGACGAGCCCGGCGCCCGCGAGGGCCCGCAGCAACGAGGCGGTGACGATCTCCTGCGCGGCCAGCGGGAACAGCGCGTTGCCGACAGCGGACGTGGCCGCGGACGCCACCAGGATGTGGCGGGAGCTGAGCCTGTCCGTGAGCGGTATCACCAGCAGCGCGGAGGCGGCGAACCCCGCCTGGAATGCGGAGAAGACCACGCCAGCCTGGGTGTTGTTGATTCCCCACTCGTCCTGGATGAACGGAAGCGCCGCGACGTAGCTGGCGAACGGCAGGATCAGCACCGAGAGCATCAGCGACATCGCCGAGACCCAGACGAGGTCGCGAGGGTTCAGTCCCTCGAAGAGGCGTCCAGCCAAGAGTCTAGGCAAGCGAACCGGCATCAGCCATCAGGGCGCGTCGACCATCTCCAGCAGTTTGAGGACGGTCCGCCAGTTCCGCATGGTGCTTACGGTTTTCAGCCGCCCGGCGAGGTACTCGTTCGTCAGCTTACTCCGGGCTACGCCGTTGGGGTAATGCAGGTAGACGTTGCGGCCACGCACGGCGAATTCGTCCGGGGGCGAACGGTCCGGGTCGAGGCGCGATACCGAGTCGGCGGTGGGCGTGTCTCGTAGAAAGGCCACAAGAAGGAAGCGTGGATCGCCGGAAGTGTCGAAGGGGTTCGAGGCAGCAATCCGGCGCAGTTCCTCGCCCGAACGCACGACGACGGACGTCTCGTAGCCGAACCTCTCACGAATCGCCAATGCGACAGCCTCAGGCACCGCTTCGGCCAAATCGCGCGTCGCCTCGAACACCGCGTTGCCGCTCTGGATGTAGGTGCGCACCGTGCCGCCGCCGGCGGCGGTGAAGATGTCGCGCAGATCTGCCATCGGCAGCCTGTTCTTGCCGCCAACGTTGATGCCACTGAGCAGCGCGACGTACCGTTGTCCGCCGGCGGCCTCGGGTGCCTTGCTCTTTCGTGCCATGTCAGGTGGTCACCTCAGCCGCAGCGCGGTGAGTAGCTGCCTCGCCGCAAGCGCCAGCGACTCGTCGCCCGTGAGGCCGAGCACCTGCTCGAAGTCCGCTTCGGCCCTCGCAAGGTCGTCCAGTTGCAGGTACACCTGGCCGCGCAGCAGGTAGAGCCGAGCATCGTCCGGGGTCAGCGAGATAGCGGAGGTGAGGTCGTCGATCGCGGACTCGTATTCCTCGTCCCCCACGTGGACACGTGCACGATTGAAGTAGGCCGCCTTCAGTTCGGGGTCGAGCTGAATGGCCTTGCCGTAGTTGATCAGGGCGTTGTCGGTGTCCTCTACCTCTTCGAACACCATGCCCCGGTAGTTGTAGCCGGCAGCCAGGTCGCCGTCCAGCTCGACGGCGCGATTCAGGTTCGCCAAGGCCGCGCGGTGGTCGCCCCGGCTGTAGAATACGAACCCTCGCTCGGCGTAGGCGTCCGCCAGAGCGGGATAAATGGCCAGGGCGGCGTCGTACGACTCCAGCGCCCTCACCAGGTTGCCTTGCTCTTTGAATGCGAGGCCCCGCTCGAACTCGGCCCGCGCCTCAGCCTCGGGCGGCACTTCCTGGCCACCGCAGGCGAGCGCCGTCAGCGCGATGGCGAGGATCGCCACGCCGAGGGCCGCCCGTGTGAGCGTCGCGGCACGGGCAACCAACGCGGCCATCAGCAACCCAGGGTGGCGCAGCCGGGCTAGACGCCCTGCCAGACGCGCCGACCGCCGCTGCGCACGAAGCGGCCAAAGCCTGGCGAGGGGAAGTGGCCGGCGCTCACCAGCGAGCCATCCGCCTCCAGCCGGTCCAGAACGGAGTGCCGGGTCTTCTGCGCGGTATCCGGGTCGTTGTCGAAACCGGGGTTCCAGTCGGTGTAGTGCGCCTGCGCGGGGCTGTGCGCCACGTCCGCGAGCACGAAACCCTTTTCGCCACCCGACGATACGATGAGCGAGATGTGGCCGGGAGTGTGGCCGGGCGTGGGGAACGTGGTCAACTCGTCGGTGACGTTGTACTCGCCATCCACGAGGTCGAGGATGTCGAGGTCGTTGAGGGGGAGCACCTGGTTCTTCACGTGGTCCGAGCCCGCCATCTCGGGGGACGTCCAGAACTCGTAGTCAGTGCGGGAAACGATATAGCGGGCGTTGGGGAAAGTGGGGCTGCCGTCCGTGAGGTTCCAGCCCACGTGGTCGGGGTGGAGGTGGCTCAGCACCACCAGATCGACGGCGGAACTGTCGACGCCCTTCTCTTTCATCTCGTCCAGCAGCTTGCCGTCCGGACCGTTAAGCCCGGTGTCCACCACGATGAGCTTGCCGGCGGAGCGGATCGCGAGCGAGCCGTAGCGGGGATGTATCATCTCGTTGGCGTCCAGCAGCTCGGGGTAGTCCTCCCGCCACTGTTCGATGGTGCTCGCGGCGAATACGGCAGTGGGCGGGCCTGCGCCCTCCCCGTCCGTTAGTGAGACAAGTTCCACGTTTCCGACTCGTGCCGAGTATCCTGCCATCAGGTTACCTCCTGCGGAATTTAGTCTCATTCTAACGCCACAAGACTAGCAACCGCAAACGGGCGCGGGAGGTGGGAAGGCTGTGCTATACTTGGCAACGCCGCACCAGGCGGCAAGAGGCCAACAAGAGGCGGAGGTGCGCCGTGGCGCTACTAAGTGACGAAATCAGGCTGACCGAGCTGGCAAGCTGCGCCGGTTGAGCGTCCAAATTCAGTCCTTCGGACCTGGCCCAGGTTCTGAGCCAGCTACCCACGGTAACCGATCCCAACCTGCTGGTCGGAATCTCCACCGGAGACGACGCCGCCGTCTACAAGCTTAACGATGATACGGCGATCATCCAGACGCTCGACTTCTTCCCGCCCATCGTCGACGACCCTTACCTGTACGGCCAGATAGCCGCCGCCAACGCCCTTAGCGACGTGTACGCGATGGGCGGGCGCCCGCTCCTAGCTCTCAACATAGTGGGGTTCCCCATAGACCTGCCCAAGGAGATTCTCGGCGAAATCCTGCGGGGCGGAGGCGCCAAGGCCCAGGAGGCGGGCGTGCTGATAGTGGGCGGCCACACCGTAGACGACCAGGAGCCCAAGTACGGCCTCTCCGTGACCGGCCTTGTCTCGCCGGGCTCGGAGATCACCAACGCGGGCGCACTCCCGGGCGACGCGCTGGTGCTGACCAAGCCTATCGGCACCGGCATCATCACCACCGCCGGCAAGCAGCAGCGTGTGTCCGACGACGTTCTGGCGAACGCGGTGCGCGAGATGGCCACACTCAACAGGGCGGCAGCCGAGGCCATGACCGCCGCGGGCGCCCATGCCTGCGCAGACGTCACGGGATTCGGGCTGCTGGGCCACCTCAGAGCCATCTGCCAGGGCAGCGGCGTCGGCGCCCGCGTGAGCTTCGGCGCGGTGCCGCTGATCGACGGGGCGTGGGATCTGCTCGAGTCCGGCATAGCGCCGGGCGGAACTCACCGTAACCTCGCCTCCATCGACGACGTGGTGGAGTGGAACGATCTGAACGAGAACCAGCGCCTGCTCCTGGTGGACGCACAGACTTCCGGCGGTCTCCTCATCAGCATTGCTAGAGACGGCCTAGACGGGCTACTCGCGGCACTCGAGGACGCCGGCGTCGAGACTCGCGCGGTTGTGGGCGAGGTGGTCGCTAGAGAGACGCTTCCGGACGGCGTCCTGATAGAGGCTGTCTCGTAGCGACGCGGCCTAAAGGCTACTTGTCGCCGATGGAGGACAACGAGCCGGACTGCCGACTGCGCCAGTCGCGCGTTGTCGCGCGGCTGGTCATCGTGGTGTCCGCCTTTGCACTGCTCGCCCTGTCGTCCGCGTGTGGCGGGCAGACCGGCGCCGCGGCCACGGCCACTCCACCCCCAGCGCCTACGCCCGCTCCCACAGACACGCCGGTGCTGGTAGCGGCGCTGGCGCCAGCGCCTACGGCTGCGCCCGAACCAACGGCTGTTCCCACAGCACGGCCCACGCCTACACTGACGCCCACGCGAGAACCCGCGGCTACTCTATCGCCTGCGCCCACCGCGACGCCTGAGCCTGAGCCCACCGCGACAGCTACCCCACGGCCGACGCAGACTCCAACGCCGCTGCCGACTAACACGCCAACGGCCGCACCGACCCGCACTGCCATCCCACAGCCGACGGACACATCTGCCCCGCTGCCCACCGATACACCTGCCCTGCTGCCCACCGACACGCCCATACCACAGCCTGCTGACACCCCAGCGCCAGCACCGACCGACACTCCAATGCCCGAACCCACTGCCACGCCTAACCCCACACCGACCGACACGCCCACACCACTGCCTACCGACACTCCAACGCCCGAACCCACTGCCACGCCTGAATCGGCGACGCCGGACGTGCGCATCGCCTGCGTGTTTTTCGACGGGGAGGTGCCGCGAACGGAATCCGACGAGTACGTGGCAATCGTGAACGAAGGTGGAAGCGCCCAAGAACTGAGGGGCTGGCGTCTGCTGGACATCGCGGACGGCAGGCCGCGGTTCGTGTTCCCAACGCGTACACTGGAGCCGGGCGAAACGATCCGCGTCTACACCAACCAGGTGCACGCCGATTCGGGAGGATTCAGCTTCGGGTCCCGCACCGCAATCTGGAGCAACAGCGACCCGGACGAGGCGGGCCTCTACGACGCTGACGGTACCCTGGTTTCGAGCAAGAGCTATCCCCCCGGATGCTAGCGGTTCATCCAGCGAATGGCGTCACGCGGGGCGGTTCTGGTATCGTTTACGCAGTGAAGCCCATTCCCACGGCGGTAAGAAAGCATGACTGACACATCGCACGACACGGTTAGAGGACAAGTCGCACAGCTTGTGCTGGACGCGCTCCGGGATGCCCAGAGCGAGGGCAATCTGCCGTCCGCGGACGTGGAGGACGCAGCCATAGAGCGCCCTCCCAATCCCGCGCACGGGGAGTTCGCGTCCAGTCTTCCGCTCAAGCTGGCTCGCCCCATGCGAATGAGCCCGATGGCCATCGCCGAGCAGATAGCCGCGAGGATAGCGGTGGAGGAACCGCTCGGCAAAGTGTCGGTCGCGCGGCCGGGCTTCATCAACATCGAGCTACTGGAATCGTGGCTGGCCGGGCAGGTGGAGGCCATACGCGAGGCGGGCGAGGAGTTCGGCAACGTTGGAGTCGGCAGGGGCGAGCGCGTGCAGGTCGAGTTCGTCAGCGTCAATCCCACCGGGCCGCTCCACGTGGCGCACGCGCGCGGCGCGGTCATCGGCAGCGCGTTGGCCAACGTGCTGTCTGCCGCGGGCTACGACGTCGAGCGCGAGTACTACATCAACGACGCCGGCAACCAGATGGACAAGTTCAACGAGAGCCTGTTCGCCCGCTACCAGCAGCTGCTCGGCAAATCCGCGGAGTTCCCCGAGGACGGCTACGTGGGCGAGTACATGGTGGACCTCGTGAGCGAGATTCGCGCCGTCGAGGGAGACCGCTTCGGCGACGCGCCACAGGCGGACGCCGTGGCCGAGCTGGGCGAGATAGGCCTGGGCAGAATGCTCGACGCCATACGCGAAGACCTGGAGGCGCTCAGGGTAGACTTCGACGTGTGGTTCAGCGAGCGCAGCCTTTACCGCGGCGGCCAGTACGACCGCAGCGTCGCGCTGCTCAGCGAGCGCGGGCAGCTCGCCGAGCGGGAGGGCGCGACGTGGTTCGACTGGGAGGAGGCGGACGAGCCAAAGCAGGCGGTGGTGGTACGCACGAGCGGCACGCCCACATATTTCGCTTCCGACATTGCCTACCACTACAACAAGTTCGTAGAGCGCGGCTTCGACCGGGTCATCGACGTGTGGGGCGCGGACCACCAGGGGCACGTGGCGCGGATGAAGGCCGTTGTAGACGCGCTCGGAGTTTCTCCGAACCGGCTGACGCTCTTGCTGAACCAGCTTGTGACGCTGAGGCGCGGCGATGAGCTGGTGCGGCTGTCCAAGCGCAGCGGCGACATCGTGACGCTGCGCGAGCTGGTGGACGATGTTGGCGCGGACGCCTGCCGGTTCTTCTTCCTGTCGCGCTCCGCCGAAAGCCAGATGGAGTTCGACCTCGAACTGGCCAAGCAGCAGTCCAACGAAAACCCCGTCTACTATGTCCAGTACGCCCACGCCAGGATCGCAAGCATACTGAAGATCGCCGGAGAGAGGGGAATCGACTACTCGGAAGGCGACGTGTCGCTGCTCACGCACGAGGCGGAACTGGCGCTAGTGCGCAAAGCCTTGCAGCTTCCGGAAGTGGTGGAGATGATGGCCCTTTCGCTGGAGCCGCACCACCTGCCGCACTACGCGGGCGAACTGGCTACCGCCTTCCACTGGTTCTACCAGAAGTGCCGCGTGCTGTCCGGCGTAGAGGGCGAGGAGGCGGTCACGAAGGCGCGGCTGAAGCTGGTCGACGCGGCCAGAGTCGCCCTGGCCCGCTGCCTGAGCCTGATGGACGTGGAGGCGCCCTCACAGATGTGAGGCGAGACTACGCCTCCAGGTTGCCCTGGCTCTTGTAGCGCTGGGCGCGCTCGACGTAGTGCCCGCCCGTTCGGTCTATCAGCTCGGCGTGCCGCTCCTTCACCTCACCGCGCACGCGTCCCGGCACGCCCATTACCAGCGAGCGAGCCGGTATCTGCATGTTGTCCACGACCATGCAGCCGGACGCCAGCAGGCTGTACTCGCCTATCTCCACGCCGTCGTTGACCACGGCGCCGTTGCCGATGAGCACGCTGTTGCCGACGGTCTTGGCGTGGCACATAACCCTGTGGCCGATAACCACGTTGTCGCCGATGGACACGTCGTCGTCGCCGTGAACCACGGAGTTGTCCTGGATGCAGGTGTTTTTTCCTATGGCTATCTTCCCGGCGTCCGCCCGTATCACGGTGCCGGGCCACACGCTGGATCCCTCGCCAATCTCCACGTCTCCCACAACGTAGGCGAACTCGCTCACGAACGCCGTGGGGTGAATCTTGGGGCTTTTGCCGTCGAGGCTGCGAATCATTGGTACTCCTTCGTAAGGGAGTGTTTCCGACCCTTCCTTTCCCGCCGCGCGCTCCCTCGCCCAATTGTGTAGCACGCTGCCACGTTATCGCAAGAGGCGCCCGCTTGACACCCGCTTCGAGCCGCGCCTAGACTTCTGCCCAACTAGACGTCAATCCAACAGCGCAGAATTTGGAGTCGCAAAATGTTCAAGTGGGTAGATCACGTCGTAATCGCGGTCAACGACCTGGCGGGAGCGGTCGAGGACTATGAGACGAAGCTGGGACTGAAGGCCGAGGTGAAAGACAGGGAGCAGCCGGACCTTGGATTGCGCCAGGCCATTCTTCCGCTTGGGGAAAGCGGCCGGTTCATCGAGCTGGTCGAGGCGCTCGGTCCCGAGACGCCTGTGGGCCGCAGCGTCGCCCGCAGGGGCGAGGGGATTCACCTCATCGCCATCGCGGTAGACGACCGCGAGAAGGCTGCCGAGGAGCTGAAGGCGAACGGCGCTCGGATTATCGAAGGCCCCGGCGGTCCCTACATCCACCCGGCGGACTCGCACGGGGTGCTCATTCAACTGGTGGAGCGGGACTAGAGCAGCCTAGCGCCACTGGTTCAAAAGCTCCCTGGCCTCGTTCAGTCCGACGGGCTGCCGGCGCGGGTCGTAGTAACGCACTGCCCGTTCGATGTCGGCGATGGCTGCCTCTGTATCGCCCAGGTGGTGGTGCAGAATCGCCCGGTCCTTGTACGCCTGCGCGAATTCGGGCTTTAGCTCGATAGCCTTGTCGTAGTCCTCCATTGCGGGCCTGAACAGGTTGTCGTTCTCCTCCTCGATGGCCTCGTTGTAGTAGGCGTATCCCCGCCCATGGTACGCGACGGCCATGTCCGGAAGTATGCGAATCACCAGCCCGTAAGCGGGAATCGCCTCCTCCCACAGGTTCGCCTCCAGGTAGGAGACCGCGCGGATGTACTCGAACAGCCCGCGCGTGGGCTGGCCGGACGGCGTGGGTGTGGGTTCGGGCGTGGGCTCAGGGGTCGCCGTCGGTTCGGGGGTGGCCGTCGGAGCCGGCGTGGGAGTCGGCTCAGGCGTCGGCGTCGGCTCGGGCGACGAACAGGCCAGGGCAACCCAGAACAGAGTGGCGGCGAACAGCATTAATCGCGTGGCGGTCATCAGATATAGCATAGCACAAGCAGGAAACACGCGGCGCGATTTTTCACCCCGGACGCTCCGCCCCGCTCAACTCTTCCCGCCACCCTTCTTCAGCAGGCGGCGGCCCTGGAACAAGTACTGGTTGGCGTAGCCGGCGTACTCGCCGAAGTAGGCCTGCGCCCAGGGCCGCATGGCGGCGCGGGTGAGCGGCTTGCCGTCGGCGCGAATGACGTGCTCCGGGTACCACTCTCGCAGCGCGCGGTCTATCCATACGTCCACCGGAAACGCCTCCCGCTTGTCCAGCGACATCAGCAGTATGCAGTTGGCCACCTTGTCGCCTACCCCCGGCAGCGCGAGCAGCGCCGTCAGCGCCTCGTCGTAGTCCGTCTCGCGCAGCGCGAACAGGTCCAGGTCGCCCGCGGCCACTATGCGCGCCGCGCCCGCGACGTACTTGGCTCTGAATCCCAGACCGAGCGCGCGCAGGTCCTGCTCTTCCACTTGCGCCAGCCTGGCCGGCGACGGGAACGCGCTGCGCCGGCACTCGCTGAACGCGAGCGGCCTGCCGAAGTTCTCGGCGATGTCCTCAACGTTGACGCTGATTCGCGGCACGTTGTTGTTCGCCGAGCAGATGAACGAGACCAGGCACTCCCACGGCTCCTGGCGCAGCACCCGCAGTCCGGGATAGCGCAGCATCGCCTCGGCAATGCGGTCGTCCACGCGGATGCGGTTTCGGATAGACTCCAGGTCGTCGTCCAGGCGCAGGTAGTCTCGGAACAGCGGCGCGATGGCCTCCTCGTCGTCGGGGCCGCACGCGAACTCCACCCCATCCGGCGTCTGGCGCGCCCTGATGATGTTCTCGAACACAACGCCGGTAAGCCAATCGCCTTCGCGCCGCCAGCGGAACGCCTGGCCGCTCTCCAGCGTGGTTATCAGGTCGAGAGAACCGGTAAAGGGAATGAGCACGATTACGCCCCCAGCCAGCGCTTGACCGCGCCACCGAGGTTGTACAGGGGCACGCGCTTGCGCGTGGCGGCCGGGAGCGAGTCCACGAACAGCCTGCCGTAGCGGCGAGACACCAAGCGACTGTCCAGGATGACCGCCGCGCCCCTGTCGGTCTTCGTCCGAATCAGCCTGCCGAAGCCCTGCCGCAGCCGCAGGATGGCCTGGGGGAGGGCGTACTGCATGAAGGCGTTCTCGAACTGCTCGGAGCGCGCCTCGAACACCGGCTCGGTGGGCACGTTGAAGGGCAGGCGCGCCACAAGCAACGCCTGAAGCGACTCGCCCGCCAGGTCCACACCCTCCCAGAAGCTGGCGGTGCCCAGCAGCACGGTTTCGGGGTTCTCAAGGAACCGGCGCACCAGTTGTTGCGGCGAGCCGTCCAGTCCCTGCGCGAGCACGCCGATGCCCCGCGTGCTGAGCCGGCCGCGAATCGCGTGGGCCGTGGTACGCAGCGAGGCGTGGGAAGTGAAGAGCGCCATGGTCCTGCCGTTCGCGGCCACGGCCACGTCGCTAACCGCCTGCTCCAACGCCTCCTGGTACGCCCAGGAGTTGGGTTCGGGCATATCTTCGGGCACGCACAGCAGCACGGCGCTCTCGTAGTCGAACGGCGAGCCGACCAGCAACTCCTCCGCGTCGTCCAGACCCAGGCGCTCTCTCACGTGGTCGAAACGTCCGGCTGTGGTGAGCGTCGCGCTGGTCAGCACCACGCACTCTTTCTCCGAGAACAGGCTCTCCTCGAGCTGCTCGCTAACGTCGAGCGGCGCCATGTGCAGCAGCAGGTCCGAGTTTGCCAAGTTTTTGCTTATCCAGTAGACGCCGCTGTCCTGCGGATTCGGCACGAACTCTTTGAGCATCCGGCGAAAGTCCTCGTTGGCCATCGTGACGCCCGACAGCTCGCCCCGCAGACCCGCGTAGTCGTCGACATTGGCCTCTTCCAGATTGTCGAGCGCCGCGCTCACGCTGCGCAGGCCGACGCCCAGTTCGCTGAGAGTGACGTCCAGATTTTCCCATACAGCCTCGAGATCGGACCAGCCCGGCTGTCCGCGGTCCGCGCCGGTCACGCGGTAGTCGTTCGACGCGACCTGACCGAGCGTCAGCTCCAGCAGCATCGTGAACAGATTTGCCGCGTGGCCGAGCGCCCTTCCGGAAAGGTCTGTCGCGTCGGAGGCCGCTTTTTCGGCCGCGTCCATCCGCGACGCCGCCACAGAGGAGCCGCGCAGGGCGTCCACCGCCTCGCGCGGCAGGCCGCTCTCGCCGCCGATCCGCTGCAGGTGTTCCTGGAGCGCCGCCTGGGAGAGGTCGTACCCGAACCGGCGCGTCGCCTCCTCCTCCAAGTGGTGCGCCTCGTCAACGATCAGCACGTCGTACTCGGGCAGCAGCGAGCCTTCCGCCAGAACGTCAGAGAGGAGCAGCGCATGGTTCACCACCACGACGTGCGATGCCGCGGCCTTCTCGCGCGCCGCGCGGAGGAAGCACGGCCCGCCGAGGCCAAGGCACTCGTGCATCCGCTCGGAGGACAACCTGCTCCACGGCGCCGCGGCGCTGCGATGGCCCAGGTTGAGCTCGCTCCGGTCGCCCGTCGACGTCTCGCCCAGCCACACCAGCGTCTTGGAAAGCAGCCGCGCCTCGTCCTCGTTGAGGGTGTCGCCCGATCTCATACGCGACCAGCGCCGCAGGCACAGGTAGTTTGCCCTGCCCTTTAGCTGGCAGAACCGGGAGTCGGCCGCGTCCACTCCGGGCACGTCTTCAAGCGCCTCGACCAGCATGGGCACGTCCTTCTCGACGAGCTGCTCCTGGAGGTTGATGGTGTTTGTGGATACCACCACGCGCCGGTTGTTGGCGGTGGCGTAGAGCAGCGCGGGCAGCAGGTAGGCGACGGACTTGCCGACGCCGGTCCCGGCTTCCACCACCAGCCGTTGCCCCTCGTTGATCGCCTCGGCGACGGCGCGAGCGACGGCGATCTGCTCGGGGCGCTCCTCGAACCCGTCCATAGCCTCGGCCAGCGGGCTGCCGGAGCGTAGCAGCGACTCCACCATGTCGACGTCGATCCGTTCGGCGGCCTGGTTGGGGCGGATGGGCCGCTCCTGCTGGAGCCTCTCGCCGAGCGCGTCCATGTCCAGGCCGGCCGCGGATACGCCGCCGGATGCGGCAGCCGCGTCCAACGCCGGTCCCGGCTCGATTCCGTCTAGCAGGTATGCCAGCACCCACGACGAGCGGCCCGCCAGCCTGCCCATCTCCGCGAGCGACAAGGCGTCGAACTCCATCACGCGCCGCAGAAGCACGTTGAACACGTTCCTGGTGGCGTGCGCGTCCGCTAGCGCCCTGTGGGGGTTCGTGTTTCGCACCCCGAATCTGTCGGCGAGCCGTTCCAGCGAGTACTCGGGCAGGTCGGGATAGAGAACGTAGGCCAGGTCCCAGGTGTCACAGCGCGGGTTGCGAAGCGCCAGGCCGTGACTTGCGAGGAAACTCAGGTCGAAGCGCAGGTTGTGGCCGACTATGGGGGACTGGCCCACGAACTCGGCGAATTGCCGGCGCACGGCGCCGAATTCCGGCGCGCGGTCGACCTCGTTCTGGTTGATGCCGGTGAGCCGGACAATGAAGTCGTCCAGGCGGCGGCGAGGGTTTACCAGCGAGTTGAACGTGTCCAGAATCTCGTCGCCGCGAAACTTCACCGCGCCGACCTCGATTATGCCGTCCCGCTCCGCGCTGAGGCCGGTCGTCTCCAGGTCGAGCGCGACCCACACCTCTTCCGATGGCGCAACCCCCGGTGGGAGCAGTGTCACGCCCCTCGCCTCAGTCGCTCTCGCGCGCCATCGCCGCCTTCATCTGCTCCCACGCCTGCCTCGCCTCCTCCACCGAGCCCTCGTCCTCGATGGTCGTAATATCGCCCGGGTCCTGGTCCAGCACCACCGCTTTGAACACGCGCCGCATAATCTTGCCGCTGCGGGTCTTGGGCAGCATGTCCACGAAGTTCAGCTCGGAAATGACGGCTATCGGCCCAAGCTCGCGCCGCACCGTCTGGAGCAACTCGCCTCGGAGCTCATTGGAGGGCGAGTATTCGTTCTTGAGAACCACAAACGCCGAGATGACCTCACCGCGCAACTCGTCGGGCCGTCCTGTCACCCCCGCCTCCGCAACCGCCTGGTGCTTCAGGAACGCCGTCTCCACCTCGACCGTGCCAATGCGGTGGGCGGCGATCTTGATGACCTCGTCCGCGCGGCCCGCGAACCACACGTAGCCGTCCTCATCGATGTGCGTGGAGTCGCCGGTGAAGTAGCGCTCGGGGATTATGCCCCAGTAGTCACGGCCGTAACGCTCAGGCTCGCCCCACAGCCTGGGAGTGAGGCTGGGCCAGGGACGCTTGATGGTGAGGATGCCCTTCTCCCCGGCGGGTACGGACTCGCCCTCCGGCGTCATCACTTCCACGTCGATTCCGGGCAGCGGTATGCCCGCCGATCCGGGCTTGATGGGGAGCGTCGATATGCCGTAGGGGTTGCCGATGACCGGCCCGCCCGTCTCGGTCTGCCACCAGTGGTCGATGACCGGTATGCGGTCGCCCAGCACGGACTTTTGCAGCCACTCCCACGCCGGCGCGTTCAGCGCCTCTCCGGCGCAGAACACCCGCTCCAGCGACGACAGGTCGTGGCCGCGCGTAGGCCCGTCGCCGTGGCGCATCAGCGCCCGCACCGCCGTTGGCGAGGTGAACAGCCCAGTGACGCCGAACTCCTCGATGATCTTCCAGAGGACGTCGGGGCCCGGGTAGTCAATGGCCCCCTCGAACGCTATGGTGGTCGCCCCGGCCAACAGCGGCGCGTAGACGATGTAGCTGTGCCCCACAATCCAGCCTATGTCAGACGTGGACCACCAGACGTCGGTCGGGCGCAGCCCGAAGCACCAGTTGCCCATAGAGTGTACGCCCACCTGGTAGCCGCCGTGCACGTGCACGGCCAGCTTGGGCCTGGCGGTAGTGCCGGACGTCGCCAGGATGAAGGCCGGGTCGTTGGCCTCCATCACCTCGTAGCCGCCGTCGTGGCCCTCGCCCCGCGCCAGGAAGTCCTCCCAGGTGATGTCGCGGCCCTCGGTCATGGACACCGGATCGTCGCCCCGCTGGAGCACGATCACGTTGTCCACGGAGTCGCCGCCAATCTCCATCGACGCGTCCACTATGCCCTTCAGTGGCACGTTCGAACCGCGCCTGTAGGTGACGTCGGTGGCGAACACCAGCCGCGAGCCGCTCGCCTGGATGCGGTCGCCCAGCGCGCCGGAGCCGAACCCGGCGAACACGACGGAGTGAATGGCGCCGATGCGCACTGCGGCCAGCATCAGCATGATCGCTTCGGGGCAAGGCGGCATGTATATCGTAATGCGGTCGCCCTTGCCCACGCCCATGCCCCGCAGCGACGCGGCGAGTCGGCGCACCTCGTGCAACATTTGCGCGTAGGTGAAGACCTGCCTTTCACCGCCCTCGGTGACGTAAACGAGCGCCGCGTGGCCGCCCCAGTCGCTGGCGACCTTCTGGTCCAGGCAGTTGTACGCCAGGTTGGTCTCGCCGCCGACGAACCACCGGAACGTTGGGTAGTCCCAGTCGAAGGTCTTGTCCCACTTGCGGAACCAGTGGACCTCTTCCGCGGCGTCCGCCCAGAACGTCTCCGGGTCTTCCAGTGCCTCCCGCCGAATACTCTCTACCAGTGGGTTGATAAGCTCCATGTTAGCTCTCCAGACCCTGTTACACCTTTTGCCCTTGGATCACGCGACGGGATTCAGTCCGAACGCCCGCGGCTCGCCCACGTGCAGCCCCTGCACCGCCCTGTACGCGCCCGCCCTGAGCGCCTCCATGAAGTCGGACTCCGAGCGGATGTGGCCATCGAACTCGGTGGCGAACTTGCCCAGCCCGTGCGTCGAGTGGGCGTCGCTGCCGCCGGTGCCCTCGAATCCGAGCATGTGGGCGACTTCCAAGGCGAACAGGTTCTCGCGCTCGGTGTTCGCGCCGTTGCCGACCTCGATGTCGTCTACCAGCCCAAACAGCGGATGTCTAGCGGCCTGTTCAGGCGTGCTTGGGCGTCCATTCTTGCCCCGAAACAGCAGGTTCAGATTGTATGGAGGGTTGTTGAACAGATTACGGAACGGGTGAGCGGACACGAGAAAACCGCCGGCGCGGTCGGCGGCGTGCCGCAGGTCCTTCACCCGGTGCATCCCGCCCACGTAGGAGTGCATCCCGAATACCAGCACGTGGCCCATTTCAGTGTCGACCTCGAGCCCCCTCACCACCGTGAGACCGGAGCCCTCGAACACGCGCCGCACCTCGTGGTCGTCCCAGCCGCCGCCGTGCTCGGAAAGGCACACCCCGTCCAGGCCGATTCTCCGCGCCTCCGAAATCAGTTGTTCCGGTGTAAGACTGCTGTCGCTGCTGCCCCTTACGGTATGAACGTGCAGGTCGAATATCGGCAAGTAGGTGCGCCCCTGTTCAGAGTAGCCGGTGCGAGGTGATTTTATCGCCTGTCGGTTGCGGCGGTCAACGTTCCCTGCGCTAAGGCCGCACTGCCCGCTTGGGTAGCTGCGCCAGCTTGTGAAGCATCGGCTGGGCCAGCTTCACGAACGTGCACGCCAGCCGCCGCGTCTCGCGCGGGTCGATCAGATCCACCACGTCGCCCTTGTGCGCCGCCCGGAACGGCGACCGCAGCCGGAGCAGCCGGTTCTCGATCATCTCCCGGTGCGCGTCCGGATCCGGCGCGGCCTCGATCTCGCGCCGGTACGCCGCGGCTACGCCGCCCTCGATGGGGATGCCTCCCCACTCGCCCGCGGGCCAGCCGTACCGCAGGTTGAGGCCGTTGGGCTGTCCCAGGCTGTGTATCGCGTCCGCCGCCACGCCGTAGGCCTTGCGCACGTTGAACTCCACTTTCGGCACGTTCGCCTCCGCGCTCGCGATGAGCGCTCGCACGCCGCGCCGCATGGTCGCCTTGCGCTCCGCGTGCGAGCCGAGCATGAAGCCCGGCATGTCCAGGAACACCACCACCGGCAGGTTGAATGCGTCGCACAGGTCCACGAAGTGCGTATACTTCTCCGCCGCCCAGCCGTCCATCGCGCCCGCCAGCTTGAGCGGATCGCTGGCCATGACGCCCACGCTGTAGCCATCCAGCCTGGCGAACCCGGTGATGATGGCGCCCGCCCAGTGCTTTCGCATCTCGAAAAACTCGCCGTTGTCCACCACCAGTCGGATGAGCTTGCGCGCATCGTAGCTGCGCCGCCGGTTGGGCGGAATGATGTTCAGAAGCTCTTCGGGACGACGGTCGGGCGGGTCTCCCGTCTCGACGCGCGGCGCGACGTCGGCGGTGGTGTTGGGCAGATACGAGATGAACTGCTTGATCTGCTCGAACGCCTCCTCCTCCGAGTCCGCCACGTTGTCCACCTGGCCGCTCTCGTGGACGTGCATCTGGTAGCCGCCAAGCTCCTCCTTGTCCAGCGTCTCGCCAATGGCGCGCCGTACCACGGGCGGCCCGGACGGGAATATCTGGGATTGCTCCCGGATCATCACGGTGAAGTGCGACATCAGCGCGAACGCCGCGGGCGCTCCCGCCACCGACCCCATCACGCCGGCCGCCACTGGGACCTTGCGCAGCAGCTCCACCGAGCGCCACCACAGCTCGCCGCCGGGCAGACCCATGTGTCCCGCGGCCTCGTCGGACTTGGAGCTATGGCCCACGCCCTCCACGAGCTGGACGTAGGGTATGCCGTACTGGAGAGCGAGCGGCTGCGTGAAGTGGCCCGAGCTCTTGCGCACGTTGTGGGGGCTGCCCCCCGATATGGTGAAATCGTCGCCGCCGATGGCCACCGGGCGGCCGTCGATCTCCGCCAGACCCATCACGTAGGCCCCCGGCGTGAACGCGCACAGGTTGCCGTCCTCGTCATACTCCGCGGCGCCCACCATCGGGCCGGCCTCCACGAAACTGCCGGGGTCGACCATCTTGTCGATGCGCTCCCGGATCGTGTAGCGCCCGCCGTCGTGCTGGCGCTTGATCCGTTCCGGCCCACCCATCTCGCGCACAAGGCCGCGAATGTAGGCCATGTCATCGATGGCGTGCTCCCAGTCCATGCCGGGCTTCCACGTCTCTCGCTGAGGGTCTATCGGCATAGGTCAATCCTCCTCGCCAGGGATACTGCGGAGTGCGGCGCTCAGCCGATGTCCAGCGTCATCAACTCGTCGCCTTCGGCCACGCTCTGGCCCACGAACGAATTCACCGACACGACACGCCCGTCGTAGTCACACAGGACCTCGTTTTCCATCTTCATGGACTCTATGACTACAAGCACGTCATCCCGGCTAACCTCGTCACCTTGCGACGCCTTCACTTCCAGCACCGTTCCTGTTATCGGGGCTCGTACCACTGCTTGGCTCAAGTTCCTCTATCCTCTCGGTCAATGGTAAAAGTCGTTGGGCAGGTTGGAGACGCCTCGCTGCCGTCAGTGGCCGCGGCATCGCCCCCGCGGGCTTGTCACGCCGCATAGTATGGCAGAAACCAGCCGAAAACGCCTATAGCGGCGAGCGTTATGATGGCTACCCCTGCGATGGCGCGCCTCAGCAGCACCGCAAGAGGTGCCGCCAGCAGCAGCACCGCCACCGCGACTCCGAGCGTGTACACCAGGTTCGGGCTTCCCAGTCCTCCGCCCGGCACCTGCTCCAGGCTGATCCTGTACAACACCCCGCACACCCCACCGATCACAGCCCACGTGGGATAAGCCACGGCGACCGCTCCAAGTCCTACTATCGTCGGGCTGCGGTTCTCGACGAGGCGACCGGCGGCGGGCGAGCCGCTCTTCATCATGAAGAAGAGCATCAGCGCCACCGTGCAGATGAACACCGACGCCATCAGCATACCCAGCGTCATGCCCGCAATCAGCTCGTACACTCGCCGCCCCCCGGGTCGCCAGCCACGGTCCTGACGAGGTGAGATTCGATGCCGTGCTGGTGGGTCAGAAGCAATTGCAGCGCCGAGCCAACCTCCCTGCTCGACACCGGCGCGAACAGCGACGGCCCGCTGCCCGCTACGTGCACCTCCCGCGCCCCCAGCGCGTGCATCGCGCCCCAGCACTCGCGCAGTCCCGGAAAGGCGTCGAACGCCACGGCGTCGAACACATTGAACAGGAACTGCGGAGGCACGTCTCCGCCGCCGCGTATCCGCGCCGACAGCCTGCGCGTCAGCGCGCCGCGCGTGAAGTTGGACGGCCCAAGCCTCGCGTACAGAGAAGCAGTCTTGTCCGGCACCTGTATCCCGGGACAGGCGATGACCAGCCACTCCAGGTCGGAGGGCGGCAACTGCGAAACGCGCTCTCCTCTACCGTCGACCATAGCCGTGCCGCCACGCAGCAGGAAGGGCACATCGGAGCCGAGCCGCGCGGCGAGCGCGGACAGCTCGCCGGTCGACAGGCCGAGGCGCCACAGCCGGTTGAGCGCCACCAGCGTGGCCGCGGCGTCGCTGCTGCCGCCGCCCAGCCCGGCGGAAAGGGGTATGCGCTTGACGAGAGTTATCCGTGCGCCGTCCTCGGTTCCGGTGGACTCTTGCAGCAGCCGGGCGGCCCGTAGCGCAAGGTTCCCACATCCGGCCAACTCCGGCACGTCGCAGGCCAGCTCCAATCCGTCCGCCGGCTCGAACGTCAGCGTGTCGTGCAGATCCACCGTCTGTATGACCGAGACGACGTCGTGATAGCCGTCGTCCCGACGCCCCAGTGCCTCAAGGGTCAGATTGACCTTGGCGTATGCGTTCAGCTCCAGCGGCGTGCTCGACATGGCGTCAGTCCAGGCAGGCGGATTCGTGCAGGCTGCCCCACTCGGTCAGGCTCAGCGTCTCCGCGCGGCGTTTGGGGTCGATTCCGGCGCGCGTCAGCAGACGTTCCACGTCCGCCGTGGGCAGCGAAAGTCCCTGGCTCAAGGCGTTTCGTAGCTGTTTGCGGCGCGCGCTGAACCCCGCCCTTACAAGGTCGAAGAACTCCCGCTCGGAGCGCAGGTGCAGGGCCGGCTTGTCATATACGTCGATTCGTACGATTGCGGAGGTCACCTTGGGCGTGGGCCGGAACGCGCGGGGCGGCACACTGGCAATGATGCGCGGGCGGCCGTAGAGCTGGGTCGCCACCGAAAGCAGCGACATCTCTCCGGGCGCGGCGGTCATGGAGCGCGCAACCTCACGCTGCACCATAACTACCATCAGGCACGGCCCGTCGCCCATCTCCAGGAAGCGGCGGACGATGGGCATCGCGGCGTAGTAAGGCAGATTGGCCACCAGCTTGTAGCCGGCGGACGTGTCCACCAGCTCGCCAACCTCCACAGTTCTCGCGTCCCCCGCGACGACGCGGACGTTGCCCCGGTCGGCGAACCGCGCCGACAGCCGGGCGACCAGCACGTCGTCCAGCTCGACGGCGGTGACGCGCCCGGCGGACTCGGCGAGCCGCTCGGTAAGGATGCCGCGACCCGGTCCGATTTCGAGCACCTGGTCGGTGGGTGACAACTCCGCGGCATCCACGACGCGGGCGAGCACGCGACGGTCCACCAGGAAGTTCTGGCCGAGCGAGCGTTTCGCCCTGGGCGGCGGGCCTAGCGCGTCGGTGGCGGGCTGTCCGGACATGGCGACGAGGCGGGGTCGGGGTGGCTGCGACGGCGCTCGGCACGCCGCGAGGAGAGGGTTGAGGACGTAAAGTTAGTATAGGGGCCGTGCACCTCTTCTCGATCTCCCCCGGCGGCGTACGCCAGACAACTGACTCGAGCCAGGCGAGCCTGCGGCGCCCGAAGGTAACCGCTTACCGCTGCTTCCTTCCGGACCTGACGGGGTTCACGGCGCTCCGCCGCGCAGGACCCAACTCTCAACATCAGCTAACTGGAGCAGTGGCCCCGTAAAGTCGACCTCCAAGAGGAATTCAGCCTCGCGTAAGCGGGTTTCGAGTACAGGGCACCGCTAGCTCCCCGCCTAGCACGGCCTTGCGACCAATGGTACTGGCAACCCGACGCGAGTGTCAACGCGCCCTCCCGTGCCCTCCGGCGCCCGTCGTGTTACAATTCGGCCCGACCACTCACACGCTCAGGAGGCACGCGCCCGCTTGGCATCCATATTCGATCTCCACGTACACACCAACAGGGGCAGCGCAGACAGCGCCCTTACCCCCGACGAACTAGTCGCCGAAGCGACCCGCATTGGCCTCACCGGCGTTATGGTCACCGAACACGAAGGCTGGGCGCGCCACGACTTCGAGCAATTCGCGAGCAAGCATCCGGAGCTGGTATTAGTCAGAGCCCTGGAGGTCTACACCCCGCTCGGCCACGTCATCGCTCTCGGACTCGAAAACCACGTCTCGGGATTCTCCCGTGACATCGAGACCATCCGGCACCTCAGGCGGGAAGTCGACCGCGTGGGCGGCTACCTGATCCTGGCGCACCCCTTCCGCTTCCTGTTCGACCTGCCGGGAACGTACACCCTGAATAAGCTGTTCGAGGACGCCGTCAAGATCCCGGAGACCCCCGAGGAGGCCGCGGAACACCCCATATTCGAGATTGTGGACGAGACCGAGGTGGTCAACGGCGGCAACATAGAGGTGGAGAACAGGTTCGCCCAGGGCGTGGCCGCTCACATCGGTCACTGGGGCACGGGCGGCAGTGACGCTCACTCCACCGACGGGTTCGGCAAGGGAGTCACCGTCTTCAGGGGCGACGTGCGCAACGAGAGCGACCTGCTGGAGGCGCTCAGGGAGGGCGACTTCTTCCCCATAGAGGGCTTGCACGTTGGCAAGCCTTCCGACTACGGTCGCGCAAAGTGGTGGAAACCCTCGGACCTGAACGGCACCCGCTAAGAAGCTGTCTCAGAACATACACAGGTCGCCTCCCCTCCCTCGATGGGAGAGGATTGAGGTGAGGGTGAATTGGAGGTTGGCTTAATGGATACTATCGGATTCATCGGTCTGGGCAACATGGGGCTGGGCATGTCCAGGAACATCCAGCGCGCCGGCTATCCCATGGTGGTCTACGACGTCCGGGAGGAGGCGACGAAGCCGCTACTGGAGAACGGCGCGCGCCTGGCCAGCTCGCCCGCGGAAGTGGCCCGGCTGAGCGACGTCACCTTCACGTCGCTGCCGGGACCAGCCGAGGTCGAGGCGGTGGCAGCCGGCGCGGAGGGCGTGCTGGAGGGAATCCGCGAGGGCAGCGTCTACGTGGACCTCTCCACGAGCCGACCCACGCTCATCCGGGAGATCGAGCCGCTGTTCCGCCAGAAGGGCGCGCACGCGTTGGACGCCCCCGTGAGCGGCGGCAAGTCTGGCGCCAACACCGGCAACCTCGCCGTGATGGTTGGCGGCGAGCGCGAGGTCTTCGACCGCATCAAGCCCGTGCTCGACTCGTTCGGCGACAAGGTCTTCTACTCCGGCGCCATCGGCGCGGGCAGCATCTGCAAGCTGGTGCACAACATGATCGGCCACGGCGTCAGGCAGGCCATAGCCGAGGGGCTCACCCTGGGCGTCAAGGCGGGCGTGGACGCCGAATCGTTGTGGGAGTGCGTGCGGCGCGGATCGCTTGGGCAGATGAACATACTGCACCGGGGCATACCCGGCAGCCTGTTCCGCGGTGACTTCGACCGCGCCAGCTTCGCCCTGGAGCTCTCGCGCAAGGACATCCTGCTGGCGAACGAACTGGGCCGCGAGTACGACGTGCCCATGCCCATCGCCAATCTCGCCGAGCAGATGGCTATACAGGCCATCAACCGCGGCTGGGGCGACAAGGACGCGGGCGTCACGTTCCTCCTCCAAGAGGAGGCCGCGGGCGTCGAGGTGCGCGCCCCACACGTGGACCCCGAAAAGGCGGGCAAGTTCATCACCACTCACCCGGACGCCGAGTAGGGCGTTTAGTTGACCTCAGCGGCGGTCTGGAGACGGGGCGGCTACAAATGGTGGGCGTTCGGGGCGCTCGCGCTCGGCATGTTCTCGAACGTAGCCGACCACGGCAGTGTGATAGTCGCGCTGCCCTCCATCGCCGACGACCTGCTGAGCGACCTTCCGACCGTCCAGTGGGTGGTCATAGGATATGCCCTCGCCATAAGCGCCTTCCTCATGCCCATGGGCCGCCTCGGCGATATCGTGGGGCCGAAGCGCGTCTACCTGGCCGGACTGACGATATTCGTCATCGGCTCCGTGCTCGCCGGTCTGTCCGTCAACGTCTGGATGCTCATTGGCGCGAAGATCTTCCAGGGCATGGGCGCCGGCATGACGCAGGGCACCGGAATGGCCATGATCCTCAGGGCGTTTTCGGACGAAGAGAGGGGCAAGGCGCTGGGCCTGCAGATGAGCATGGTGGGCGCCGGCGGCGTCGCCGGCCCCGCGATGGGCGGCTTCATCGTAGCTCTGTTCGGCTGGCAGTGGGTCTTCGGCGTAAACGCGATACTTGGGATGCTGGCGCTGGTTTCCGCCGCGGTCATCGTCCAGGACGTCCGCCGGCCCGCTGACGGAAGGACCACTGACTTCGACTGGCTCGGAGCCGTGCTGTCCACCGGCGCTCTCCTGGCTCTGCTGGTAGGCATGACCGTGGGCCCCTCGGTCGGCTGGCTATCTCCCAGCGTCGCTCTTATGGCGCTCGCGTTCGTGGCGATGCTTGGCGGCTTCATCTGGTGGGAGCTGCGGACGCCGTCGCCGATGCTGGACGTCCGGTTGTTCACCAGAAGACTGTTCGCGCTGGGCGTGCTCGCCAGCACCCTGTCCTTCCTGGCAAACCAGCCGACCCGCTACCTGATCCCGTTCTACCTGCAGGGCGTGCTCGGCTTCAGTCCCAGCAGCGTTGGCTTGGTTATCGTGCCCGGATTCGCCATAGTAGCGTTCGTCGGTCCGCTCAGCGGCTGGTTGTCCGACCGTTACGGGTGGCGGCCGTTCAACGTTGGGGGGTTGGCTCTCTCCGCCATCGGCCTGTTCCTGCTGGGAATGCTGCGCACCGATTCCGGCGTGTGGCTGGTGTTGGCCGGGCTGATGATCCAGAGCCTGGGCATGGGCGCATTCTACGGGCCGAACAACAGCTCCATCATGAGCGCGGTCGAAAGGAGCAGGTACGGCGTTGTGGCCGGGTTCCTGAACCTGGTCCGCAACTCGTCGAACGTCGCCAGTATCGCCATGGGCACCGCGGTGGTGACCGCGTTCATGGCCGCGGAAGGCTACCCGCCCTCCCTGTCCGGTGTCACGTCCGAGAGCGCGGTCGGCCTGCTTCAGGCGTTTACCACCGGATTCAACGTCTACCTGCTCATAATGACCGGGCTGCTTGTGCTGGGTATGTTCGCCTCACTATTCAAGGGCAAAGCGGTCGAGCAGCCGCGGCCGGAACCCCGGGCCGATTCCACGGGAGAAACGAGTAACACAAAACAGGCGGTGAAGGTGGAGGCCGGCGCGGGAGAGTGAGACTCTCCCGTGTAGGACGCATCGAATCTTGGGAAAGGCAGGCGCTGACATGAGACTGGCTGGCAAAGTGGCGATAGTGACCGGAGCATCGCGCGGCATGGGGGAAACCGAGGCGAAGATGTTCGCCGCAGAGGGAGCGAAAGTGGTTGTCGCGGACGTTTCCGAGGACGCGGGACGCAAGGTCGAGGCGGAGATAGCCGAGGCGGGCGGCGAGGCGCTGTTCATCGAGCTCGACGTCACGGACGAGCGGCAGTGGGAAAGAGCCGTGGCCCAGACCGTAGAACGGTTCGGCAGGCTGGACTTGCTCGTGAACAACGCGGGCGTGAGCGGCGGCATAGCGACCGACGTCCTCGACACCGAGGCCTGGGACACGTTGATGGAGGTGAACGCGAAGGGCGTGTTCCTGGGTTTGAAGCACGCCATACCGGAGATGCGGCGCTCGGGCGGCGGCTCCATAATCAACATCTCGTCCATCTCCGGATTCGTGGGGCAAGAATACACCCACATGGGCTACAACGCCTCGAAGGGCGCCGTTCGCATAATGACCAAGAGCGCGGCCGCTCAGTACGCGCGCGAGGGCATCCGCGTCAACTCGGTCCACCCGGGCATCATGCCGCCGATGGGCACGTCGACCGTGACGGCGGCGCCCGAGACCCGGAAGCGGATGCTGGCCCACGTGCCGATGGGCAGAGAGGGCCGGCGGGAAGAGGTCGGCTACGCCGTGCTGTTCCTCGCGTCGGACGAGGCGTCGTACATCACCGGCACCGAGATAGTGGTGGACGGCGGCTTCTTGGCGGTATAGCCATTCCCGCCGGTTGATGGAAACTCGAATGGGCAACGGCTGACGTGGACATTCCGAGAATCAAGGACCTGCCCGGGAAGCAGCGAGCCGCGATACGCGCCTGGTGTATGTACGACTGGGCGAATTCCGCATACGCGACAAACGCCGTGGCGGTGCTGCCCGTCTACGCGGTGGTGTTGTTCAAGGACGCGCTCGGAGTCGAGGCCGACATTCTGGGCATCCGCGTCACCGGCAGCTCCCTGTGGGCGTTTGCGGTGGCCGTCTCGACAGCAATAGTGGCCGTCTCGACCCCGGTGCTGGGTGTCATCGCCGACCGTATGCCCATCAAGAAGCTGCTGCTGGGCATATACACGGCGTGCGGCGCATTCTTTATGCTGATGGCGTTCTTCTCCCCCTACAGCCCGCAGCCGTGGGTGTGGCTGTTCGGGTCCTTCTTCTTCGCCAACATGGGATTTGCGGGCGCGCAGGTCTTCTATAACGCGCTGCTCCCCCACGTCGCGCCGGAACACCTGCTGGACGACGTGAGCAGCCGCGGTTACGCATACGGCTATCTCGGCGGTGGCTTGCTGTTGCTTGCCCACCTCATCGTTATCTTCCTGGCGGCCGACACCCAGTACGCCGACCTCGTTACTCGTCTTACCATCGCGTCGGTTGGCGTGTGGTGGCTTGGCTGGGCCGTCTGGACGTTCGCGGTCGTGCCCGAACCCCGGGTCGCCAACCGGGTCAGCGGACTCGGACCTTTCTCGGCCGTGGGGCTGGCGTTCAACGAGTTCAGGCGCACCTTCGGCCAGTTACGCAAGTTCAGGGTTGTGCTCTTCTACCTGGGCGCGTACCTGCTGTTCAACGACGGCGTCCAGACTGTGCTCACAATATCGGGGGCGTACGCCGCGGACACGCTCGGCATACCCCTGTTCTTCAACGCCGGTACCGTGCTCATCATCCAGTTCGTCGCCGTGCCCGGCGCCTTGGCCTTCGGATGGCTGGCGGCGAAAATCACCACGAAGGCGGCTCTCGCCGTCTCGCTCGCCGGTTGGTGTGCCATCATCGGCATTGGTATCGCCATAGCCCCCCTCGAGCCGGAGCGGCACGAGGACTTCGACTACCGTCTGGAATATCGCGCTGCTGAATCCCTCTACGAGGCCACGCACGCGCCCGAGCTGTCCGACTCCGCCGCGGCGCAGAGGTGGAGGGACGAAATCGGCGACGTCGAGGAGGGCGACCTGCTCGGGAGGACGCGCGCCCGGCGGCTGCTGGAGGGCGCCGGGACGTCGCCCAACTCCGCCTACTCGGTTTCGGTCCGCGGAGGCGCGCTGGACGGCGGAACGGCGGTGGGGCGACTGCACGCCTCGCGCCTGGGAAGCGGACCGGTCGACTGGTGGCCCGCGACCGTGCGCGACCTGCTCTGGAAGCCCCTGGGCCTCGACGTCGGCTACCAGTGGCTCTTCATCGGTGTGTCCGTGGGCGCCATAATCGGGGGAAGCCAGGCGTTGGCCCGGAGTCTCTTCTCTCAGATTACACCAGTTACCCGGAGCGGCGAGTTCTTCTCATTTTTCGGGTTTATGAGCAGGGCCTCTGCCGTGTTCGGTCCCCTGCTCTACGTGTCCGTAACCTCCGCCCTCGACACGCGGGCCGCGATCACGTCTGTCGCCCTGCTGATTCTCCTGGGGGCAGTCGCGCTGAAATGGGTGAACGTGGCGGCCGGCCGTGCAACCGCCGCCGAGGAAGACGCCAGGCTGCGCGCCGAGAGGTGAACCTCCAGGACGGCCGGATAGGATCCGTCAGCGCTCCCTGTCCTGCCACCTCGCCGTGAGGGTGACCCACACCGAGAGCGCCAGCAGCTTCACGTCCAGCCAGGGAGACATGCGCCGCATGTACAGCGTGTCGTAGCGGAGCTTGTTGTGAGGCGACGTGTCGTAGCTGCCGTACACCTGCGCCAGCCCGGTCAGGCCGGGCCTGACCAGGAGCCGACGGTGGAAGTTGGGCAGGCTCGCCGCAAACTCGTCTGCGAGCTCCGGACGCTCGGCGCGCGGTCCGACCAGGCTCAGGTCCCCGCTGAACATGTTTATGACCTGTGGGAGTTCGTCCAGAGCGCGATTACGCAAAACGCGACCCACCGGCGTTATTCTCGGATCGTCTTCCGATGCCCATACCGCCCCGCTCACCCGCTCAGCGTCTGGCACCATAGATCTGAACTTGTACACCTTGAACACGCGGCCGCCCTTGCCCAACCTCGGCTGGGTATAGAAGATGGGGCCGCGGTCGTACAGCCAGATCGCCAGCGGAATGAGCGTCCACAGCGCGATCCAGAGCGGGGCAAGCGCTATGTGCACGGCAACGAGTATGACGAGGTCGAACGGCCTCTTCCACCAGTCGCGAACTGCGTCCGTTCCGCCGATGGAGCGTGGCTCCGCTCCTGCGCGGCGGCAGCCGGCGCTCAACGCCCACCCTCACGATGGCGCTCAGACTCCGGTAGAGTCACCACAGGCCAGGGCCTTCCGGACGGACGTCCGGCGGCTGTGGGGCAGGCCGAGGCCCAGATTCCAGAACCCACAAAGCTTGGCTCAACTGTTGCAAAAAAAGTGGTAGAGTATAGGTGCCTGGCGAGGGCGCCCTGTTCTGAACGCGCGTGGAGAAAGAAGCAGGAGGTTTCAAGGTGAGCAGCGCGAACCTTAACGAATCCGAGGAGCGAAAGCCAAGAACGCTCTCGCGCTTCAAAGCGTCGCTGCAACGCCGGATGGTGGATGGCGTGGTTGTGCTGATTCCACTGCTTGTCACCATTCTCGTGATCGCATTCCTGATCGAGAACGCCGACTCGTTCATTCGAGGACTTCCCTTCATAAATGACCAGACACTGCTGGGCTATCCGATCGACTTTCCGGGGATCGGCGTCATCGTCTTTCTCATCATATTCTTCGTAGTAGGTCTCATTGTAGCCACTGCCTGGGGACGCAAGCTAATCGAGGTAAAGAGCACAATCCTGCGCAAGACTCCGGTGGTGGGCTCCATCTACGGTGTCACCGAGCAACTCACGGAAGTGCTCTCGTCGAAGTACAATTTCAGCCGCGTGGTCTTTCTGGAGTGGCCCAAAGATGGAATGCTGGCGCTGGGCTTCGTTACGGGACGAGCGTACAACGTCGACACCCAGACTTCGCTGGCCGTAGTTTACGTTCCCACGGTGCCTAACCCGACCTCGGGCAACATGGCCTTCGTGAACGAGGACGAAGTGTACGAGACTGATATCAGCGTAGAAATAGCTATGCGTCTTGTATTCACCGGTGGGATCGTCATGCCCGAGTACGTGTCGCTGGCCCGGCTGCCCAGAGAGGCACTGGAAGAAGATAAGAGGTCGCCGATTGACGATTTCGCCGGCCGATTCCACCTGGAGGCCGCGATGTCCGTCGACAGGGACAGCTCTTCCCGCTAACCTCCGGTTGGAGTGGCGACTTCTTCTCCTTCCATCCCGGACCCGACCTCAGGTGGCTCGAGCGGCAGGTCGATGATCATGTTGGTGCCCTCGCCCGGTTCAACATCCACTCGAATAGTGCCCCCGTGCTGTCGAATGATGTCGTTGCACATGGACAGCCCAAGACCCGTCCCCTCGCCGGTCGGCTTGGTGGTGAAGAACGGGTTGAATATCTTCTCCAGCACGTCGTCCGGAATGCCTCCCCCGTTGTCCTTTATCTGAACTCGAATGCCATCTCCGAGGCGTTCGGTAACGAGCCACACGGTCGGGAAGTACGAATCCTTCGTCGCAACCTCTACGCCTATGCTCCCGCGTCTCTGGTTGGTGGCGTAAGCCGCGTTGCTCACCATGTTGAGAAACACCCTTGCCAGGTCCTGCGGAATCACGGCTATCTCGCCCACGTTTTCGTCGAATTCGTACTTTATGTCCAGGTTGAAGTTCGGATCGAGCGCGCGGGCGCTGTGGTAGGCCAGCCGGGAGTGCTCGTCCAAAAGCAGGTTGATATTTGTAGGGTGCCAGTCGCCGGCGCCGCGACCCATCATCAGCATGTCGTGCACGATACGGTTGGCTCGCTCGCCGTGAGACCTGATGCGGCCCAGATTAGCCACCAGGTCCTCCGATATCTCATCGATCAACTCGTCCTGATCGTCGGCGTCCTCTTCCAGCACCTCCCTCAACTCCGCGATCAGCTCCTCGGAAGACTCGGAGAAGTTCTTTATGAAGTTGAGGGGGTTACGAATCTCGTGGGCTACACCCGCGGTGAGTTCACCGAGCGCCGCCAGCTTCTCCCTGACCACAATCTGGTCCTGCGCCAGGCGAAGATATCCCAACACCTCCTCCAGTTCATCGTTCTTTCCCTGCAACTCCTGGGCCAGTTCTTCTACCAGGTTGAGGCGCTGCACCTCCAAGGCGTGCTGACGGAATACGTCCAGAGCCGCGGCCATGTCCGCCACTTCGTCCCGGCCGCCCACCTCCACGCGCGTCTCGAGGTCGCCGCCCGCCATGCGGGTCATCGACACCGATAGCTGCGCTATGCGGCGCAGAATCACGCGCCCGATGTAGAGCCATGCGATAAGGACTGCCCCGGTGAAGCTGACCGCCGTGATGCCGATGAGTAGGTTTCTGCCCGTGAGGAGCGCCTGGGCGGAGGCGAGCGTGGCGGCCTCCGAGTCGGCGCGTGCCTTGTCCACCAGGGCGTTCAGTTCGGCCACCAGGCTGACGGCCTGCTCACGGTTTTGGTTGAGTAGCTCGCCCTGGTGCTCCACCAGTCTGAGCTCGCGGTCCAGCAGGTCGAAGCCGTTGGTCTGGCCCACGCCAACCTCGAGAATCTGGTCGATTATGGGCGTAAGCTGCGTGTGCAGTTCGGTGCCCCTGAGCGGGGCCATGTTGCGCTCTATGCGCCCCTTTGCCGACTCGAACTTCTCCCGCAGCGGCTCGATTAGCGAGGGGTCCGATACTGTAAAGGCGTCGGACAGGTGCAAGGTCGCCTCACCGGCGTCGCTCTGCAACTCCGCGAGCCTGCGGTAGAGAAGCAGCTCGTCTTCCGAGAAGTACTCAGAGCGTGGGGCGGCAGGCATACCCAGTTCACGGTGACCGGTCATGGCATAGAAGAGCTGGTCGTCCAGCTCGGGGGCGATCAGGCCGTTCAGTCTGCCGGTCAGCGTATCCAGCTCGGCGGCCAGCGCGTCGCGCTCGTCCCTGAGCTGTAGCAGGTCCGAGGTGTTGTATCGTATGAGCAGGATGTTGTTGATAAGCGTGTCAGCCTGCGCCCGGATGCTCTCGAACTCGCCTCCCGTCCCGCCCGCTTGCGCTTCAAGCGCGTCCAGTTGATTTTCGAACTGGCGGCGAACTACGGTTATCTCGTCCGCGACGGCCGACAACTCTTCGTAGGACTGCGCCGTCGTAAGGCGCGGCGCGGCGGCCACCAGGCTGTTGCCGTGCTGGGCCACGCCAAAGGCGGCGGCCAGATTAGGAACAGCCTCCTTGTTGACCGTCTCCTGGTGCTGCGTTACCTGGTAGAAAGAGAAGAAGGCGACCAGGGACGCCAGCAGCGTCAGCGCGGCGGCGCCGCCGATGCCCACGTACATCTGCACGGATATGCGATCAAGGAGGGCTGGCCGCCGGCTAAGTCGCTCCCTCACGGCGTAACCTCCGCCATCCTCTCTAACGGATGGTACTGTCCGTCGCTCCCTATGGTCGTCAGGAACACGGCGTCGGATCCCTGGTTGTCGTGGGTATTGAAGCTGACCCGAAAGCCCCCAATGTCCGTGAGCGCCGGCTGGTGAAGAGCATTCAAGAAACACTCACGGTCCACGTCGCGGCCGCACGCCTCGAGGCCCGCAATAGCCAGAAGCCCCGCCAGATAACCCTCAAGCGACACGAACCCCGGCACGGTCTCAGGGGCGTAGGCCGTGAGCGCGTCCAGATACGCCCTCACTATGGGTACAGTGTCGTCGGTCGGAAACGGCACCACCTGCGTGACGTACACGCCTTCCCCCATCGCTCCAAGCTCTCTGGAAAGGGCATTGCTGCCCACGAACGAGACGGTCATAAAAATCGGGTCCAGCCCTATGTGGCGCGCCCATAGCACCAGCGTAGACACCGGCTTGTACGCCCCGATCATTATCACTGCCTCGGGATCGCCCTGTTGAAGGTCCACAAGGGCGGTCTTCACGGAAACAGTGTTGCGGGGGTAGACGCCGATGGCCACCGGCTCCATGCCTCTGCGCTCGAGCGCTTGCCTCGCTCCGGTGTATCCCGCACGGCCGTAGGAATCGTCCTGGTACATAACGGCGATGCGCGTTATGCCCAGGTCCGTCGTCAGCCGTTCGACCATCTCCTCGGTCTCCTGGTAGTACGAGGCGCGAACATTGATGACGTTTGTGAGCTGTTCGTCGCGCAGGAATTCGGCACCGGTGAAAGGGGCAATGTAAGGAACGTCGGCGGCCAGGGCTACGGGCACGGCAGAGCGCGAAGTTGGGGTGCCGACTGCGCCAATCAGCGCGAAAACATCCCCGCCTTCAATCAGCGCCGTCGTATTGGATACCGCCGCCTCCGGCTCGTAGGCATCGTCGAGGGAGGTCAGCGCGAGTTGCCGGCCGTGGACTCCGCCGGCGAGGTTTCTTTCGTGGAAGGCCGCTTCGATACCCAAGCGCATGTTGGAGCCGAGCTCCTGCGCCGGACCGCTGAACGCCGCCGATTGTCCGAACACCACCGATTCTTCGCTGACGCCGGGAACGGAGGTCGAAACCGCCGTGGCTACGGGGGAGGCTTCGGCCCGTGGTGAACCGGATGGACCGGTATCCGGCTGCGCCGGCCCGGAATCGCATCCCTGGGCGCCCAACGCGGCGAGTATCGCCAGCAGGGCTAACGAAACGTATAGTCGGCCCGCCTTCATCACTCCCTGCGCTTGATCAAGGTCAGGTGGTTCCTGCCATCCTCCCTCTCGTACCTCATCTCGTCCATGAGGGTTTCGGCGAAGTAGATGCCGAGTCCGCCTATGCGTCTGTCCTCCAGCGAAGCATCCAAGTCAGGTTCGGGGGCATCTGTGAGAGGATCGAACGGACGGCCATCGTCCCAGATATCTATCGAGAGTTGGTCGATCTCTGACTTGAGGATGACTTCGAACTCGTGAAGGCCTCCGGAATGGCCATAACTCATTATGTTGGTAGCCAATTCCTCGACCGCAAGGTTGACGTGGAACACCAGTGCGGGGTCCCAGCCCTCACGTTCGCCCAGCTGTTCGATCTCGCTCTGGAGACGTATCAGCTCTTCGATTCTGGTCTCGAATTTAAGTGATAGTGTCTCACTCAATGAAGTAGCCTAACTTCCGGGAAGCCTACTGCCGGCGGTGGAGCACCATGCAGGTGATATCGTCCGACTGGTCGGCGTCGCCGGCGAAATCGTGCACCGCCGAGAAAACGCGCCCTGTGGCATCTTCCGCATCGATTGGCGGGGCGGCCTCGAACACCTCCACCAGCCTGGGTACGCCAAACTCCTCCTGCTCTTCGTTCATCGCTTCGGTCACACCATCGGTATACAGTATCAGCGCGTCGCCGGGCATCAGCCTCAGCGTACGTTCTTCATACTCGAAATCCGGCACAAGCCCCAACGCGATACCCCCGGTCAGGGGCAACTCCTCGGAGGTACCGTCGGAGTGCACGAGCAGAGGCGGATTGTGGCCCCCGTTCGCGTAGGTGAACATGCCATTTTCGGGGTCGTAAACGGCGTAGAAGAGAGTCACGAACATTGTGGAGTCGTTGTCTTCCAGCAGCAATTCGTTGACGCTCGCGAGCACCTCCCCCGGCGTTGCGCTGCCGATAGACATGGCCCTGATGAGCGTGCGGCTCGACATCATAAACAGCGCGGCGGGCACGCCCTTGTCCGAAACGTCCGCTACCACAACGCCCAGTTGACCCTGTTCGCGGTTCAGAATGTCGAAGAAGTCTCCCCCGACGTTGCGCGCGGGTTCCATCCTGCCGTACACCTGGAAAGTGGCGCCCTCTGGAAAGTGGCTGGGCAGCAACGACTGCTGCATATGGCTCGCGATGTCCAACTCATTCTGCAGCACCGTCAGCTTGTTGCGCGACTCCAGCGCGTCCCGCCATTCGAGTAGATGGCTCAGTGTGCGCTCGATCGTTACTCGAAGGTCCTCGAAGTCTATCGGCTTTGTGACGAAATCAAAGGCGCCCCGGTTCATGGCGGTGCGAATATTCTTCATGTCGCCATAAGCGGAGATGATGACCGAGCGAACGTCGGTGCTGACATTCGGAATCTGGCTCAGCAGCGTCAGGCCGTCCATCTGGGGCATGTTGATGTCCGACAACACCAAGTCGATGGACTCATCGAGGCTCAGTTTTTCGAGCGCCTCTATGCCGTTGCGCGCGAACACAAAGGTGTACTGTTTTCTTCTAATGTCACGACGCATCCGCTGTAGTATCAGCGGTTCTAGGTCCGGCTCGTCGTCGACTACCAGGATTTTGTAAGGTCTATCAGTAGACATGCAATCAAATGACGCTTAGCCCTCGAGTCTGTGCGGCCGGGGGGTGCGCTTAGGCGCTGACTCCGGCCGCGTGGAGCGTACCGCTACGCGCCTATGGCCGAGGCCGCCTCTTCCCTGGTGGAGTGAACCGGGATGATTTTGTCGAAGCCGCTTATCTCGAACACCTCGCGAATAGGGTCGGACAGCGAGCAGATCGCCAGCTTGCCGCCCTGTCGTTGCAGTACCCTGGCGGTTAGAAGTATCACCCTGAGTCCGGCACTGCTTATGTAGCTGAGCTCTTCGAGATCGAGGATCAGTGCCTTTACTTCCTCGTCGATAACGCTGGTCAGAGTCTCCTGGAAGTTGCGTGCCTCGGTGCCGTCGATGCGGTCCCCTACGTTGGCGAAAAGGGTAGAACCCTGGCGCTCGGTGCTGATGTCCATAGGATGTTCGTCTCCTCTGGGTTATAGGGCTGCTCGCTTACGCGCGGGCCGGGCAAGGCCGTGGCCTGCGGTTGGCACGCGCCCGACGGCTGCCCCAGTCCTGTCTATAAATAGCATTTCGATGGTTGAAAGTCAAGCTTGACAAGCCTTGCCGCTCGACTAATCTCACTTCATCCTTCGCGTTTGCGTCTCAGGATGCGGTCTGTATCGGTGGCCCATCGCGCATTGCCACCCGGTTGCGACGGCTCGGCGCCCAGTGCTATACTTGCGTCCCCACTCTTGGCGCCACAACCCATTGGGCAAGTGATGTGTATAGCTACGGATTGATAGGTGACATGTCATCGGCGGCCCTGGTAGGCACAGACGGCTCTATCGACTGGTGCTGCTTTCCCCGTTTCGATTCGCCAAGCGTTTTCGCCGCCATCCTGGATCAGCACGTCGGCGGTCACTATCGCATCGCCCCCGCGGCTTCCGTCATAACCACCGACCAGGCCTACGTGGGCGACACAAACATACTGCGGACCACGTTCACCACCGCGGACGGCGTGCTGATCCTTACGGACTTCATGCCGGCCCAGCACGACGACGACGATAACCCGGAGACTCCGCCGAGTGCGGACGACGAGATTCACCGTATAGTCGAATGTGCGGCCGGCGAGATTGAGGTGGTCTGCGATTACCAGCCCCGCCACGACTACGCCCGCGCCATGCCTTCGTTCTCGGCGCAGCGTTCGCGCTCCGGCTCGACCGCGGTCAGGTCCAGGGGCGGCCGCCAGACGATGACGCTCGCCGCCACCGTACCCCTGCCCTTCGACGAGCGCGGCGTCCACACGCGCTTCACCCTCAGGCAGGGACAGTCCGCCACCTTCGTGCTTGCCTACGGCAACGGGCGCCCCGCGGGCGTGGAGCGCTACCACACCGCCGAGAAGCTGGCGACCACGAGAAGCTACTGGGAGGGGCTGGTCTCGCGTATGCGCTACACGGGCCTCTGGCGAGACTCGGTGGTGCGTTCCTTCCTCGCGCTTCACCTGATGATGTACCGTTACACCGGCGCCGTCGTGGCCGCCCCCACAACGAGCCTGCCGGAGACCATCGGTGGAACCCGCAACTGGGACTACCGCTACTCGTGGCTCAGGGATGCGAGCTTCACGGTCGACGTCCTGTACCGGCTGGGCGACGAATACGGCGCGGACAGGTATCGTCACTGGCTCCTGGAGCAGTGCAACCTTCACCGCCGCAAAACCCGCATCCTGTACGGCATCAGCCCCGCATCCTCGCTGCGAGAGTACACGCTCGACCACCTGCGAGGCTACGAGGATTCGCGGCCCGTCCGCATCGGCAACGCGGCCGCCGACCACGTCCAGATGGACGTCTTCGGAGAAGTTATCGTAACAATCCACTCGCTGCTCGTGCTGAAGGGACAGTTGGAGCCGGAGTTGTGGGAGCTCGTCCAGTTTCTGGCCGAGTTCGTCATGGGAAACTGGCGACGCAAGGACAGGGGCGTGTGGGAGGTGCGGGGCGAGCTCCAGCACTTCGTCTACTCCAAGGTCATGTGCTGGGCCGCACTCGACTATGCCGCCTACATCGCCGCGGCCCTGGGGCACCGGCGGCTGTACCGCCGCTGGTCGCTGGCGGCAGACAACATCAAGAACGAGATCCTCGACCAGGGCTGGTCGGAGAGCAAGCAGGCTTTCCGGCAGCGCTACGGCAGCGAGGCGCTCGACGCATCGAATCTGGGCATACCGTTCATGAACCTGATAGAGCGAGATGACCCCCGCGTTCGGCAAAACGTGGACGCCATCGAACGCGAACTCACCCAGGGGCCTCTCGTGTGGCGGTATCTGCCCCACGAGACGGACGACGGGCTGGCCGGCCAGGAAGAGGGCGCCTTTACGTTGCTGAGCTTCTGGCTGATGGGCAACCTCATCTACACCGGCCAGAATGACCGCGCCATGGACTTTTTCCACGAGGTGATCACAACCCAGTCGAACCACCTGGGATTGTTCGCCGAGATGTTCGACCCTGTCACCCGGCGCCAGCTCGGCAACTTCCCACAGGCCTATTCCCACATAGGCCTCATCCACACCGCGCTTAACCTCTCCGGCTTCATAGCCGACACGCCCACCAGGTTGCCGCCTCTCCCGTCCTGACAGGCCGGCGGCTCGCCGCCCTCACAGAACCTCACACCGCCTGCGGGGAGTCCACGTGCGTCGGTACGCCTTCCGCCTCGAACGCCGCGTCGATGCGGGCGCGCGTTTCGTCGTCCAGCTTCCAGTCCGCGGCGGCCACGTTCTCCTTCAGCTCGCGCTCGTTCCTGACGCCGACCAGCCCGACGGATACCGCCGCGTGTCCGGTCGTCCAGGCGATGGCGAGCTGCGCCACGCTTCTGCCGTGGTCGGCGGCGATGGACTTCAGCCGCTCGACGACCCGCAGCTCCTTCGCGAACTCCTCCGGCTGGAACAGCGGAAGCCCGAACGCGACGCCGCGGTGACGCCAGTCGCCCTCCCCGAACGAGGTCTGCGGCGTGAACGCGCCCGACAGCAGGCCGAATCCGAGCGTGCCGTAAGCCATGAATCCGATGTTCCTTTCGGCGCAGAAGGGTAGCACGGCCGACTCCATCCGCCGGTCGAACATGTGGTATCCCACCTGGTTGGCCGCGAGGTGGCCGTATCGCTCGCATTCGGCCATCATCTCGGGCGTGAAGTTCGACACGCCGTAGCTCCGTATCTTGCCGTCTTCCTTCAGCCTGTTGAGCGCCGACATCGTCTCCTCGAAAGGCGTGTCGTGGTCGGGCCAGTGTATGAGCAACAGATCCAGGTAGTCGGTCTCCAGGCGCTGCAAACAACCCTCCGTCCGCGCTATCACGTGGTCGTACTTGGAGTTGCGCCCGGCGTTCCGGTTGTCCTCATCGTACTGGAAGCCCACCTTGCTGACGAGCACCACGTCGCCGCGCCTATTGCCCAACGCCTTGGCGAGCAGCCTCTCAGAGTGGTACGGCCCATAGACCTCCGCGGTGTCGAACAGCGTTATGCCGTGATCGATCGCGGCGTGGACCGCCGTCGCCGCCTCCTCCACGTCGATGTGTCCGTACATCGTCGTGCTCATCTCCCACGTGCCGAAACCGATGGCCGACGTGTACAGGCCGCTGTCCCCGAGTTGCCTCTGCTCCATGTCCTCTCCTTTGCTCTTGTCCCTTCCCCCTCGCAGGGGGAAGGCTAGGATGGGGGTGACGCCGCCTGCCCCTGCGGGCCGTCCACCCGTAGCGAGATCACGTCGATGCCGTAGTACTTCTGGTGGTTGATAGAGTGCGCGTAGTGGCGCAGCAGCCGGTACGAAATCTCGCTCTCGTCCGGCGCCTGGGGAAGCTCGCTCAGGTAAGACAGCTTGTCCTCGAGGTTCTCACCCTCCATCGCGGACGCGAACTCCAGCTCCGCCGCTTCGCCCTCCATCCGCGCCGACACGCGCAGCCTCTTCGCGCCGCCGCCGTCCTCCGCGCCGTACTGCGACAGTATCGCCAGCGTCTCCTCGCTCGCCGCCGCCAGCCGGTCCGCCGCCGCCTCGTCCCACCTGTGGCGGGACGAAAAGCCGCGCGCGAAGTCGAGCACCTTTGGCAACGCGTCGTCGTCCAGCGTCACCCGCAGCGACCGGCGGCGCGGTCCCGTCAGCTCCCCGAACGCCGACAGCCCCACCGCCACTATCGCCCCCGCCGTCATGCCGTTGCCCAGCAGCACCGCCATGAATCCCTCCCCGACCAGGTCGGGGAAGATCATCTGGCCCTGGAATCCCACGCCCACCCAGAACGCCACGCCGATTATCGCCGCCTTGCGCGTATCCAGCCCCTCGCTCAGCGCGATTCGCATCCCCTGCACGAACAGCAGGGCGATAAGGAACATGACGTAGCCGCCCGCGACGGGGGCCGGAATCGCGATGATGAGCGCGGTCGCTTTCGGGAAGAAGGCCAGCAGTATGAAGATGATCCCGATAGCCACCCCCACCCTTCGCGCGCCGATTCCGGTCAGCTCCGCCAGCGATATGCTGGACGAGTAGGTGGTGTTGGGCGTCGTGCCCGCCAGCCCCGAAAGCAGGTTGCCCATCCCGTCCGCGTTCAGCGCCCCCTGCACCACCCGAAAGTCCGTCGCCCGCGGCCTGCGGCGCGACACGCGCTGGATCGCCACCGCGTCGCCCAGCGTCTCCACCGCCCCCACCAGCGTCACCACCACGAACGCCGGCAGCAGCGCCCAGAACTCCGCCCCCGGCGTCACGTCCAGCCCCGGCCACGACGCCACCGGCACGCCGAACCAGGGCGCGTCCAGTATCGGCTGAGCGTCGTACAGCCCGAACGGCACGGACACGACGCAGCCCACCCCGATACCGATGATGGGCGCCCAGATGCGCACGATCTTCGGCCCGCGCATCGCCAACGCCACCACCGCCACCGCCGTCACCGCCGCCGCTATCGCTCCCGCCGACGCCGAAACACCCTCCGGCACAGTGGACATCATGTCGTACAGTATCGGCAGCACCGTGGCCGCTATGAGCATAATCACCGTGCCGGAGACGACCGGCGTCAGCAGCCGCCGGAACCACGACAGCCTGAAGGCGAGCATGAACTGAAAGAGTGATGACACCACCACGAGACTGGCCATCGTGGCCGGGCCGCCCTCCACCAGCGCCGCCACACACACCGCGATGAACGCGCCCGACGTGCCCATCATCAGCACGTGGCCCGAGCCTATCCGCCACACGCGCACGGCCTGCAGTACGGTGGTGATCCCGCTCACCACCATGGCCGCGAACACCGCCCACGCCAGGTAGTCCGCGCCCGTCTCCGCCACGTTCACGATGATGACGGGCGTCAGCACGATGCCCGCGACTATGGAAAGCGCGGCCTGAACGCCCGCGCCCACCGTCAGCGCGACCGGCGGATTCTCGTGCGGCTCGTATCGTACGGTCTCGTTTACCTGCTCAGAAGCCACCGGCGACGCCTCCACACCGGACGCAAACTGCCCTCAGCTAAATCCCTGGGAGAGCCCGGCGCGTCGATTGTAACCCAAGGACGCAATGGTTTCCACGCTCCAACTCAGTCCCTTCCCCCTTGACGGGGGAAGGTTAGGATGGGGGTGACGGTAAAAGCGAAAAGGCCCGGCCACGCCGCCCGCGCCGGTTGCGCGCCAGTCCGCCGCTTTGCTAGAATTGGTGCGCTGCGCCCGCGGTCGGTCCCGCGGCGCGGGAGGGGCTGTAGCTCATCTGGGAGAGCGCTTCAATGGCATTGAAGAGGCAGGGGGTTCGAGTCCCCCCAGCTCCACCAGACTTGATAAAAACAAGAACTTTCACATTGACCTTCAAACTTGCGGTGTAGTCAGGGAAGCTACACCGACGGCTTGGGCGCTCGTTCCACGAGTCTGAGTCCTCCACGCCTCTGTGGTCCTTCATCCGCAGGGGTGTGTGCCCTCGGCCGCTAGTCCCTGCCTTCCCATTCTTGCTCCCCTTTGCTGGATTGTGTCGATTGCTGTGCTTTGTTAGAATTGCTTCGGTGCTCGACTTGATAGAAGGCGTGAGTTAGGCGTGATGACCCAAGAGAGAATGTTCACAGTCCCAGAGGTGGCCCAGTTCTTTGGGATCACGCCCCAAGCTGTCCGCCAGCGAATCGTAGATGGACGGCTTGAGGCGTCCAAGGTACGGGTAAAAGGTGTCGCTCGAGAGTACCGCATCAGTGCGGAGGCTATCCGCGACCACTACGACCTGAGCGACGCCGAGATGAAGGAGCTAGCCAGCGATTTGGTGCGGTACAGAGTGGGATTCATGGGATGGGGACTCGGGTTGCCCTTCCCTGATTACCAGGATGAGCACTCCACTTACGATGGAGCGGTCACTGAGGCCAAGAGGGTGCTGGCAGTCTTGCCTCAGTTCAGGGAGAAAAATGCGGAAATGGAACAGTGGCTGCCCGTGAAGTTTCCGAAGGAACCTGACAAGGCCATCGTCTATCCCGACCCGTTTGATTGTGCGAGGTTCGGGATGGACTTCGAGCACTCCTCGGTTAAGGTCATCGACGGTGTGGGGTCTGAGTCATGACTTTCGACGCTAACGGCAACGTTGCCACCATCCTTCAGGACTTCGGTGGCGATCCTCAGAGGGCCGAGAGCCTAGCCGCGTTCCTGGGTTTCGAACCAGTCCCGAACCCAGAAGACCGGCTGGCTGGCGCTCTTTCCGGTGGGCTGAAGCAGTTCCTGCGTGGTCGGGGCGATGGAGGCTTCGGTGTAAGCGAGCTCTACCGCGTCGGGGGCCGCAAGGCAGATCCGGCAGAGGCCGGCCTGTGGATTGGCGTGCTTTCGGACTGGGGCTTCAGGTCCTCAGACAGAGACCGGTCGCGGCGGCGTATCACCCGCGCTCTTGTAGAACATGTTCCCGATAGACGGTCTTTAGCCCTGCTGGTTCCGCCGTCCACCCATCGACGCAATGAAGCTGAGCTCGTCTTTCCTCGTACACAGGTTGGTTCCTCCAATGGAGCTGTCACCAGCATTCGTGCCCACCTCGACCTCGAAAATCCCACCCGGTTCCACCGGGACCTGCTACGGGGGTTACGTATCACTCCCGGGGCGAATCTTCTGGAAGTATCCAGGCTGTGGCAGCAGCAATTCAGTGTTGAGCGCGTCACCACTAGGTTCTACCAGGAGTATGCCGCCGTCCGGGACCGTATAGCCAAGGCGCTCCTAGCCCACAACCCGGAGCATCCTGTAATCACTTCTCTCGGCGAAGAGGAGGCCCGCGCCTGGGCCACCCGACAGATGGGCCGGGTGCTCTTTCTCTGGTTCCTTCAGGCCAAGCGTTGGCTGGGAGCACCCGGAGGGATGGGTTCGCCGACTTACTTGCTGAATCTTTGGGACAAGCGGGCAGAGACGCAAGAGGGCGAATACTATCGCGGCATCCTGGCCCCGATGTTCTTCGATGCGATGGCGACGGGGAGCAGCAGCCGGGGGGAGCACCCGGTATTGGGCTTCGTACCCTACCTGAATGGTGGCTTGTTCCGTCGGAACGCGCTAGAGGATCGCATCGACGACGCGGGGCAGGTGTCCCTGCCGGACGAAGTGTTCGACCCCGATGCCGATAGTGAAGAAGGCGAGCAGCAAACCCTCCTCGGCCTGCTTTCTCGCTATCGGTTCACCACCAGAGAGTCAACGCCGGACGATCAATCTGTTGACCCCGACCCGGAGCTCCTGGGGCGGGTCTTCGAGAACCTATATCAGGGCGATGAGCGTCGCAACACGGGCACCTATTACACCCCGCGAGAGGTCGTCCACTTCATGTGCCGCGAGGCCTTGGACGGCTACCTGCGGGACGCCTCTGGCGTTGAACAATCCAAGCTGAACGCTCTCCGCCAGGAAGCGGCGGGTTCCAGGGACGAGTACCAGCCCCTGCCCGACATTCCGGCTGATGCCCTCATCGACGCGCTGGAGACCGTCCGTGTGTGCGACCCGGCCGTCGGCTCCGGGGCTTTCCTCTTGGGCACCATCCAAGAGATGGTGGCCCTGCGGCGAGGAATCCTCTTCGCAAAGCGACGCTATGTTGAGCCTGAAGAACTCTACCGGACGGTGAGCGATTGGAAGCGGCGCATTATCGAGAACAGCCTGTTCGGGGTGGACATCAACCCTGAAGCCGTGGAGATATGCCGCCTGCGCCTCTGGCTCTCGATGGTGCTGGACATGGACGAACCTCCCGTGCCCAACTCAGACTGGGCGCTGCCCAACCTGGACTTCCAAATAGTGGCCGGAGACTCGCTGGTGGACCGGGTGGCGGGCGTCGTATTCAAGGAGTCATGGCCGCCGCCCAAGGGATTGCAGCTCGACCTGGAACTTCAAGGCAGCCTCCAGCGGATGGAGAACAACATCGCGCGGCGGCGGCGGGAGTTCGAGGGGACACACAGGAACCCCAAACGTCTTCGCGAGTTGCGAGATTTCATCGCTCGGGACCAGCGTGAGATCGTCCGCCTGCACTTGGCGGATGCCCTAGAGAAGGCCGAGGCAGAACTCCAGGGCCTGCTGGAAGCGATGGAGGAAGGCTCCCGGCGGATTACTAAGACGGCGCTGAAGAGAGCCGAGGGGCTCATAGACCGCATGCGTTCCCTGCTGGAAAACATGGAGTCGACGGACTTCGCTTTGGTGCAGAAGCCTTTCCTCTGGCCCATTGCCTTCCCGGAGGTACTCCGGGAGGGCGACCCCAAAGCCGGCTTTGACATTGTGCTGGCGAATCCGCCCTACGTGCGCCAGGAGAAGCTGGATGCTGAGGACCAGAACTCCTATGCGGAAGCCTTTCCCGAGGTCCACACAGGTATGGCGGACCTCTTGGTCTACTTTTACGCCCGCGCCTTGCAGATACTCCGGCCCGGCGGCTGGCTTTCTTTCATTACAAGCAACAAGTTCATGCGAGCCGCGTATGGTGCCCGGACGCGTGAACACCTTCCCGTTTCACTTCGCATCCAGCGGATCATCGACTTCGGTGACCTGCCCCTGTTTGAAGCCGACGGCAAGGCTATTGCTGCCTATCCGGCCGTGCTGGTGGGCAGCCACTCGGACGACGCAGTCGGCCATGCCCTGAAGGTGGCTGACTTGGCTGTCCCGATTCGTAAGACACTCTCGGAAGACAAACTGAAGGTCAACACTGAGAGCGTGCGCGGTGTGTTGGAAGACCTGGACGGACTGCTCGCAAGGACTGAGATTAACGATTTCCCGCAGGTCATGTTGCAGAAGGGCGGCTGGATTCTGGAGGACCCCGCCCTAGTCCGGCTTTTTGAGCGGCTTATGGGCCAAGGCACGCCCTTGGGTAGGTTTGTCAATGGCCGCCTGTACTATGGGATTAAGACCGGTCTGAAAGATGCGTTTGAAATAAGCCAGGCTAAGCGGGACGAACTGATTGAGGAGGACCCACGTAGCGCGGAGGTTATCAAGCCGTGGCTTAGGGGAAGGGACATCAAGCGGTGGAGGGCGGAGCCGGCGGGGTTGTACGTCATATTTACGGGGCGTGGTACAGATATAGATAACTATCCAGCAATCAAGGAACATCTGTCGTGGTGGCGTAAGGATTTGGAACCCAAAGCAACCAGTGGGCAGCGTGGCCCAGGAAGGAAGCCGGGCTCCTATAAGTGGTACGAACCTCAAGACCCTGTTGCTTATCACGAACAATTTGCCCATCCGAAGATCATCTTCAACCGGTTCATAAACTCACCCACTTTCGCGTATGACAAGTCTGGGGCGTACCACAACGACGCATGTTTTTTTACGGTTCCTCCCACTCCCGCAGTTGCAGCGATAGTGAACTCGGCTGTCGGATGGTGGCTGCTATCTCATCTCTGTACCCCTTTACAAAACGGCTACCTCCAAGTCTTTGTGCAGTTCTTAGAACAACTTCCGATTCCGCCTCTTACTGAGGAGATGGACAAACGTCTTTCCCAACATGTTGAAACATTGGCAAAAGGTGATATTGATCCTCATGCCGAAGTAGACATAGACACTGTTGTATTCGACGCCTACGGGCTGTCAGCTACGGAGCGGAAGCTGGTGCTGGACTGGCTGGGTGAACGCAAGGAGGCATTGGGCGCGGTGATGCCCCCGGACTGGCGAAAGCTCAACGCGCTGCAAGCCTCTGCCGGAGCGTGGAGGGACGGAATCGACGGCGAGCAGTTGAAGCGAGACATACGCGCCAGTAGGGACATCCGCACGCGGCCGGTGCCGAGGCTGTAACAAGCAAAGTTATGGAGTACCTCGTGGATACAGACTGGGCAATTGACTACCTGCACAGGGCTGATAGGACGGTCAGGAGGCTCGACGAACTCCTCTCTGAAGGCGTCGGCCTTAGCATTATCTCCCTGGCCGAACTCTACGATGGCCTGGCCCGGTCCAGAAACCCCGACTCCGATGCGGAGGCGTTGCGGCTGTTCCTGAAGGCAGTCGAGGTGGTCCCCTTGGAAGATGCAGCCTGTCAGGTCTTCGGTGAGGAGAGAGCGAGGCTACGCGGAGAAGGGAACCTGATAGGTGATATGGACATCCTAATAGGCGCTACTGCCATATCAAACAATCTGACCTTGCTCACGAACAACAGACAGCACTTCGAGCGTATGCAGGGATTGAGCATCGTTTCGATGTAGAAGGATGCCGCTGGTAGCACTGATAGGGACATAGCAAGAGAACGAAGAACACGAAAGGACGCTTAGAGAACGCTCATGGTTACTGGAAGCACTCCGGGGACTCTTGAAAGGAAAATCTATTTCTATCGTGCAGACATTGGCACTGATGAGGGAGGTCAACCCCTTTCCTTTGATCCGTCGCCCGGGTTGGACGCCATAGATTCTCTGCCCTTCACGAATGATGCTCACGGTAGGTATGAGTTTGACGCCGATGGCAATGCTTTGAGCGTCAGAAGGCATCACACTGTTCCCAACATAACGTTGCAGTTCGGGCGAGTCCGTCGCAATGGGCTACCGCAGTTGGAGCAGGCAGGCAATATCAGCGATCTGGTTCTGGATGCTGATGCAGGACTCCTAGAAGCCATCCACGTGGTGTTCTTCCCAGACAACATCGTGGGAGCCGAATACAACCACTTTGGCCCCAGGGTATCCAGGCTCGGCAGTTTCTTACATGACAAATCAGGGAAAGCCGTTCCAAGGGCTAACTTCAGTGCGATTCTTAGAGGAGATGCGGCCAAACAGCTAGACCGACTCTCCGACCTGAGGGTGCTGGAACTCAGCGTGCTGCCGTCGTTTGTCGATGTTGTCAGGCAGTCACACGCGTCCTTGGCCGATGCGTTGGCTGCCAATGGCCGCGTCTTGGAAAACCCCAAGGTGCTTCAAGTCATCCTCAAACCTCAACGGGAAGCCTCCACGGGCTTCCTGGCCAACATGATAGGAGGCCTCAAGGAGCTAGTCAGCAACGGCGACGTGCGGGAGGGAGCAGACCGGTTGCAGGTACACGGCAAGTGCCAGGACACGGACCGCGTGGAGACAATCGACTTGCTGAAGGACCAGTTGATTTCAACAAAGGCAATTGTCCGCATGAACCCAAGAAGCCGAGCACTCGTTCCTGCGGCAGCCTTTCAAGCAATCCAAGAGGCATATCATGACTTGCACGATGAATTGACGGCAGCTGCGAGTGTGTCTTAGTGAAGCTCTGGGAACGGCACTTCTTAGGTGCGGATGCACTCATTGCGGTTGGACTCGCCGCAGGATTGGCGATATGGATGTTCTTCGAGGGAAAATGCCAGGTAGAGGATCTCGTACACGGAAATAGGGCCAATATCTACCGAACCCTGGCGGGTGTTTCGGGAACGCTGCTGGGCTTTACTCTGGCTTCGGCCTCATTTGCACTGAATGCGGTTTCTTCACCACGTCTAGCTGTGTTGCGAAACAGCCGACACTACCCAGCTCTTTGGCGGACGTTCTTCCAAACTACCTGGTTCTTAGGAGCGCTAACGCTCACCGCTATAGTTTGCATGATTTGGGATCGTGACAGTGCGCCGAATACGTGGTTGGTAGTCCCTCTTGTTCTCTTTGCAGGTCTATGCGTTGTCCGGCTGGCCAGAATGATCTGGATTCTACAGCGGGTTATCGGCCTCGTGGCCAAGCCTTCACCAGATTCAAGGTCGGCCTCATGACCGATGACACTAGTGTTCTCCCCATAGCCAACGAGCCGACCACTGGGTCGATGCGAGAGCACCTTGTCGGAGCGCTGGCCCGTGTAATCCCCCAAGACATCCGCATCGCCACAGCCTACCTCACCCCCGACGGCTTCCTTGAGCTAAAGGATGCCATGGACAGTGCCCACAACGTGCGACTCCTGCTCGGGGAGCGGCCCTTCATGAATCGGCGCGGGCCGGGAGACGTGCTGACCCAACCCGGCGACCATGACGAGCTTCAAGGCCCCGCCGAATCGGTAGACTGGTACACCTTCCTTGAAGGCGGCTATCCCTGGCTGCTGCTCACCCACGAGGAACGCCGGCATCTCATAGCCCGAGGCGTAACTCCCGAAGCGGGGGCATTCGACCTGTCGGCATGGGAGCGCGTCACAACGCTGGCCGACTTTCTGAGAAGAGACAGCGTAGAGGTCAGGCGATTCCTAGGGTCCGATAAGGGCAGGGTGCTGCCGGAACAGGTGCTGGACCATCGCTCGCCTAGGAACCGGCTTCATGCCAAGGCGTACCTCTTTTCCGGCGAGATGGGACGGTATGCAGCTGTTGGCTCCAGCAACCTTACCAAGAGCGGGCTATCCGAGAACTCCGAATTGAACCTGGCCTCCTACGACCACGAGCTAACGGCGCACTTGGAAGGGTGGTTCGACGAGAAGTGGGAGCTTGGCCAGGACTGCAAGGCACAGTTCATCCAGCGTCTGGAAGAGTGCGTCCTGTTCGGCAGGCGTTTCACCCCTTGGCAAGTCATGCTCAAGTCTCTTCACGCAGCCTACGGCCGCTTCCTGGAGATGGGCCTGTCGGAAGAGGTCATGGGGAGGCTGGCCGGATTCCAGCAGCAGGCCGTCCAACGCTGCGTCGCATTGTTGCGGCGCCACTGGGGAGCCATGCTGTGCGACTCCGTGGGCCTCGGCAAGACCTACGAGGGGCTAGGCATCCTCCGAGAGTTCGCCAACCAACGTAGCGATGACCCACAACGTGCGAGGACCTCGACGCGGGCGTTGATCGTTTGCCCCGCCCAGCTTCAGGACAACTGGAGCGCCGACAGGTTCGCCGAGTGGGGAATCATCGCCACCACGGTTTCTATGGAGTCGCTGCCCAGCCTAGCAGACATCGAGGAGGAGCCATCACCGGTTCAACGGCAACGGCTCCGGGCCGAGCTGAAGCGTTACCAGGACCAATACGACATCATCTTGGTAGACGAGTCCCACAACTTTCGTAATCCGAGGACGAAGCGCTACCGTGCCCTCATGGAGATCATCCGAGGCGGTAAGCCGGATACCAGGGTGGTGCTGATGACGGCCACGCCCATCAACAACTCGGTATGGGACCTTTACCACCAGCTCATGCTGATAACCAGGGGAGACGACACCTGGTATGCGGGGCGAGGGCCAATACCCAATCTGAAGACGGCGTTCCAGGCGATAGAAGAGGGAGAGTCCGGCTCCGGCCTGCTTGACACTATGATGCTGTCCCTGGTTCGTCGGACCCGGCATGACATCCGGTCCATGCAGGAAGCTGGAGAGACCATGGAGGTCAACGGACAGCCACTGCGCTTCCCGGAGCACGAGATACCGAAGGCGGTGGACTACAGCCTGCAAGGCCTGTATGGGAATATCTACCACGACATTATCGACGCCATCGAACATCTCAACTTCGCCGCCTACCGCCTGGACGAATACGGCGTAGAGACGGGGGAGAGGGAGACCAGCGCACAACTGAGGCAGCGCAACGCAAACTTCGTCGGCATCATGCGCACTATCCTGCTGAAGCGCATGGAGAGTTCTCTGGCTGCACTCACGTCCACGGTGAGAAGTCTCGTGGACTATCTAAACCTCTTCCTGGTGAGGTTGGACCAGGGACGTGTCCTCACGCCCAGGCAGGCTTACAAGCTGCGGGGTGTGCTGGGAGGGTCGTTGCCAGACCACGACCAGGACCTGGAGGACATGGACCCCAGAGCATTGGCGGCATTGCAGCAGGAGCTCGCCGCGCCTGAAGACCTGGACCTGCGCGGGCGGCTACAGGCGGATGTGGAGTTCGACCGGGACAGGCTTCAGACGTTGCTCACTCGGCTTCAGTGGCTGGAGGAGATGCTGGCGGAGCAGGGCGATCCCAAGGCCCAAGCCGTGCGCAAGTTGCTCGAAGGGCTTCCTGAAGAGGACGACCACGGACACCCTACCAAGGTCGCCCTGTTCACGACGTACAAGGACACCGCTCAACACCTGTTCAGGCAGTTCGGCGGAGATGTGGACTCTTTGAAGGGCGACGTTCGCGTTCAGAGCAATCTGGAGGACGCACGGTGGATGTCGCTGCTCACTGGAGGAGATGACCAGAATCGGCGGCGCTCGGTGCTCGAGCGGTTCGCACCACTGGCAGCCCATCGCGAGACCGAACCCCTGGACGACCCATCGCTGCTGAGGAAGATAGAGCCATTGAGAGCTCAGGGCATCGAGTTGTTGATAGCCACTGACGTCCTCTCGGAAGGTCAGAACCTCCAGGACGCCCAGTTCCTGGTCAACTACGACCTGCCTTGGAACCCAGTGAGGATGATTCAGCGCGCTGGTCGTATCGACCGCCTGTTCTCTCCCCACGACAAGGTGTACATCTACAACCTGATGCCCGAGGACGGCCTGGAGGACCTGCTGAATCTGGTTCAGAACCTGGCCAGGAAGATTGAGACCATCGAGGATGCGGTCGCTCTGGACGCCTCGGTGCTCGGTGAGCAGATCGAGGCAAAGGAACTGGACAAGGTGATGAAGCTGCGCGCCGGTGGCGTCCAGGCAGATCAGGTCTACCGCGAGGGAGAGCGAAGCCAGGGACTGGACGAGGGCGCAGAGTTATTGAACAGGTACCTGGACATGATGAAGGAATTCGCCACGGAGGACGTAAGGGAAATCCCCAACGGTGTCTACAGCGTGAAGAAGGGCATGGCCAACGGAGTCTACGTCATGCTGAAAATGCCCGAAGAAGCGTCAGGCGAAGTGTTCTGGCGCTTCTACCCCCTGGGCAACGTGGCCCAGCCCATGACATCGCCAAACGATGTCCTATCCATTGTGGAGGCCGGTAGAGACGAGCACCGCTTTGACATCCCATCGGACGAAAACCCTTTCAGGCACCTGCAGGAGCCTCTGAGAGCTGCCGTCGACCAGATCGGCCAGGCATACCTGGACGCCATATCAGCAGTCACATCTGACAATTTCACGAGACGCATCCGGCAGTTCCTCAATCGTGATGACCTACTGCAATCTCAGCCTGAGCTGTTCAGATTCTTCAACAATTGGGTTGAAATGCCGTTGCCTTCTGACGCCACCAGGCGCGTGGGGATGCGGGACCCGGTTCGAGTCCTGAACCAGCTTGCGCCAACTCGTGCTGATATAGACCAAGTGGTTCAGGCACTGACTGCGCTTCGAGAGGCTGTACGAACGGAGGGCCTCGACCGTCCTATTGCGCGACCAGAGACCCGGCAACCGTCGGTCGAGGACTTGGAACTAGTGGCGTGGGAGCTTGTAGTCGGGCCGGACGGTTTGTCGGCAGAGCCTAGATGAAGCGCTCTGGAGCGTGGAGTCCCGGCCGCCGAACGGAAGCTATTCCCGAAAGGACCTGGGACCCCGTGCCGTGGGAGAACGACCTTCCCTTCAGAATCCTGTCCATAGATGGTGGTGGCGTCAGGGGAGCGTGTGCACGCTCGAAACAAAGACCGGAACACCGCTGAGCCAGAACAAAGAGGTCAACCATGAGCGAAATAGAAGCAATGGCCAATGCAGGCGCAGAAGGCGCTAAAGCAGGAAGGGCAGGCCTTGATCTCATTGGCAAAGTATTTGGACCGACGTTCACACGGCGCCAAGCGGCAGCCGATGCCAAAGCGGAAATACAATTGGCTTTAGCTAGTCGGCTGGCAGACCACATTGAATCAAATCCCCTTGACCCCAATGTTCTGGAAATGCTGGCTACCTACGGCGGCAAAGCATCGATAGTCAACCTGGCAAACATTCTGTGCAAGGCACTGCCTATGCTGGATGAAACGGTAGACTCAGCTCCGATCTCTGACGACTGGGTTGCAAACTGGAGGGATAAAGCGCGCTTGGTGTCCGACGAAGAGATGTCACTGCTTTGGGCACAACTGCTGGCAGGTGAAGTGAATTCCCCCGGAACTTACTCCCCTAGGGCGGTGAATATGTTGGCGGATATGGACAAATCAAACGCCCGACTCTTCCACGACCTTTGCCGCTTCCAAGTAATGCGGTTCGAGTTTGAATTTGGCCCAAGAGACACGATTCCCTTGGTTATCAACCCGGGTGACGAAATCTATAATAGTAATGGAGTTACCGATGAAGGGCTGCTAGCCCTAGAGGACATTGGATTGATAAGGTACCCCACGCTTCCCAACATTCCGGACCGGGTCAATGCCTTTGCGTACAGTAGGGGATGGCTCTTGAACTACTCAGCAGATCATGTACAAACAGGCCGAATCAGCTGGACCTACAACGGAAAGCAAATGTCAAAGTTGTGCCTCCCGTTGGAGTCACCGACCGGGTTTGAACAGTACTTGTTAGAAAAATGGGGAGCAGCAAACCGCGATATTAGGCACCATGCTGAACTGACTGTGCAGTTCAAGGAAGGTACGCTACGTGCTTGCCCGCAATCGGCCACGGTGTCCTGGCACTAGCACTCGCGTTACTCTTCAAGAAACTCCCGGCAAACGCAGCGTATGACGACGCTGACATCTCCCTGCTGCCCAACACTCCCCTCTCTTGATACGCTGGGAATATGGCCCCGTCAGACCGACAACTGCTCGACGCCCTCAGCCGACTGCCCTTCGCCGACTCGACGGAGCTGGCGGGTATCCTGGGCGAGCCGCACTCGACCGTCCACCGCGCCCTGACCGGGCTGCTGGCCGACGGCATCGCCGGGCGGTTCAGGCACGGCACCGCCCACCTATCGTCGAGCCAGAGGTACTTCATCACCGTCAAGCGGCATCAGGCAGACCGCCGGGGTCCTGGGCTTCGACGCGCCCTCGGACTTCGTGCGGGCCTTCCCCATGTCCAGGGAGTGGCTAACGCTGCTTATGCGCAGGATGGACGCCGTGGCCGCCGTCTACAGACTCGCGGCCTCGATGTCCCCCGGCGCCGACGGGCTCCGGTCCCGCGTGGAGTTCCACCGCAGGGGCCGCTTCGACGCCACCATCACACTCCACGACGGGCGCAGCTTGGAAGCCCGACGCTTCCTCAGAGTGGGCACCAACGCCTCTGGTGTATTCAGATACGGACGCACCGTGTTTCGAGCAATGCCCAGCCTCTGGGCTATCTCCCGCGTCGAGCACCCCGCACATTTCATCTTCTCCCACCTTCAACAATCTCTCTACAGCACCTTCACGGATTCTCCGTAGATGATGACTCTGCTCTCAGGTGGGTCAATTCTATTTCGGCGATTTCGGTCACTCTTACATGGGCGCTAACACGAGGCACACGTGGGGAAAGTTACTACTGGGTTTTCCTATTGGCTCCGGCAAGCTGTTGGAGCCATTGGTCTAGGGCCTCCACGTACTTCATGACTTCCTCTGGCGATTCGAAGGACTCAGAACTTGGTGAAGATTCTGTCGAAATGGTCCAACTCAGCGTGTACTGAGTCCCATCCCATCGGACATCGATACTAACGGGTGAATCGCCACAAAATAGTTGCTTGCTAACGTAGCCAGCACTACTACTACCCCAATGAGCGTCAGTAAACGGCTTCAGTCGTTCTTGCTGTTTGCGATAATGTTCTTCCTGTTCGCTATTGTATTTCTGTGCTCTTTCGCACGCTGCCTGGAT